>JAZQLY010000027.1:0-28813 GCA_045543015.1 Eubacteriales bacterium
GCGGCGAGCTTTGGTCCGTAGGACGGTTCGTCAGAGTGTTGAAGCCTCTTTGCAGAACCGGGGTCTTGGACTTGTAAGTCGACTTAGAGCGGCCGTTCTTTACGAGCTGGTTAAAAGTTGGCATGTTTCTCCTCCTTCTTCACATAATATTTTATATGCGCAGCACCCTCCAGAATGGCGCTGTGATATACGGAAAAGCACGAATGGGCATAGTTCACCCCATAGGCGTACAACTAATTATATCACTTCGTTACAGTATTGTCAAGTATTTTGAAAAAAATTCTTTTCTATTTTTGTTTTTCAAAAAATACGAAAAGCGCTGCACACTGTGCAGCGCTTTTGCTTTTGAAATATTATGCCTCGGCTTCAACAGCCTCAACGGCTTCCTCGGCCTCAACGGTCTCGGCAGCCTCCTCCTCAACGGGGGCAACTACCTCTTCTACCATCTCGTCCAAGGGCTCCTCTTCCGTCGGGCCCTGCTGGTCCTCTACCTCGACCTCACGGTAGCACTCCAGGCCGGTACCGGCAGGAATGAGCTTACCAATGATGACATTCTCCTTCAGGCCGAGCAGATGGTCGGTCTTGCCACGAATCGCAGCCTCGGTAAGCACCTTGGTGGTCTCCTGGAAGGAAGCAGCGGACAAGAAGGACTCGGTAAGCAGCGAGGCCTTGGTGATACCAAGCAGCACGGGAGAGGTGGTCGCCGGGCGGAGCATATCCTCGCCGGCGGCAATGCGGGCCTCAATGGCCTCATTCTCGGCACGCAGCTCGAGAATATCCACAACCGAGCCGGAGAGCAGGCTGGTGTCACCAGCGTCCTCTACCTTGACCTTGCGCGTCATCTGACGGGCAATGACCTCAATGTGCTTATCGTTGGTCTCAACGTCCTCACCGCGGTACACCTTCTGTACCTCGCGGAGGATATAGTCATATGCGGCATCCAGGCCGTTCAGACGCAGAACGTCCTGCGGGCTGAGATAACCCTCGGTCAGAGCCTGGCCGCAGATGACGCTGTCGCCATCCTCAACAACGAGGCGCATGCCGAACGGGATATCGTAAACAACGGGAGAGAGATCGCTCGAGACCGGCGTAACCGTTACGCGGCTGAGCTTCTTCTCGGTGTGGATGCTGACAGTACCGTCCAGCTCGGCAACGATGGCCGTCTTCTTCGGGCGGCGAGCCTCAAACAGCTCCTCAATTCGGGGAAGACCCTGGGTAATATCCGAGCCTGCGACACCACCGGTATGGAAGGTACGCATCGTCAGCTGGGTACCGGGCTCACCGATCGCCTGTGCGGCGATAACGCCGACAGCCTCACCGATGCTGACCTTCTTGCCGGAGGCAAGGTCTGAACCGTAGCAGTGTGCACAGACACCGCGCTTGGCAAGGCAACGAAGGATCGAACGCACCTCAAGCTGCTCAATGCCGGCCTTGATGATGGCATCTGCCGTCTCCTCGGTGATCATGGTATCGGCGGGAACGACCACCTCGCCCGTTGTGGGATTCACAGCGGCCTCAATGGTAAATCTGCCGACCAGACGCTCCTTGAAGGATTCCAGCACGTTGCCGTCACTGTTGCGGATCTCGCTGACAACGATACCGTTCTTGACACCGCAGTTCTCTTCTCTGACGATCACGTCCTGCGAAACGTCAACGAGACGGCGGGTCAGGTAACCGGAGTCTGCGGTACGGAGTGCGGTATCCGACAGGGACTTACGGGAGCCCTTTGCACCGGTAAAGTACTCCAGCATGGTCAGACCCTCACGGAAGTTCGACTTGATCGGGATCTCGATGGTCTTACCGGAGGTAGCGAACATCAGACCGCGCATGCCGGCCAGCTGACGCATCTGCTTGGTAGAACCACGGGCACCGGAGGTTGCGATCATGTTGATGGCGTTGTAACGGTCAAAGCCGGCAAGCAGCTTCTCGGTCACGTCCTCGGTCGCCTTTTCCCAAATGCTGATGACCTGCTTGTAGCGCTCCTCATCCGAGAGAACACCCTCCTCCTGATAGAGGCGGTTGACCTCCAGCACCGATTCCTCGGCGGCACGGAGGATAGAAGCCTTCTCGGGCGGGATGGTCATATCGTACACCGAAATGGAAATACCGCTTCGGGTAGAATACTTATAGCCCATTGCCTTGATATCATCCAGCACGGCAGCAGCCGTGGGGAAGCCGTGGCAACGGATGCAACGGTCAACGATATCCTTCAGCTTTTTGCTGGTACATACGAAATCGATCTCCAGATCGAGCAGCTTATCCGGATCGGTACGGTCAACGTAACCGAGCGACTGCGGGATCTTGCTATTGAAGATCAAGCGGCCGAGGGTGGTGTTGATGACCTTGGAATGCTTAACCCCGTCGATCTCCTTTTCCACACGGACGTGGATGGCAGCGTGCATCTCCAGCTGGTGATTTTCATAAGCCATCATGGCCTCGTCAAAATCACGGAAGTAGCGTCCCTCGCCCTTCTCGCCTGCCTTATCAAGCGTCAGATAGTAGGAGCCAAGCACCATATCCTGGGAAGGAACGGTAACGGCGTGGCCGTTCTGCGGCTTGAGCAGGTTGTTACAGGAGAGCATCAGGAAGCGCGCCTCAGCCTGTGCCTCGGGCGACAGGGGGAGGTGAACAGGCATCTGGTCACCGTCGAAGTCGGCGTTGAACGCGGAGCATACGAGCGGGTGCAGACGGATGGCACGGCCCTCGACCAATACAGGCTCGAACGCCTGAATGGACAGACGGTGCAGCGTCGGTGCACGGTTCAGCAGCACGGGATGCTCGCGAATGACGTATTCGAGTGCGTCCCATACATCCGGGAATACCTTTTCTACCTTCTTCTTCGCATCCTTGATGCTGGTGGCCTTGCCGGTCTCGATCAAGCGCTTCATCACGAAGGGCTTGAAGAGCTCGAGTGCCATTTCCTTCGGCAGACCGCACTGGTAGATCTTCAGATCAGGACCTACGACGATAACCGAACGGCCGGAATAGTCAACACGCTTACCGAGCAGGTTCTGACGGAAGCGGCCCTGCTTACCGCGCAGCATCTCGGAAAGAGACTTCAGCGGGCGGTTGGAAGCACCGGTAACCGGCTTGCCACGGCGGCCGTTATCGATCAGCGCGTCTACAAATTCCTGCAGCATGCGCTTCTCGTTGCGGATAATGATCTCCGGCGCGTTCAGCTCGATCATCTTCTTCAGACGCATGTTACGGGCGATCACGCGGCGGTAGAGCTCGTTCAGGTCGGAGGTGGCAAAGCGACCACCATCCAGCTGGATCAGCGGACGAAGGTCAGCCGGGATGACCGGCAGTGCCTCCAGGATCATCCACTCCGGACGGTTGCCGGACTTACGGAAGGCCTCAACGACCTCCAGTCTCTTGATGATGCGCAGCTTCTTCTGGCCGTTTGCCTGTGCCAGCTCTTCCTTCAGCTGCTTGGAAAGTGCCTCAATATCCAGCTCCTGCAAAAGCTCCTTGACAGCCTCTGCACCCATGCCGGCCTTGAAGTCATTTTCATACTTCTCGTAGGCGGCATCGTACTCTACGTCGGTGAGCAGCTGCATCTTCTCCAGCGGCGTGTTGCCCGGATCGATGACGATATAGCGTGCGTAGTAGAGAACCTTTTCAAGCAGACGGGGCGAAATATCCAGCAAAAGACCCATTCTGGAAGGAATGGCGCGGAAATACCAGATATGCGAGACCGGGCACGCCAGCTCGATATGGCCCATGCGCTCACGGCGCACCTTTTTACTGGTGACCTCAACACCGCACTTTTCACAAACACGGCCCTTGAAGCGACCGCGCTTGTATTTACCGCACTGGCACTCCATCTCCTTCTGCGGGCCAAAAATACGCTCACAGAAAAGGCCGTCGCGCTCGGGCTTCAGGGTGCGGTAGTTGATCGTTTCGGCACGCGTTACCTCACCATGCGACCAGCTGCGGATCGTTTCGGGAGACGCAAGACCGATGCGGATCGAATCAAATACACTTCTTTTCATTGATTGTATACCTCTTTCCCCGCATAGCGGGGGAAGCATAATCCCCTCTCATTAAAGTTTGGTTGCCTTGGCTGCCTTACAGGTCACCGTCAAAGCCGGCATCCTCTTCCTCGGCATATTCTTCTGCATACGCATCCTCATCCTCGTCTGCGTAATCGAAGTCATCGTCCCCATCCATATCCTCATCGCTCTCCTCGTCCTCATAATCCTCTTCCTGGTCGTAGCCGCTATCAATCGCCTTTTCGACCTCTTCCAGAGAATTCATGGTGGGCATATCATCGTCGATCAGGTCGGAGAGCTCGATCTCCTCGCCATTCTTATCCAGCACGCGGACGTCGAGGGCAAGAGACTGCAGTTCCTTCACAAGAACCTTGAAAGATTCGGGGATGCCGGGCGTCGGGATATTCTCGCCCTTTACGATTGCCTCGTAGGTCTTGGTACGGCCGTTGATATCGTCACTCTTGACCGTCAAGATCTCCTGCAGCGTGTAAGCGGCACCGTAAGCCTCCAGTGCCCAAACCTCCATCTCACCAAAGCGCTGGCCACCGAACTGGGCCTTACCGCCGAGCGGCTGCTGGGTAACGATCGAGTACGGGCCGTTGGAACGGGCGTGGATCTTATCGTCAACCAGGTGGTGAAGCTTGAGGTAATACATAATACCAACGGTAACGGGCGTATCAAAGGGCTCGCCGGTACGGCCGTCATACAGCGTGGTCTTACCGTCGATCACGCGCACGTCGTGATCCTTGCGGTACTCGGCAAGCTTCTCTGCATCGGTCTCGATCTCTGCGGGCAGACGCTGCAGATCCTTTTTGCCGTTTTCATCGGTCACCTCAATAAAGAGGGCCTTACCCATTACGTTTTCACCGTCACGGATCTCGCGGGCAAAGCCTGCCTCACGCATCCAATCTACGATGTCCTTCTCGTTTGCACCGTCAAATACGGGCGTCATGATCTTGTAGCCCAGCTTTCTGGCGGCAAAGCCGAGGTGAACCTCCAGCACCTGACCGATGTTCATACGGGAAGGAACGCCCAGGGGGTTCAGCACGATATCCAGCGGGGTACCGTCAGCCAGGAAGGGCATGTCTTCCGGCGGCAGGATGCGCGAAACGACACCCTTGTTACCGTGACGGCCTGCCATCTTATCGCCGACAGAGATCTTTCTCTTCTGTGCCACGTATACGCGAACGACCTTGTTCACGCCGGGGGCCAGATCCTCCGAATTGTTGCGGTCAAATACCTTTACGTCTACGATGATACCCGATTCGCCGTGCGGCAGACGCAGCGAGGAATCACGCACCTCACGCGCCTTCTCGCCGAAGATGGCGCGCAGCAGGCGCTCCTCGGGCGTCAGCTCCGTCTCGCCCTTGGGGGAGACCTTACCAACCAGAATATCGCCGGCATGTACCTCGGTACCCAGACGAACGATACCCTCGGCATCCAGATCCTTCAGTGCATCGTCACCCACGTTCGGGATCTCACGGGTAATCTCTTGCGGGCCAAGCTTGGTATCACGCGCCTCGATCGAATATTCCTCGATGTGGATCGAGGTGTACACGTCGTCACGCACCAGACGCTCGTTCAGCAAAACGGCGTCCTCGTAGTTATAGCCCTCCCAGGTCATAAAGCCGATCAGGGCGTTCTTACCGAGCGAGATCTCACCGTTGGCGGTAGCCGGGCCGTCTGCAATGACCTGCCCTGCCTCTACACGCTCACCAACGTCCACGATCGGACGGTGGTTCACGCAGGTACCCTGGTTGGAGCGCTTGAACTTAATGAGCTGATAGGTATCCTTGCGGCCCTCGTTGGTCACGATCACGATCTGCGAGGACTCTACGCGCTCTACCACGCCACCCTCACGCGCAACGATAACGGCGCCGGAGTCAACGGCAGCCTTGTATTCCATACCGGTTGCCACGATCGGCGACTCGGTCATCATCAGCGGCACAGCCTGCTTCTGCATGTTCGAGCCCATCAGCGCACGGGTATTATCGTCATTCTCAAGGAAGGGGATGCAGGCAGTCGCAACCGAGACGACCATACGGGGAGAAGCATCCATGTAATCGATCTTCTCACGGTCGACCTCGAGGATCTCTGCTCTCTCACGGGCGATAACGCGCTGGTTGACAAAGCGGCCGGTTTCATCCAGCGGCTCGTTTGCCTGCGCGATGATGTAGTTATCCTCTACGTCACCCGTCATATATTCAATTTCATTGGTAACGATGCCGGTCTCCTTATCCACCTTGCGGTAAGGTGCCTCTAAGAAGCCGTAATCGTTGATACGGGCATAGGTGGCCAGGTAGGAGATCAGACCGATGTTCGGGCCTTCAGGCGTCTCTACCGGACACATTCTGCCGTAGTGGGTATAGTGCACGTCACGCACCTCAAAGGAGGCACGGTCACGCGACAGACCGCCCGGGCCAAGAGCAGACAAACGGCGCTTGTGCGTCAGCTCTGCCAGGGGGTTGTTCTGATCCATGAACTGGGAAAGGGGCGAAGAACCAAAGAACTCACGGATGGCGGTTGCCACGGGGCGGGTGTTGATGAGCGCCTGGGGCGTCATCTCCTCGGAATCGTGTACCGACATACGCTCCTTGATGTTCTTATCCATACGGGCAAAGCCGATGCGCATCTGGTTCTGCAGCAGCTCGCCGACAGAACGGAGGCGACGGTTGCCAAGGTGGTCGATATCGTCAAAATTGCCTACACCGTGCGTCAGGTTGAGCAGGTAGTTGATCGAGGCAAAAATATCGTTCTTGGTAATGTGCTTGGGGCACAGCTCATCAAAGCGGGCAACGGCCTCACGCTTGATAGCGGCAGCGCGTTCCTCCTCGGTCGCCAGCGGGTTCTCCTCTGCCACCTGATCGATGATCTCACGCAGGACGCTGTAGCGCACGCGCTCGCTGATGCCGCAATCGGTCAGATCGTAGCCAAGGATCCACTCCGGCTTTACGGTGCCGTTGCCGAACACGCGTACCGTGCGGCCGTTCTCTACCAGCAGATCAACCTCGTTGACGGCAGCATGCTCGATGGCCTTTGCCTGGTCATAGGTCAGCACGGTGCCGGCCTCAGCCAGTACCTCACCGGTCAGCGGGCTGATCACGTCGGAGGCCAGCTTATGACCGCGGATACGGCGGGCAATGGCCAGCTTCTTATCATATTTATAACGGCCTACGTTGGCCAGGTCATAGCGCTTGGGATCAAAGAACAGATTGTTAATCAGGATCTGTGCGCTCTCCACAAGGGGCGGCTCGCCCGGGCGGAGCTTCTTATAGATCTCCTTGAGTGCCTCCTCGCCCAGCGTGCATTTGCTTTCAGCCGCCAGGATCGCACACTCATCCTTGGTAAAGGTAGCGTTGATGATATCCTCCTCGCCAAACAGGCGCTGGATATCCTCATCCGTCTCCTCGCCCAAGGCACGGATCAGCACGGTGATCGGGATCTTTCTCGTCTTATCGATCTTGACGTAGAAAACGTCGCTTGCATCGGTCTCGTACTCCAGCCATGCGCCGCGGTACGGAATGACCGTTGCCGTATAGCTGTGCTTACCGGTCTTATCGACTGCACTGTCGTAATAGATACCGGGAGAACGAACCAGCTGGGAAACGATCACGCGCTCTGCACCGTTGATCACGAACGTGCCGTTCTCGGTCATGAGCGGGAAGTTACCCATAAAGATCTCAGATTGCTTTACCTCACCCGTTTGCTTGTTGGTCAGGCGGACCTCTACGCGCAGCGGTGCATCGTAGGTCACGTCTCTGTCCTTACACTCCTCCACGGGATAACGCGGGTTTTGCAGATCCAACGTGTAGTTGACAAACTCGATAGACAGATTGCCAGAGTAGTCAACGATCGGAGAAACATCACGAAGAACCTCTTTCATTCCTACGTCGAGGAACCATTGAAAGGACTTCTTCTGAACCTCAATAAGATTTGGCATCTCCAGTGCTTCGTCGATCTTGGAAAAGCTCATGCGCACATTTTTGCCAAGCTTTTGGGGTTTTACCATGCCATCATCACTCCATTCCTTAATTTTTCGCGCCGTTTACCTATTTATATATAGGCGCCTGCCGCCACCCAAGATCGGGCAAACACCACGTAAAAAATAGGCAATTATATGCAGTTTACTATTATATCATCGAAAACAAGGCTTGTCAATGTTTTTTTACCAAAAACTTGTTTATAAAATTTATTTATATCGCCATCAAATATTCCGATTGTTGTTTGTGATAAAAAACCGGCCGTGCAATCGCCACACCCCCGCAAAATGTACAAGAATGCGCAAGATCTCCGCGCCGGACGGTCGGCGAAAATCTGCCACGGAATAAGACTGCATTTTCCTGTTTTGCCTCTTTCGGTTAGTATTTACAATAAAAAATATCCACTTTTGGAAAAAATTTTGCAAAAACCCCTTTACAAAGCGAAAATTTTATGCTACAATAAAGCCACAACACCGCGAAAGGAGAAACGACCGTGAGTTTTGCAGACCGCGTAAAGACCTTAAAAAGCGAGAGAGCCATGACCAGTGAGCAGCTTAGCCGCATCAGCGGCATTCCGCTGGGCACGTTGACCAAGATCCTTTCCGGCGCGACGGAAGAGCCCAAGCTCTCGGTCGCGCTGGCCATCGCCGCCGCCTTTGATTGCCCCCTTGGCATGCTGCTGGATGGGGATGGGCATTTTACCGACACGCTGGACGAGGACGAGTGTCGCATGATCAAAAAATACCGCCGCCTTGACAACAGCGGGCGTGAGCTGGTAGACGTAGTGATAGACAAGGAGATCTCCCGCATTGAAAGCGCCGGCACCGTACCGGAGATCGGCGAGACGGAGGAGATCCGCATGCTGACGCTGCCGCTGTATATGCTGCCCGTTTCGGCCGGCCCCGGCACCGCGCTGGATGAAAACAATTACCATGAGACGGTAGAGGTGCGTGCCACGCGCGTTTCTATCGGTGCCGACTACGCACTGCGCGTCAGCGGTAACAGCATGGAGCCGAAGTTTGAGGACGGGGATATTTTGCTGGTCAAGCGGCAAAATACGGTTGACGTGGGTGACCTTGGCATCTTTATTGCAGACGGCGAGGGCTACTTTAAGCGCTACACCGGCAAAAGCCTGCGCTCCTACAATCCCGCCTACCAGGACATTCCGATCTCCAACTTCGCCGAGTTCCGCTGCTGCGGCAAGGTGATCGGCCGTATGCGCCGCCGCCGCGTTGCCGTATAGGACAGCACCACCACAAAGCATATTACGTTTTTCCTTCCCTCCATACGGCGGCTGCCAAACAGCCGCCGATTTTTTTCAGTCCACTTTCGGGATTGACAAAACGCCCGGAATGTGCTATGATGATGCTAACAAGACCTGAAAAAAAGGAGACATTTTTCATGGAGATCGGTATGAATCTTGGGGCCTATCCCATCCCCATAAACGAGCAGCTTGCCCTGATCAAGAAAAACGGTTTTTCTTCTGTTTTTCTTTTCTCCGGCTGCAGCGAGATGCCCACCATCGTCGAATTCTGCGCGCACGAGGGGCTGACGATCGAAAGCTGCCACGCGCCCTTTAACCACATCAACGATATCTGGTACGATACGCCCGAGGGCGAGCGTATGCTTTCTGAGCTGCTTGCCGCCGTGGATGAATGCAAGGATTACGGCATTCCGGTGCTGGTGGTGCATCTTTCCGGCGGTGAACACCCGCCGCGCGTGAACGATCTTGGCCTTTCCCGTTTTGAGCAGCTAATGACACACGCGGATGCCTGCGGGGTGACGATCGCTTACGAGAACCAACGCATGCTGGGAAACATTTCGGTCGCGATGGAAGCCTTCCCGACCGCCGCCTTCTGCTGGGATTGCGGGCACGAATACTGCTTTACCGACGGAAAATGGGATTACATGTCCCTGTTTGGCGACCGCCTGGCTGCCATTCATATTCACGACAACCGCGCGGAGCACAATGCAGACGATCACCGCCTGCCCTTTGACGGCGAGATCGACTTTGACTCGGTGACCACCCGGCTGGCCAAGGCCGGCTATGAAAAGGCCTTGATGCTGGAGGTCCTCGTCGGCAAAAACGCCGCCTATCTTGAAATGGGGGCCGAAAGCTACTATGCCCGCGCCGCCGCCGTTGCCCGCCGTCTGGCAGAGGCAGTGGAGGCCAAGCGCCCATAAAAAGGGGCTGTCGCATTTCGGCATAACCGCAAACAAAAAAGAATGAGTGGGATCTGTTTCCCGCTCATTCTTTTTATATGTATGGTTTTACTGCCCGCATTGTTCTAATGTGGAAAACCTGCGGTTTTCTCCACGTTGATTGAGTTTTTGTTTGCTATCTTCGTTTTTCGCCCTCGACGTATGTCAATACGCCTCACGGGCGAAAAACGAAGATTTCTGCTCAAAATCCGACGAGCCCCTTGCGTGCATCATAAAAATGCGGGCGAGAAATGAATTTCTCGCCCGTTTTGCTGCGCAAAACGCATATACATGCTGCATTTTAATGAGACAGTCCCTTTTTATTCGTCCTTGCTGAACATATCCTTGCCTACACCGCAAAGGGGGCATTCAAAATCCTCGGGCAGGTCTTCAAACTTCGTGCCGGGCTCGATGCCGTTCTCGGGGTCACCCAGCTCCTCGTCGTATACCCATCCGCAAGCGTCACATACATATTTCATGATCGTTTTCTCCTTTCAAATTTTATTACAGCTCAACCTTCCACAGACCGTGGAGATTGCAATATGCGTATACGGCGATCGGCTTCTCCTCTGCCAGGGCAAAGGTCACCTTCGGCTCTTGGCCGGGGGTAAGATTCTTGCGCTGACCGCCGCGGTCGGTCTCGAGGTATACCCAGGTAATGCTGTGCTCCTCGGTCATGGGGTGCAGAACGGAGCCAACGATGACCTCTACCGTGCTCCCCTTTACCTCCGCTACGGGAATGTGCTTTTCACGGCTGGCCTCTACCACACCGGCCTCCAGCTTGGTCATCTTCTGACCGCAGCAGACCAGCGGGACGCCCGCATCGTGAATGAGACCGACAATGTTGCCGCAATGCTCACAAATGTAAAACTTGCTCATGGAAATATCCTCCTAAAAATTTATTTTGTTTTTTATTTGACAGGTTCAAAATCGGATGCGCCGTGCTTGCAAAGCGGGCAAACGAAGTCATCCGGCAGCTCGTCGCCCTCATACAGATAGCCGCACACCGTGCAAACGTATCCCTTCTTCCCTTCTACCTGCGGCTTCGGCTTCACGTGCTCCTGGTAGTAGGTGTAGGTCATGGTCTCGCGGTCAGAGAGGACGCGTGCCTCGGTGACCGAGCAGATAAACATGCCGTGCGTATCCAGATCAATATATTGCTCTACCTTCAAGGACATGAAGGAATTGATATACCGGGGGAGAAATACCAGCCCATTATCCGAGCGCAGCGGCTCACAGTTTGCAAACTTATCCACGTTTCTGCCGCTGACGAAGCCAAAGGCCTCAAAGACCGAGAAGGGTGCATCCACCGTCAGGCAGTTGATGTTCATGATGCCCGTTTGCTTTATAATATGGTGTGAGTAGTTCTCCTTGTTGATGGTCACGGCAATGCGGTTGGGCGTGTTGGTCACCTGGGTGACGGTATTGACGATCAGGCCGTTATCCTTCTTGCCATCGTGCGAGGTGACCACGTAGAGACCGTAGCCGATGTTGAAGAGCGCCTTGAGATCGTTTTTGTTCGCGGTCGCATCCTGCTGGGCAAGATACTCGCGGCACAGCTCCTCGGCAAGGGTGCCAAGCTGTGCGCTGCTCTCCTCGTTCAGTGCCGAGAGGATCTTGACCGTGGTTTCGGTATAGGTGAGATTCTTGCAGGGCTCCAGCATGCCGCGCATGACCTTGGCAGCAAGCGGCGCCCAGCTGCCGTTTTCGATCAGCGCAACGGTGCGGTTGCAGAAGCCACGCTCAACAAGATGGTCAATGAAATCCCGCATGAAGGGGAAGATGCCGGCGTTATAGGTGGTGGTAGCCAGCACCAGCTTGCTGTAACGGAAGGCATCTGCCACGGCGGCAGCCATATCGCCACGCGCCAGATCGTGCAAAATGACCTTGGGGCAGCCGTTTGCCTTCAGCTTTTCAGCCAGCTGCAGCACCGCCTTTTTGGTATTACCGTAGACCGAGGTGTAGGCAAGAACGATGCCCTCCTCCTCCGGCTGGTAGCTTGACCAGACGTTATACAGATTCAGATAGTAGCCCAGGTTCTCGCGCAGCACCGGCCCGTGCAGCGGGCAGATCGTGGCAATATCCAGCCCGGCCGCCTTTTTGAGAAGGGCCTGTACCTGTGCGCCGTATTTGCCAACGATACCGATATAATAGCGGCGTGCCTCGTCTGCCCACGGCTCCTCCACGTCCAGCGCGCCAAACTTACCAAAGCCGTCTGCCGAGAAGAGCACCTTATCGTGGCTATCATAGGTCACGATGACCTCCGGCCAGTGCACCATGGGGGCAGTCACAAAGGTCAGTGTGTGGGTGCCAAGCGAAAGGGTATCCCCCTCTCCCACCACGATGCGATTCTCCGAAAAATCGGTGCCGAAGAAGTTTTTCATCATGGCAAAGGCCTTGGCAGAGGAGACCAGCGTAGCCTTGGGGTACGCCTTGACAAAGTTGTGAATATTGGCCGAGTGATCCGGCTCCATGTGCTGCACGATCAGATAATCCGGCGTGCGGCTGCCAAGCGCGTTCTGAATATTGTCCAGCCACTCGTGGGTAAAGGCAGCGTCTACCGTATCCATAATAGCGATCTTCTCATCGATGATCGCATACGAATTGTAGGCCATGCCGTTTGGTACGCGGTACTGCCCCTCAAACAGGTCTACCTTGTGATCGTTGACACCGATATAGCGAATATCCTTGGTGATCATCATTCTTTTTATACCTCTTTTATAAAATGTACTTAATCTATGATCTTGCCGTCGGTCGAAACGGTAATGACCTGCCAGGGGATGAACTTGCCGCTTGCCTGCAGGGCACGCTTGACGGCGTTTTCCAGCCCGCCGCAGCAGGGCACCTCCATCCGCGCGATCTTGACGCTTCTTATGTTGTTGTTCTTGATAATGGCGGTCAGCTTTTCGGCATAGTCGCCCTCGTCCAGCTTGGGGCAGCCGATCAGCGTTATGTGGTTACGCATGAAGTCGCCGTGGAAATTGCCGTAGGCAAAGGCGGTGCAGTCTGCCGCGACCAGGAGATTGGCATCCTCAAAGTAAGGAGCGTTGGGCGGCACCAGCTTGATCTGGCAGGGCCATTGCGCCAGCTGGCTGGCGGGCGCCTTGCCGATAGGGGCTGCTGCCTCTCGCGGCAGCCGCCTTGTCTGCATACCCGGGCAGGCTTCCGGCGGGCAGGCATGCCCTTGCCGTGCGCGCAGCACGGCTTGCTCGTCATAGGCGGGTGCCTCCCGCTCCTCAAAGCGGATGGCCCCGGTCGGGCAGGCCGGCAGGCAATCGCCCAGGCCGTCACAGTAATCCTCGCGCAGCAGCCTGGCCTTGCCGTTTACCATGCCAATGGCCCCCTCGTGGCAGGCTGCGGCACACGCGCCGCAGCCGTTGCACAGGTCTTCGTTGATGGTGATGATCCTTCTTATCATACAAACTTCCTTTCCAAAAAGGGAGTTAAAAGCACTTGCCGCTCTTGCAGTCCTCTGCCCCGCCGGCACGGTAGCACAGCTCGTTTGGGCATTGACCGCCCTCCGAAAGGGCAACGAGGTTGTTCACCGTTGTTTCCGCAATGTTGGAGAGCGCCTCCTCGGTCAGGAACGCCTGGTGCGAGGTAACGATCACGTTGGGCATGGAGATCAGGCGGGCAAGCACGTCATCCTCCAGGATGTGGCCGGAGAAATCCTCAAAGAAGAAATCCGATTCCTCCTCGTACACGTCAAGGCAGGCAGCACCGACCTTGCGCGCCTTGATGGCGGAAAGCAGCGCCTCTGCATCGACCAGCGCACCGCGCGAGGTGTTCAGCAGCACCACGCCGCGCTTGCACCTTTGCAGGCTCTTTTCATCAATGATGTGGTAGGTATCCTCGGTCAGCGGGCAGTGCAGTGAAATGATATCGCTATTTTCAAACAGCTCGTCAAGCGAAACGTAGCGAATGGTATCGCCGTTATCCAGCCCCGCCGCCGGGAACTTATCATAGGCCAGCACCCGCATGCCAAAGCCACGGCAGATATCAATGAACACGCGGCCAATGCGCCCCGTGCCGATCACGCCTACCGTTTTGCCGTGCAGGTCAAAGCCGGTCATCCCCGAAAGGCTGAAGTTGAAATCCCGCGTGCGGATATAGGCCTTGTGGATACGGCGGATCGAGGTCAGCAGCATGGCCATGGTATGCTCGGCTACCGCGTAGGGGGAGTAAGCCGGCACGCGCAGCACGTGGATCCGGCCAAAGGCATGCTTCATATCCACGTTGTTGAAGCCGGCGCAGCGCAGGGCCACCGTCCTGACGCCCAGCTCGCACAGGCGGTCGATCACCGCCGCGTTGACTGTATCGTTTACGAACACGCAAACACCGTCAAACCCGTGTGCCAGCTCTACCGTATCCTCGTTCAGCTTGGTCTCAAAATATTTAAAGGTAACGCCCCTCTCCTTGCCGTAGCGGTCAAAGGACGGCTTATCATAAGGCTTTGCATCAAAAAAAGCGATCTTCATGTTTTAAAAACTCCTTGCTTTTCTGAGATTATTGTAGTATAATATAGGCAATAATTCTGTTGAAATTTCAACAAAACGGAGAAAATTTTGAAAAAATATCTGGAAATCATAAAAAAATGTCCCCTTTTTTCGAGCATTGCGGAAAACGATCTGCTTCGCATGCTGAACTGCCTGGGGGCGCGCATCGTCTCCTTTGATAAAAAGTATACCATATTTGCCGAGGGTGGCCCTGCCAAGCATATCGGCATTCTGCTTTCAGGCGCGGTACAGATGACGCAGACCGACTATTACGGCAACCGCAGTATTCTCATCAGCGTCTCCCCCGGCGAGGTATTTGCCGAGGCCTTTGCCTGTGCCGAGGTTCCCTCTATGCCGGTGACTGCGGTGGCAGACGAGCCCTGCGAGGTCATGCTGATCGAATGTTCGCACATTCTGCACACCTGCCAGAACAACTGCGGCTTTCACCAGCGGCTGATCTATAATTTAATGAAGGACCTGGCCTCCAAGACCGTGCTGTTTTTGCAGCGTATTGAGATCACCTCCAAGCGCACCACGCGTGAAAAGCTGCTGACCTACCTAACGCTGCAGGCAAAAAAGGAGGGCAGCAACACGTTCCTCATTCCCTTTGACCGTCAGGAGCTGGCCGACTATTTAGAGGTCGACCGCAGCGGCCTCTCGGCCGAGATCAGCAAGCTGCAAAAGGAGGGCGTGCTGACCAGCCAGAAAAATCGGTTTGTTTTGCTGTAGGATAAATAATCAGGATCCCCCCGCTGCGCGGGGGGATCCTGATTTTTGAAGCCGATCGGCAAAAAAATACCATCAGCGGTAGAACAAAATATCGGTATAGGACGGATACGGCCACCACTCGCGGCCCACCTTGACCTCTGCCTCGTCTACCAAGGAACGGAGCTTGGCCATGGCAGCGCGCACGTCACGGCTGTAGGCCTGTGCGCGGGCGGCGTGGCCCTCGTTCGCTCTTGCCTTTTTGACGGCACGCTTGAGCGCCTCTGCAGCGGCGGCAATACGGTCGGTCAGGTCGGAGAGCGACTTGACCAGCGTAGCCTCTGCCGTGCAGGCAAGGCCCAGGCTCTGCTTTTTCAGAAGCCCGTCAGCCAGGTGAGAGGTATAGGCGATCACGGCGGGCAGGATATCCTTTCCCGTCATTTCCAGCATGGTATTGGCCTCTACGCCGATGCTGTTGGAAACGGCATCCAGCATGATATCGCAGCGGGACTGCAGCTCGGCAGCGGTGTAGATGCCGTGCTTTTCAAACACGGCTACGTTTTCTGCATCCAAAAGGTGCGGAATGGCCTCTGCCGCGGTGGCGTAATTGTGCAGGCCGCGGCGGGCAGCCTCCTCACGCCACTCCTCGGAGTAGCCGTTGCCGTTGAAGACGATGCGCTTATGCGCACGGTAGGTCTCCTGTGCGATGGCCTTTACCTCGCCGTTGAAATCATCGGCAGCCTCCAGGCGGTCAGAAAACCGGTCAAGGATCTCGGAAACGATGGTGTTCAGCACCACGTTGGCATCCGCGATCGAGCAGCTGGAGCCCTGCATGCGGAACTCAAACTTGTTACCGGTAAAGGCAAAGGGAGAGGTACGGTTACGGTCGGTATTGTCCTTGGGGAACTTGGGCAGCACCTCTACACCGATGTCCAGGCGCCCGTTCTCGTGCTGGTCGTAGGGGCGGCCGTCTGCCAGGCATTCAAGGATCTCGGTCAGCTCGTCACCCAAGAACATGGAAAGAATGGCGGGCGGTGCCTCATTGGCGCCAAGGCGGTAATCGTTTGCCGCGTTGGCAACCGAGATGCGCAGAAGGTCGGCGTATTCGTCCACCGCCGCGATCACCGCGGTCAGGAAGAGCAAAAACTGCGCGTTATCGGCCGGTGATTCGCCAGGCTCCAGCAGGTTGATGCCGTGCGAGGTGGAGATCGACCAGTTATTATGCTTGCCCGAGCCGGTTACGCAATTGAACGGCTTTTCGTGCAGGATGCAGACCATGCCGTGCTTTTTGGCGACCCGCTTCATCATCTCCATCGTCAGCTGGTTGTGGTCACAGGCCACGTTGGTGATGCAAAAGATGGGGGCCAGCTCATGCTGGCAGGGGGCGGCCTCGTTATGCTCGGTCTTGGCGGTCACGCCCAGCTTCCACAGCTCAAGGTCCAGCTCGTCCATAAAAGCCTTGACGCGGGGCTTGATGGCACCGAAATAGTGATCCGAGATCTCCTGGCTGCGCGGGGGCGGCGCACCGAACAGGGTGCGATCACACATGCGCAGGTCAAGCCGCTCGTCATACAGCTCCTGCGGGATAAGAAAATACTCCTGCTCGGCACCTACGGTAGGGTTGATGGTGCCAATGCCCGTTTTACCAAAAAGAGACATCAGCCGCCGGGCGGAATTGCGCAGGCACTCCATCGAGCGCAAAAGGGGCGTTTTGGCATCCAACGCCTCCCCGCTGAAGGAGCAGAAGGCGGTGGGGATATACAGCGTGTGATCACGCACAAAGGCAGGAGAGGTAGGATCCCACGCGGTGTATCCGCGTGCCTCAAAGGTGGCGCGCAGGCCGCCGTTGGGGAAGGAGGAGGCATCCGACTCTCCGCGCACGAGCGACTTGCCGGAAAACTTCATCATGATCTGCCCGTCCCCTGCCGGCTCGATAAAGCTATCGTGCTTTTCGGCGGTGATGCCGGTCAGCGGCTGGAACCAGTGGGTATAGTGGGTTGCGCCCAGCTCCAATGCCCAATCCTTCATGGCCTCGGCTACCGGGTTGGCAATATCCAGGTTCAGCGGGGCGCCGCGGCGGATGGTACGCCGCAGGGGGGTGTAGATCTCCTCCGGCAGGCGTGCCTTCATTTCTCTGTCACCAAATACCATGCACCCAAACAGCTCGGGGATGCGACTTGCCTTTTCCATATTGCTCTCCTTGTTTCTTCGTCTATAATTCGTCTATAATAAGAATATTATATGTCTTTTCTGTCTTTTTGTCAAGGGGCGGCGCAAAAAAACCTTTTTACTTCTTGACAGAGCAGAAAAAAGGCGGTACAATAAAAGAAAAACGAGAAGGGCAGCTATATGAAAAGGATCAGTATCATCACCGGCTTTTTCCAGCACCAGCTTGGCGAGCGGGAGGCCTTGCGCCTTGCCAAGGAGATCGGTGCAGACGGCGTAGACTTTACGCTTTGCGATGACCACGATTACCGCCGTTCCACCAGCATCTATTCGCAGGGGGAGGAGGCGGTGATCGACCACTTCACCGCCCTGCGGGAATACGCAGAGGAGCTTGGCCTTGCCATCGTGCAGACGCATGGCCGCGTCACGGGCTTTGTAGATGACAAGGAGAAGGATGCCGCCCTGATCGAGAATGCGCGGCTTGACTGTATTGCCACGCGTGCGCTGGGTGCGCCGGTCTGCGTCATTCATACCAATTCCAACAGCTTTTTCGGCGTAGATGCCACCGCCTCACTGATGCATGCCAAGAATGACGAGCTGTATCTGCAGATACTCCCATTTGCCAAGGAGCAGGGCATCAAGATCGCCACCGAGACCTACGGCATCTGCGGTACAACGAAGACCTGCGAGTTTTTCGGCCTGATCCCCGAATTCATTGAGGCCTATGATCGCCTGGCCGCCCACCCGGAGCTGGGCGAATACCTGACCGTATGCGTGGATACCGGCCATACGCACAACGCCACCCAGTTTGCCGGCAACCTGTCGGTTGGCGAGACCATTCGCCGCATGGGCAGCCGCATCTCTGTGCTGCACATCCATGATAACAACGGCAAGGCAGACCAGCACCTGATCCCCCTGGCGGGAACGGCCGATTGGAAGGATATTATCGAGGCGCTTGATGAGATCGGCTACGAGGGCTACTATAACCTGGAGATCTCCCCCCGCCACTTCGGTGACGAGCTGGCCGCCGAGGAGGCTGCCTTTGCCATCAAGGTCATGCGCAACCTGCTGCAAAAGTACGGCAAGCGCTGACGGCCGTTATTTTTTCAAAAAAAGGCTTGCATATCGGCTGTAAAAATGCTATAATAAACGAGTGCTTGCACAAAAACGATGAAAGAAGCATAGCCATGAATTACATTTCCCTCGATCTTGAGTGGAATCAGGCTTACGCGCAGAAGGCGCTTGCCGTACAAAAACGGCTGGAATGCCGCCTGCGTGGCGAGGTAATTCAGATCGGTGCTGTAAAGCTGGATGCGGATCTCAACCTCATCGGCAGCTATCGTATCACGGTCAAGCCCAAGTTCTTTAAGGTCATCCAGCGGTACGTCATGCGCCTGACGGGCATTGACCAGACCATGCTGGACCACGGCACGCCCCTGCCGGAGGCGATCGAGCGCTTCCGCCATTGGTGTGGTGAGGATTTTGCCTTTCTGACCTGGGGGCCGGACGATATTCCGATGCTAGAGGACAACCTCCGCGCTCACCGGCTGGACGGTTCTTGGCTGCACCGTGTATACGATCTGCAGCACATCTTTAACCGGCAGACCGACGGCGGGAAAAACCAGCGATCGCTGGAATACGCGATGGAATACTTCGGTATTGAGCAAAATCTGCCTGCGCATGACGCGCTGAACGATGCCTACTTCACGGCACTGGTTGCCCAGAAATTGGACGTTGCAGCAGGCGTTGCCCAGTATGACGAGCGTCGCGGTGACAATCTGGTCACCAAGGTGATCGGCGATGCTGACGGCGGTGAAAAGGGCTTCCCCACCCCGGAGGCACTGCTTGCCGAGGAGTCGGTCTCCTCTCCCGTCTGCCCGCACTGCGCCACCCCGCTTACCCCGTTACATGCCACCCTCCACTCCAAAGGGCAGCGGTACACCCGCTTGTTTTCCTGCGAGAAGCATGGAAAGCTGTTTTTGCGGTTGCACATGCTGCACAACTTCAACGGCACATGGCGTGCCAAATACGTGATCCAGCCGGCAGATGAAGCCGGTGAAGCGGATTACCTGAAGCGGCTGCAGGATGCAGCTGCCTCTCCCTCTCGCCGCCGCCGCCCGCGCCGCAAGCCAAAGCAGGCGAAGGAGGCTGAAAAGAGCAGCGAGACGAATTGACCCCGCCACACGTCCGTGGCCTTCACGGGGCAAAAGAATAGCCGGTGGGCAAAGCCCACCGGCTATTCTTTTTTATTCGCCGTCCGTATCCCGAATACCGGCCTCGGTCTCTACCACGACCTCGGCGGTATTATCGGTCTTGCGCGCGGCCTCGGCCTCCTCAGCCTCGGCAAACATGGCCTCTGCCGGCTCTGCTGCGCGGCGGATATCCTTGACCGTTTTCTTGATCTTCTGCACGGCGGGGGCATTTTCTACGGCGGTGCGGATGCTCTCGCCCGCCTCGCCTGCTTTTTCACGCGCGGCAGCATACCCCTCCTGCACCTTGTCACGGACGAAGGAATACCCCTCACCCACTTTATTCTTGATCTGCGTATAACCGGACTTGACCTTTGTGCGAACGGCCTCTGCCGTTTGGGGATCCTCCAATGCGTCACGCACGATGAGCGTGGCACCAACGATCGCGGCACCGAGAACAACGCCAAAAAGCGTACTGTGTTGACTCATAGCTTTCTCTCCTTTTTGTTTTCTCTAATATTATATCCCATCCGAGGATTTTTAGCAACTATTTGCCGTAAATATACCGCGCATAAGCGCGAAAGGCGGTCGGCAAGGCATATTCTGCCGCAAGCGAGGCGGCGCTGACGAACAGCAGGTCTCCGTTTTTTTTGCTTTTTTCAACGTTCAGATAGCGGCCGCACATATGCCATTCCAGATGTGTGAAGACGTGCTTGGCCGCCGGCGCGGCGGCACTTTCTGCCGCCATCAGCCCGTTTTGCCGGCAAAACTCCCGCGCCAGCTCGTCTAACAAGGCATCGTCGCCGGTGGTGATATCCTCCGGCAGGTCCAGCTGCGGCAGCTCCCAAAGGCCTGCCAGCAGTCCCTCTGCCGGGCGACGGCGGATGGCATAATTTCCCTCTCCGTCATGCAGGATCAGGACCAATTTGCGCATGATCCTTCTGCCCTTTTTGGGAGAACGGTAGGGAATGCGGTCAAAGCTCCCCTCTGCCCGCGCACGGCAGCATGCCGCCAACGGACATTCCCCGCACAGGGGTGCGCGGTTGGGCATGCAGACCACCTCGCCCAGCTCCATCAGCCCCTGCGTCAGGGCGGCGGGGTCGGCGGCGGTCGCATACACCTCGGCCAATGCCGCGGTGATCCTTTTTTTCGTTTCCGGGCGGAGAACATCGCTCTCATCCCCCGTCAGGCGCGTCACCACGCGCAGCACGTTTCCATCCACCGCTGGGTAAGGCAACGAAAACGCGATCGAGGCGATCGCCCCGGCCGTATAATCGCCAATGCCGGGCAGGGCGCGCAGGGCGTGGTAATCGGCAGGCAGCTCTCCGCCGTAAAGCCGGCAGATCTCCCCGGCGGCACGCTTGAGATTGCGGGCGCGGCTGTAATAGCCAAGCCCCTCCCACAGCTTCATCAGCCGGTCATCCGGCAAGGCGGCCAGCGCCGCCACGGTAGGCGCTGCCTCCAAAAAGCGGGCGTAATAGGGCTTAACGGCCTCAATGCGCGTCTGCTGCAGCATGACCTCCGAGAGCCAGACGTGATACGGCGTTGGCTCATTGCGCCAGGGCAGCGGGCGGGCGTGCAGGCGATACCACGCGCAAAGCGGCTCGCGAATGCAGAGCAGCTCGCTCATACGGCGCAGGCACCCGCCAGGTCTACCTCCAGCGGCAGCACACGCCAGGTGGGCAGGCAGGCTTGCATGGCGGCCGTGACGGCGGCCGGGAACGCATCATCCGTATAGATAGCCATACAGGTAGAGCCGCTGCCGCTGATGAAAAAGGCGTGCGCCCCTGCGGCAAGGGCAGCCTGCTCTGCCTCCGCAAAGCCGGCGATCAGGGGGCGGCGGTATGGCTCGTGCAGACGGTCGGAAAGGGCAAGCGAAAGCAAGGCGGCATCTCCCTCCCGCAATGCGGAAAGAAGGACGGCCAGATGCGTGCCGTTTCTGACCGCATCAGCATACGGGACGTTGGCAGGCAGCACGCTGCGCGCCTTATGCGTCGTTAACTCAAAATCCGGCACGAAAGCGCAAAAACGGTAGGAGGGATGCACAGGCACCTGCGTGGCGTAAGGATGCCCCCCCTCCACCATGCACGCGGTAAAGCCGCCAAACACGGCGGGGGCTACGTTATCGGGGTGTCCCTCCAGCTCGTTGGCGATCTCAAAAATATCCGTGCGCGACAGGCCAAGCGAGAGCAGGCGGTCTGCCCCCAGCGCACCGCCCACAAACAGGGTGGCCGAGGAGCCAAGCCCGCGGGAAACAGGCACGTTCGTTTCAATATGCAGTGAGACGGGGCAAGGCTGCCGCCCGGCGCGGCGGCAGGCCGCGCGGAATGCCACAAGGGCCAGATTGTCCTCGTTGGCATATTCAGCCGGACAACCGGTAACACACGTCTTTGCCGCACGCGTGAAGGTGAGCATATTATAAATATTGAAGGCGCAGCCAAGCGTATCAAAGCCGGGGCCGATATTGGCAGAGGTGCCGGGAACGCGAATCGTTACCGAGTCCATTCCTGTTCCTCCGTCTTGTGATACACATAGGCCGGCATATCGGCCACGTCACAGATGGCCGTATGCACAACGGCGCGGCGGCCAACGGCTGCAAGCGGGGCGGGCACGGGCGTGCCGGTAGCGGCAGAAAGCTTTTCCATATCGGCAAACTCATCCTCCCCTGCGGCAATGCCGAGGGCAGAAAGCACGGTACGCGAGAATTTGTAGGGCGAGGCGGTAGAAAGGACCACGGTAGGATCGCTGTTGGCAGCAGGCGACTGCAGCCACTTTTCATACACCGCAAAGCCAACAGCGGTGTGCGGATCCATCAGGTAGCCATGCTCCTCGTAATACCGACGGATGATGACCTGCGTCTCGCTGTCATCGGCATAAGAGGCCCAAAACTCCTCGGCAAGCGCGGCGCGCGTCTTGCCATCCAGCGTGTAGGCCCCCTTTTCACGCAGATCCTGCATCATGGCGGCCGTTTTCTCGGTACCGCAGAGCATGCAGAGCAGTCTCTCCAGGTTGCTGGAGATCAGGATATCCATCGAGGGAGAGGTGGTCAGGTGAAAGTCACGGCGGCGGTCATAGGTGCCGCTTTCAAAGAAGTCGGTCAGCACGTTGTTCTGATTGGAGGCGCAGACCAGGCGGCCGACGGGCAGGCCCATCTGCTTGGCAAAATAGCCGGCCAGAATATCACCGAAGTTGCCGGTGGGAACGACGAAGTTCACACGGTCACCGGCTGCAATGCGCCCGGCGTTCAGGAGGTCGCGGTATGCCTTGAAATAATAGGCGATCTGCGGTGCAAGGCGACCGATGTTGATCGAGTTTGCGCTGGAGAAGCGCATCTTGCCGGCCGGGGTAACGGTGGCAAAGATGTTTTTCACGCCGGTCTGCGCATCGTCAAAGTTCCCGCGCACGGCACAAACGGCGGTGTTTTTGCCCGCACAGGTGACCATCTGCTTTTTCTGCGCGGGGCTGACGCCACCGTCGGGATAAAAGACGATGATGCGCGTGCCCGGCACGTCTGAAAAGCCGGAAAGCGCTGCGCTGCCGGTATCTCCGCTGGTGGCAGTGAGAATGCAGATCTCATCGTCAATGCCGCATTTTTTAGCCGACATGGTCAGCAGGCGCGGCAAAAGAGAAAGCGCCACGTCCTTGAACGCGCAGGTCGGGCCGTGCCACAGCTCCATAGAATAGGCGTCCCCCACCGGTGCGAGCGGAGCAATATCACCGTTTTCAAACGCGGTATCGTAAGAGGCAGAGACGGCGGCAGCCAGCTCCTCCTCGGTAAAATCATCAAACAAGCGGGCAAGGACCGCCACGGAGATCTCCGTCTGGCTCATGCCGGCAAGCCGCTCCATGGGGAAAGGCAAAAAGCCCTCCGGCAGGTAAAGACCGCCATCCGGCGCAATACCCTCCGAGATCGCTTCAGCCGCAGAACGGCGCAAATTAAAATTTCTTGTACTAAAATACTTCATTTTCCTGGTTTCCCTCTTGATTTTTTCTAAAATTCATGGTAAAATACCGATTATAGTAATCATACACCATTTTTCGGACAATTGCAAGGTTTTTTTGCAAAGTGAGTGGACAGAAAGGTAAAAAAACATGAAAGTGGCAATTTTGGGCTTTGGTACCGTCGGCTCCGGCGCGTACGAGGTCATTCGTGATAGCAGCTGCGGGTTAGAGGTCAAGCGCGTGCTGGACGTGCGTGTTCCCGCGGGCTATGAGGATCTGGTAACGACTGACTATCAGGTGATCCTCTCGGACCCTGAGATCAAGATCGTAGCAGAGGCGATCGGTGGGCTGCACCCCGCCTATGAGTTTGTGACTGCTGCCCTGCGCGCGGGCAAGCACGTCGTCAGTGCCAACAAGCACCTGATCTGCCATTATTATAAAGAACTGCACGAGCTGGCTGCCGCCAACGGGTGCGAGCTGCGCTTTACCCCGGCTGCGGGCGGCGGTATTCCCTGGCTTTACAACCTGCGCCGCGCAGCACGCTGCGACGAGATCGAGTCGCTCCGCGGTATTATGAACGGCACGACCAACTATATTTTGGACGCCATGCAGAACCTGGGCAGCGATTTTGCCGAGGTGCTTGCCACCGCGCAGGAGCTTGGCTATGCGGAGGCTGACCCCTCTGCCGATATCGATGGCTGGGACGTTCGCCGCAAGTGCGCCATCTCTGCCTCTCTTGCCTTCCACACCGTGCTGGGGGAGGATGACGTGCCTACCTTTGGCATCCGCTACATCACCCGTGAGGATATGGCGTATTTTGAATCACTCGGTCTTTGCTGCAAGCTTCTTGCCACCGCCCGCCGGGAGGGTGACCGCGTGACCGCCTACGTAGAGCCTACCCTGCTGCCGAGCGGCGCCGTGGAGAGCGCTGTAGGCTCCAACTTCAACTGCATCTCCCTGTGGGGCAAGCAGGTCGGTCTGCTTTCCTTCATCGGCCAGGGTGCCGGCAAATATCCGACCGGCAGCGCGCTGGTGCAGGACATGATCGACATTATGGAAGGCTCGGCCAAGACGCCCGTCTCGCTTTCCGCCCCCAACATGGACGGAACCATTGCCCCCCACCGCTACTACGTTCGTACCACGGCCCCCGTGGCTGAGGCGCTGGTTGAGCGGCGCGATGGCAACAAGATCATTACCAAGCCCTTGACCCGTACGGAGATCCATGAGATTGCCGATCGGGTGATCAATATAGACCCGCATGCATTCTTTGCGGGATTGGAGGATAGCATCGTATGAAAATTGTAAAATTCGGCGGCTCTTCGCTTGCCTGCGGAGAGACCTTTCAACAAGTAAAGGAGATCGTAACGGCAGATCCGGAGCGTGCCATCGTGGTGGTTTCTGCCCCCGGCAAGCGCCATTCAAGTGACAACAAGGTGACCGACCTGCTGTACGTTTGCCACGCGCACATCCGCTACAAGGTCAGCTTTGACGATATCTGGAACGATATTGCCGGTAGATACCGCGAGATCGCGGCTACCTGCGGCCTTTCCGATAACATTGAAAAGCACCTGACCAAGGTACGCGAGAGCATGACCCGCTCTGCCAGCGTAGACGATATCGTTTCCCGCGGTGAGTATCTCAACGCCGTGCTGATGGCTGAGTATCTCGGCTATGACTTTATTGATGCGGCAGAATGGCTGCACTTCAATTATGATGGCACCGTGGATTACGAGGGAACCTATCGGTCGCTGCGTGAGCTGCACACCGTGCATCCCCGCATGGTATTGCCCGGCTTTTACGGCACGCTGCCGGATGGCAGATTGCACGTGTTCTCCCGCGGCGGCTCGGATGTAACGGGTGCGCTGGCTGCCGCCGCCCTTTCGGCTGACAGCTATGAGAACTGGACGGACGTTTCCGGTATTATGATGGCAGACCCCAAGATCGTCGAAAACCCGAAGATCATCAGCCGCATCACCTTCAGCGAGATGCGTGAGCTTTCTTACATGGGTGCCGAGGTGCTGCACCAGGAGACCGTGTTCCCCGTTCGCCAGGCAAACATCCCGCTGTATATCAAGAACACCAAGGCGCCTGAGGATCCCGGCACCTTGATCATGGAAAACTTTGATGATGAGTGCGATGACGAGCGCACGCGCTTTATTACCGGCATCACGGGTAAAAAGCACTATTCGATCATCACCATCAGCAAGACCAGCATGACGGACGATATTTCCTTTGTCCGCCGCGTGCTGGAGGTAACCGAGAAATACAACCTGACGGTAGAGCATATCCCCAGCAGCGTAGACAGCTTCTCCCTGGTTATTGCAACCAAGGCGCTTTCCAACTGCCTGCATGCGCTGATCGCCGATATTCAGAGCGAATGCAACCCCGATATAGTCAAGGTCTGCGACGGCATCAGCCTGATAGCCGTTGTTGGCCGCCGTATGGCCGGTGCGCCCGGTGTTTCGGGTAAGATCTTTGCAACGCTCGGTGAGCGTGGCATCAATATTCGCATGGTGGAGCAGGGCTCGGACGAGATCAACATTATCGTTGGTGTGCAGGATGCCGATTTTGCCACTACCATTCAGACCTTGTATAACAGCTTTACTTAATAAGGAGATAAAGAACAATGAAGCAATATCGCGTAGCCATCCTCGGCGCGACCGGTGAGGTCGGCCGTGAGATGATGAAAATTCTGGCCGAGCGCAATTTCCCGCTCGCCGAGCTGAAGCTGCTTGCCTCTGCCCGCAGCGCCGGCAAGAAGATGACCTTTGCAGGCAAGGAGCTGACCGTTGAAGAAGCAACCAAGGACAGCTTTGCAGGCATGGATATCGTGCTTGGTGCCGCCTCTGCTGATCTGGCAAGAGAGCTGGCTCCCTACATCACCGCAGCGGGTGCCGTATTCGTAGACAACTCCAGCGCGTTCCGCATGCAGGATGACGTGCCGCTGGTCGTACCGGAGATCAACCCGGAGGATGCCCGCAAGCATAACGGCATTATTTCGAACCCTAACTGCTCTACCATCATCACGCTGATGGCGGTCAAGGGCATCAACCGTCTCTCCCCCATCCGTGCCATGATCGCCTCTACCTATCAGGCCGTCAGCGGTGCCGGTGCGGGCGGCCCCATTGAGCTGGCAGCACAGCAAAAGGCGCTGGCAGCAGGTGAGCCGGTCGAGTGCAAGACCTTCCCCTACCAGATCGCCGAGAACCTGATCCCGCAGATCGGTTCCTTTAATGACGATGGCTACACCACCGAGGAAATGAAGATGCAGAAGGAAGGGCGCAAGATCCTGCACCTGCCCGAGCTGCGCGTGACCTGCACCTGCGTGCGCGTTCCCGTTGTACGCTCGCACTCCATTTCCGTATCGGTATTTACCGAGAAGGAGCTGACCCCGGATGAGGTAAAGGCTGCGATCGCTGAGGAGGCCGGCTGCCGCCTGGTTGACGATGCTGCCAACAAGAAGTACCCCATGCCGCTGGACACCAGCGATCAGGATATCGTGTTCGTTGGCCGTATCCGCTCTGATCTGGCCTTTGAGAAGGGCATTTCGCTGTGGTGCTGCGGTGACCAGGTGCGCAAGGGCGCTGCTACCAACGCCGTGCAGATCGCCGAGCTGTTGATCGAGAAATAAGAACGAGGGGCGTTGTAGGTGCAAAAAAACACCTGTCCCTGCACAGAATAGAAAAAGAACCGCTATGGCATTGCCATAGCGGTTCTTTTTTGTAGTTGCGCCAAAAGATGCAAGCCAGGGCGCAGCAGGTTTTGAGCAGAAATCTTCGTTTTCCACCCGTGACATGTATTTCATACATGGAGGGTGGAAAACGGAGATAGTAAACAAAAATTTAAATAGAAATGGAGAAAACCGCAGGTTTTCCACATCAGAACGGTGCAGGTAGTAAAATCTACTCATAAATAAAGAAAGAGTGGGAGGTTTATTCCCACTCTCTTTTTTGTTTACGGTTATGCCAAAAGATGCAAGCCATCAGCCAAACCAGTCGGTAGGCAGATCTATCCCTCCGCTTGAGCTTGGCGGCAAGGTTCCACTGGCAGAGCCGCCCGAGCTGCCGGGATCATCCGGCTGCGTGGGGGGTGTTGTTCCGCCGCCGTCTCCACCGGGAGCAGGCGTAGGAATCGTTCCCCCGCCCTCTGAGGATGCCATCAAGGCATCCTCAGACAGGCAGATAATTTCTGCCATAGGGGACTTATACAGCATATCAGCGAGCATCGTTAGAGGTCTTGCAGAGCACGAGCATGCTGTTCAGCAGGTCAAGCAGCTTGACGTTATCCGGATACTGCTCGTATGCACGTGCAACGTAAGACTCTACGCTGTAGGTCAGAACACCAGACTTCTCCTGGCCCATAGCATCAACAACCTTGAAGAAGTAAGGCTTATCAAAGTTTGCGGTCTTGACAGAGATCTCTACTCTGTAACCGTTGCCAACAGGCTGCTTGGTCAGCGTGTACTTCTTGGGAGACTTGAAGGAATCCTCATCATCCATAAGGAGACGCCAACCGCTGATGTTCTCATTGGTGTTGATGTAAATAACCATCTTCACCTCGGTGCCCAGGTTCACGGTAGCACCGGTCAGAACGTTGTTCTCAAACTCGGTCAGATTGTAAACGTCGGTAGGAACGATCTGCGGCATAACGGGTCTCTCGTTCAGATCCGGCTTTACCACAACGTCGCTATCGTCGCCATTCAGGTAGCTCTGCATAGCGTTGCTGTAATCCAGCAATGCGGTTGCTACGCGGTTAAGAGCGGTGTTAGGCTCGGTCTTGCTGACAGCGTTCTGTGCATACTGCTCAACGCTGACCTCAACGATCTCGCCGGTAGCATCGGAGCCATCCTCGAACTCAACCCAGGACTGAACGTAGTACTTGCGGTTGAGCTCCTGTGCAGCGATCTCCGGGATGGAGAACATGTAGGTAACGTCAGTCAGGATCGCGCCCTCTGCATGCTTAACAGCATAGGGCTCGTTGTTGTAGAGCAAGAGATAAGCACCCTCACCGGTCTCAGCAGCCTCGCGGCTCAGCCATACGTTCAGGCCGGCTGCCTTGAAGTCAAAGTGACGAGAGCTGAGGTGCGAGAAGATGTTCAGCGTAAAGGTGTCCTTTACGGTAACGCTGGTCTCGCTGAT
>JAZQLY010000028.1:0-4698 GCA_045543015.1 Eubacteriales bacterium
TTCCCCTGAAAACAATCCCTCAGTCACAGCAAGCCGTGACAGCTCCCTTTACACAAGGGAGCCTGCCGCTGCGGCGGATTTGTTCACCGCTTAAGCGCTTTTGAACCACGCGACTATCGCGTGGTTTTCGTTTTACAAAAAGAACAAGAGGGGTGCAAAGCACCCCTCTTGTTCTTTGGTGGAGATGACGGGAGTCGAACCCGTGTCCAAAAACCCTTTGACATAACCTTCTCCGTGGGCAGCCTTTCTTTTAGAATTCCCTCATCCCGGCGCCGATAGGCAGGCTCCTTGATTTGGTAGCCCTTTTTTGCTTGATCGGTTCAAGGGCGAACAGCCGATGCAAGTTCACTGCTAAATTTGACGCTCAGCCTTGGGGCGCAGTATTCCCAAGGGGAACGGGCGGCACTATGGGCCGCGGCAACTGCCAATCAGCTACCCCTTAACGGGGCAGACGATTAGGCAGCCAGAGCAACTCTATTGTTGTCGTTTAAATTTAGGTTTGGCCATTATACGGGATTAGCCAGCCCGCCACGCTTATCATGCCTCAGAATCCCTGTCGAAACCATTGCATCCCCATGATTCTGTTGCTTTACTATTATAGCCGAAAAAATTGATCTTGTCAATGTTGTTTACAGATTTTTTGCTTTTTCTCATTGACAAATGCAGCAAGGTGTGCTATAATGTTTCTCGCAATGGAGGCATAGCTCAGTTGGTCAGAGCGTTCGGTTCACATCCGAGAGGTCGTAGGTTCGAGCCCTACTGTCTCCACCAAACACAGAAGACCGCCCTTTCGGGCAGCCTTCTGTGTTTTTTGATGGTGAGACGGGACGGGCTCGAACGAGCCGGTAGTGAATGACGTGCCAGTGGCACGTCAGTGCCGCCGTTGACCGAGGCGCGGAGAAAAGCCGAAATTCTCTCGGCTTTTCGTGGCCGTGCCGAGACGAGCCCTACTGTCTCCACCAAACACAGAGGACCGCCCTTTTGGGCGGCCTTCTGTGTTTTTATTTATAATATCGGTATATTTTACGCAGCTTGGCTACATAAACAACCGCGCATACAATGACCTCTACCGCGATGCCCAAAAGCAGCGCTGCCATGATGGAATCGACAACATCCCGGGCGGCGGCGATCGATGCTTGTGTATAGACGGTGACCGGCAGCCGATCCGGTGTATGCGAAAACCGAATGGAAGAATAAAAATCCGGGTCGGCCAAGTAAAGGCACAGTGTATTGCCTGCATCATCCACAACGGCCCGATAACCGCTCGACAGCTGATAATGCGCGCCTTTTTTCATGAAATCCGTAAAATCATCATAATTATCAAACACGTCCGCGTGGGCAAACCACTGCACCGGCAATACATGGACAACCGCCGCAGCTGCCGCGAGCAGCAAAGCCACCAGGAGCATGACCAGCAGCGTCTTTTTCAAAAGGCAACGGATCTTCTGCGCCCGTTCCTTTGCTCTTTCGTTCATTGACAAACTGCCACGAGAAACGAGCAAGGGCTGCAGCCAAAATTCATACAAAACGTAATACACAGCCAAAGCAATGGCAGCAAACAACGCGCCAAGCAGCAGCCAGGAATCCATATTCAACCCGTAGTATGCACCCGGCACGAACAAAACGAGCGGCAGCAAAAAGGCGAACACACCGCAAAGAATAGCCATGTTGCGAACGGTGATGCCGACGATGCGATCATTAAGGGCGGCGGTGGCAGCGGCAAAGGTCTCGTCCTCTTCCTCCAATTGCAAATACGCGTTGCGCGTAAAGCAGCATTGGCAGATACCGCCCGCCAGCAAAAACAGCACGCCAACGCAAAAGCCGACAATGCCGCGCAAAAAGCCAAGATTAGCCACCATAGCGGCAAGAATACCGCCAAGCGCGATACCTGCCACGATCATGGATTGGTTGCAAAACCGCACCATGCGGTGATGCAGCATGACCTTGAACTGCTTTTCGCTTCTGCCCCGCTTGCGCTGACGCGCGTCATCCCCCTCCTCTGTGCCGGCTTGTGCATTGCACTCGCCGCGCAGCAGCTCATCGGTCGTGATGCCAAACAGCTCGGCGATCGCAGGGATGAGCGAAAGCTCCGGGGTGCATTCATCACATTCCCAACGGCTGACTGTTTTATCTGAAACGAACAGCCTCTCCCCAAGCTCCCGCTGTGTCATGCCGTTTGTACGGCGCAGTGCGGCGATCAGTTTTCCAATTGTTTTCTTTTCCATTGTATTTCCTCCTTACAGCAGCGGATATCTCCCGTTGCCGCTATCATTCTATCATTCCGTCAGAAAGAATACCACCGCCGATGGCGAGAATCTCTCCCGGAATGCGAGAATGGCCGCCGTTACACCTCATAATCGGTGATCAGCGGGCAATGGTCAGAGGAATCCAGGGCGATCTGCTCGGTCACCACCGAGAAGGCTTGCACAGCCACAGGCACACCGGCGACAAAAACATGGTCGAGCGTACGCACGGGCATTTTCCCATTGACGTAATCCCCTACCTCTTTCAGGACGGGATATTCGTGGTGGGTGTGCATATCCGTCGTTTTTTCTGCCAGGTAGCGGGCATCCCGCAGGCCAAGGCGAACAAGCTCGTTATAGCCGTCCATCCCCTGTGCCGAGCAGGGGCCGCAATTGAGATCCCCCGAGGTGACGACCGGGATGCCATATTTTTTTGTGATCATATCACAGATCTCTTTCAGCTTTTGCGCGTTGGCAATACGGGCAAGCGAATCTGCCTCGCCATCGTGCTTCCACCAGAAGTGCGTGGAGGCAGTTGCCAGCAGAGCGCCGCTTGCCTTCTCCCGCAGCACGGCCCAGGTGACCGATTTGGATTGGATATCGTTCAGCCCCTCGTAGGGTACAAAGCCGCTCTCGATCTCCTCAAAGCGATCCTTTTTATAGAATACGGGGGTAAAATTACAGCCGGCATTCTCTGCACTCGCCTCTGCATACGTATCGGCAAGCAGCGCGGCAATATCACACGCCGCAGCGCGGCTGGTGCTTGGGTTACATTCCTGAAAATGGCAGACGTCCGGCCCGTAGCGACGGACGAGAGAAACGATCAGCCCGTTTCGGTTGGCGATCCTCTCGCTTGCCGGAAAGTTGCCCCATATATTTTGTGTGTACAGACGAATATGCATAGTGCTGCTCCTTTTGATATATATGATGCATTCAGTATAACACACCGCGGCGCACCTGTCAAGCATGGCGGCGCATATACTGCAATGGGAGAACTTTTTTCTTTTTCCGATAATTCCCTGATTAAGAGGCTCCCGTTTTCGGCAAAACTATCCGTGCAAGAACTTTTCTAAAGGGGTAAAACCAAGAAATGAACATAAGACGCGGAGATATTTATTATGCCGATCTCAGCCCGGTTGTGGGGAGCGAGCAGGGCGGCCTGCGCCCTGTTCTGATCGTACAGAACGACGTGGGCAATCGCTACAGCCCCACGGTGATCGCCGCGGCGATCACCAGCAAGCTAAGCAAGGCAAAGCTGCCAACCCATATCGACGTATACGCCAGCCGTGTAGGCCTATCCAAGGATTCGGTCATCCTGCTTGAGCAGATACGAACGCTGGACAAACGCCGCTTGAAGGAGAAGATGGGACATTTGGATGACGAATCCATGCAGAAGGTCAACACCGCCATTTCTGTCAGCTTTGGACTGAGTGACAATCCTGCTGCCAATCGCCCGCCGCGCGTGTATGCGCGTGCAGACGGCAGCGGCGAGCCTTGATCGGCATAAAAATTCACAAATGAAAGCAGGAAAAGCGATTGCAAAATCGCTTTTCCTATTGTATAATATACGGTAGAAAATGAAAGGGGCCTTTTTATGATCTACCGTCATTCCTTTACCGTCAATTCCCACGCCTGCGACTATAATGGCATCGTGCGCCCAAGCGCCGTGATGACCTACCTGCAAGAGGCTGCCAACATGCAGCTGAAGACCTACGGCCCCTCTTATGATGAAATGAAGGCGGGCGGGCAGTTTTTTGTTTTAAGCCGCATCGGCGTGACCGTACATACCCCGCTCCGCGCCTATGAGCAGCTGCACGCCGAGACCTGGGCTCTGCCGAGCCGTGGCTTCAGCTTTTTGCGCTGCCACCGCATTTTACGCGGCGAGGACGTGATTTGTGAGGCGACAAGCGTGTGGGCCCTGCTGGACGTGGCAACGCGCAGACCGCTGCGCGTGACCGACTATCAGCCAAACTTTACCGTAGAGGAGACCGAGGTTGTCATGCCGGACCGCGTGCGCATACAGCAGGAGAACCTGCAACCGCTTGGCAAGTACACCGTGCGCTATGCCGATACCGACCAGAACGAGCACATGAACAACACCGTTTATGCCGATATGCTGTGTGGGTTTCTTGATCTGCACGGAAAATACGTCAACCGGTTTTCGATCAACTACTTCCACGAGGCCCCTATCGGCACCAAGCTGGATATTCTTGGCGTGGCGGGTGACGAGGGTGCGCATCTCTTCCGCACGGTGCGGGAGGATGGCGAGACAAACGTGGAGGCAAGCTTCAGCACCACCAATCTATAAAATATGGCAGGCGGCTTTCCGCCTGCTTTTTTGTAAAACGAAAACCACGCGATAGTCGCGTGGTTCAAAAGCGCTTAAGCGGTGAACAAATCCGCCGCAGCGGCAGGCTCCCTTGTGTAAAGGGAGCTGTCACGGCTTGCTGTGACT
>JAZQLY010000029.1:0-21163 GCA_045543015.1 Eubacteriales bacterium
GAGATACGAGTGTCTTACACCGTAACAAGCAGGACGTTTGTGTGCCAAACGTCGCCCCGCCACAAAGGTTTTGTGGCAGAGATTTTAGGGGATGCCCCTAATACCCCGAATGAAAGGATGGTTTTATGAAAAAAGAAGATATTAGAATCGTTGCCCGCGTAACGAAAAAGGAAAAGGAACGTATCAACTCCATAGCCGAAAATTGCGGGCTAAGCACAACAGAATATATCCGTCAAAGAGCGTTGGGATTTGAGCCGAGATCGGTTCCGCCTGATGTTCTTTTTGCTTTCTGCGAGAAATTGGACGTACTCATCGAGCCACCGTTCTCCGCAGAGGTCAACGCGGCGGCGCTCGCATTACTAAGGGATATATCCGACACATTGATTGCGCCGAGAAAGGAGAATATGCGTAAATGGCAACCACAGGATTCTGGCCCGTCAAAGGACGGTTGAAAGAGGTTATCGACTATGCGAACAATCCCGACAAGACCACCGCCAAGGAATATCTTGACGAGGACTTATATGCGGCGATTCGCTATGTAGAGAATGACTCTAAAACCGACCACACGGCATTTGTTACGGGTATCAACTGCTCCAAGCACAATGCCTATCACGAAATGATCGCCGTCAAGCGCCGTTTCGGTGAGCGCGGAAAGAATATCGCCTATCACGGATACCAAAGCTTTGCCGAGGGAGAGGTCACACCCGAAGAAGCGCATCAGATCGGCGTGGAAACCGCTCGAATGATGTGGGGCGCAAAATACCAAGTGGTCGTCACCACGCATCTCAATACCGATAATATTCACAACCATTTCGTAATCAATAGCGTTTCCTTTACAGACGGGAAGAAATTCCGCAACAGTATTGGCGACCGTTTGGAGCTTAGAAAGATCTCCGACGAGATATGTGCCGAGCGAAGCAAATCGGTTATAGAGAGCCACAAATTTTATAGCAACAAGAAGGCGTATTGGGCGCAGAAGGCAGGTCACGTTACCCATCGAGAAATGCTGCGACACGATGTAGAAGAAGCATTATCACAATGCATTAACCATATTGAGTTTGTAGCATTTCTCAAAGCGCTTGGATACACCTTCACGCGAGATTTCAATTACGAGCATCCCTCTGTTATTTCATCGGGGTGGTCGCGCTCCGTTCGTCTTAGTAGCTTGAATGAGAAATATACGAAAGAAAATCTCTTTAAGCGTTTTCGTTGGAATCATGATCGAATGGAGCAGATCAAATACCGACCGCCGAAAATGAAGCGAAAGCCGTTGCTTGATTTTGAACGCTATATGCAAGAAGCGGAGCAGATGGACGGGCTTCAGCTCGTATTCGCTCTTATCGTGGAGTTATTTAAGATCTGCACGGGTAACAACGTGCAGGAGGCGGATAGCCGCCCCGTATCTCCGATGATACGAACCGAGGCATCGAAAGCCGACAAATATATGGAAGAATATTGGCTCTTGCGCGACCATTATATCGAGTCGCCGCAGGAGCTTTTGTCATTTCAGCAGAATAAGGCGGCTCAAATTGCCGAGTTGGAGCAGAAACGCTATGAATTGCGCTTGCGGATTCGCCGCGTGAAAACGCCCGAGGAAGAAGCGTCGCTAAAAGAACAATGCAAGGAGATGACCAAGAAAATGATGCCCTTGCGCAAGCAACTAAAGATTTCTCTGCGCATCGAACAGCACATTCCGCGTATAAAGGAATTGCTTGATGCCGAGCGAGAGATAGAACTAAAGAACAATGGACTTATCAAAAAGAAAGAAAAAACAAGAACGAGGTAAAATGATATGAAAAACACGAAAAATATATTGATTGAGAAATTACACGCATTTGAAAACCACCCTTACAAGGTGCAGGACAACGAAGAAATGGAGCGCCTTTCCGAGAGTATTCGAGAGCACGGCGTTCTATCACCCATTATCGTTCGCCCTAAGGAGAATACCGAAGATGAATACGAGATCATATCCGGTCACAGACGGGTTATGGCAAGCCAAAAGGCAGGGATCAAAGAGGTCCCTGCCTTAATCGTTTCTCTCGACCGTGACGCGGCGGCAATCGTTTTGGTGGATAGTAACCTCCACCGCGAGCATATTCTGCCGAGCGAGAAAGCCTTTGCTTACAAGATGAAAGCCGATGCAATGGCGCATCAAGGTTGGAGGTCTGATTTAACTTCGTGCCAAGTTGGCGCGAAGTTGAGAACCGACGAGCAAATTGCCGTCGATAGCAATGAAAGCGCAAGACAAGTTCAGCGTTATATCCGCCTTACAAATCTTATTCCCGAAATCCTTGAATACGTGGACGAGGGGCGCATTTCCTTTACTCCCGCCGTGGAGCTTTCCTATCTCGACGAGCAAGAGCAATACGACCTCTTGGAGCAGATGGAGATCAACGATTGCACTCCGTCGCTCTCGCAGGCTTGCCGCTTCAAGAAGATTAGCTTCGAGCAGGGGTTGACTCCCGAGATCATTGCCGAGATTATGAGCGAGGAAAAGGCAAATCAGAAGGAAATGTTCAAGGTGCCGATGGAGCGTATCAGAAAGTATATCCCGAAAGGCAATGCAAAGCAAACCGAGGACTTCGTGCTCAAAGCCTGCGAGCATTATTACAAAGTCCTTCAGCGCAAAAAAGAGCACTGCTTATAAGGAGGACTGCCTATGACCAAACGCAAAAAGATCGACGTTGCACTCCCCGAAGAACTGCTCAATTCCTTTGCTAAAGCCTTGGTGCCCGAGATCCGCGCCTTTTACGACAGCGACGAGGGCAAAGCCTACTTTGAAAAGTGGCTTGCAAAACACCCCGAATACGATGAAAGGACACCCGATGCTCGCGCGTCGGGTGTTTCCATATCGGTACAATCGACTTCTCACGATAAATAAGTATAATTATATTAGGACTAATAGGAGGTATTACGATGAATATAGTAATATACGCTCGATATTCAAGCCATAGTCAGACCGAGCAATCCATTGAAGGACAGTTGAAGGTCTGTTACGAATATGCCGAATCTCACAATTACACCGTTGTGGGCGAATATATCGACCGCGCACAAAGCGGTAAATTTGATAACCGTGCTGAATTTCAAAGAATGATTTCGGATAGTGAAAAGCACACCTTTGAAGGTGTGCTCGTCTATCAGCTTGACCGCTTTGCCCGTAATCGTTACGACAGCGCGATCAACAAAGCCAAGCTAAAGAAGAACGGCGTCCGAGTGATGTCTGCCAAGGAGAATATTTCGGACGATGCTTCGGGCATTCTTATTGAGGGCGTTCTTGAAAGTATGGCGGAATACTATTCCGTGGAGCTTGCACAGAAGATCAACCGAGGAATGTCACTCAACGCCGAGAAATGCCTATCCAACGGCAGCAATCCCGGACTTGGCTACAAGGTAAACAAAGACCGTACCTTTTCTGTTGACGAGGAAGAAGCGGCAATTGTCCGCGAGATCTATGAGCGATATGCAAGCGGCGAAACCAAAGCAGAGATCGTCAAGGACTTGCAACGAAGAAAGGTTAAGACTTCGATTGGTAACGAGTTTACCTACAACAGCCTCAGCCATCTTCTCAAAAACAAACGCTATATCGGCGTATATATTTACAAAGGAGAGGAAAAGCCCGGTGGAATGCCTCGTATTATGGACGACGACTTATTCTATCGGGTACAAGCACTTATGAACAAGAACAAATCCGCACCCGCGCGTACTCGCGGTGAAAACGAATACCTTTTGACAACCAAACTCTTCTGCGGGCATTGCAAGGAAATGATGGTCGGCTACGGCGGCACGGGAAAGTCGGGCAAGCAGTACCATTATTATAACTGCAAGAATGCTCGCAAAAACAAATGTGACAAGAAGGTTGTCGGCAAAGAGTATATTGAAAACCGCGTTATCGAGGTATGCCTGCAAATGCTCACCGAGGATAAGATACGCTATATTGCCAAGCGAGTTGCGGAGGAATGTAACAAGAGCCCCGATAACCTTTCAATAAAGGAAATCAAGAAAGCGATCAAAGAGGTTGATTCCGCCATTGAGAACCTTTGGAAAGGTATCGAGCAAGGACAAGCGGTGGATATGCTGACCGAGCGACTGAACCGCCGCCAAGCCGAGAAAACCGAATTGGAAACACAGCTTGCTATTGAGAGCAACAAGAAAATCTGTTTGACCGAGGCGCAGATATATGCCTTTCTTGATTTCGTTTGCGAAATGCCGATGGACGATTTCAATAAGCGCAGAGCGCTCATCAACATCTTCGTACACTCGGTCTATCTGTACGATGACAATTTCACGTTGATCATCAACGCGAGCAAGAAGCCTTTGAGCATCGACAATATCCCGCTTGACGATATTGAAGAAGCTTTTGAAGGCGAAAATGAAGGAAAGGAGGGGTGTTCGTCTATGACGACACCTGCACCACCAAACAAAAAAGACCACCATGTGGTGGCCTGTTTTTGTTTTTTGATGTGGAGCGTAGGGGCTGCGAACGAGCCGGTAGTGAATGACGTGCCGGTGGCACGTCAGAGCCGGCGATGCCCGAGGCACGGAGAAAAGGCGAAACATCCTCGCCTTTTCGAGGCCGTGCCGAGACGAATCCCCTCTGCATAAAGAAAGAGCCGCGATCGCGGCTCTTTTTATTATGCCTCGGCCATGATCACCGTAGCGATCGAGTGCGGCGGCAGGGTGATGCGCTGCAGGCTGTCGCCACAGCGGAGGATCGGCTTCTGCGGATTGCCCGTGCGGTTGAGCAGCACGGTGACCAGACTGCCGTTCGGATTTTTGAAGCAGAGCGGCTCAACGGCCGTGGTGTAGGAGCTGGTGGCGATGATACGGGCACCCGGCTCGGCAAATTTGTTGAAATGGCCGATATAGTAGTAAGAGAGACGATAGACGATCTCACCGGTGGCGGCAACACAATAGACCGGCGCCTCGGCCGAGCAGCCGCGCCCCTCGCGGTTGTGATAGGGGCCGTTTTTCTCGTTCAGCGTCAGATTCCAGTCGCAGTAATAATGCAGGCCGTTGTTGAAGGTGCCGGCAATGTCATGGGCGTAGGATTCGGCAAATTCCAGATCCCGCTCCGGCTGGATGCCCTCGCCAATGATCGCGCGGCAGCCCTCGCTCGCTACGCTCAGCTTGTCCGGATACTTGTGGTAAAAGGCGCGAAGCTCGCCAAAATGATCGCCCGAATACCAATGGTTGGCTATGCCATCGCAATATTTACCATTTTCGCTGCCGATGATGGCGTTGGCGCGCCGCATGATCCGCTCGCGACAGTGGTCAAAGCAGAGGATCTTGATGCCGCTACCCTCCAGCGCACGGCCAAGGTGGCCAAGAAACTCTGCCTCCTCCTGCTCGCTGTACAGACAAGACTCCCAGATCTGGTGGTGGCGCGGCTCGTTTTGGATCGTTACCCCCCAAATGCGGATGCCGTTTTCGCGGCAGGCCGTGATGTATTTCTGAAAATACTTAGCCCAGAGCGGATAGCATTCCGGCTTTAGATGGCCGCCGATACGATTGCCCGAGGTCTTCATGTAGGCGGGTGGTGACCAAGGGGAGGCAAACAGGGTCAGATCGGTATAGGCCATAGCTGCCTTGACCATTGGGAACACGGCAAGCTTGTCGTGCGAGATGTCAAAGCTATCCAGCGTTTCGTCCCCCTCCTCAACGTAGGTATAATCCTCGGTAGAAAAGTCACAGCTGGCGATAGAGAGGCGGCCAAAGGTATAGCCTATGCCGTTTTCCTTATCAAAATAAGCACGGATCAGCTCCTCCTGCTTGTCCTTCGGCATGGCGATCCAGGCGTGCGCGGCTGCATCGGGAAAGGCGCCGCCCATGCCGCCGTAGGTCTGGTATTCCACATCCGGGTGAATGGTGATCAAATTCGCCTCTATGTCACCGGGGTGATTTTGCGCCTCAATGATATCGGGCACGTTTTCCTCCATCGGGTAGCAGCCAAGGCAAGAAAGACGGTTTCCCGTTTGATCGGTCATGTATATCGTAGCGTTCATAGCAGAGCTCCTTTTTTATTGCTTTTTTCATTGTATCACAATGCCAAAATCGTGTCAAGTGAAAGTTGATTTTTACGGATTGGGAATTGACTTGTCAGGGCGAATGTGCTATAATGTGGGATGCAAGTAAAATCTTGATATATTTTATATATAGAGGTAGGATGAGCCATGAGGATTTCAACCGAGATTGCTTCGGCTGCCCGTATTGTGGGCGAAGAAAAAGCGGTAGAGCTGATCGCCAATGCCGGCTTTGACGCATGGGATTTTTCTATGTTTGCTATGGCACGCTGGGATTGGGCCAACCAGTGCGTGCAGGATAACGGTCACCCGCTTCGCTCAGCCGCGTATGCTGCCTATGCCAAGCGCCTGCGGCAGATCGGCCTGGATAACGGCATCGTTTGTAACCAGTCACACGCCCCGTTCCCGGTGCGGATTCCCGAAATACGCGATTGCCTGAAGCGCGCTATCGAGTGTACCGCCATTGCCGGTGGCGAGATCTGTATCATCCACCCGGATAATAACAAATCGGCTGAGGAAAACGCCGAGATGTATCTTGAGCTGCTGCCCTTTGCCAAGGAGCACGGCGTGAAGATCGCCACCGAGAATATGTGGAACTGGAACAAGGAGTTAGACCAGGCCGCCCCGGCTGCCTGCTCCCACCACGATAACTTTCTTGCCCACATCAAGGCGGTAAACGACCCTTACCTGGTTGCCTGCCTGGACCTTGGCCATGCCGAAATGAAGGGCCTTGGCACCACCGCAAGAGAGAGCATTCTGACGCTGGGCGAGCATCTGCAGGCCCTGCACATTCATGACAATGACCGCTGGCATGACAGCCACCAGATCCCCTTCTCGATGCAGATGGATTTTGGCGTGATCGTGCGCGCCTTGAAGGAGATCGGCTACCGTGGCTACTTCACGCTGGAGGCAGACCAGTATCTCTCTGCCTTCCACGAGGAGAACGTTGCCGAGGGTGTGCAGAACATGGCAGACGCAGCACACAAGCTGGCCGATATGTTTGAAAATTGCTAAAAAAGCAGTGCCGTGCCATACGCACGGCATTTGCCTTTCATAAAGCGAGAGAAGACGATGAAGAATCTGCAAAACCTACATATGCATTCTACCTTCTGTGACGGGCGTGACACGCCGGAGGAGACGGTGAGGGCGGCCATCGCGCGTGGCTTTGATGCGATCGGCTTTTCCTCCCATTCCTATATGTACTATACCCCGACCTTTGCCGTACCGATGAAGGAGCCCGGTGACCGCGCCTACCGTGCCGAGATCCGCCGGCTGCAAAAGGCCTACGAGGGGCGCATTGACGTATTCTGCGGCCTGGAATTTGACATGTACTCGGTCTGCGATCTCACCGATTACGATTACCTCATCGGCTCGGTGCATTACTTGAAAATCGGCGAGGAGATCGTCGGCTTTGACCGCTCTGCCGAGGTCGTGCAAGGCATCATCACCAACCACTTCGGTGGGGACGGCATGGCCTACGCCCTTGCTTATTACCGCACGCTGGCCGAGCTGCCGCAATACGGGAATTTTGACATCGTCGGACATTTTGATATCATTACCAAGCATGCCGACAAGGTACGGTTCTTTGATGAGGACGCTCCCGTTTATCGCCACGCAGCCACAGAGGCAGCCGAGGCGCTTGCCGGCAAGATCCCGTTTTTTGAGGTCAACACGGGGGCCATGTCCCGCTATGGGCGGGCCGTTCCCTACCCGCCGCTCTTTTTGATGAAGGAGCTGCGGCGGCTGGGCTTTGGAGCGATCATCTCCTCTGACTGCCATGACAACCGCTACCTGGATTTCGGCTTTGAGACGGCGCGCGAGCTGCTTGCCGCAGCCGGCTTCCGCGAACGCTATATTTTAACGAAGGACGGCTTCCGTGCCGTAGAGCTGTAAGACATGAATATCATTGCCATTATTATGGGCGTCTTTTCCATGATCGCGGCGATCGACCGCATCTTTGGCAGCCGCCTGGGGCTGGGAAGCGAATTTGACCGCGGCTTTATGCTGCTTGGCACCATGATGCTTTCGATGACTGGTATGATCACGCTTTCCCCCCTGCTGGCCGACCTGCTGGAGCCGGCTCTTGGCTTTGTTGCCAACGTGCTGCACCTGGACCCCTCCATCATCCCGGCCTCCCTGTTTGCAAACGATATGGGCGGCGCCCCCCTTGCAGTTGAGGTAGCCCTTGACCGGAAAATGGGGCTTTACAACGCCCTGGTCACCTCGTCCATGATGGGCTGCACGGTCTCCTTTACCATTCCCTATGCACTGGGGGCGGTAAAAAAGGAGCAGCACCGTGAGCTGCTGCTGGGGCTTTTGTGCGGCGTGGTCACCATTCCCGTCGGCTGCCTGGTCGCCGGCTTTATGTGTGCGCTACCCTTGCCCGCGCTGCTCCTCAATCTGCTGCCGCTTGTGCTGTTTGCCGGCGTGATCACGGCGGGGCTGCTTCTCGCCCCGGAGCTATGCGTTAAGATCTTCGGCATTCTTGGCAAGCTGATCACGGCGCTGATCACCGTAGGGCTTGCCCTTGGTATTCTGAAATTCCTGCTGGGCATTGAGCCGATCAAGGGGCTTGCCCCGATCGAGGAGGGCGCTGCCGTCTGCCTGAACGCCACGATCGTGATGAGTGGCGCGTTCCCGCTGATGTACGTCATCTCCCGGATCTTTGCCAAGCCGCTGCGCAAGCTGGGCAGTCTGATCGGGGTGAACGAGCATGCGGCCGTTGGCTTTATCTCTTCCCTTGCCACCAGCGCAACCACCTTTGGCATGATGGAAAAAATGGATAAGAAGGGGGCGCTGATGAACGCGGCGTTTGCCACCTCTGCCGCCTTTACCTTTGCAGGGCACCTGGCCTTTACCCTGGCCTTTGACCCGGCCTATCTTGCCCCCATGATCGTGGGCAAGCTGGCTGCAGGGCTATGCGCACTGGCCCTTTCCATGCTGATCTACCGTCGCCTGTACCGTGACAATTCCAAACAAGGAGCAACGTTATGAAAAAGATCCTTCTTTTGCTTTTATCCCTCCTTTGCTGTTTTGCGCTGCTGACCGCCTGTAGCGGGCAAACGCAAAGCGGCAGCACGAGTGCCACCCCCGGCGGCGGTGAGGAGACCGTCACGCCCGGCGGTGAGGAAACCCCCGGCGGCGAGGAAACGCCGGATGGGGGCAACAACCCGGACACCCCGCACGAGCATACCTATGAGGCCACCCTCTCGTATGATGAAACGCACCACTGGCATGCCGCCTCCTGCGGCTGTGAGGGGGAGCGCACCAAATATGCCGAGCATCATTTTGAGACAGAGACGGTAAAAACGCCCACCTGCACCGAGGAGGGGCTGCAGCGCATTGTGTGTGAGACCTGCGGCTACCTGAAGGGGGAGGAGACGTTGCCTGCCGCGCACACGCTGGTCACGCATGAGGCAAAGACCCCTACCTGCACCGAGGATGGATGGGAGGCATACGAGGCCTGTACGCGTTGCGACTATTCCACCCGTCAACCGTTCAAGGCCACGCACGAGCTGACCATTATGCTGGGCAAGGAGCCTACCTGCACCGAGGGCGGCTGGTACAAATACGAGCGTTGCAAAAACTGCGATCACCAAGTAGGCTATGAGGCGATCGCCCCGCTTGACCATGACAGGATCTCTCACCCCGGGCAGCCCGCGACGGAGACGGAAGCCGGCTTTGCCCCCTACGAGACCTGCTCGCGCTGCGATTACAGCACCTATCAGGAAATTCCGCCCCTTGGGCATACGCACGTCCTCGTACAGTATGCAGCCAAGGCACCGACCTGCCAGGCCGTTGGCTGGGAGGCCTATGAGGCCTGCAAGAACTGCAGCTACACCACCTACGCGGCGCTGCCGCTTGCCGCGCACGATACCGTGCCGCACGCCGGGCAGCCCGCTACCTGCACCGAGCCCGGCTGGCAGGACTACGTGACCTGCAAGAACTGCAGCTACACCACCTACCTTGCCCTCCCCGCAGCGGGCCACAAGGACGGCGAATGGATCACAGACGAGAAGGCCACCTGCACCACGCCGGGCAGCCAGCACCGTGTTTGCGCCGTATGCGCAGAATCGATTGCCACCGCTACCATCCCGGCCACCGGCCACAAGCTTGCCACCGGCTGGAGCTATGACGAGGCGCAGCACTATCGCATCTGCCTGAACAACTGTGGACATCAGGCCGATCTTGGCAACCACGAGCCCGACCCGACCGGCCTTTGCTATGATTGTGGCTACCAAGGCGAGATGCCCGGCCCCTACACGATCAAGGAGGACGGTAAGATCCTGTTCGGCTATTACCCGCAAAGCGACGTGACCGATGCAGCGCTGATCGCCGCCTTGAACATGCAAGCCGGCAGTCTGCCGAGTACCGATAACAACGGCGCCTGGACGCTGTATGACTACGAGACCATGCTTTGGTATATCGACCTGTCGCATAACGGCAGACGTTATCGCGGCGTGTATTTCACAAAAGCGTTTGATGACTTTTCTGAAAACGCATATGAGGAAAACGGTTATAAAAAGAATACCGTTTATTGGTTCCGCTATGACGTGCTGGAATGGCAGGTGCTGAAGCAGGAGGGCAGCAAGGCGCTTCTGATCTGCACCAGCATCATTGATGCGCAGGAGATCCAGGCCGGCCCGACCAAATACATCGCAAACGGGAAATACGGCGGATATTCGATCATCGCCTCGGATAAGGGCTATGGCAAGTACATCAGCAACTATTATTACAGCACCATCCGCACCTGGCTGAACGCCACCTTCTACGAAACGGCCTTCACCGCTGCACAGCAGGCCCTGATCCTGACCACCACGGTCGATAACAGCGTCTCCTCTCTGTACGCGGGCGCCACCCCCGCCTATCCGGACGGAACGAACGCATCCACCAACACGCAGGACAAGATCTTCCTGCTCAGCAAAAAGGAGATCTGCCAATATGGCTTTGCCTATTATAACGGCACGGCAGACCCCCAAAGGATGCGTAAGCCAAGCGAATACGCCAAGGCGATGGGCTGCCCCTATTACAAAGCAAGCAACCACATTACCAATAACCCTGACCTGGTCGGCTTTGGCTCTTGGTGGCTGCGCTCACCAAACTATTCTCCGGCCATGTCCTCGTATGTGAATTACGTATCCATGGACGGCACGGCAACCGAATCTGTTTATGCAAGCGCCATCATGGGCGTTGTTCCCGTACTGTATCTCCAATTGGCACCATAAAATCAGAAAAAGCCCTCTCGGGGGCTTTTTCATATTCCCCGCCCGCGCCGCATATGCTGGTATGAAGGCAGGTGGCGGCATGGAAAGAGGGATCAAACGGGAAAACGGCGCAGTGATATTGGCATGGGAAACGCAGTTCCCCACGCTGCCTGCGGGCAGCAAGGGAGAGGAGCGCATTGCCGCCTTTTACCGCCGTCTGGAGGAGGGGGCGCAGGCCACCGTCGGGCAGCTGACCGAGGCCGCGCGGGCAGCGTATGCCGCCAAAAAGAACCCGCGTTTTTTCCCCTTTTACCGCCTGGTCATCACGGTGAAAGTGACCGAGGATGGGGACAAATTCTTCTCTGCCATCCGCCGTACCACGCTCACGCGGGGCGGCAAGCAGCTCGTCAACCAGGAGCATGCCGACCTTTTCTGGAAAAAAACGGGGCACCTTTGCCCGCGCGGCATGCTGCGCCTGCGGGGCTACCGCCTGCCGAGAGGCAAGGGGGAGCTGTATATGGAAAACGGCGATCTGCATTGTCTGGCAAAAAGCCTGTGGATGAGCAACGCTCATTCACAGGCTTTTTGGGTCTATTCACTTCTCTCCTCCGGGAGATCGCTTTCCTCCTCCTTCGCTGGGCGTGCCAGCAGCAGCGGCTCATATTTCTCATAAACACGGGAAAGAAAATAATCAAGCGGCAGCTTGTTACTAACAAAAGAGAGCAGCCCGCGTGAGCGAGGTGCGCCAAGCGACATGCCACGGAAGAGTGACGTAAGCGTCTCCTTGCCCGGCCGCTCCCGCAGGCGGAGGGCGGCCTGCTCTTCTCCGTAATACAGCTTGATGCGGCGGTCATGCGCCAGCTCTGGGAACAGGATGTGCAGCATCAGGATCTCTCTGCCCTCTTCATCGACCGTAAAGGCGGCCATGCAGGCCACGCGATACTGCTCCCCTCCCACCTTAAGGCAGGCGGGGCGGTAACCGTAAAACCCAAACTCCAACCGATAGGGCGCGTCTGCCCCCTCGTCAAAGCAGGCGAAAAAGCGTTCCCCTTGCCGCTCAAGGGACAGGGCGCGCAGCCCCTTTGTATGGTTATTTTGCTGCAGGCGGACAAGCAGCGGTAGAATGCCGCTGTTGTTACTTTGCCATTCATACCGTTTACCGGCAAGAGAGGCGCAGGCGGGTGGCAGCGGCAGGGGTGGCAGGCCGCGCATACGGCGCACAAGGCGCGTAAAGAAGCCCGGCTCACGCAGCGGCTTTACCCACATACGGCTGCGGTAAAAGCCCTCCTCTGCCAGGCGCAGCGCGCGCAGGGCGCGCCTGCTTGGTGCAAGCGGGGCCGGCGCACGGCGAAAGCCGCGCCCAAGCGCACCTTCTACGATATCCAGCATGCGGCTATTCTGAAAGAACTCGTTATTCCCCGCGTTCATCACCACAACGATGCCGTTTGCGGGTGAGAGCCAGGTATCCTGCCCCAGCATGCCGTTAAAGAGGTATTCCTCCCCCTCTCGCGCACGCCAGATCTGGTAGGCGTAGTTATACCCCCCTGCCTCATCCGGCGCTATGCGCTTGGTCTCGGTTGCCGCACGCAGCCAGCTTTCAGACAAAATGCGCTTTCCCTCAAACATGCCGGAGGAGAGGCACATATGCCCGATCTTAGCCATATCCTCCTGCGCGATATAAAGCCCCCAGCCGCCCTTTTCAATGCCGTGCGGGCAGGTCTCCCAAAATACGTTTCTGATATGGAGCGGGGCAAACAGGCGCGGGCGCAAAAAATCCACAAGCCCCTCTCCGCTGATGGCGCATACGATGGCGGAAAGGATATAGGTGTTCATGCTGTTATAGGAAAAATCGCTGCCCACCTCAAAGCGCAGGTCAGAAGAGAAAAAGGCGCGTATCCAATCGGTATCGGTCGCCATGCCGGTCTCTGCAAAGGCAACGCCGCTTGCCATGGTGAGCAGGTGGCGCACCGTGATATTTTTCGTTTTTCCCATCAAGCGGGGCAGCTTTTCCTGCGGCAGGTAGCGGTAGGCCGGCTCGTCTAAATCGATGCGTCCCTCGTCATACAAAAAGCCGATGGCAAGCCCCACCACCGATTTGCACATAGAATAGGTGATGTGGGGCAAGGAACGGTCATACCCCGGGGCAGCAGCCTCGCAAATGACCTTGCCGTCACACAGCACGGTAATGGCGTGCATATTCACCTGCTTATCGCGCTCAAGCGCCTGCAGCATATCCTGCAGCCGCCCGCTTTCGATCCCGCAGGACTCCGGCGTTGCGCGGGGAAAATAGTCGGCAGCCGGCTCCGGCATAGCGGTTTTGGAGGGCGTGTACGGAATGCGCAGCACGTCCCCCTTGCCGCGGATAAAAAGATCGTAAAGCAGGTCTAACCCACGTTTTTGCTGTAAAAGATCCATTGTTTTCTCCTTTCCCCGGCGGCCAAGCCGCCAAAGGGGCGGATCAACCGCGGTAGCCGATCAGTTCTTGAAATTCCTTATGCGCGGTGGGCGCCCCTGCCAGGATCGGCGAAGGGGACATGGGGATCCCGCTGCCATCCGGCCGGGTGATGATGCCGCCCGCCTCGGTCACCAGCAGGCGTCCGGCACCGAAATCCCAGGGCGAGAGCACCGCCTCAAAGAACAGGTCATACCGCCCGTCCGCCACGTAGGCAAGGTCCAGCGCGGCAGAGCCGCTGCGGCGGAAATCCAGCGTGCGGTAAAGCAGCTCACGCAGGATGCGCACCGTCTCCTCCCCTACCCTGTCCTTATAATACGGCGCGGTGCCGATGACGGCAAGAGATTCTGCAAGCGCCTTATCCGCACGCTTGACAGGGCGCGTTTTGCCGCGGCAGTCAAGAAAGGCGCCGCCGCCGCGGGTGGCGTAAAACATCTCGTCCGAATAGGGGCTGTAAACGAGGCCAAGCAGCACCTCTCCCCCCTCGTAATACCCGATGGAAACACAGCTGTGCCGCAGCCCGCGGATAAAGTTGGTGGTTCCATCGATCGGGTCGATGACAAAGGTGGGGGCGGCGGTCATAGCATCGTTTTCCTTCTCTTCGCACAAGAACTGTGCGGCAGGGAAACGGGCAGACAGCTCTCCCATCAGAAAATTCTGTACCTCAACGTCATAGGCCGTTACAAAGTCGGCCGTGCCGCTTTTGTTGCGCACGTGCAGGTCTACCTGCTCGGCACGCAGCATGATATCGCCCGCGCGGCGGGCAAGCTCCTTGATCGTCTCTAACATATGTCACCTCAATAGCTGCTGATAGGCAGATCCTCATTATCCTCTCCCGCCTCTACGGCCAGGATGGTAATATCGTATTCGTTACCGGGGGCGATCTCTACATGTACGCACTCGCCCACGCGGTGGCCATAGAGGGCGCGCCCAACAGGCGACTCCTTACTGATGAAGCCCTTTAAGGCATCCTGCCGCAGGCTGGTCACCAGCTGGATCCTCCGCTCGCTGCCTGTGCGCTCGTTGCGAAAGGTCACGATGTCAAACAGGCCAATGCCGCCGCGCGTGTTGCCCGTTTTGACCACGGTGGCGGTCAGCAGCAGCCGGTCCAGATAGCGGATGCGGCTCTCGTTGCGGTTGCGCTCTCGCTTGGCGGTGCGGTATTCATCATTTTCGCTCAGGTCGCCGTATTCGCGCGTGCGCTTGACCTCCTCATGCAGCTGTGGCCGCAGCACGAATTTACGGTGGGCAAGCTCCTCGTTGATCTTTTTTACGTCAACCTCGGTAATTTCGTTTTTCATGTTCATCACCTCACACAAAGTATAGCACAGGACCAGGAAAAATACAATGCACAATGCGTGAATTTTTTAAAAAAGAAGTATTTGCTTTTTTCCTTGACAGGAGCGGCAAAAGGCATTATAATGAAGGTAACGAAGCAAGGGAGAGCAAGCATGACGGAGGACGAGATGATGATGCACCGCTTTTGCGAGCTGGCAGAGACCTGCTACGCAAAGGGGCGGTATACCTTTACCGATTTTTTGGGGCTGGCGGAGGGAGACCTGTTCTACCGTGCCGCGCCTGATTTTTCTTACGTTCCCTACACCGTATTTGGCGGGGCGGAGGGGTGTGAGCGGGTGATGGTCCGCTTTGGAGACGAGGAGAGCTTAGGCTACCGGCCGGAGAGCTTTCCCATTGCTTGCCTCTCGGTCACGGCGGCCGCGCCGAAGTTTGCCGAGGAGCTTACCCACCGCGATTGCCTGGGTGCCTTGATGAACCTGGGCATTGAGCGTGCCTGCCTTGGGGATATTTGCCCGGTGGCGGGCGGCTTTCTCCTGTTTTGCCGGGAGGGGCTTGCCGATTATTTGTGCGAAAATCTGACCCGCCTGCGCCACACGACCGTGCGCACCGCCCGCTGCGCGCCGCCCGAAACGGTGATCGCGCGGGTGGAGAGTGAGCGCATACAAGTCTCTTCCCCGCGGGCAGATGCCATTCTTGCGCGTGCCTATAACCTGTCACGCGGGGAAAGCGGCGACCTGTTTCCCGCGCACCGGGTATTCATCAACGGCCGCGCCTGCCTTGACGGCAGCACCCTGCTGCGCGAGGGTGACCTGCTGACTGCACGCGGCTACGGCCGGCTGCGCTACGTGGGCGTGGAAGGCCTTTCCCGCAAGGGAAAGCAGAATACCGTGATTGAAAAATTTGTATAAGGAGCACTATCATGAAAGCAAAGCCGACCGAAAAGCAGCTTGAGGGCGATCATCGCATTTAGATATTGATGCCTGTTCCGCAAAAAAATCTTTATAAAAAGGATAGATCACCATGCTTCTTTACATTGTACGCCACGGCATTCCCGACTACGCGACCGACACGCTCAAGCCGGGCGGTGAGCTACAGGCAAAGGCCGTTGCCCGCCGTCTTTCCGTTCATGGGATAGACGAGATCTATGCCTCCCCGCTTGGGAGAGCCAGGCAGACCGCACAGCCGACCTGCGAGGCGCTGGGACTTACGATGCAGATCGAGCCATGGATGAGCGAATCGGTTGCCTGGCAGCATTTTTGCTGCAAAACGGCAGACGGGCCCAACATGTGGGCCTTTTTCCAGCGCGGTATGATGCTTGGCAAGGACGAGCATTATGCTGACCGCGATAGCTTTCACCACGGATTTTACCATGACGAGGCGCTGGCCGCAGAGGGGGCGCGTGAGCTTGCTGCCGCCTCGGACGAGTTTCTTTCCCGCTTGGGCTACACCCGCATTGGCGAGGGGGGAGGCAACGGCTATCGCGTCACGGCCGGCAATGACCGCCGCATTGCCGCCTTCTGCCACCAGGGCTTTGGCCTGCATTGGATCGCGCATCTTTTGAACATCCCCTATCACATCTTTACCGCCAGCTTTGATATCAGCCACACGGGCGTGACCATCATCCGCTTCTCGGGTGAGGAGATCGCCTACCCGCAGTGCCTGTGTCTTTCTGACCTTTCACACATCTACGGTGATGGGCTGCCGCTGCGCTACCATGACAACCTCGATATCTGATGCGCGAAATCCTCATGCTTTCGCGTGTTTTCCCCATTCCCTCTGCCTTTATTATTTGTTATAATACAGAAAAAAAGGAGCTATGCCATGCTGAAAACAGAAGATATCCGTGTGCGTGACCCCTATATCGTTGCGCACGAGGGGAAATACTATTTATACAGCTCTACCGTGATCAATGACAAAATGAGCGATCGCTCTGTCTACGTCTACGTCAGCCGCGACTGCCGCACATGGGAGGAGCCGAAGGCGATCTTTACCCTGCCCGATGATTTCTGGGCAGATTGCCAGCTTTGGGCATCTGAGGTGCATCTGTACCGCGGGAAATTCTACCTGTTTGTTTCCCTACCGGAGAAGGCCACCATGCACCGCGGCCTGTTTTGCCGCCGCGGCACGCAGATCGCCGTTTGCGACACGCCGGACGGCACCTTTCTGCCGATTGCCGACCGCGCCGCCACGCCGCTCTCACAGTCCTGTATAGACGGCACGCTGTACGTCGAAAACGATATCCCCTACGTCGTCTATTCTCATGACTGGCCGGACAATTTCAAGCCGGAAACAAACAGCTTTGTAGGCGAGATCTGCGCCCAGCAGCTCTCACAAGATCTGACAGATCCGGTCGGTGAGCCCTTTTTGCTCTTTGCCTCGAACAAGGCGCCCCTGTCTGCCGCCGCCCCCACGCCGATCGAAATAGAGGGCAAGCCTTACATCCGCTTCGGCTCGGATGCGCCCTTCCTTTCGCGCATGAAAAACGGTAGCCTGCTGCTGACCTGGTCGCCCATTCCTGCCGGCAATTATGTGGTTTTTGCGGCCGTCTCCAAAAACGGCAGCATTCACGGGAAATGGGAGCATCCTGATACCCCGATCTACGATAAAAACGGCGGCCACGCCATGTTCTTTGACGATTTTGACGGTACGCGCAAAATGTGCATTCACTGCCCGGAGCGCACGCCCGATGAGCGCGCGCTGATCCTGACGGTGGAAGAGGATGGCGACACCTATCGCGTAGTATAACGAAAACGGCAACGGACCTAACACGTCCGTTGCCGTTTTCGGTTTCCATTTTTTGACCTGCATAAGCCGATACGCAAAGCGGCAATACTTTTTTTACTCCCAAAAAGGAGGAGAAGATGTATTACCAAAAGGTTGAACTTTGCGGGGTGAACACCGCCACCCTGCGTGTGCTGACAGAGGAGGAAAAGCGCTGCCTGCTGCTGCGGGTACGCGAGGGCGACCGCGAGGCAAGAAAAGAGCTGATCTGCGGCAACCTGCGCCTGGTGCTGAGCATCGTGCAGCGGTTTTCCGGCCGACGCGAGAACGTGGATGACCTGTTTCAAGTTGGTTGCATTGGCCTGATCAAGGCAATTGACAATTTTAATACCGAGCTGGACGTGAAATTCAGCACCTACGCCGTTCCCATGATCATTGGCGAGGTGCGGCGCTATCTGCGCGATAACAACTCTATCCGCGTCAGCCGCTCGATGCGGGATCTGGCCTACCGCGCCCTGCAGGCGCGGGACAAGCTGGCACGGGCCAGCCTGCGTGACCCAAGCGTGGAGGAGATCGCACGCGAGCTGGGCGAGGAGAAGCGTGCCGTTTCCGCCGCGATGGAAGCGATCGTGGAGCCGGTCTCCCTATACGAATCGGTCTACAACGATGGCGAGGATTCGATCTACGTCATTGACCAGCTGTGCGACCAAAGCGACGGTGAGGAGGGGTGGATCGAGGACATTGCGCTGCGCGATGCCATGAAACGGCTTGGCGAGCGTGAGCGCTCGATCATTGAGATGCGATTTTACCGCGGCAAGACCCAGATGGAGATCGCCGCCGAGATCGGCATTTCCCAGGCGCAGGTCTCCCGCCTGGAAAAAACGGCATTGGAACGGATAAGGCGCCGACTGTGATCGGCGCCTTATCCGTTTTTTGCAAGATCGTTACAGTTCATGCAATATATTTTTATTGACAAATGCAAGAAAAAACAATATAATAATATTATGTAAAAAACAAAAAGGAGATACCGCATGTATACCTACAAGCTGCAGCCGATCGTCCCGGTCCTGGAGGAGCTGCCGTTTCACGGCAAGGCACCGAATGGCGACACGATCTCGGTCAACAATCATTATTTTGTCAAAAACGGCAAGCCCTGGTTCCCCATCATGGGCGAGTTTCACTTTTCCCGCTATTCCTGCGAGGAATGGGAGCGCGAGCTCTTGAAGATGAAGGCGGGCGGGGTGGAGATCATTGCCTCCTACATCTTCTGGATCCACCACGAGGAGGAGGAAGGGGTATGGAATTTTGAGGGCAACTGCGACCTGCACCGTTTTGTAGAGCTGTGCGGCAAGCACGGGCTGTACGTTTGCCTGCGCGTTGGCCCTTGGGCGCACGGTGAATGCCGCAACGGCGGCCTGCCGGACTGGCTGCGCGACGAGGAGGAGCCGGATGCCACGCTGGGCGTGACCGGCTGCAAGCTCCGCTCCAACAACCCGCGCTACCTTGGCTACGTGGACAAGTATTTTGAAAAGATCGCCGAGCATACCAAGGGTCTTTTGTGGGAGCAGGGCGGCCCGGTCATGGCCATTCAAATTGAAAACGAATACTACCGCTGCGAGCCGGATAACGAGAGCCGCATGCGCCACATGCTGACCTTAAAAAAGATGCTGCTGGAGCACGGTCTGCGCGTGCCGATCTATACCGCCACCGGCTGGGGCGGTGCGGCCGTGCCGGATAACGAGACCCTGCCCATGTTTGGCGGCTACTGCGACGCTCCGTGGGCCGAGCATATCAACGAGCTGCCCGAGAACCCGGGCTTTACGCTGCAGCCCGCGCTCAACGATCCCAACATCGGCTCTGACCTGCAGGACGGCTCTTCCTCTACCCAGAAGTTTACATACACCTGCGACGTCAAGCGTTACCCCTATCTGACCGCCGAGCTTGGCGGCGGTATGCAGCCCACCGACCACCGCCGCGTGGTGGCCTACGGCCGGGATATCGCCTCGCTCAGCCTGTGCAAGCTTGGCTCCGGCGCGAACCTGCTGGGCTACTATATGTACCACGGCGGCACCAACCCCATCGGCCGCCTGACCACCATGCAGGAGAGCCGCGATACCGGCTACCCGAACGATCTGCCCGTCCGCTCTTACGATTTCCAGGCGATGCTTGGCGAATGGGGCATGCCGCGTGAAAGCTACGGGCTTACCCGCCGCCTTCACCTGTTTTTGCACACATGGGGCGATATCGTAGCGCGCTCTTACACCTATATTCCGCCCTTCAGCTGCAAGGAGGCCGGTGACTGTGAAACGATCCGCCTTTCGGTGCGGCACGAGAGCGAAAGCGGCTGCGGCTTTATCTTCATCAACAACTATCTGCGCAAGCGCACCCTGCGTGAGCACCCGCAGTTCTCGATGGAGCTTTGCCTGCCGGAGGAGACCATTCATACGCTGCCGCTTGACGTAAAGGATGGCGATACCTACATTCTCCCCTACAACCTGCCGCTTGGCAAGGCGATCCTGAAGCGCACCAACGCCACACCCCTGACCACCATTGGCAACCGCTATTTCTTCTACACCGACGAGCTGCCGATCTACGAATTTTCTGGCAAGGGCGCAGATACGCTGGCCGGCCTGCCGGACATCGTTACCCTTTCGGAGAAGGGTTCGCGCCATGCCTACCGCTTTGGCAACAAGCTGTACGTAGCCGATTGCGCGCTTTACGAGAAGGAGGGAACGGTGTACGCCGAGATCGTGAAGGACACCCGCGTGACCATTTACGGTGAGACGGGCGAACCGACCGTGCTGTACCTGGAGGCCGAGAGCGGCGAATACAGCGGCAGCTGCGAGATCGCACAGCAGGAAGACGGCAGCTACCTGCTGACCCCCACCTACGGGGAGGAGGGTGAGCATATGCTGCACATCGACTACACAGGCGACAAGGCCTATCTCTATGACGAGGACGGTCTGCTGGTCTCTGACTGGATCACCACCGGCCTGCCCTACTGCCCCTCGCTTGCCATGCTGGGCAACCCTGCAGCACTGCGCTTAGTGCTGACCGATGACGAATCCCCCCGCTATTTTGACATCAAGCGGGCAAAGGGCTGCCGCCTCAACGACGTGCGCGTGATCCTGCGCCATACTGTGGCAGTAGGTGAAGCATAAAACGAATAGGCGGCTGTCTCATAAAAATGCAGCATATATATGCTTTTTGCGCAGCAAAAGGGCGAGAAACTCATTTCTCGCCCGCATTTTTATGTGTAGTAAGGGGCTTGCCGGATTTTGAGCAGAAATCTTCGTTTTCCATCCGTGAGGCTCAAGCCATAAGGAAACCGAACGCATAAGGTTTTCATTGGCAAATATTTGTCTACCCTTCGGCGAAAACTCTTGCAATATCGTATATTGCTGCGACTTTTTGCCTCGGTTATCCTAAATATTTGCTCAATGAAAACTGCGCGCACCCTATGGCGA
>JAZQLY010000030.1:0-9569 GCA_045543015.1 Eubacteriales bacterium
TTCTCATCAAAGATCTGGGTCATGCCGAGCTTCTTGCCGATAATGCCTTTTTTCATGTTTTCCTCCATTAGGTTATTGGTTGACGTTTTGGATTATCGTGCTGCGCACGGTGACGTCAACTTGACCGCGAGGGTGCGGGGTACAGGGGTTACGCCTTGATCTCGATCTCTACGCCGGCAGGAAGCTCGATGCTCATCAGAGCCTCGATGGTCTTCTGCGTGGGGTTGAGAATGTCGATCAGTCTCTTGTGAGTTCTGGTCTCAAACTGCTCACGGCTGTCCTTATACTTGTGAACAGCGCGAAGGATCGTTACGATCTCCTTCTCGGTCGGGAGCGGAATGGGGCCGGAAACGGCGCTGCCGTTTCTCTTCGCAATTTCCACTACCTTCTCCGCTGCGGCATCGACGAGGGTGTGGTCAAAGCTCTTGAGTCTCACTCTGATTTTCTCTTTTGCTGCCATGGTTTTGCCTCCTTCTTTGAATTTGCTTGCTTGGGGCCAGCACATTCACACCGTGCCGGGCGTTTCTTTTTCGCCCTTACAAAATCCGGGGTAATCTGCCGCACAGATGCGCCCGGTTGGTGATAGCACGGCGTTTCAGCCCCGCCAAAGGAGCCAAAAACATCTTGCTGTCGCCCGGTTCAATATCGGACATACTCCACGAAAATTACCCGCCAAAAGGCGGCAACCTCTCGCTTCATCGCATATCAAGCCTTAATATTATACTAAATTCTTCGTGATTTTGCAAGAGTATTATTCATTTTTTTCAAAATCGTGCGTAGAAAAATAACCAAATTTCCATTCCTGTTTTTGTGTATAATGTACAAAAATGAATTTTGGATGGAAAATTAACGCTTTTTTTACGCTTTTAGGGTGCTTTTTTCTGCAAATCGTGGTATAATGGATGCATATATAAATAGGTAGATTTTGTTTTCTGCCCCTTGTGGCATGAAAACAGAGAAAAAAAGAGGAGCCGCCGCGTCCTTTTTTTCTAAAAAAACGCGAAGCGACACCTTATGTGAGGTATGAGATGACAAGACAAAAGAAGCTATTACTGGTTATTGGTATGATCTTTGCGCCGGTGCTGGCGTTGATCGCCACCATCCTGCGTGCCGCAGCACTGTTTACCGAATACGAGGCGGGAAGCACTTACTTTGCCGATCACGCCATTTTGCATACGACCTTTTTATGGGTATGCGGCATTTCGCTTTTGCTGCTCCTTGTATTTGTGGTCGTCTGCCGAAAGGACATCCCCGCCCCCTCTTATCAAAACAGCCTCAGTATTCTCTTTTCCTCCGCCTTTTTCATCGTGGCGCTGATCGTTTCTGCCCTGCTCGGCTTTCTTGCCATTCCGGCAGCCGCCACGGCACTGACCAAGTTCTTCTGGCTGATCGCAGCCCTCTGTAGTCTGGTCGCCCCATTATACTTTGCCTTTTTCTTCAAGGCTGACCACAGCAAAAGCAGCCTGCACGGCATGCTGGGGCTGGCGCCTACGTTCGTCTTTCTGCTCAACGCCATGCTGTTTTACTTTGACCGCAGCATGCAGATGAACGCACCGGCAAAAATGCTGCACCTGTTTGCCTTCCTGCTGCTTTCCTGCTATTTTATCACCGAGAGCCGCGGCATCCTGCTGCAAGCAAAGCCCGCGCTGTTTTGCTTCCTGGCTGCAGCCTCCCTGCTCTTCTCGGCTGCCGCCTCGATCCCCAATCTGCTTTACCACCTGGTTGCCGGGCGCGCACTGGCGCTCCACTCCGCGTACGATTTTCTGCTGCTGGCGGCCGCGCTCTATACGCTCGCCCGCCTGCTGCAGATGCTGCCATATGAGCGGCCGGCCATTCACGGCCTGGTACAATCGATCCTGCGCCGCCGCGCGGACAGCGCAGAGGCACCGGAGGAAGAAGCGATAGCACCGGAAGAGGTGCCGGCAGATATCCTGCCCCCGCCCGAAGCAGAAGAACCTGACGAAGAAACGGAAGACGATCAATAAAAAAACAACCGTGCCGGCCTTGCGCCGGCATTTCTAAAAAGGAAGCGTATCATGAAAAAGATCCTTGTAATTGACGGAAACAGCATTCTTAACCGCGCTTTTTTTGGCATTCGCGCCATGACAACGGCCAAGGACGGCCGCTTTACCAATGCGATCTATGGGCTTGTCAACATCCTGCACCGTGAGCTGACCGCCCTGCAGCCGGATTACGCCGCTATCGCCTTTGACCTGCGCGCTCCTACCTTCCGCCACAAGATGTACGAGCCCTACAAGGCCAACCGCCACGGCATGCCGGAGGAGCTGCGTTCGCAGCTGGATGATGCCAAGCTCTGCGCCGAGCATATGGGCCTTCACCGCCTGGAGCTGGAGGGGTACGAGGCCGACGATATTCTTGGCACGATTTCTGCCATGACAGCAGCAGACCCGGAGCTGCACGCCTACATTCTGTCAGGCGACCGTGACCTGCTGCAGCTCATCTCTCCGCAGGTCAGCGTGCTGCTGGCCGGCAACGCCGAGACGGCCTGCATGGACAGGGACGCCTTTTTTGCCAAATACGGCGTAGAGCCGGAGCAGTTTGTTGACGTAAAGGCCCTGATGGGCGATTCCTCGGATAACATTCCCGGCGTGGCCGGCGTGGGTGAAAAGACCGCCTTCCGTCTGATCGCCGCCCACGGCTCGCTGGATGCGGTATACGCCAACCTGGATGCCCCCGATATTACCAAGGGTCTGCGGGCAAAGCTGGAGGCAGGCAAGGAGATGGCCTATATCTCCAAAACGCTGGTCACCATCCTGCGGGATGCGCCCATCGGGCATACGCTTGCCGACCTTGCCTATCGCGGGATGGATCGCCCCGCCCTGCGGGAGAAATTTGTTGATCTGGAGTTCTCTGCCCTGATCCGCCGCTTTGGCCTTGACCGCGAGGAGACGGTTGAAGATGCAAAGGAGGAGGCAGCCCCGGTCTGCACCGACACGGTCTGCTACCGCCCGGCAGAGGCCGAGGCTATCCTGCAAGCCGCCGCCTGTGACGCCCCGGTGGCGGTCTGCCTGCTTTCCGATACGCTATATATAAATATAAAGGAAGAAAACTTCGCGTTTTCAGGTGACATCCAGTCTCTTGCGCCGCTGTTTGACGGTACGCACACCCTGCTGGTGTACGATGGCAAGGTGCTTTATCACGCCCTGCGCGCGCACGGCGTAGCGCTTGACGGCATTCCCGAGGATATCATGCTCTACGCCTACGCAGTAGATGCAGCAGGCGGCGCACCGCTGCCGCATGCGCTGGCCACCGTTTATCTTGGCAGCACCCCGGCAGAGGATGCTCCCTACGCGCACCTGCTGCCCGCCTTGCGCGAGGCACTTGCCGTGCGGGTAGAGGAGGTCGGCGCCACCACGCTGCTGCGTGAGATCGAGCTGCCGCTTGCCATGCTGCTGGCAAAGACGGAGGCAACCGGCTTTAAGATCGACCGTGCCGGGCTTGACCGCTTCCGTGAGCAGTTAGAGACCGCCATGAAAGCTCTGACGCAGAATATCTATCACCTGGCGGACGAGGAATTCAACATCAATTCGCCCAAGCAGCTTGGCCATATCCTGTTTGAAAAGCTGGGTCTGCCGGCCGAGCGAAAGACAAAAAGCGGCTACTCGACCGACGTGGAGGTGCTGAACCACCTGCGCCGTATCCACCCCATCGTGGGTGAGATCTTAGATTACCGCCAGATCGCCAAGCTGTATGCGACCTACGCTGTTGGCCTTTTGCGCGTGGCGGACGGGTGCGACCGCATCCACACCGATTTCAAGCAAGCGCTGACGGCCACCGGCCGCCTTTCGTCTGCCGAGCCGAATCTGCAGAACATCCCCATCCGCACCGAGCTGGGGCGGGAGATGCGCCGTTATTTCATCCCGGAGAATGAGAATTACGTGCTGGTGGATGCCGACTATTCGCAGATCGAGCTGCGCCTGCTTGCCCACATGGCGGGGGATGAAGCTATGATCGCCGCCTTCCATTCCGGCATGGACATTCACACCGCGACCGCCGCCGCCGTCTTTGACCTGCCGATAGAGGAGGTAACGGACGAGCTGCGCAAGCGGGCCAAGGCCGTCAACTTTGGCATCGTTTACGGAATTGGCGCCTATTCGCTTGCCGGTGACCTTGGCATTTCCACCGGCGCGGCCAAGGAATATATCGATTCGTACTTTGCCACCTACCCCGGCGTGGCTGCCTATATGGACAAAACGATTGCCAAGGCCTATGAGGATGGCTACGTCAGCACGCTGTACGGCCGCCGCCGCACGGTGCCGGAGCTGCACGTGCAGAACAAGGTGACGCGCAAGTTTGGTGAGCGCGTGGCCATGAACAGCCCCATCCAGGGTACGGCCGCCGATATCATGAAGATCGCCATGCTGCGCGTTGCCCGCCGCCTGGAGCAGGAGAAGATCGATGCCCGCCTGGTCATGCAGGTGCATGACGAGCTGATCCTTGAGGCAGAGCGCTCCGTGGCCGCGCAGGCCGCGACCATTCTGCGTGAGGAGATGGAAAACGCCGCTGCACTTTCCGTGCCGCTGACGGTAGACGTGGTGATCAGTGATACCTGGTTGGAGTAAGGCGATCATATGGGGTGCTTTTTGAAAAAAGCACCCCATACCCCGCAAAAACTTTCATGGAAAAGGGTTGGTGTACGCAGACGAGCACCAATAAAAAAGCTTGCAAGAAATTTTCTTGCAAGCTTTTTTATGCGTTGATTGGTTGAGGCGTGCGGCGGGAGCAAGCCCCCGCCCTACAATTGCCTGCGGTCGGCAAAAGCTTTATTTTAAAGGTTTTTGAGGGTGTGGGAACTTTTTTCAAAAAGTTCCCACCTCGTCCCCGCCACGCAGCGCGCGGCGGGCAGCCTCTTTGGCGATGGCCACCTCGCCCTCGCTCACGGGGACGTCAAAATAACGGAAGGTGTTTTCGCTGAAATCACGGCCGGTGAGCTTCCCGTACCAGGTAAGCGCCAGCGTGTAGCGTCCCACGCCAAGCGAGGCGTGGAAGGTATCGCGGTGCGCCTTTTCAATGCCGAGGTGAGAGAGGTGCAGCATGGCCTCCCCTGCGGGGATAACACCTTCTGCGCCGATGGCGGCGGCCGCGGTATTGTACGCGGCACGGATCAATGCCAGCATCTCCTCCGGCTGCGAAAATTTCAATTCCTCACAAAGCCGATAACTGCCGGCCTCATACGCCCAGGTCTGGTGCATATACAGCTTGGCTGCCGGCTGGGCACGGCGCACGTGTGCGACAAGCGCATCCAAATAAGGCTGGTAGGTCTTGTAGTAGGGTGCCTCCTGGCTGAGCTGCTGCAGCGTGATCACGTCAAAGCGGTCAGAATACAGTGCCTCATCAAGCGAGACCATAAAGCCGGACGACACGCCGTTCAGCTCCATCGCGTAAGCACGCTCGCCCGACAGCATATTGCGATAGTGCCGCTCAAGCGGGCAACCGCCAATAAACAGGTTGACCACCTTCATCGGCTGCCCGTCCGCGCGGGCAATGCCGTAGAGATACCGCGTGGCATCCTGCGAAAAGCTATTTCCAATGGCCAAGATCTTCATATCACGCCTCGATCCTCTTCACAGCAAAGGACTCCTTGATCAGACGGCGGGCCGCCAGCAGATCATGGATCTCACCCGTGGCGATCATCTGCACGGCCAGGTTTCCGATCGCCGTTGCCTCAGAGGGGCCGGCCAGCACGGTACGGCCGGTGGCCTTGGCGGTCAACTCGTTGAGGTAATCTGCCTGGCTACCGCCACCCACGATACACAGCTCGGCAAAATGCTGGCCGGTGATCGACTCCATCTGTGCAAGCGCGCGGGCATAGCACTCGGCCAGGCTGTGGTAGATCACCGCAGAGACCTCGCCTACCGTCTCGGGTACGGCCTGGCCGCTCTCGCGGCAGGCAGCCTGCAGCTCGGCGATCACGCTCTTGGGAGCAAGGAAGCGGTTATCCTCCACCTGCACGCGGGAGGGGAACGCATCTGCCTTAAGCGCCTCCTCACACAGCTCGGCAAAGGAGTAGCTCTTGCCCTCTGCCTTCCATTCGCGGCGGGCAGACTGGATCATCCACAGGCCCATGATGTTTTTCAAGAAGCGATAACGCCCCTCGTAGCCGCCCTCGTTGGTAAAGCCGGCATCCAGCGCCTCGCGCGTGGCAACCGCTTCACGCAGCTCGGTACCAAACAGCGACCATGTACCCGAGCTGATATAAGCAAAGCTCTCCTTCTCGCAGGGCACGGCAGCAACGGCAGAGGCCGTATCGTGACAGGCGGGCAGCAGCACGCAGCAATCAAAGCCAACTGCCTTTTTTACTTCCTCGCTAAACCGGCCAACCACCTCGCCCGGCATCTGCAGGCGGTCAAAGATCTCGCCCGGCAGGCAAAGCTTGCCAAGCAGCTCGTAATCCCAGTTGCGCGTCTCTACGTCCACCAGCTGGGAGGTAGAGGCCATGGTATACTCATTGCACTTCTCGCCCGTGAGGAGGAAATTGAAATAAGCCGGCACGAACAAGATCGAGCGGGCGGCTGCCAGCTGCGCAGGCTCCTGCTCACGCAGGGCTACCAGCTGATACAGCGAGTTAAAGGGCTGGTAAACAATGCCGGTACGGCGGTAAAGCTCATCGGCCGGCACCTTTTGGTATACGAGCGTTTCCATCCCCTCGGTGCGGCTGTCACGGTAGGCGACCGTATCCCCGATCACCCTGTCCTCTCCGTCCAGCAGCACGAAGTCTACGCCCCAGGTATCAATACCCATATAGTTCGGCTCCTTGCCCAGCTCACGGCAGCGGCGCAGGCCATTCAGCACCTCCTCAAAGAGGCGGTCATACTCCCAGCACAGGTGGCCGTTTTTCTCTACCACGTTGTTATCAAAGCGGTAGACCTCCTCCAGCACCATTTTGCCGTCCTCAAGATGGCCAAGGATGTGACGGCCGCTGGAGGCACCAAAGTCGATGGCAAGATAATAGGTCGGCTTCATTCGGTTACAACCCCCTTCTGCAGGATCAAATTGGCATAGATCGCGCGTTCGCCCGTGGCAACCACGGCGTAGGCACCGCGCGCCTTCTCATAAAACGAAAACCGCTCGATCTCCTCAAACGTGGCAGCACCGCGGTCATCGTATTTCGTTACGATAGCGCGGTATTCGTCCCAGATCGGCGTTTTGGCCGGGTCACCGGGGGTGACTTGCATCAGCCCGCAGGGCTTTTCCACGTAGGTATCCAAGGGAAAAAGCTTTAAAATGGCATCTAACAGCTCCGGCACGCCATGCCCGTCACACCGGATGACCTTGGCGTTCTTGCCAACCGATTCCGAGGGGAAGTTACCGTCAGCCAGCACCAGATAATCGCCATGCCCCATTTCGCACAGCACCTTCAGCAGATCGGGAGACAGCAGCGGAGAAATTCCTTTTAGCATGATAAGCCTCGTTTCTATATGTATTTCGGCAAAAGCCTCTCATAAAAGAGAGGCTTTTGTCAGGATTCTTATTTCTTGAACAGCGGGCCGTAGGTCGCGCAAGCGCGGTAGTCCTGCCCTTCCTTGTCCATGCCAAACGCGTTCCATGCAGCGGGGCGGAAGATCTTCTCCTCCGGCACGTTATGCATGCAGACCGGGATGCGCAGCATCGAGCAAAGGGTGATCAGATCGGCACCGATGTGGCCGTAGCTGATCGCGCCGTGGTTGGCGCCCCAGTTGTTCATCACGTCATAGGCGGTCTTGAAGGGGCTGCCCTCGCGGCCGTCACAGCGCGGTGCAAACCAGGTGCAGGGCCAGGTGTAGTCGGTTCTCTTCCACAGGATGTCGGTCACCTCGTCCGGCACGGATACCGTCCAGCCCTCGGCGATCTGCAGCACCGGACCAAGCCCCTTGACCAGGTTGAGGCGGATCATCGTGCAGGGCATCTCGGTGCGGGTAACGAAGCGGGAGGAATAACCGCCGCCACGGAAGTAGCCGCAGTCGGCATAGTTCCAGGTGGTGTTCTTCATCACGACGTCCGCATCGGCCTCGGTCATCTCGTACCAGGGCTTCATGGTGGCGTTGCCGTCTGCATCCTTCACCTCGCCGCAGGCATCAAGACAGGCAGCACCCGAATTGATGAGGTGGATAAAGCCGTCTGCCTCCTTGGCGTGGCCGGTCAACTCGTAGTTCGCAGCCTTCTTCAGCGCGTCGCCGCTCCAGTAGGTGCGCACGTCGGCAAAGATCTGCGCGCGGTTGGTCAGCAGCTTCATAAACAGCATACCAAGACCGTTGAGCACGTCATTCTCGGTTGCCAGAATGTACGGCTCGCGGGCGCCGTTCCAGTCAAAGGACGTATTGAGCATAGCCTCGGCAAAGTCGCCGTTGGGATAAAAGTCGGTCCACTGGCGCTGCCCCTGGAAGCCGGCAGCAATGGCGTTGTGGCCAACAGCCTCCTCCTCGCAGCCCTTCGGCAGGTTCTTGTTACCGTTCATCAGGTCCTTGACGATAAGGGCCATCTTGACCACGAACTCCCAGTCGCTGTCCTTCTGCTCGCGGGTCTTCTGCAGGAAGTCGGGGTTCTTATCAAAGCCCTCGATGCAGTGCTCCTTTGCCCACTTCATCGCGCGGTCAAATTCGTCCTTATCGTAAATGCCCTCGGTCATACGGCGGATGATCTCTACCTCGTCAACCGACTCCACGCGCATGCCAAGATAATCTTCAATAAAATCGTGGTCAATGACAGAGCCGCCAATGCCCATGCAGACAGAGCCGATCTGCAGATAGGACTTGCCGCGCATGCTGACCGCAGCAATGGCCGCGCGGCCAAAGCGCAAGAGCTTTTCACGCACGTCGCAGGGGATGGTGGTATCGTCTGCATCCTGCACGTCATGGCCGTAAATGCCAAAGGCCGGCAGGCCCTTTTGCGCGTGGGTAGCAAGAACGGAAGCCAGGTATACCGCGCCGGGGCGCTCGGTACCGTTAAAGCCCCATACGCCCTTGATGGTATCGGGGTTCATATCCATCGTCTCTGCACCGTAGCACCAGCAGGGGGTAACGGTCAGGGTAACGGCAACGCCCTCACGGGCGAATTTCTCCTCACAGGCGGCAGCCTCGGCCACGCGGCCGATGGTGGTATCGGCGATCACCACGTCAACCGGCTCACCGTTCGAATAGCGCAGATTTTCGCGGAACAGCGCAGCAGCGGCACGCGCCATGTTCATGGTCTGCTCCTCAAGAGATTCGCGCACGCCAAGCGCGCCGCGGCGACCGTCAATGGTAGGACGGATGCCGATCTTCGGATACGCACCGATATAACGATTGTCAGCCATAATGTTATCCTCCAAAAAAATTCATGATATGAAAAGTGCCAAAGCCGTATCTTTTCACCTTAAAAAATACCATAAAAAACGGGGAAAATAAATGTATCTTTTGGCAAAAAATATGGATTTTTCAGCACAACGCCAAAAAACAAACCTTCCTTATCTATATTTTACCCGTAACCCCTCCGTTTGTCAAGAGATATGGAGAATTTGGCCGCCAAAAGATGAAAAAATCAGACCCGCGCCACGGCGCGGGGCTTTTGCTGTCCAGCAGATCAAATAACCG
>JAZQLY010000031.1:0-97299 GCA_045543015.1 Eubacteriales bacterium
ACCCTTTAACCTGATACGGATAATGCCGTCGTAGGAAGTACTGAGAGAAGAGTAGTGCTGCACGGATATTTGTTCGTGTGGCACATCTTTTTTATTCAGGAGGTACCCTTTTATGCAATCCAAGATCCGCAAAATGGCCGAGTGCAGCATGCTGGTTGCGCTGGCCACCGTTCTCTCCATGCTCAAGCTGGTAGAAATGCCCTACGGCGGCTCGATCACCTTCGCCTCTATGCTGCCGATCGTGATCTTTTCTTACCGCCACGGCTGCGGCTGGGGACTTATTTCCGGCCTGCTGTACGGGTTGATCCAGCAGCTGCTGGGGCTGAACTCGCTCTCCTACTTCACCACGTGGTATTCGATCGTCGCGGTGATGCTGCTGGACTACGTGCTGGCCTTTGCCGTGCTGGGCTTTGCCGGCGTTTTCCGCAAGCGGGCGGCAACGCAGAGCCACGCCATGATCCTTGGCAGCCTGCTTGCCTGCCTTGCACGCTACGTCCTGCATACGGTGGCGGGCTGCACGGTCTGGGCAGGGCTTTCTATCCCGACCGAGGCGGCGCTGCTTTATTCCGTCAGCTACAACGCCACCTACATGCTGCCGGAGGCGATCATTCTGCTGGTCACGGCGGCCTACCTTTCCTCTATGCTGGACTTCTCGCGTAGCATCCCCACCCGCATCCGTATGGAGACGGGCAGCCGCGCCGGGCTTATCTGCCACGCGCTCTCCGGCCTTGCCGCCATTGTTGCCGTTACCGTTGCTACGGTATTGATCTTCCCCCATATGCAGGATGCCGAAACGGGTGATTTTATCCTGCACGGGCTTGCCAGCGTAAACTGGCCTGCTACGGTTGCCGTGCTTGCCACAGGTGCCATCTCTTCTCTTGCCCTGTGGATCGTGGCACGAAAAATCAGCCGCGCCGGTTGACTTTTTGAAAAAAAAGGTGTATAATACCCCTGCAACCGGGCGGCGCAATCGCGCGATATCATGCCGAAAGGTCGTATCGTGAGGAAAGTCCGGGCTTCATAGGGCAGGATAACGGATAACGTCCGCCGGGGGTGACCCCAGGGAAAGTGCAACAGAAATAAACCGCCGCGCAAGCGGTAAGGATGGAAAGGCGAGGTAAGAGCTCACCGGCATGGCAGGTAACTGCGTGCAAATGTAAACCCTATCTGAAGCAACACCGTTTGTGGGAGCTGCCGCAAGGCAGACGGCGGCCCGCCGGCATCCCATGGGTGGCAGGAGAAGCTTCTTCTCCGAACTGTGCGGAGACGTGCAGTGAAGATAGATGATTGCGGCTCGCGCATTCGCGCGTTCACAGAACCCGGCTTACAGGCCCGGTTGCAGGGCGGCACCGCACGGTGCCGCCTTTTTTCTGCCCTTTTTCTTCTCTTTTTTGTGAACTTTTCGTATAAGGGGTTGCATCTTGCTCCATTTTTTCATATAATAGAATATAACGGACTTGGAGGAACGTATGAAAGCGTTTTGGCTGTCAGCCGGCAAAAGAGCCGGTCTGCTTGGCTTTGGTCTCTCCAATCAGACGCTTTTAGATTTTCTGCTGGACAGGGGGCTTGCCATCACGGTGCGTGAGCGGCGGCCGCTTGACCGCCCTGATCTGACCGCGCGCGGCGTGCGCCTGGTCACGGGTGATGGATACCTTGACGGCATGGACGAGGATATCCTGTTCCGCTCTCCCGGGCTGCGGCCTGATCTACCCCCCATTCAGCGGGCGGTAGAAAACGGCGCGATCCTTTCGGGCGAATACGATCTGTTTGCTGCGCTTTGCCCCGCCACCCTGCTTGGTGTGACCGGCAGCGATGGGAAAACGACGACCACCACCATCGCCGGACTGATGCTGCAGCAGGCCAAGCGCACGGTCTACGTGGGTGGCAATATCGGACGGCCGCTGATCGGCGATCTGCCCGCTATGCGTGAAAAAGACATTGCGCTTTGCGAGCTTTCCAGCTTTCAATTGATGACGCACCCGCGCCCGCCGCACCGCGCCGCCATCACCAACCTGACGGAAAACCATCTGAACTGGCACCGCGACATGGCAGAATACGCCGCCGCCAAGGAGCATATCCTCGGCCCGGCCACACACGCCGTGCTGCATGCCGATAACCCTTACACGGCAAGCATCGCCCGCCGCCGGGCGGACAAAACGATTTTTTCCGCCACCCGTGCAAGGCGCGATCTTTTGGCGGAATTTGGTACCTGCCATACGGTAACGGTGGAAAACGGAGAAGTGGCCTACGACGGTCGCCCCCTGTTCCCCGCGTCGGACATCCGCCTGCCGGGCAGGCACAATGTAGAGAATTATCTGGCCGCCATCGGCTTGGTCTATCCGTACACCGGACGTGAGGCCATGCAGGCGGTCGCGCGTAGCTTTGCCGGGGTGCGCCACCGCATAGAGCATATCGGCACGGTAAACGGCGTGGCCTATTATAACAGCTCGATCGATTCTACCCCCTCGCGCACGGCGGCTACGCTGGCGGCGCTTGACCGGCGCGTGATCGTTTTATGCGGCGGGGCCGGCAAGGGGCTTTCCCTTTTGCCGCTGCGGCAGGCGCTTGTGCGGTATGCAAAGGCCGTCTTTCTGTTTGGTGCAGCCGCAAAAGAGCTTCACGCAGCGCTGGCAGACAGCGGCATTCCGCAAACGGTATGCACCCACATGCATGAGGCTGCCGTGCTTGCCAAGGCCTGTGCGGGGCCGGGTGACACCGTTCTGCTTTCCCCCGCTTGCACCAGCTTTGATGAATTTGAAAATTTTGAAGAACGCGGTCTGGCCTTTTGCCGCGCGATCTTGGATGAATAACAACAAGGAGAATAAACATGAACCGCAACGAAAAGACAACAAAAGGCATCCTCTCAACGGCGCTGCTGCTTTGCCTTGCCCTGTGCATGCTTTTTACCGGATGTGCAGCACCAGAGGAGGCAGGAGGTGTGCCGATCCCACAGGGGATGAAGGATGCAACGGGCGAGGGGGTTGGCTATTACCTGTTCCTGCCCGATGATTGGAAGGTAGATCACTCCACCGGCGTGACCATTGCCACCTATGCAACCGCGCGCATTATATTTTCCTCCTTCAACTCCAAGCGTGAGCCGGCAGAATACTGGAACGCCTCCCGCGAGGAAACTGAGGAAATGTTTACCGAGTTCCATATGGACGAGGATGCCGCCAAAACGCTGCTTGGCAAAAACGCCGCGCTGCGCTACAAATTCTCCGGCATTTTGTATGACGGAGACGGGGACGGCGAAAAGGACAAGTACGGCGTGACGCAGTACGTCAGCAAGCGGAACGGAAAAATGTACGTGCTGACCTACATGGCCCCCTTTGAAAAGGACTATGAGCAGTACACCGCCGTGGTAGAGACCGTTGTTGCCAATTTCCTGTTCACGGAGGAAGAGGCGACCGGCACGCCTGCCTCCCCGACCGATACCGATAGCACGGTCAACGGTGGGGTCAAGGATATTGCCGACCCTGCCATTCACGATTTTCACCTGTACGTTCCCGCCTCGTGGGTGACCGACCTGCAAAACGGCACGGTCAGCGCCTACGTCTCGGAGGAGAACCGCACAAGCATCTCTCTTGTCAGAAATTACCCCACCGCAGCCAATACCCTGCCCGAGTATTTTGAAAATCTGGAAAAGGAATACCGGGAGCAGCTTTCCGACTACCAGCTGGTGAAAAAGGAAGAAAGGCGCAAGGCAAGCACAGCAGAGATCGACAGCCTGCGCTATGAGTTTACCGCAACCAAGGGCGGCACCTCTTACCGCTTTATGCAGGAGCTTTTCGTCAAGGGCTCTTACGTGTACACCTTTACCTACACCGCAGCCGAGGAGCGGTACGCGCACCACCTGGACGAGGCGAATGCCATGATCGCGGGGATCGCATTTGACTGATATGAACGAGATCTATTTTGACAACAGTGCTACGACCAAAATGTGCGAGGCAGCGCAAAAGCGCTTCCTTGCCGTGCAGGAGGAATGCTGGGGCAACCCCTCCTCGCTCCACGGGGCCGGCCTGCGTGCCGCACACGCGCTGGACGAGGGCAGACGCGCCGTGATGGCCGCGCTTTCCGCGCGTGACGGGCAGCTGATCTTTACCGCCGGCGGCAGCGAGGCAAACAACCTTGCCGTTTTTGGCCGCGCCTACGCCAAGGAGCGGTATCGCCGCGGCGCACGCATCATCACCACGGCGGGTGAGCACGCCTCTCTTGCGCGGCCGCTTGGCCGACTGAAGGCCGAGGGGTACGAGGTGATCGAGATCCCCACGCGGGGCGGCGTGCTGGACATGGCCGCGCTGGAGGAGGCGCTCACCAAAAACACCGTGCTGGTCAGCATGATGCTGGTCAACAACGAAACGGGGGCGTTATACGATCTGAAAACGGCGGCACGTCTGACGCACGCATTGGCGCCGGAGGCCGTTTTTCATACCGATGCAACACAGGCGTTTATGAAGGTGCCGCTCTCCCCGCGGGACGGCTATGATATGATCACCGTCAGCGCACACAAGATCGAGGGGCCAAAGGGCGTGGGGGCCTTATGGGTCAGCCCTGCCATCATCAAGAACAAGGGGCTCTCCCCCCTGGTGCTGGGCGGTGGGCAAGAGGGCGGCCTGCGCTCCGGCACCGAGAACGTAGCCGGCTGCGCCGCCTTTGGCGAGGCCTGCACCTACGCAAAGGAAAGCTTCCCTGCCCGTACAGCACAGCTCGCTGCCCTGCAAGGCACCCTGCTTGCGCGTCTTTCAGAAAACGAAGACCTGCGTGAGGTAAAGGTCAATCTGCCGCCCGTCCGCGCGCCGCACATCGTCAGTCTGACGATGCCGCACATCAAGAGCGAGACGGTGCTGCACTTCCTTTCCGGGCTTGGCATTTACGTTTCCAGCGGCTCTGCCTGCTCCTCGCACGGGCGGCACGGCTCGCCGCCGCTGCTTGCCTTCGGCCTGGAGGAAAAAGAGGTAGATTGCACCGTTCGCGTCAGCTTCTCCCACCATAACACCGAGGAGGAGATCGACCTCTTCCTTGCCGCGCTGGCAAAAGGCGTCAAGAACCTGGCAAGAATACGATAAAAAAAGGGGCAACGCCCCTTTTTTTATGGAAAGGATGGACTCGGCACAGCACAAATCCATCCCCGCACAGAAAAAAACGCTCAATACTGCTCGGTCGCGTTCCACTCTTCCGATAGCGACATCACGATCAGCTGCATATCCGCGCGTGACCTTGCCCGCCGAGCCCGTGAGAGAACAGCCTCCTGCTCTCTGTCACCCATATGGGCAAACGATTGCATAGCTCGCTTATCCTGCGCTAAGGCAGCCATAAAACCAAGCGGCAGATCGGTGTTCATCATGCGTGGTGTTTTTTCCTTTACCGTGCGTATTGGATACGCCCCACGCCATACGCGATCATGCCTTGGTGTGTTTCGTATCTGTTTCTATTGTACCCATCCTGCAGGCGGTTATACAGCGGCGCGAAAAATTTCTTCACGGATATCGGCCGCCTCCCAAACGCGGTCAAACAAAAAGGTCAGCAGGTAAGAAAAGCCGCACCACAACAGGAAATACCGCAGCGAGACCTGCCCCATGATATGAAACGAAAGGCCGGAATAATCCCATATCGCCAAGCCAAGAAGCAGGTTGAACACCACGCCAAACAAAAATTCCACCGTGCAGATCAATCCACCGCCGATCAGCGCGCGCACCGGCCGCGCAAGCGCGGGAAACAGGCCGTTCAGAAACAGCAGCAGCACCGTGCAAGCACCGCCTGCCAAGGCCATTGACCAATGGCTGTGCCCGCGCCACAGCAGCTCAATGACCGGATAAATGACCGCCCCGCATAAAAACCAGAATACCGTTTTCTTCCATACAACTTTTCCCATGATCTTCCCTCCCGGAAGCAGTATGCCCGGCTACAGGACGATTTTTACAACAAAACGAAAAAAGCCACTTGCAAAGCGGTAAAAAAACCTGTATAATAGAGGTAACAAATCAGGAAAGGATTTTTTTCCATGAAATTAAGCGTATTGACCAACCTGTTTGCCGATATGCCCTTGGATGAGGCACTTGCAAAATTTCAAAAGCTGGGGATCGAGAGCGTCGAGATCGGCTGCGGCGGCTACCCCGGCAAGGCGCACTGCGACCCGGAAAAGCTGCTCGCTGACCCGGCGGCATTAGAGGCATTCAAGGCCTCCTTTGCCAAATACGGCATTGAGATCTGTGCCCTTTCTACCCACGGCAACGCCGTTCACCCGAACAAGGAGATCGCTGCACAGTTTGACCGTGATTTCAAGAACGCCGTTCTGCTGGCAGAAAAGCTGGGCATCCGCACGGTGATCACCTTCTCCGGCTGCCCGGGTGGCTCCCCGGCTGACACCACCCCCAACTGGGCGACCTGCGCATGGCCCCCGGATTTTCTTGACGTGCTGGACTACCAGTGGAACGACGTGATCATTCCCTACTGGAAGAAGACGGCTGCCTTTGCCAAGGAGCACGGCGTTGACCGCATCGCCTTTGAGATGCACCCCGGCTTCTGCGTTTACAATCCCGAAACGCTGCTCCGCCTGCGTGAGGCAGTTGGCGACGTGATCGGCGCGAACTTTGACCCCTCGCACCTCATCTGGCAGGGCATCGACCCGGTTGCCGCCATCCGCGTGCTGGAGGGGGCGATCTACCACTTCCACGCCAAGGATACCAAGATCGACAAGTACAATACCGCCAAGTTTGGCGTGCTGGATACCAAGCACTACAGCGATGAGATCCACCGCTCCTGGATCTTCCGCTCGGTTGGCTACGGCAACGGCCTGGACTACTGGCGCGATATGATCAGCAACCTGCGCCTCGTCGGCTATGACGGCGTGCTGAGCATTGAGCATGAGGACAGCCTGATGACCACCGAGGAGGGCCTGTGCCACGCCGTACAGTTCCTCAAGGAATCGATCATCCGTGACCCGAAGCCGGGTACGATGAGCTGGGCATAAAGAATTTTTTAAGAAAAAAAGAAGAGCCTGGACGAACGTCCAGGCTCTTCTTTTTTTCGCTGCGCCGGGTTACACCGCGCGCGTGCGGCCGCGGCGGTAGCGGGTATAAACAACGGTAAACATGACGAGATTGACCAGCATGGTCAAGATCCAGGAGCAGACAAAGCAGAAATACAGGCTCTCGATGATCAGGAAGTGGGGGTAGATCCACGCCATCCACACCACGCGGAAGCCAAGCACGGTGATAAGCGAGGTGATCATCGGCAAAAACGTATAGCCGAAGGCTTGCGTGGAGGAATTGATCACGCTGCTGATCGCAGGGATGAAATACATAGAGAGCAGGAATTGCATGCGTATGTAGCCGTATTTGATCGCCTCGGCATCCCCCGGGGTGAAGATGGCAAGAATATCCCGGCCAAAGAACAGAACGCCGTACCCAAGCACCAGGCAGGAAACAACGCCGATCACCACGCAGATCAGGATGCTTTTTCGCACGCGGTCACGGTTGCCCGCGCCAACGTTCTGACCGACAAAGGCCACCGTAGCGGCACCAAGCGCACCGGTCACGCTGTTGAGAATGCCCTCTACGTTGGTAGAGGTCGTATTGCCGGCAACGGCACCGGTGCCGAAGCTGTTGATGGCCGATTGGATCTGCAGATTGGCCAGGCTGTACAGCGAGGCGTTAAGCGCCACGGGAAAGCCAAGGCGCAGCACCCGCCCCAGGATAGAGGGGGAAAACTGCAGCTGTCGCAGGTCAAGATGGCACTCCCCTTCTGTATGCATCAGGCGAAGGACCACCAGCACCGCGCCAAGCACCTGTGAGGCAAGAGTGGCAATGGCCACGGCCGCAACCTTCTGCGGCAGAAGGAGGCAGAGGATAATATTCAGCCCGACGTTGAGAAGGCCGGAAAGGATCAGATACAGCAGCGGGCTGCTGGTATCCCCATTGACGCGCAGAATACCTGCGCCGAAGTTATAGACCATAATGGCAGGGATGGACGAAAAATAGATGCGCAGATAAAGCGCCGCACCCGAAAAGCACTCGGTCGGGCAATCGATCAGATCCAGCATCGGGTCCACCAGCGCAATGCCGACGACCGTCAGCAAGAGCCCGATAAAGAAGGAGGACACCATAGAGGTGCCGACCGTGGCACGCGCCTGCCGCTCATCCCGCATGCCGATAAAGCGGGCCAGCATAATGGTGCAGCCGGAGGAAAGGCCGACAAAGGAATTGACGATCAGGCCGACGATCGATGCCGTGACGCCAACGGCGGCAACGGCCACACCGTCTGCCATGTTGCCAAGCACGGCAATATCTGCCGCGTTGAACAGCACCTGGATCAGGCTGCCGATCACAACGGGAATGCTGTATTTCAAGATCGAGGATATCAGCGGGCCGCCCGTGACGTCTACCGTTTGGCCAAATAATCGTTTCATCTTTTCGCCTTTCATTTTTCAAGAGGTTTACACCTCACCCATTATGACACAAATGGCAGGAAAAGTCAAGCGGAAAATGAAAAAAGCAGCCGCGAGGACCCCTCGCGGCTGCTGGTATTTACGCCTCTTTGGCCTTTTCGATAATGGTCACGCCGGCGGGCTTGATGCCGGTCTCTTTATACACGATCTCCTTGATCTGGGCAACCTGGTTGGGCATCAGCCCCTCGCTTTCCACGATCACGCTGATCTGGTCTCCGCTCTTGACGGCAACGCACTGGGCAAAGCCCTTTGCCTTTACCAGCGTTTCAATATTGGCCTCCTGCTCCATATCCAGCGCGATGCGCGAGATATCCGAAAGGGCGGTATCCTTGGTCTCCTGCAGGGCATCCTCACTCTCTACCACCGTTTTGAGCACGTCAAGCGCCTCGTCGCGTGCCTTCTCACGGCTGAGCTGGGCAGAGGTGAAGTAGGATTCGCTGACGGTTCCGCCCGTGCCGGCGCTGTTTTGACCGTCCTGGTACTGATCCTGCATGTTGTTATCACCGTAGCCGATCGAAGACATGGGGTCATAGAACCAGATGTAATTGAGATAGACGGCAACTGCTACCAGCAGCACCGCGCCGATGATGATCCAGTTCCGTTTGCCGATCTTTGCGATAATTCCCTGTTTGCCGAAAATTTTGCCGTTTGACATATGCGTTTTCCTCCGGTATTTCTTTTTTTCATGTGTTTTATTATATGCGCCCCCTGTGGGCAATATGACTAACCGTAGGAGATATAGATCCGATTGCTGCCAATGCCGAGCGTAGCCGAGAGCAGCGCCGTCAATTCCCGGCACACGGACGGGTCCTTACCGCCCTTGCACACCACGCCAACGCCAAGCACGGCGGGAGTCTTGCGGTATAGCAAAAGCCCCTCTCCGCCGGAAAGCACATGGTCGGTGCGGCCGTCTGCCGTGCTATCCGCCGCGTAGACCGCCTCGCCGCCGCCAGAAAGCGTCAGCAAGAGATGCACCTCCCCTGCCCCCTCTACCCGGCTGCAGAGGGCGACCAGCTCCTGCGTCAGGGCTGCACGATAGGCCTCGGTGCCGGCAGCCTCATCCTGTGCGCTCTGCGCCGCGTCGGTATTCCCGCCCCTTGCGCCGCTGCCCAGCAGCAAAAGCAGGATGCCGGCAGCAGCCAGCAGCAGCAAAAGGCCTTTGCCGCGCAGCAGCTTGCCGTATTTTTGGAGACCGCGCTCATCCGCCATCCATCATCACCTCACAATTCGTTTGATAGGTACGCGCAGCATATTCCTGCACGCTGTAAAGATCCAGCAGCCGTCCCTCTCCGCGCACGGTCAGGTGGAGGGAGGCGATCACGATCTCACTCCCGTTCCGCGCAAGCGTCGCCTTTGCGGTAAAGCAGGAGGCCGGCAGGCCGTAATGAGCGGCCAGGTCCTGCGCGATGCCGCTGCCAACTGCCGCTTCTGCCGCGGCCTTGGTATCCTCATCTACGGCAATATCCCCCGTCAGGATATCCGGCGGGCGTATGCCGTCCAGCAGGGCAGAAAGGCTGCCGATATCAGCAAGCGGGCGGCAGATCACGGTCAAAATAAGAAGGGAGATGCCAAACTCCAGCACGCGCTTCATCCGTTCGTTTTTTTCCGGCAGCAGCAGACTGGCCAGCACGGCCCCCGCCGCCACCAGGATAAGGGAGCGAAGATATTCCTGCATCAGGCACCTCCTATGGCCAGGCTGCACCGGGTAAGGATGCCGATGATCAGCAAAAACAGCACCGTCCCCACCGCCAGCGCGGCAATAGCAAGATCGTAGACCATGCGAAAATCGGAAAGGATCTTGCCTGCCCGCTCGCTGCCCAGCATAGTGGAAACGGAGGCGGCCAGGGAAAGAAACAGGCGGTGCAGCAGCAGGCCGATCAGCGTAGGGAGAAGCAATAGCAGGAGCGCGGCGACCGCCAGCACGCCGACCGTGCTTTTCAATAAGGAAAGCGAGGCAGACAGCGTGCGCAGCGTGCCACCAAGCGAACCGCCCACCACCGGGATCAGATTGCCGACCGCAAAGCGGAGCGAATGGGCGGCAAGCGAATCAGCCGAGGCAGACAGCGTGCTTTGAAAGCCAAGTGAGGCGGCAAGCAGCAGGGCAACGAAGCCAAGCAGGGTCAGATAGGTCTGCCGCAGGGAGGTAAAAATGCCGGAAAGGCCCGGCTGCCGCCCGACGGAGGTGATGACGGTAAAGCCAAACAAAACGCGCAGCAGGGGTAAAAGGACGCCGGCGATCAGATGCTGCAGCACGTAGGAAAAGGCAGTAAAGCCGCCGGCTGCGGCCGTTGCCGTACCGATGCTGCCGCCGGCGGCAAACAGTGCACCAAAGACGGGGATCAGCCCGTCCGAAAAGCTTTTCATATCCCCGATGGCCGCCGCCGCGCGGCCGACGTCTGCCTCCGCCACCCGATACAGCAAAAGGACGAGCAGCACGCCAATGCCACATTCGGCTGCACGGGTGGAGGCCCCCTCCCCCAGTGCATCCTGCAGCCGGCCAAGGGCGGCAAGCAGCAGTGCGACCCCCAGCACGCGAAAGAAAAAGGAGGAAGAGGCGGCAAGCTCGCTTTTCAGACCGTCTATGACCAACGAAACCAGATATTCTGCCCCCACGAGGGAGGCGGCCTCCTCTGCCCCGGTCATCTCCCCCAGCGCGCTTTCGATCTCCGGCGGCAGCGCGGCAAAAAAGTCAGAAAACAGCTGCTCCTCCTCCACCGCCGCGCACGGCAGGGTAAACAGGCAAAGGCATACCGCGAGAAGAAGCAAAATCCGTGCGCCTCTCATGCCGCCACCAGGCCAAGGGCCAACGAAAACAGCTCTAACAAAAACGGCAGGCAGAGCAGCAGGATCTCCGCGCGGCCGCACATCTCTACCCGCGCGCCAAGCGTGCTTTCCCCCATCTCGCGGCAGACGTCGGCCGCCAGCGTGGTCAGACACCCGACGGCCAGCATTTTTAACACGGCAGCAAGAGAGGAGCGGATGCCCGCCTCCTCTGCCAGGCGCAGCATGGCCTCGATCGGCTGCCGATAGCGGTTAAACGCAAAGACCAAAAGCAGAAGCCCGCCCGCAACCGCAACCAGAGGGGCAAGCTTGGCCCCGTTGCTTTTTAAGATCAAGGAGGCCGCCGCTGCCAAAATGCCAACGCCGCAAAGCTGCAGAACGCTCAAAGCCCAAACACGCTTTCTACAAGAGAAAACAAGCGACCGATCTCCTCGATCAGCAGCAGCAGCACCAGCACGATGCCGGCAAGCGAAACGAGCATGGCCTGCTCATCCCGCCCTGCGCGGGAAAGGATCTGCTGCGCAACCGAGACGAGAAGCCCCACTCCCGCCACCTTCAATACCAGACTGACATCCATCCTTCTTTATGTATCCTTTCAATTAAAATAACAGGATCAGCAGCGCCAGCCCGCCGCACACCCCAAGAGATCGTGCTGCGCGGGCACGGCGCGGTGCCTCCTCCTTCCGGCGGTGAAGCACCGCCTCTATCTCCTTGATCGTATAGTCACACACGGCCGCCTGCGCGGCTGTATCACTTTTGCCCAGCTCTGCGCCAAACGCGGCAAGGGTGCGCCTCTCCTCTTCCCCGATATACAAGCTCTCCTTGCAGGCCTGCAGCGCATCTGCAAGCCCGTGCGCCCGCATTGCCGGCAAAAAGCCGCATGCCTCCAGGGCCGGGTTCTGAAAATCGGCGTAGATCCGCTCGATCGGGTCGCAAAAGCAAACGATGCGGGTGCGGATATGCCGCACGAGCAGCAAAAAGCCCTCTGTCTGGCGTACGCGCCCTTCCTCTATCCCGGCGTAGTGCCAGCCAAGGCAGCAGGCGCTGCCAAACAGCAACGCGCCACCTATCCACTGCAGCATAATTCTCCCCTCCCGATAGCCTGTACACGGTAAAAAAAGCTGTGCGCATGCCGAAAGATGCCAATATGCGCCGCAAACACCCCTCCCGCTACCAGCATGGCAACAGCCGGGCGGGCAAGCAGCTCCTCAACGCCCGAGGCATGAACGGAGGCGACGATGGGAACACCGCACCCCTTTACCGATAACAGCGTTTCTGCCTCCTGCGTGCTGCCGATCTCATCGCAAACAATGACCTGCGGTGAGAGGGTTCGCGTGGCCATCTCAATGCCCACGGCAAGGGGGTAGCCGCGCAGCACGTCTACCTGACATGCGGCGGGAAAGGCCTCGTCGTACAGCTCTGTGCGTGTGTCAATAATGGCGGTGCGGCGAGCGTTTGGCCCGGCGGAGATCGCACGGGCAAATTCACGCAAAAGCGTGGTCTTACCACCGCCGGGGGGTGAATAGATCAAAAGCCCCGCGCGGCAGGAAAGCAGGCGAAAGGCCTCTTCTGCGATGCGACCTGCCCCCGGTACAACGTGCGGCAGGCGGATGCAAAGCGAGGAGAAGCCGGCAAGGCCGCTGACACCTCGCTCATCATGGACCGCACGCCCTGCCACCCCAATGCGGCAGCCGTATGCAGACAAATAGCCCATGCGCAGCGTGTTGGCATGCGCATACAGCGAGCCGCCGCAAAGGGCGGTCAACGTATGCACCACATCCTCCTCGGTCAGGGTGAGCGGCAGCAGCATATTGCCGCCATCCAGCGTCAAGGCGGCCTGGTGCCCCGCACGCAAACGGATCTCAGAGAGGCGGGCAGGCAGATCATCCTGCCCCGCTCGCATACGGATGATCTGCTGCTGCAGCTGGCGTGGCAAGCAGGCAAGGATCTCTGAAAAACGCGCCTCAGCCTGACGCTTTGCCGCCTCACAAGACACGTCACCTATGTTTTTTTCTGTCGAAAAAAGATATTTTTGCAAACTCATTGACTTTTTTGGTATTTTATGGTATTCTTGTGTCGTAACAATATTTTTGGAGGTTTTCCGATCATGAAATCTACCGGTATGGTTCGTAAAATTGATGAGCTGGGCAGAATCGTTCTTCCCATTGAGATCCGCAATACGCTGGGCATTGAGAGCCGCGATTCGCTGGAGATCTTTGTGGAGGGGGATAAGATCGTCCTTTCCAAATATCAGCCCTGCTGCCTGTTCTGCGGCAATGCGCAGAACGTGCTCTACTTTCACGGCAAGATGATCTGCCGTGACTGCACCGAGCAGATGAAAAAGCAATTCTGACCGCCCATTTCATTCTATGCGGCGTATCCCGCCATTATGACAGCAAGCGAGGTTTGAAATGAACAACGAACAAACGGCAGAAAGCAAGGAAACGCCCGTCTCGCGCAAGGCAGTCGGCTTTCCCTGCGCGCAGTGCGGCAACCAGATGTCCTTTTCCCCGGCGCACGGGCAGCTGTTCTGCACCTACTGCAAGACGGAAAAAGAAATACCCGGCGCAGAGGTAGAGGCGGCCGAGTATGTATATTTTCCGGATGACGAGCATTTTGAAGCACCGATGTGGGAAAACGAGCCGGAGCAATTGTTGACCTGCCCCTCCTGCGGTGCAGAGACGGTGCTGGGTGCCGCCGCCATGACGGCGACCTGTCCCTTTTGCTCCTCACACTACGTCACCGAGGCACCGACCGGGAAGGCGGTGATCTCCCCCGAGACGATGATCCCCTTCCGCATTTCCGAGGAGCAGGCGCACAGCAGCTTCCGCACCTGGGTGAAAAAGCAATGGCTTGCCCCGCGCAGCTTTAAAAAAGAGGCAAAGACGCCCGAAATGAAGGGCATCTACATCCCCTACTGGACGTTTGACGCCGCCCTGACCACCGATTACAGCGGCTTTGGCGGCATACGCCGCGTAGAGCATTATACGGTGCGCGTCAACGGCAAGACGCAAACGCGCACCCGCACCCGTACCGATTGGTACCCCATCAGCGGGCAGATGCACCTGGATTTTGACAATATCCCCTGCCCCGCCACCAAGAAGATCGACCGTGGCCTGCTGGAGCGGCTGGGTGGCTACAGCATGAAGGTGCTGAACGTCTATAACCCCGCGTATCTGGCCGGTTTTTTTGCCGAGCGGTACAGCATTGGCCTTTCTGAGGGGTTTGAGACCGTTCGCACCGTCATGGAGCGGCGCATGGCCGCACACATCGAGTCCTCACTGCATTATGACACCTATCGCGGCATGCATTACAGCCACAACTACGAGGCCGTCAAGTTCAAGCACATCCTGCTGCCGCTGTGGCTCTCCTCCTACGCCTTCCACGGCAAGGTGTTTCAATTTATGGTCAACGGCGAGACCGGGCGCACAGCCGGCCATGCCCCCCTCTCGGGCTGGAAGGTCGCTCTGCTGGTCGGCGGTGGTATTCTGGCAGCGGGCCTGCTGCTGCTCCTGCTGATGTCGCTTGGGCAATAAAGAGCCGGGATCTTTTTTATCAAAGCACAGCATATACACGCCTTTTACAAAAAGCACGCAAGAGTGTGATCTCTCTTCCTCTCTTGCTTGCTTTTTTCTTTTATGCAAAAAGGCTTTCTCGCCTTGCCGTTTTCCTGCGTGCGCCTTGGATAAAAATTGAAAATTAGTATTGACAAATACCAACTTCGGTGGTATACTTCATTATGCACCATTATATGATTGATATCTCAAAGGTGCTGCTGTAACAGGGGTGCTTACCAAACCACCGAGCCCCCCGTTTTTGCATGACCTTGGATATAAAAACAAATATACAGAAAGGAAACAAAAACAATGACCATGAGAAACAGAAAAACCGCCATCACCGCCTTCATCCTGGTAGCCGTTATGCTGTTGGCTGTTGGTTTTGCAGCCATGTCCGACGATCTGAGCATCACGGGTAACGCCACGATCACTGCCGAGAACGCAGAGAACGCCTTTGCTGCGGACGTCTACTTCACTGAGGCCGTTATCTCTGCCGATAAGGGTACTGCTACGATCGGCCCCGATACCAATGGCGAGGCAGCCGATAAGATCACCATCGTGGTTGATGACAATGCCATGTCTGGCCAGGGCGACTCTGTCATCTGCGCAGCTGAGATCACCAACGCCGGCGACGTTGACGCATGGGTCAAGCTGGACTCCATCGTTGTCAGCAACGGCACCTACTTCAAGGTCAGCACCAGCTGGGGCAACACCAGCGTTATGCCTCTTGCTGCAGGCGATACGCTGGACATCACCATAACCCTCACCTGCATCAAGACGCCGCAGACCGAGGTGACCACCGCCTTTGATCTTGGCTTCACCGCTACGGACTACGATCCTACCATCGTTACCCCGTAATTCCATCATTCGGTTCGTCCGAAAGTAAGAGAAAAGGAGGGCGGCATGACCGACAGAAAAAGATTACATATCCTTTCGGCTTCGTTTTTTGCCGCCCTTCTGATCATCTTTTTGATTCCCTTTGATACGGCAGGGCGGATCCTTGCTGCCGTTGCATGTACGGCAGCTGCGATCGTTGCCGTATTGCTTATCAAAAAAAGAAGCATTCCATCCGTGAATCAGCAACAGGTGCTTATGATCGTGTCGGTCATGGCGGTGGTTTACCTGATGCTGTACTACCTCACCGGGCTGGAATTTGGTTATCTCAACAATCCCTATGCCCTGCGGTTAAGGTTCTTTTTCACGCGTATGATTCCCGCGGCCGTGATCATCGTGGCCACGGAGGTCTACCGCTGGATCATCCGTGCGCAGGAGGACCGGGCATCGGAGATCCTCTGCTACCTCTCCTGCGTTCTTGCGGAAATGATCATTTGCGCAACGGCAGACGTGGCGATCTCCTCCTTTAACCATTTTATGGAGCTGGTCGCAGAGACCATGTTCCCGGCCTTCATTGCCAATCTTCTCTACGGCTATCTGTCTAAACGATACCGCTTTTACCCCAACATCGTTTTTCGCGCCGTTACCACGCTTTACCTGTACTTTATTCCGGTGATCCCCGGGATCGCCAAATCGCTTGTCTCATTCATAAACCTTTTTACGCCCCTTTTGATCTTTCTGTTCATTGATTCACTTTTTGAAAGAAAGCGGCGTTATGCCCTGGTCAAAAGGAGCAAGCTCGCCGTTCCCATCACCGCCCTTGCCATCATGGCCATGACGGCCACGGTAATGATCATATCCAACCAGTTCTCGGTTGGGGCTTACGTTATCGCTACCGAAAGCATGACGGGTGAATTAAACAAAGGGGACGCTGCCATATACCAGCGTTATGAGGACCAGACCATTGCAGAAGGTCAGGTCATTGCTTTTGAGAAAAATGACCGTGTGGTGATCCACCGTGTCGTTGATATACAGATCATTAACGGACAAACACGTTACTTTACCAAGGGAGATGCCAACGCAAGCAAGGATACCGGGTTTATTTTCGATTCGGATATCATCGGCCTTGTAAACTTCAAGATCCCTTATATCGGCTACCCAACACTTTGGATGCGCAGCCTGTTTCACCGTTAAGGAAGGAGACATTATGTCTGAAGTTGAAAGAAAAAGGCGGCAGGAATATAAGCGAAACCGCAAAAGATGGATCCTGATCCAGGCCATCGTACTGGCTTTGGTTTGCGTGATCTCGCTTGGTTCCTTCGTCATTCGCGATCAGATGGATCGCACGTATTACATCGAATATACAGAAAACGGAGCGGTGGACTATTCGGTCAAGTATCAGGACAACGCCTTCTTTGACGAGGAATGGATCGGTTCCCATCAGTCCTACGTTACGTCGCTTGTGGATGCCATCAAGGCAGAGTTCTCCTATGCCCTCCGCATGGATTCCTCCAACGTGGGCTTTGACTATACCTACGGCATTACTGCCCAGCTCGTTGTTTCGGATAAGGATACGGGGGATCATATCTTTGACCCCATCGAGCCTCTTCTCCCGGACGTGAAGGCCAGCCAACGCCGCAGTGACAGCATCAGCATCAAAGAAAGCGTAGCCATTGATTTCCCCAAGTACAATGCGCTTGCCCATCAATTTGTAGAGGCCTACGGCCTGAACAATGCTACCAGCATGCTGGTGGTCACCCTGCACGTTGACGTGATCAGCCAGTGCAACGAATTTGAGTCAAACAACCAGAACAGCTATTTCATTTCTTTGAACATTCCGCTCGGTGAGCAGAATTTCAGCATGCACACCACCTCCAACACCCCCGAGGATGAGAGCAAGGTTCTGGCCTGCCGCGGCATCATCAGCCAGAACATTCCCCTTGCCATCGGTATCGCATCGGCGGTGATCGCACTGCTCCTTGCTTGCATTCTCGTATTTTTCATTTACGTTACGAGAAACGAGGACGTAAACTACACCATTAAGGTCAAGAAGATCCTCAAGTCCTATCGCTCCTTCATCCAGCAGATCGAGGGTGAGTTTGACACGGAAGGTTACCAGATCGTAAAAGTCAAGACCTTTACCGAAATGCTGGGCATCCGGGATACCATTCAATCCCCCGTTCTCATGAGCGAGAACGCGGACGAAACGAGAGCCCTTTTCCTGGTTCCCACCAACACCAAGATCTTATATCTGTATGAGATCAAGGTGGATAACTACGATCAGCTCTACGCACCGCAAGAAGAAACCGTAGAAGAAGAAACTGAAGAAGAGCCGTGCAGCTCTGTCCTCGTTGTGGAGGACGAGAGCGGCATGGAAGAGGCGATCATCCTTGACGAAAGCGTTGACCGCGAGGAGATTGCCGAGGCGATGGCGACCCCTGACGTTGTTTTAGAGGAAGTGGACTTCGTAGGTGACGATGACGTAGATTACGAAGGCACCGAGGAGGAGCCCGGCCTTGAGGTCGTTTCCGTTGTCTGGCCCGAGGAAAAGAAGGGCAACAAGGTGTACCGTTATGACCCGAACGGCGAGGTGCTGGAGAAGGGTGATATGGTGCTTGTTCCCACACATGATGCGGCAAAGGACCGGGAGGTCATCCGCAAGGCTGCCGTAGCGCACGCCAACCATACCATTGACCCTGACACGCACCCCCACCCACTCAAAAAGATCATTGCCGTCATCAAGCGCCATGCCAGAATGGCGATCACCCCAAAGGATGACGAAGGCGATCGCTGAACAATCAAATAACAGGAAAGGAGAGAGTTATGATGACAAAGCGTTCTATCGCAGCAGTATGTGTAGCTCTCTCCTGTATGTTTCTGTTCATCACCGTTGGGTATTCCTCCTTCACGGATGACCTGAGCATGACCGGCTCCGCAACGATCGAGATCCCGGAGGGCCTTTTCATTATCGATATCGTAACCAAGGGCACCGGCAACGTTGATCACCAGACGGTAGAATTTATACCGTACACCACAACGGTAGATGCGACCATTGACAAAAAGAATGAAACCACCTCGTCCTCCGGCGGCGGTTGGTGGCCGGGCTGGGGTGGAAACCAAACCACAACAAAATACGCCGGCACCGTTACTTACGAGATCACCGTCTTTAACAATACCGATCATGAATACGCTTACCGCGGTCTGTTCTACCAAACCGCCCTTACGGGATATAACGGGAACGGCTACGTCAGCACCGCCAACAGCAACTCCAGGATCGGCGTTACGGTAAGCTTTCCAAACAATGACAGGATCGTTGCCCCGGGTGAGACCCTGGTCTTTACCGCCACGTATACGGTAGGCCAGGATATGGCAGACGCCACCGACTGGCGGACGCTGCTGAACTTCCAATTCGGTATCAACGTAGAATCTGAGGCGGCAGCGAGAAATGCTGTTTTTGAAAAATTCCTGGATATCCTGAACACCCGCTCCACCTACGATACCCTGGTGGATAATCTTGACAACAAGTTTGACGGACAGCAGGAATGGACCTCCAACTACATTGGTAACGTAAGCAACGCCGTAAACAGCGACTCGTATGCCGTAGAGACGCTTTTTGCCGGCCAGCTGAACATGATCATAGACGGGCAAACAACGCCGGCCAGCGTTTTGATCAAGCACGAGAATCTGGACTGGAACAACAATACCGGTGACGATTACGTGGCGAAAAACGAGACAAACGGCGGTGAATTCCGCGGTTACGGCTGTGAGATGACCTTGTACCTTACCACCGACCCGCTGGATACCCCCAACGGCTATGCGCCGGTCTACGTAGCGGTATTTACCTGCGACCGGGATGAGAACGGCAACATCGTGGGCGGCTGGTACCGAATTGGTGATACCTATGCCGGCCAGGCCAACATCGTGGGCTACAACGGCGAGGCAGGCGGCACCGGCTCCTTCGTTACCGATAACTGGAAGGCGTATGCAGGCACTTATTCCCCCACCGAGAAATTCAGTTATTCGGTGGAGGCAGGCACCACCATCAAGACCCTCGTTCAGGTGGTGGATGATGCCGCTATTGCGGAGTTCCAGCGTATATTGACCGATTCCAAGGCAATCATTGAGGACCTGCGCTATGCGGGCATCGGCATTGAGCGGATCGAGAATGCCTATCTCGATGCAAGCCGCTATTACACCCTGGACGCAGACGGCAACCCCGTTGCCAACGCGGGTACCACCCGCGCACAGCTGCTCCCCACCATGATCGAGCTGAATTATGCCCTGTCAGAGGCCAAGGATGCCATTGATTCCTTGCCTGCACATTAAGCAACGCAAAAGGGACACCTACCGTAAAGAAGGTAGGTGTCCCTTTGGTATTTTTCATTATTTTTAGTTGAACTCATCCTCGGAAACGTTTTCTTCACAGGGAATGACGTCTGCATCCTCTTCCTCATCGGCGGTGCCGTGTGCGAGGTCGGCTGCGATGCGTGCCTCGTCAAATTCAAGGAACTCATCATTCTCCAGGGCTTCCTTGGCTGCGTCAAACTCCGCATCCGTTTCTTCCTTCAGCTGCCAGAGCAGATAGCCGGCCGTGCTGCCACCCATTGCCGAAACGGCAAGGAATGCTGCCGCAATGCTCTTTTTCTTGGCGCAGAGAATAATAAACATGATGAAAAACGAAATGGATTGTACCACCAGCGCCATAGCAATAAACAGACGGGTCTCTTTTAAGGAAAAGCGTTTTTTCATAGTTTTTTCTCCTTTATATCGTTTTATTTATTTTGCTTGTTCTTTGCCGGCATTCATCTTCAGATAGGCGTTGATAAACCCATCCAGATCGCCGTCCATAACGGCAGAAACGTTGCCGTTCTCAAACCCGGTGCGGTTATCCTTGACCAGGGTATACGGCATAAAGACGTAGCTGCGGATCTGGGAGCCCCATTCGATGTTGTTCTTCACACCCTGAATGTCCTCTACGCGGTCCAGCTTTTCCTGCTGCTTGATGGCCAGCAGCTTGGAGCGCAGCATCTTCATAGCTGTTTCCTTATTCTGCAGCTGGCTACGCTCGGTCTGGCAGCCAACCACGATGCCGGTAGGCAGGTGAACGATACGAATGGCCGAGTCGGTCTTGTTGATATGCTGGCCGCCCGCGCCGCTGGAGCGGTGGGCCGTTACCTCAATATCCTCCGGGCGGATCTCGATCGAGCTTTCGTCTGCATCGTCAAACTCCGGCAGCACCTCGACCGAGGCAAAGGAGGTCTGGCGGCGGCCGGAGGCATCAAAGGGAGAAACGCGCACCAGGCGGTGAACGCCGTTTTCACTCTTCAGATAGCCGTAGGCATTCATACCCTCGATCATAATAGTCGCACTCTTCAGGCCTGCCTCATCCCCATCCAGCCAGTCAATAAGCTTGACGTTAAAGCCATGCGCATCGCCCCAGCGGGTATACATGCGGTACAGCATAGAGGCCCAGTCCTGTGCCTCGGTACCGCCGGCACCGGGGTGGAAGGCAAGAATGGCGTTGTTTTTATCATAAGGGCCAGAGAGCAGGACGGCAATGCGCATGCGCTCCTCTTCCTTCAAAACGAATTCCAGCTCTGCCTCTACCTCGGGCAGCGAGCTTTCATCATTCTCCTCGATAGCCATTTCGGAAAGGACTACGGCATCCTCTAACCGGGTGCAGAGTGTCTCGTATTCCTCAATGGTATCCTTCATTTGCTTGATCTCCTGCATCACGCGCGTGCTTTTTGCCGCATCGTTCCAGAAGTTAGGCTCAAGCGAGGCTGCCTCTAACTCGTCAGCCCTCTCCTTTAATACGTCAATACGCAGCGCCGAGCGCAGCTCCACCAGGCTTGCCCGCATATCGACCAGCTTACGTTTCGCTTCTTCAAGTGCGATGATCAAGGGGTTCTTTCCTCCTGTTTTCTCAAATAAAACCGTTCTTTTCTTTCAGTATATCATATCCTACGCAAAAAATCAAGAGCCGATGCAGAAAATAAAGTAAGCCAGGGCAGAATATGTCATGTCTGCGGGCGTAGAATTTCAAAAAAAGGGGTTGACAAGACCGCCCGCACAATTTATAATGTAAGTAATCTCATATAAGAAAGGAATACCTATCATGAAAGTAACGAAAGATTCGATCATCGGCGACGTGCTTGACGCCAATCCGGAGACGGCACAGTTCTTCTTTGCCATTGGCATGCATTGCCTGGGCTGCCCTGCCTCCCGCGGGGAGAGCATTGAGCAGGCCTGCGCCGTTCACGGCACGGATGCTGACGAGCTGGTAAAGACCATCAACAGCTTTCTCGAGAAATAAAGGATGAAAACGCTGTCTGACGGCAGATTGCTGGCAGCGGCCTCCTTCGTCCGGCCGGGGGCAATTTTTGCCGATATCGGGACCGACCACGCCTACCTCCCCCTGCACCTCTTGCAGGCGGGGCAGATCACGCGTGCGATCGCGGCCGATATCGGCGAGGGGCCGCTGGCGCGGGCGCGGGCGCATATTGCCGCCTGCGGCATGGCAGGGCAGATCGAAACGGTGCTGACAAACGGCCTGCAAGGGTTAGAGGACCGTGGTCTGACCGACATTGCCATTTGCGGCATGGGGGGCGAGCTGATCGTGGAGATCCTTTCTGCCGCCCCCTTTGTGCGCACGGGGGCCGTGCGCCTGATCCTGCAGCCTATGACACGGGCGGCCACCCTGCGCCGTTACCTGGCTGCAGAGGGCTTTGCCATCGTGGCAGAGCGGCCATGCCGTGCCGCCGGGCGGGTATACAGCTGCCTGTGTGCCGAATATGACGGTACGCCGCGTACCCTTTCCCCCGTGGTAGCAGAGCTGGGCGCCCCCGCTTGCGAAACGGAGGAGGAGCGTGCCTGCTTTTTGGAGCTGCTTACGAGAAGGATCACGGCCCTGCGCAATATGCTTGCCGGGCAAGCCGCCGCAGATGCGGCAGATGCAGAAGCAGCGGCCCTTCTTTCCGATCTGCTGCTATTACAACAACAATACAGGTGACGATATGACGGTAAAACAGTTTTACGAACACCTATGTGACCGTGTTTCCCCCTCCCTTTCCTGCGAGTGGGATAATGACGGTCTGATGCTGACGCCGGATGGTGAGCGTGAGGTACACCGCGTGCTTTGCACGCTGGACGTGACCGAGGATGCGGTCGGGTACGCTGAGGAATACGGCTTTGACCTGATCATCTCCCATCACCCCCTGCTCTTTCACCCGCTGCGCTCACTGGACCCCGACAACCACATTGCCCGCAAGGCCATGCGGCTTTTGCGCGCGGGGATCTCGGTCATCTCGCTGCACACCCGTGCCGATGCGGTGATCGACGGTGTGAATGACCGCCTGGCAGAAATGTTAGGTCTTTCTGCCCTTTCGCTGTTTGGCGAGGGGGGCGAAATGATCGGCCGTGTAGGCGACCTGGCGGAGCCGATGTCGCTTACCGATTTTGCAGCGCACGTCAAGGCCGTGCTTGGCTGCCCGATGGTGCTGGCAGCAGATGCTGACCTGCCTGTGCAGCGCGTTGCCGTTTGCGGCGGTGATGGGAAGGATTTTGTCCCTGCCGCGCTTTCCTGCGGGGCAGACACCTATCTTTCCGGCCGCATTGGCTATAACGTGATGGTGGAGGCACCCGAAATGGGCATCAACCTCCTGGAGGCCGGGCATTATTTCACCGAAACGCATATTACCGCCTTTTTTGCCGAGCTGACGAACGAGATCCTCCCGTCTGCCGAGACGGAGGAGTTTGCCTCTAACGTCATTCTGGCACTATAGAAAACCAGCACAAGCCGCACGATGAAGTGCGGCCTGTGCTGGTTTATTATCTCGAAAAAACGGCATAAATTGATATTTTTTGTCCGAATGTGGTATTGTTATACCATGGTTTTTATGCTAAAACAATCATGATCATTCATTTGAAGGAGTTTTTACTATGCGCAAGGTCTGTATATCTAAAGACTGGTATCTCTCTGCTCCCGGCACGAATGGCCGTATCCACATCGACCTGCCAAACGATTACAGCATCACCCAGCCACGTGATCCCAAAGCCCCCGGCGGTGGCCGAAACGGCTTTTTTGTGGGCGGTGTGGGCTTTTATACCAAGTTCTTCACCCCCGAGGAAGGAAAGCACCATATCCTGGACGTGGACGGCGCCTACGCCTGCGCCGAATACGTGCTCAACCATGACTGGATCGCCAAGCACCCGCACGGTTATACCCCGTTTCTTTTGGATCTGACCGATCATCTGCGCCCCGGCATTACCAATAAGCTGGAGATCACCACCAACGATACGCAGCCCTCTACCCGCTGGTATTCGGGTGCGGGCATCTACCGTGACGTCTTTATGTGGACAGGAGGAGACGTGCGTATTGAGCCGTGGGATGCCTTTATCACCACCCCGTCAATGGATGAAAAGCAAGCCTCGGTCAAGGTTGCCTATACCGTTTCGGCAGACAGAGATGCCACCGTTACCCTGACGGCCGAGGTGCGTAACGAGAAGGGCAAAGCGGTTGCAAAGCAGGCGCTCTCACTTGACGTTGCTGCCGGTAAGAATGACCTTTCCCTGACGCTTTCGGTCAAAAAGCCCCACCTGTGGGATATGGATGACCCCTATCTTTATACCCTCTATACGACCATTGAAGAAAACGGCGTGCTGCTTGACGATGCCGAAAACACCTTTGGCATCCGCACCATGACGGTGGACGCCGAGCACGGCTTCCGCCTGAACGGGAAAATGCGCAAGCTGCGTGGTGGCTGCATCCACCACGATCACGGCGTGCTGGGTGCCGCCTGCTTCCCGGCGGCCGAGGAAAGAAAGCTGCGCCTGCTGAAGGCAGCCGGCTTCAACGCCCTGCGTATCGCGCACAACCCGCCCTCACTTGCCCTGCTGGAGCTGTGCGACCGCATGGGCATCATCGTGATGGACGAGGCCTTTGACATGTGGAACAGGCCCAAAACGATGCAGGATTACCACCTCTTTTTTGGCGATTGGTGGGCAAGAGATATCAGCTATATGGTCAAGCGTGACCGCAACCACCCCTGCGTGCTGACCTATTCGATCGGCAACGAGATCGCCGAGCGTGACGGCAACTCAAACGGTATCGCCTGGGCAAGAAAGCTGGTGGCCGAGGTTCGCCGATACGATGATACCCGCTTTGTCACCTCCGGCATCAACTGCCCCGGCAACCCGCCCAACCCCACCGATCCGGCGGACTATGCCGCTTATTATGCCGAGCGGTTTCCCAATAACCGCTGGGAGGAAAGAACCGAAAAATTTATGGCCGAGCTGGATATTGCCGGCTATAATTACCGTTACGATAGATACGCAAGCGACCACGAACGATACCCCGACCGCGTGATGTGGGGCTCGGAAACGCATGTGCTCCGCTTCTTTGATTCCTGGCATGAGGTCAGCCGCCTGCCCTGGGTGCTGGGTGACTTTACCTGGACGGCCTATGACAACCTGGGCGAGGCAGGCACCGGCCGCTTTTCCTGGGCAAGGGACGGCCATATTCCCGGTATTTCGATCGCCGGATGGCCGTGGCGCACCTGCTACCAGGGCGACCTTGACCTGTGCGGCTTCCGCCGCCCGCAATCCTATTTCCGTGAGGCGATCTGGATCGGCGGCACCGAGCCGCGTATCTTTACCACCCACCCCGAGCACGTGGGCGAGGAATTCTCCGGCACCGGCTGGCACTTCTATGACGTGCACGATACCTGGACGTTTGATGACAAATATATCGGCAAGCCGGTCAAGGCCGAGGTATATACCGATGCCGACGAGATCGAATGGAGCTTAAACGGCAACGTCATTGGCCGCACCGCACCCGAAAAGGCCATTGCCTCGATCGAGATCCCGTACGAGAAGGGCGAGCTGACCGCCGTTGCCTACAAGAATGGCACGGCATGCGGCCGCTCCTCCCTCCACACGGTCGGCCGGCCGGTTGCGCTGCGTCTGACCCCTGAAAAGAAGACGCTGGCAGCCGACCGGCGTGACCTGTGCTACCTGCAGATCGAGATCACCGATGAAAACGGTGACCGTGTGACCGAGGCCATGCACGAGCTGACCTGCCTGGTCGACGGCGGTGAGCTGATGGGCATCTTCAGCGGCGACCCGAAGAATCTTGACCAATATGGCTCTGACCGTTGCCATGCCTTTGAGGGGCGCGCGCTGGTCATCGTTCGCGCAAAGGAGCCCGGCAAGGTGACGGTAACCGTGGGCAACCGTAGCCTGGGCACGGCGTGTGCCACCGTTGTTGCAAAATGATCATAAAGACCGGGGAAAGCGCAAATGCGCTTTCCCCGGTCTTATTCCTGATACAACGCATCCGGACTGACACCCAACACCCGTGCAATGGCGTACAGCTCGATATCCGTCACCGTGCGGGAGTAGTCCTCGATCCGCGAGACAGAGCCGCGGCATACGTACACGCCTTGCAGCTCCAGCTTATTGGATAACTGCTGCTGACTCATTTTTCTTTGCCGGCGCAACCGTTTCAAATTACCGCCGATCAGATTTTTTCTTTCACCATCTATGATGCGTGCCATTCCGTTTCTCCTCATAACACCTCTTTTCCTTCAGTATAGCACACCGCTCCGCCTTTGTCTACCCCTTTTTTAAAGCAAGCAATTGCTTGCTTTTTTTATTTCCCTGCCACGCTTTGACAAAATGCGCAGCGGCGGCATGGTAGAATGATGAAACGAAGAAAAAAGAAAAGGATGCCGATCATGACGACCACCAAAGAAACCATGCAGGTCCGCTACGCGGACGGTTGCCTGACCGTCTGCCCCGTGGGCGAGATAGACCACCACACGGCCCGCGCGATGCGCGAGGAGATCGATCGCCAGCTGGTGACCTACCACCCGCAGCAATTCGTGCTTTCGCTTGCGCACATACGCTTTATGGACAGCTCCGGCCTTGGGCTGATCCTTGGGCGGCTGGCGGTATGCCGCCGTTTTTCCTGCCCGATGCGCCTGTGCGGCGCGGGTGAGCGCATGCTGACCATTTTCCGCATGGCAGGGCTGCAGCGCATGCAGGATCTGCAAATTGACGGACTGAACAAGGAGGAGACAAAATGAAAAAAGCCATCAACGAGATCAAAATGCAATTACCCGCCCTTTCGGTCAACGAGGGGGCATGCCGCGCCATGGTAGCGGCCTTTTGCGCCCAGGCAGACCCCAATATTGAAGAACTGGCCGATATCAAATGCGCCGTCTCTGAGGCGGTGACCAACTGCATCGTACACGGCTACGGCGGCAGGGGCGGCGTGATCTACATAACGGTGGGGATCTACGAGGGACGGCTGATACGCTTGGACATCCGCGATCGCGGGTGCGGCATTCCCGACGTCAAGGAGGCTATGCAGCCCCTTTTCACGACCGATACGACCGGTGAACGGAGCGGCATGGGCTTTTCCGTCATGGAGAGCTTTATGAGCCGGCTACAGGTCAGCTCTACCCCGGCGCGTGGAACGCGGGTAACGATGTGGAAGCAGCTTTTATGATCCCCCTCCGAAAAAATGCGAGGATAGCATGAACGAAAAAGCAACCGAATGCAAGCCGATAAACGAAAAATTCAAGGATAATCCGGCCCTGATCGCCGCCGCACAGGCAGGTGACCGCCAAGCAGCCGACAGGCTGGTGCGGCAGAATGGGGGTCTGGTCACCCACATTGCCATGCGATTTCTTTCCCGCGGGTATGATGCGGAGGATCTGATCGCCATTGGCAACATGGGGCTCCTAAAGGCCATTCGCACCTTTGACCCGGCGCGTGCCTGCGCTTTTTCGACCTATGCCGTCCCCCTCATCTTTGGCGAGATACGTCGTTTTTTGCGGGATGACGGCCCCATTAAAGTCTCGCGCACGCAAAAGCGGCTTGGCGCGATCCTGGCAGCAGAGCGGGAGCGGTGCATCGCAGCGGGGATGGGGGAGCTGCGCCTTTCCGAGCTGGCAGCGCGCTGCGGCACCACGCCGGAGGAGGCAGCTGCCGCCCTGGACGCCATTGCCCCGGTTGCCTCCCTCTCCGACGTGGTGTATAACGACGAGGATAGTCCCACCATTGAAAGCACGCTTTCCGACACCGAGGAATGTGCGCGGCAATTCGACAAGCTGGCCATCCGTGCCGCTATTGACAAGCTGCCAGACCTGCGCCGCAAGATCATTCTGCTGCGCTATTTCCGTGATTATTCGCAAAGTGAAACGGCGGCTGCCCTTGGTCTGACACAGGTAAAGGTCTCACGCGAGGAGAAAAAGATCCTCTCTTTTTTGCGCGGCGAATTGGCAGATTGAATTCTTTGTTAACAAACTGTGAATATTTACAAAAAGCCCTTGATTTTTCCTTGTAGGATGATACAATATAAGCAGATTAGCACTCAAAGTTTGCGAGTGCTAAAATCAAGTAAAATTTTGCCAAGAAGGCATGGAGGATACGAATATGACAATTAAACCGTTAGGCGACCGTGTGGTCGTTTGCGCGACAGAGGTGGAGGAGACCACCAAGACCGGCATCATTCTGCCCGGCAGCGCCAAGGAGAAGCCCCAGGTTGCAGAGGTAGTAGCCGTTGGCCCCGGCGGCATGGTGGATGGGAAAGAGGTTACCATGTCCGTTAAGGTTGGCGACCGTGTGATCGTCAGCAAGTACGCCGGCACCGAGATCAAATGTGACGGGCGTGAATACAACATCGTTCGCAACGATGACATTCTCGCAATTGTAGAATAAGGAGGAATTTACTCATGGCAAAGAATATTCTTTACGGCATTGAAGCAAGAAACGCCCTGCTCCGCGGTGTGGACCAGTTGGCAGATACCGTCAAGATCACCCTCGGCCCCAAGGGCAGAAACGTGGTTCTTGACAAGAAGTTCGGCACCCCGCTGATCACCAATGACGGTGTTACCATCGCCAAGGAGATCGAGCTGGAGGATGCAGCCGAGAACATGGGCGCACAGCTGGTGCGCGAGGTTGCCTCCAAGACCAATGATGCTGCCGGTGACGGTACCACCACCGCTACCCTGCTGGCACAGGCCCTCATTCACGAGGGGATGAAGAACGTGGCTGCCGGCTCGAACCCCATGGTTCTGCGCAAGGGCATCCAGAAGGCCGTTGACGTAGCCACCACCGCACTGCTGGCAAACTCCAAGAAGGTAAACGGCACAGCCGATATTGCCCGCGTTGGTACGATCTCTGCCGGTGACGAATTCATTGGCCAGCTGATCGCTGACGCTATGGAAAAGGTCTCCGCTGACGGTGTTATCACCGTTGAGGAATCCAAGTCTGCCGAGACCTACTGCGAGGTGGTAGAGGGCATGCAGTTTGACCGCGGCTATCTCTCCCCTTACATGGTAACCGATACCGATAAGATGGAGGCTGTGCTGGATGATGCACTGCTGCTCATCACCGATAAGAAGATCTCCAACATTCAGGACATTCTGCCTCTGCTGGAGCAGATCATGCAGGCTGGCAAGAAGCTGGTGATCATTGCCGAGGACGTAGAGGGCGAGGCGCTGACCACGCTGGTGCTGAACAAGCTGCGCGGCACCTTTACCTGCGTTGCCGTCAAGGCTCCCGGCTTTGGCGACCGCCGCAAGGAAATGCTGCGTGACATTGCTACCTTGACGGGTGGCGAGGTCATCACCGACGAGCTGGGCCTGGATCTGAAGGAGACCGGCATTGCACAGCTTGGCCGTGCAAGACAGGTCAAGATCACCAAGGAGAACACCATCATCGTAGACGGTGCCGGTGAAGCAGACGAGATCCGCGCACGCGTTGCCCAGATCCGTGCCGCTTTGGAGACCACCACCTCTGACTTTGACCGTGAGAAGCTGCAGGAGCGTCTTGCCAAGCTGGCCGGCGGCGTAGCCGTGATCAAGGTTGGTGCCGCTACCGAGACCGAGATGAAGGAAAAGAAGCTGCGCATTGAGGACGCGCTCAACGCCACCAAGGCTGCCGTAGAAGAGGGCATCGTTGCCGGCGGGGGTACTGCCTTTGTCAACGTGATCGGCGAGGTGGAAAAGCTGATCGCCACGCTCGACGGCGAGGAGAAGGTCGGCGCCCGCATCGTTGCCAAGGCGCTGGAGGCGCCCATGCGCCAGATCGCCGAGAACGCAGGCTTTGACGGCGGCGTGATCATCGACAAGATCAAGACCGCAGAAAAGCCCGGCTACGGCTTTGATGCTGCACGCGAGGAGTATACCGACATGGTTGAGAGCGGCATCGTTGACCCGACCAAGGTAACGAGAAGCGCGCTGCAGAACGCGGCATCGGTTGCAGCCACCGTGCTGACCACCGAGGCTGTTGTTTCAGATAAGAAGGAAGAAAATCCTGCCCCCGCAGCCGCACCCGGCATGGGTGGCGGTATGGGCGGTATGTACTAATATCGCATATAAAAGCAAAGCGCGCAACCCATTTGGGGTTGCGCGCTTTGTTTTTGTTTTACGGGCGATAAGCACGCAGCCGCTCGTGCGCGGCGTATACCTCCTTGGCCGTCTCAATAAAGGCGGTGCAGGCACGGCTGATGTAGCGGTTATGCTTATAGCCAATATACATGCGGCGGGTGGAATGTGGCCCCTCTAAACGATAATATACACAATTCCGCCCGCGCGCGGCAGTAACGATGGTATCGGTAATGAAGGCGATCCCCATCCCGGCACACGCAAGGTTGTAAGAGGTGATCAGCTGATCCAGCAGGATGCGCACGCGCGGCGCAAAGCCGGCTGCATCACACAGGGCAGCGGCACGCCGCTGCATATCGTTACCTTTTTTTAATATCAGAAACAGCTCGTCCCGGAACAGGGAAAGATCGACCGCGGGGCAATCCGGCTGCAGATGCCGCTCGGCTAAAATATCGCCCGTATCCAACGCAAGGTGGGAAAGGCCTTGGTTGATGGGAAGCGAGGCAGGCACGGCAAGCAGCAGCGCCTCGTCCCCCAGCGGCTCGGCCGTGTAGAGCGCCCGGTCAAAATCATGCGCGATCAGCAGATCGATCGCCTCTGTCAGCAGCAGCTGGCGCAGGTCAGGCGAATTGGATTCTACCAGCTCTACCTCAATGCCGCTGTATTTTTCAGAGAAGCGCATGATGATATCCGGCAAAATAAAGGAAGAAACAAAGTTTTCCCCGCTGACCACGATGCGCCCGGTGCGCAGCTCTGACATATCCGCCAGCTTATCCCGCGTTTGCCGCTGGATCTGGCGTATGCTCTCTAACGCCGCGATATAGACCTTGCCCGCCTCGGTCAACGAGATAGGGGAGGTAGACCGGTCAAAGATGGTGATGCCAAGCTCCTTTTCCGCCTTTTTGACCGAGGTGGACAGCGCAGGCTGGGAGACGTACAGATTTTTGGCCGCAGCAGAGAAGCTGCGCTCCTTATATACCTCATAAATATAGTCCTGCTCGATCACGGCGCACCTCATAAATTTTATTTATAACTTTTATATACTTATTTGTATTTGATTATACCACAGCTTTGTGATATAATCAATAGGTAAATTTATTTTTTTGGAGGATTTTTCGTATGAAAAAGATTCTTTCTCTTGTTTTGGCTGCCGTTATGCTCGGCACCTGCCTGTTTGCATTCGCCTCTTGCGGCGGTGCAGGCACCACCACCATCAACATCAAGACCGGCGGCACCGGCGGTACCTACTACGGCTTTACCAACGCCGCAGCCCCCATGCTCTCTGCCAAGACCGGCTACACCTGCACCACCCTGCCCTCCGGCGGCTCGGTAGACAGCTTGAAGTCTATCGGCATTGGTGACTGCAACATGGCCATCGTACAAAACGATACCATGGTCAATGCCTACAACGGCCTGACCGCCAACTTTGCAAGCGGTGCCATCAAGAACTTCTCTGTTCTGGCTCACGTTTATCCCGAGGTCGTGCAGATCGTTTGCGCCGGCAAGAATGCTGATGCGATCAAGACGCTGGCTGACCTGAAGGACTCCGGTCTGAGCGTTTCCATCGGTGATATGGGCTCGGGCGTTGAGGCGAATGCCATTGCTCTGATGCAGAAGTACGGCCTTACCTTCACCCAGGATGCCGCTACCGGTGCATGGGCCTCTGAGGACATTGAGATCCGCAACCTTTCCGTTGCCAAGTCTGCAGATGCGATGAAGGACGGCACGCTGGACGTATTCTTCTTCACCTCCGGCGCTCCCGCAACTGCTATTACCGAGCTGACCACCAACGGCAACCCCCACGGCGCTTACATGCTGAGCCTGGATGATGCCGTTATGGAGAGCTTCATCGCCGACAATAAGATCGACGGCAAGTATGACGTATTTGCCAAGCAGACCATCACCCACGCCCAGTATGACTTCATTCCCGAGGGTACCGTGATCAACACCATCGGTGTTACCGCTACCTACATCGTATCCAACTCTCTGAGCGAGGAGGTCGTTTACAACCTGACCAAGGCGCTGTGGGAGAGCAAGAGCGACCTGCTGACCGCTCACTCCATTTCCTCGAACATGGACGTTGACCGTGCCTTCACGACCGTTGGTAACGTACCGGTGCATCCTGGCGCTGCCAAGTACTACCGTGAGCTTGGTCAGACCGTTGAGAACGTAGCCGACATCGGCGCGTAAACCGCATGCTTTTCAATTCGCAACGGCCATGCGGCCGTTGCGAATTGGCTTTATAAGGAGTTATTACATTGGATAAAGATATGAGAACACAGGCAGAGCAGGATGCTGCCGCGATCTTAAAGGAGCTGGATGCTGACAGCAAGGAGCGCCCCTTAAGCGGTTGGCGCAAGCATGCTTATCAGATCATTCTGATGCTGTTTGCCGTATACGCGCTGGTTTCCGTTCTTTTGCTGAAGGGGCAGACGGAGTTTACCAAGCTTCCCCTGTTTGTCGGCCTTTCCCTTTTTATCGGTTACTTGAAATTCCCTGCATGCAAAAAGCATGCACTGCGCGAAAACTATATTCCGTGGTATGATATCGTTTTGGCATTTCTGTCGCTTGCCGTTTACCTCTACTACCCGCTGATGCAAAGCAAGATCATCTACATGGGTGGTATGATCGGCACCGAGCAGGTGGTCATCGGTATCATCGGCATTCTGCTGCTGGCAGAGGTTTGCCGCCGCTCCACCGGTATCCCGCTGATCGTGGTGGTAAGTGCCTTCGTGGCCTACTCGGTCTACGTGCTGTTCACGCGGAACCCCGCCACCTTTATCAACCGCTTGATCTATGACCTGTTCTACAACCTGGATAACGGCGTATTCTCTACCCCCATCTCGGTATGCTGCGGGTTCATTGTGATCTTCATCATCTTCGGCTCGTTCCTGGAAAAGACGGGTATTGGCACCTTTTTTGTAGATCTTGCCAACTCGATCGCCGGCTCCTCGGCCGGCGGCCCCGCCAAGGTTGCCGTTATCTCCTCCGCCATGGAGGGTATGTACTCCGGCTCCTCAGTTGCCAACACGGTCGGCTCCGGCGCTGTTACCATTCCTACGATGAAGCGCACCGGCTACAAGCCGGAATTTGCTGCAGCCGTAGAGGCTGCCGCCTCTACCGGCGGCCAGATCATGCCCCCGATCATGGGTGCTGCCGCCTTCCTGATGAGCCAGATCACGGGTATCGCTTATTCCACCATCGTCATTGCCGCCATCCTGCCTGCCGTGCTCTACTTTGCCGGCATCTTCATGATGGTACATTTCGAGGCAAAGCGTCTCGGCCTGAAGGGCCTGCCCAAGGATACGCTGCCGAACTTCTTTAAGCTGATGCTGCGCAAGGGCTACCTGCTGATCCCGATCGTGGTACTCATGATCTGCATGAACCACTATACCCCTGCCATGTCGGCCAGCTACGCCATTCTTTTTGCTATGGCGATCAGCCTGCTGGATGAAAGCTTTGTTGAGGATCTTTCCTCCCGCAATCGTGAAAAGATCCTGACCGCGCTGCGCGGCCTGGGCCTGATGATCATTCCGATCGCGGTCTGCCTGCTTCTTGGCCTTGTTGTGCAGCCGGGCGAGGCTGTTTTCTGCGGCATTGCCGTAGCAGCCGTCTGCTCTGCTTTCTCCAAAAATGCGCCCCTGACCTTAAAGACGACCTATGAGGGCTTTATGGGCGGCACCAACAGCACCATTGGCGTTGCCGTGGCTTGCGGCATGGCGGGCATCATTGCCGGCTGTGTGGCTACCACCGGCCTCGGCTCCCAGCTGATCACGCTGATCGTACCGCTGGCAGGCAGCTCTACCTTCCTTGCCCTGTTCTTGACCATGCTTTGCTGCATCGTGCTGGGCATGGGCGTGCCGACAACGGCCAACTACGTGATCATGGCCACCATCACCGCCCCCATTCTGATCAAGATGGGCATTCCGATGCTGGCAGCACATATGTTCGTCTTCTATTTCGGTATTGTGGCGGACATCACGCCCCCTGTGGCGCTGGCTGCCTACGCCGGCTCGGCCATTGCAAAGTCCAATCCGCTAAAGACGGGCGTTACCGCTACCAAGCTGGCCATTGCCGCCTTTATCGTACCGTATATGCTGGCCATGAACCCGGCCATGCTGATCGTTGATACCCAGCCGCTGGAGGTGATCCAGATCGTTATCACCTCGCTGTTCGGCATCTTCGGCATTTCGGCCGGTCTTGAGGGCTACGTTCTTCGCACCGCTGGGTGGATCGAGCGCATCGTCCTGCTGGCTGCCGGGCTGATGCTGGTCATTCCCGAGCTGATCACCGATATCGTTGGTATCGTGCTGATCGTGGGTGTGATCCTGTATCAGAAGTTTTTTCAAAAGAAGCATACCGCCTCTCCGACTACAGAGGCATAAGCAACCGCTACCAAGGCGGGCAAAACGGATTTTACCGTTTTGCCCGCCTTTTTTGTATAAATTGGTTATGCGTGGCACACACTATTGACGAAATATCCGGAAAGGAACGAAAGAACATGAAACGAAAAATCTCCTGTATTCTGATCTTTTGCCTGCTGGCCGGCATGCTTGCCGCCATTCCTACGGCGGCCTACGTGCGCATCAGCTACGGTGCTGACCACCTGGCCGAGCAGGCAGAGCTGATCAAAACCGCCCTGCGCGGTGACACCTTCCGCTTTTCGGAGGCGGATTTCAAGCAAGCACTTGGGGTGACCAAGATCGATAACGTCACCGTACTGTCTCTCCCCGCCGCCACAGACGGCTGCCTGAAGCTGAACGGCACGCCGGTCACCGGTGGGCAGATCATTGCCCGCCACGAGATCGAGACGCTGACCTTTACCCCGGCAAGCGACAAAATGGAAAGCACCTCCTTTACCTTTTGCGTCAATTCTGCCGCCGGCACCACCGCGCTGACCTGCCGGCTGCGCACGGCCGAGCGCGTGAATTACGCCCCCACGGTGGCCACGCAGACCAAGGCCACGCTTTCCGTGCATACGCAAAAGGAAATTGGCGTTTACGGACAGATGAAGGCCGAGGACCCCGAGGGAGACCGGCTGACCTATCTGATCACCGCCTACCCGAAGATGGGTACGCTGACCGTGCTGGACAGCACCAGCGGTGAATTCCGCTACGTGCCGCAGGCGGGCATGACCGGTAACGACAGCTTTTCTTACGTTGCGCGGGATGCCTACGGCAATTATTCCACCATTGCAAAAATGAGCATCACCGTCAGCGCACGAAAGAGCGAGCTGGTGTATGCCGACATGCAGGATCACGCCGCGCACAACGCAGCCCTGACCATGGCTGAAAAGAATATCATGCTTGGCTCTCTGGAGGGGGATGCGATGTATTTCCGCCCGGAGGGCGAGGTCAGCCGCGGTGAATTTTTGGTCATGGCCATGAAGAGCGCGGGCATCAAGCCGGTTTCTGGCATTGAAAAGACCTGGTTTGACGATGATGCCAGCATTCCGCAAACGATCAAAAAATACGTTGCTACCGCACAGCTCTACGGCTATATCAACGGCAGCTTTGACGGCAAGGGTCTGTATTTCAACGCGGACAAGAGCATTTCGCGCGCAGAGGCAGCCGTGATCATGAACAACATGCTCAACGCTGCTACCCCGGCGGTGCTGCCCACGATAGCCGATGCCTCGGAGATCCCCGGCTGGGCAAAGGAGGCGGTCTATGCCCTCTGCTCTGCCGGCATCCTGACCGTGACCGAGGACGGCACCATGGCCGCCACCACCCCCATCAACCGTGGCGAAGCAGCCGCCGCCCTGTATGCCATGATGCAGTACGAGGGCTGACCAAAACCGGAGAACGCTTGTTCTCCGGTTTTTCTTGCTTTTTTTCAAAAAATATGCTACAATAATGTATATAGTCCCTCGCCCGAAAGGAACGTCTGCATGAAAGACCGCACACCACCCCGCGATATTTTTGACCGCCTGCTGGCTTTGCCTGTTCTGCGCGTTTTTGCCCCCTTTTATAACCGCCACCGTGAGGTGCTGCTCTACCTCTTTTTCGGCGTGCTGACCACCGCCATCAGCTGGGGCAGCTTTTATCTGTTCCATTATCCGCTTGCCATGAACGAGCTGCTGGCCAACGTCCTTTCCTGGGTCGCGGCGGTGTTGTTTGCCTTTCTCTCTAACCGCACCTGGGTATTCTCCGGCAAGAAGCAAGCCTTTTTGCCCGAGATGGGCAAATTCTTTGCCAGCCGCCTGGCCACGCTTGGCATCGAGGAGCTGATCCTTTTCTGCTTCGTGACCTGCCTGGCCCTGAACGCCATGGCAGTGAAAATGCTGGGCAACGTTGTGGTACTGGTGCTGAACTACGTTTTGAGCAAATTCTTCGTATTCATCAAACAATAAAAGAACGCGCAGCCGTGGGGGATCACGGCTGCGTATTTTTTATTTCGTTTTTCCGGCCAAGCGACGGATCGACGGCAAAAGCAGCGGCACCAGCACGCAGGAAATGGCCATGCGCACGCCGCTGTTGATGATGCGCGGCAGCGCGATCAGATGCAGGGCCTTGACCGCATACTGCATGATATAGCCATCGAGATACAGCGCAGCGGTATTCAGGACGGTGAGCAGCAGCTCGGAGAGGATGATCACACCGAGCGTGAGCGGCAGACTGTCACGCCAGCCAACGAGAAAGAATCCAAGCGCGGCAAAGGCTGCCATCAGCACCACAGGCGCCATCCACAGCGGGGTGGTGACCGACAGGCCGTAGGGGGACATCAGCTGCTCCAAAAAGCTGCCGAGCGCCGCGATCACCAAGGCATCCTGCATGCCAAACAGGCGGGCGGCAAGCAGGATGGGCAGCCCCACGAGCGAGACCTCGAACCACGGTGTTTTGAAGGCAAGAACCGTGCTGAAGACCACGTAAAGGGCAACCAGCATGGCATCCAACACCAGGCGGCGGATTTTTTGTTGCGAAGTGTTTTTGTTTTGCATAAAAAAATACCTCCCGTATCACAGATTCTCGCTCTGAGACGGGAAGCATACAAAAAATGCCCCATAACAGACAGCGGGATGCGACGATCGCACCGCAATGCCGAAACGGCATTTTCGTCCTGCAGGCAACTCCCCGTCCGGCAGGCACTTCACGCACGACCATCTACTCTGTTCTACTATAAAAAATAGATGATGTTATTATAGCACGCTTTTTTTCGGAATGCAAGAGAAAAAAACAAAAAGGGTGATTTTTTTCACCCTTTTTTCTGTTTTTACACGATCAACAGCTTTTTCTCGCTCTTGGTCAGGTTCTCGGCGCCGTTTTCGGTCAGGTAGACCATATCCTCGATCCGCACGCCAAACTTATTCTCCAAGTAGATGCCCGGCTCTACCGTCATCACGATGCCGGGGCGCAGGATCTCCTTGCAGCGCATGTTGCAGGCAGGCATCTCATGGATCTCTACCCCCACGCTGTGGCCAAGACCGTGGCCAAAGCAGCCCTCGTAGCCCGCGCCATAGATCAGATCGCGCGCAACGCGGTCCACCTCGATGCAGGAAACGCCGGGGCGAATGAAGTCCAGCGCAGCCTTTTGGGCGGCATAGACGGTATCGTACACGCGCTTTTGCTCGTCGCTGACGGTGCCAACCGCCACGGTACGCGTCATATCCGAATGGTAGCCGTTGACCACGGCACCAAAATCCATGGTCACAAAATCACCGCGCTCGATCTTTTTATCGGTAGGTACACCGTGCGGCAGAGACGAGTTCTTGCCCGAAACGACGATAAAATCAAACGAGACGCCCTCGCTGCCCAAACGGCGCATATAGAACTCCATATCCAGCATGACCTCCCGCTCGGTACGGCCGGGGGTGATGCGATCGAGGATGTAGGTAAAGGTCTCGTCGGTCATCTGCTGGGCGGCCTTCATGCTGGCCAGCTCTTCTCTCGTCTTGATGGCGCGGGCATCGACCAGCGCACGGTCGATCTTATCCCCATCGCAAAGCGTGACGGCGGGAAGCGCCTCACGCAGGGAGGCAAAGCGGGAAAGCGGCGTGCTATCTGCCTCTACGTACAGGTGCGTGGCCCCATCCTGTGCCAGCAGGCGGCCGATCTGCTCCTCGGTGTTTTCCTGCAGGATGACCTCTGCCGTTTTCACCGTGGCACGCGCCTTTTCCACATAGCGGAAATCAATGATAAAATACGCGTTCTGCGGGGTGACCAGCACGTGGCCGGCGGAGGATTCAAAGCCGGTCAGGTAAAAGCGGTTTGCCCCACTTTCGATCAGGGCGGCCTCGTTGACGGCCAGGGAGGCACGAATTTGTTCCATTCTTTCTTTCATAACGATCTCCTTTTATAGGGTGGCGAGTATCTCGCACACAAATTCATAGGTACGGCGGACAGAGGAAACGGAAAGCCGCTCTCTTGTGGTATGGATATCCTGCATGTTCGGGCCAAGCGATACGCATTCCAGCCCCGGAATACGGTCGCTGAACAGGCCGCATTCCAGCCCGGCGTGAATGGCCTCTACCCGCATCTCTTTCCCGTACAGGCGGCGGTAGACCTCCACCACCGTATCCCGCAGGCGGGATTCCTTTTTGTATTCCCACGCGGGGTAATCTCCCTCCACGGCAAAGGTGGCGCCGGCTGCCAGGGCGCGGGTGCGCATATCAGCAAGCAGCGCGCGCTTTTCTTCCCCCACCGAGGAACGGACGGAATACACGGCGTGCATCTCCTCCTGCCCCGTTGTCAGAATACCAAGATTGAGCGAGGTCTGTACCAGGCCGGGGATATCCGCGCTCATTTTTTGCACACCGCAGGGAATATCCAACAGTAGCGAATAGGCCTTGCGCGTCTCTTCCACCGTCAACGCAGGTTGGGTATCCTGCTCTACCTCATAGGTCAGCGCAAGATCGGGGTCGGAGGTGGCGTAGCTCGCTTTGACCGTTTCACAGAAGGCCTTGATCGCCCCCTCTGCCGCGGGCAGATCGTCTACGTAGAATTGGCATACCGCACGGCAGGGGATGGCGTTATCCTTGGTTCCGCCCGCAAGCTTGACCAGGCGTACCTCGCACACCGCGCTGACAGCCGCCAGCAGCATGGCGGCTACGCGATCTGCATTGGCACGGTTTTTATGGATCTCCGCGCCCGAGTGGCCACCACTCATGCCGTCCAAGGTCACGGTAACGCAGCTGCCGCTTGCCGGGGCGCGATGAATGGGCAGATGAATATCTGCCTGCGCGCCCCCCGCGCAGGAAACGGTGAGGATGCCCTCCTCCTCTGAATCAATGTTGATCATATACTTGCCGCGCAGGCCGGACATATCCATTGCCTCGGCCCCCAGCATGCCGATCTCCTCATCGGTGGTGAAGACCGCCTCGATCGCCGGGTGGGCAAGCTGCTTATCGGCCAGGATGGCCAGCACCATGGCAACGGCCACGCCGTCATCCCCGCCCAGGGTAGTGCCGTGCGCACCGATGAGATCCCCCTCTACAAAGAGCGAGAGCCCATCCTTCTCAAAGTCAATATCACATTCCGGCGTTTTCTCGGCTACCATATCTAAATGCCCCTGCAGGATGACGGTGGGGGCATTCTCCTTGCCCGCCGTGGCCGGCTTGCAAATGACCACGTTGCCTGCTTCATCCGTGCGGTATGCAAGGCCATGCTCCATGGCAAAGCGAACGCAGTATGCCGTCGCCGCCGCAGTATGGCGGGAGGGGTGCGGCAGGGCGCAAAACTCCTCAAATATAGAAAACACCTCACGGGGTGTACAATTCTCCAGCATAGAAACGACCTCCTTCTTTCTCCATTAGTATAGCACAAAAAGCCCCGTTGTGCAATAAAAAAAGGAAAGAATGTATGACATTCTTTCCCTTTTTTATCAAAGCACCGCCTTTAAGAACTGGCGGGTGCGGGGGTTTTGCGGATTTTCAAAGATCTCGGCCGGGCTACCCTGCTCAGCGATCTTGCCGCCATCCATAAACAGCACGCGATTAGCCACCTCACGCGCAAAGCCCATCTCGTGTGTGACGATGACCATGGTCATGCCCTCGTCAGCCAGCTCACGGATGAGGTCAAGCACCTCGCCAACCATTTCCGGATCAAGCGCAGAGGTCGGCTCGTCAAACAGCATGACCTTGGGATTCATAGCCAACGCACGGACAATGGCAATTCTCTGCTTCTGGCCGCCCGAAAGGGTGGAGGGGTAGACGTTTGCCTTTTCGGAAAGGCCGATGCGGGCCAGCAGGCGCAGGGCGTTCTCCTTGGCTTCTGCCACGATCTGCGCCTTGGTCGCTTGTATGGCGACCGGCTCCTGCTTCTTTTTGCGGAACAGATTGGTCAGCGGCAGAAAGAAATTGTGCCGCTTGGCACGGCGCAGATTGCGCTTGCCTACGTAGACCGGCGCCATCATGATATTCTGCAGCACCGTCTTGTTATTAAACAGGTTAAAGGACTGGAACACCATGCCGATATTTTCACGGTGGCGATTGATATCCACGCGCATATCGGCAATATCGACCCCGTCAAAGAAGATCGAGCCGGAGGTGGGATCCTCCATACAGTTGAGGCAACGCAGGAAGGTAGATTTACCGCTGCCGGAGGGGCCGATGATGGCAACCTTCTCCCCCTCTAAAATGACCTCGTCTATCTCGTCAAGCACCAAAAGAGACCCATAGCGCTTGGTCAGCTTTTCCGTGCGGATCAGCACGTTATCAGTTACGTCTCTCACTCTTCGCCAGTCTCCTTTCCATCAGCTTGATAAAGAAGGCAATAATTGCCACCAGCACGATATAAATGAGTGCCATGACCAGGTAGGGGATCATGTATTCATAGGAGTTTGCGCCCTGATCCTGGAAGGCCTTGGTAATATCCATGGCGCCAACGTAGCCGACAACGGCCGTTTCCTTGATCAGCGTAATGAACTCGTTACCCAGGGTAGGCAGGATATTCTTGACAGCCTGCGGCACAACGACCTTGAGCATGGAGACCGAGAAGGGCATGCCGACCGCACGCGCCGCCTCCAGCTGGCCGGGATCGACCGAGTTGATACCGCCACGCATGATCTCGGAGATGTAGGCGCCGCTGTTGAGGCCGAAGATCAGCACGCAGGAATTGACCTGCGACATCTGAACGCCGAGAAGGGGCAGCAGAATATAGTAGCCAAGCAGCAGCTGTACGACGATCGGCGTACCGCGGAAGAAGGCCACGTATACGTTGCAGACCGTTTGCGCGTAGCGAACGATCTTTTTATAGCGGGGCAGCACCTTGACCACCGCGATCAGCGTACCGATCACCAGGCCGATCGCAAGACCAAGCACCGCAATGTAGACGGTGTTCTGCAGGCCGGTCAGCACCTTGCGGTAGCCGTTGTTGACGATGAAATAATCCCAAAAGATGCCCCACTTCTTCTCAAAGCGGAAGCGGGTATACACACTGGCGCACAGCCATACGAGAATAGCAACCACGCCGAGGACGGTCAGTATATCCATCCAGTGCTTTTTCAAAAATTTGATCATAACCTTATTCCTTTGCAGATAACACAAAGCAAAACAGGGGGAGAAGCCCCTGTTTTGCTACTATCTTTATAGAGATCAGTTTGCCTCGTTTACGCGGGCGGCGATCGCCTTGGCAGGTCCCTCGTCAATGATCACGAAGTTGATGTTGCCGTTCAGCATATCCTGCACAGCCAGCGCGCCGTTGGAGTAGCCAACGGTGGTAAAGCCGTAGCCGTCAAAGCCCCAGTCAGCATCACCCTCGCAGTACATCGAGCCGGTGGTACCGTTCTGTACGCCAACCTTGATATCCTTACCCATTGCCTTCAGCACAGCCTCTACGTCTGCCTTGGTCTTGCAATCGGCAAAGGTGGTGTCACCCTCCTTGGCAATGATCATCTGTGCTGCATTGTAGTAGGTGGTGGAGAAGTCCAGAATTGCCTCACGGTCGGGCTTAACGGTCAGACCGGCAGCAGCGATGTCGCAAACGCCGCCGTCTACGGTAACGGTCTCACCATTCTCGTTCTCATACTCGCCGCCCAGCGCGGAAACTGCCAGACAAACGGCATCAAACTCCATGTTGCTGATGTAGAGCTCCTTGTTCAGGTACTCGGCAAACAGAGCCATGATCTCCATATCTACGCCGTAGTACTGGTCACCCTTCATGTACTCAAAGGGCTCAAAGGCGGCGTTGGTAGCAACGATCAGCTGCGAGCCGTCCGTCTTCATCGTAGCGGCAGACTGTACAGCAGTGGGCGTACCGTCACCAAAGTACTTGTTGATGATCTCATCAAACTTGCCGTTGGAGTTGATCTCTGCCATGAATGCGTTAAGGGAAGCCAGCAGCTCACTGTCACCCTTCTGCACGGCAAAGGCATACTCTTCTTCGGTCAGCGGAATGTCGATGGCCTTTACAACGGGCGCATCGTCATCGGTGGTCTCGCCGCCACCGCAAGAGGCGAAGGCTGCAACGGTGGTCAGCAGCATTGCTGCCATCAGAACCAGGGAAAGGATCTTTTTCATGATAATTCTCCTTAAAAATATTTCGGGCGTTTCTTGCCCTTTTGTTGGATGCGTCTATTATAACGCATAAATATTCATATGTCAAGCCCTTTTGTAAAAGTTTTTTCATTTTCTTTGATTATTTCAATAATTTTTATTCATGGGCAAATGTTTTTTTGAGTTTTTCACCGACACGTCGACAAAATGCGGATATTTATTCTTTTCTTTGAATATTTTTTCATTCCGTGCATAAAAAAAGACCGCCACGCGGTCTTTTTCCCTGTTTGTCTTGCATTTAATACAAAAGATGCTTTTTATACCGCTGCACCAGCTGGAAAAAGAGCTGGCCAAGGCCGATGCAGGTCAGGCTCTCACCGCCGATGACCATGGCGAGAATGAGCCAATAGACCTCCTGGCTGCCGTACACGTACATCAGGATAGGCGGCATGACAATGGCGGTCATCACGATGGGGGGGATAGAAGCGAGAAAGCGCGCAATGCGGAATTTACCAAGATAGCGGCCGATGAGCCAGGTAAGTAGGGCAGCCACCAGCGCGCCAAGCGAGCCAAAGATCGCATCCCACAGGCTGCCGAGCAGGAAGTACCCGATCAGGTAGCCAACGAACAGGCCGGGGATGGCAGCAGGCGTAAAAAATGGCAGGATCATCATTGCCTCACCGATGCGGAATTGGAAGATGCCCTGCGAGAAAAGCGCACATGCATAGGTCAGCATGGCATAGATCGCGGCGATCATAGCGGCCTGTGTAATAAAACGCGTCTTTTTCCCTGCCTTACGCATAGCAAGCCTCCCTTCTCTTTTTTAATAGTATAGCACACTTTTGAAAAAAATGCAAGAGTAGATACAGTAATGCAAAAAAATAGCCGTCTCTCTTGACAAAAGCAAAAAAACGTGCTATAATACAGAAAAAGCGTTGACGGAAAGAGTACCCGCACAGAAACCGGACAGAGAGAGGATGGCGCTGAGAATTCCTCACGGCAGCGGCGGCGAAAACCACTCCCGAGCTGCGCGCGATAAGCGTTGCCGTCCTCCCGCGTTAAGGGATATGGCTGACTGGCCTGAGTGAAAGACAAGGTGGAACCGTGCTATGCACCCTTGGCAACTTTGGTTGCTATGGGTGTTTTTTGTTTTTATAAGATTTGAAACGCATCTGCAAGCAATGAAGCATTCGCTTCGCGAATATGAAGCACAAGCCCGTGGCTTGTATGCAGCGGCGGCATTGTCGCCATGAAGCGCAGCGCGCGTCCTCATGTGGCGAAGCCACGCTTCATAGCGAAGCGACTTCATAGGGCACAGCCCTGCTTCATGCGCTGCAGCGCGCTGCATTGAAAAAAGCACGCCCTTGCGTGCGTGCTTTTTTCTGGCTGGGGTGACTGGATTCGAACCAGCGAGTGCAGGAGTCAAAGTCCTGTGCCTTAACCAATTTGGCGACACCCCAATAACTGCTTTATTATAGCACATCTTTTCGCAAATGTCAACATTTTCTTTTCGGTAATTTTTTAAGTGAGGTTATAGATATGGAAAATCAAGTAAACCCCGTAGAAATGGCGAGGCACTCGCTCTCGCACATTCTGGCCAAGGCTGTTTGCGAGCTGTACGATGACGTTAAGCTGGCCATTGGCCCGGCCATCGAGCATGGCTTTTATTATGACTTTGACCTGCCGAAGTCGATCACCGCAGACGATTTTGATGCCATTACCGCCAAGATGCAGGATATCCTCAAGCGCGGCGAGGACTTTGTTTGCCGCGAGGTGAGCGTGGAGGAGGCCAAGGCCATCTTTGCCGATCAGCCCTATAAGCTGGAGCTGATCGAGGGTCTTGCCGATGAAAAGATCACCCTGTACTACACGGGGGAGGACTTTGTTGACCTCTGCCGTGGCCCTCACGTGCAGAACGCCCGTGAGCTGCGCAGCTGGGCCTTTAAGATCTACTCGGCCACCGGTGCCTACTGGCGCGGTGACTCTACCCGCCCCATGCTGCAGCGTGTTTACGTTTACGCCTTCCCGAACAAGCAGGAGCTGAAGGCGCACGTGACCGCCGTCGAGGAGGCGAAAAAGCGCGACCACAACAAGCTGGGCCGCGAGCTGGAGTATTTTACCACCGTTGAGAGCATTGGCCAGGGGCTGCCCATCCTTCTGCCGAAGGGCGCCAAGGTCATTCAGACCCTGCAGCGCTTCGTAGAGGACGAGGAGGCGCGCCGTGGCTACACGCTGACCATGACCCCCTTGATGGCCAAGAGAGAGCTGTACAAGATCTCCGGCCACTGGGATCATTATCTGGACGGCATGTTCATTTTGGGCGACCCGCATGACGAGACCAAGGAATGCTTTGCTCTGCGCCCGATGACCTGCCCCTTCCAGTACCAGGTATATCTGAACCGCCCGCGCTCTTATCGTGAGCTGCCTATGCGCTTTGGCGAGACCTCTACCCTCTTCCGCAATGAGGATTCGGGCGAGATGCACGGTCTGATCCGCGTGCGCCAGTTCACCATTTCAGAGGGGCATCTTGTCCTGCGCCCCGATCAGCTGGAGGAGGAGTTCCGCGGCTGCGTGGATCTGGCCATGTACATGCTGGATGCCGTTGGCCTGCGTGAGGACTGTACCTTCCGTTTCTCGCAGTGGGATCCTGCCCGTACTGACAAGTACGAGGGAACGGCCGAGCAGTGGGATGAGGCACAGCGCATTATGGGCGAGATCCTTGACCATATCGGCATCAACTATGAGATCGGCATTGACGAGGCTGCCTTCTACGGTCCGAAGCTGGATATCCAGTGCAAGAACGTGTTCGGCAAGGAGGATACCATCATCACCATCCAGATCGATATGCTGCTGGCCGAAAAGTTTGGCATGGAGTATACCGACCGTGAGGGTAAGAAGGTTCGCCCCTATATCATCCACCGTACCTCGCTTGGCTGCTACCAGAGAACGCTGGCACTGCTGATCGAGAAATACGCCGGCGCACTTCCCTTCTGGATCAGCGCTATCCAGGTTGGCGTTGTTCCCGTTCGCCCGGAGCATAACGAGTATGCAGCCCGCGTGACCGCTGCGCTGCAGGCAGCCGGCATCCGTACCGAGGTAGACTACGAGGACGAGATGATGGGTACCAAGGTGAAGAAGTATCGCCAGGATAAGGTCCCCTACACCGTGATCGTTGGTGACAAGGAGATGGCAGAGGGTACCGTTTCGCTGAAGATCCGCGGTGGCGCCGGTGCCAATGATATCCCGCTTGACACCTTTGTAGAGGCATGCCGCGAGATGGTGAAGACCAACGCGCTGACCTTGAAAACGGAGTTTTAAGAATTGAAAAAGGCGGTGGCCCAGGCCACCGCCTTTTTTCGCAAGATCGTGATAGTTTTTGCAAAATCTTATCATTGACTTTTTCCTTTCTTGGCATTATAATGATAGTAACAAATCCTTCAGGAGACACACTATGGAGCTTTTGGCAAACGATTTTCAAACCATCTATTCTTCCCCGAATCCCGAAACGGTCTACGCCTGCACGCCCGCCATCTGCGTTTTGGAGAGCGGCCGCTATATTTTCACCAATGACCTGATCGGGCCGGATGCGCCCGCGCAGCCGCAGTTTGACAACATGCAGCTTGCCCCGCACGGCGGCAAGCCGCGCTGCGGGCAGATCTACACCTCGGATGACAAGGGAAAGACCTGGCAATACCGCTGCGCCCGCCCCTTCTTCCACGCCCGCCCCTTTGCTGCAGGCGGCCACGTTTATATCATCGGGCACTGCGATGACCTGGTGATCTACCGCTCGGATGACGATGGTGAGACATGGGACGAGGGGCATTTTCTGACCGAGGGCGAGCTTTGGCACCAATCCGCCTGCAACGTGTGGATCGAGGACGGCTATATCACGCTGGTCATGGAGACACGCTGGTTTGCCGAGGGAGAGATCCACTCCGGCTGGCCGGTGGCGGACATGGCACCGGTCGTCATGCGTGCCAAGACAGATGCCGATCTGACGCAGCGCGAGAGCTGGACGTTTTCCAACCGTTTGCGCTTCCGCGATATCGTTAACGAGGATGCGCTGGACATGCACGGCATTCCCTTCTACCATAGCAAAAAGCACGCAAAGGACTTCCCTGCCGGCACGTTTTTGACCGAGATGCCCGGCTGGCTGGAGACCAATATCGTGCGCATCACCGACCCTGCACACTATTGGTATGACGAAAGCGGCAAGACCTTCCACCTTTTTATGCGTGCGCACACCGCGGGCAGCGGCTATTGCTGCATGATGAAGGCGGTGATCACCGAGGAGGACGGGCGTGAGGTCATTACCGTGCAGCCTGAATACAACCCCTCCGGGCGCAAGGTCATCTATCTGCCAATGCCGGGCGGGCAGATGCGCTTTCACATCCTGTGGGATGAGGAGACCAAGCTGTACTGGCTGCTTTCCACCCAGGCGACCGATACCATGCGCCGCCGTGAGCTGCTCTCTGCCGAGCGGTACAACATCCCCTGTGACGAGCGCGACCGCATGCAGCTCTCCTTCTCGCGTAACATGGTGGACTGGTGCTTTGCCGGCATCGTTGCCAAGGGGGATAGCGAAAAGCAATCTCGCCACTACGCCTGCATGGCGATAGACGGGGAGGATCTTATCATCGTCAGCCGCTCGGGTGATCAGAACACCCTTTCTGCCCATAACACCAACCTCTCCACCTTCCACCGTGTGAAGAATTTCCGCAAGCTTATCTATTAAAGGAGAAATTGCTATGTTTTTTAAGCCGCGCTTTTACAAGAAAGAGGGAAAGGCCACGCTCTCTCTGGCAACCGGGCTGAAGATCACCGATTGCCCTGCCAAATTTGAGGAGTTTATTCGCGCCACGCTTGCAAAATGCGGGGGTGGCAGCGTTGCCACGCTGCACTATCACGTTGGCATACCGGCCAAGCTGACAAGCGCCATCGGCAAGGCGTACAAGCAGCATGACGAGGCATTTGCCCTGGTGATCGATGAAACAACGATCGACCTGTACGGCGAAAGCATCCAGGGGCTGCTGTACGCGACCGTCACGCTGCTGCAGCTGCAGGAATGTGGCGAGCTGAAGGCGGGCGTGCTGTATGACCGCCCCGTCTGCGACGTGCGCGGCTATCGCGTCTTTTTGCCGGGGCGTGAAAACATCCCCACCTTTCACGCGATGGTAGACCTGCTGGCCTACTACAAGTACAACGCCATCATTCTAGAGATCGGCGGCGCGATGGAATATAAGCGCCACCCGGAGATCAACGAGGCCTGGCTGAAATTCTGTCACGAGGTACACAGCAAGCACGGCCGCGCCATTGAGATCCAGCAGCGCACCTATCCGTGGGCCAAGAATTCGATCCATTGCGACAACGGTGATGGCGGCGTGCTGACGCAGGAGGAATGTCGCGCACTGAAGGATTACTGCGTTTCCCGCGGCTTAGAGGTCGTGCCTGAATGCCCGACCATGAGCCACTCTGACTACATTTGCCTTGCCCACCCGGAGTTGGCCGAGCGGCATAACGATGCCTACCCGGATACCTATTGCCCCAACCACCCGGATACCTATCCGCTGGTATACGACCTGCTGGAGGAGGCCATTGAGGTATTTGAGCCGAAGAAGATCAATATCGGACATGACGAGATGTACTCGATCGGCCTGTGCGAGCGCTGCAAGGGGCAGGATCCCGTGCAGCTGTACGTAGATGACATCAAAAAGAACAAAGAGTTCCTCGACGCACATGGCATTGAGACCTGGATGTGGGGCGAAAAGCTGCTGGACGCGGTAGAGGAAAATGGCTGCGCCTGCGGCGGCGCCGGCTGGAGCCGACCGATGAACGGCGGCATTTGCACCGTCCCTGCCCTGTGGCCATGCCGTGACAAGCTGCCGGAGGGGGTACATTACCTCCATTGGTACTGGCGCTTTGGTGATCATCATGACAAGGTATACCATGACCGCGGATATGATATGGTATACGGTAATTTTGTTGCCCTTTCCTTCTCCAACTGGCAAAAGCGCGTTCGGTGGGGGGCAAGAGGCGGCTACGTTTCCAACTGGGGCTCCTTCCACGAGGAGTACATGCAGCGCAACCTGCAGTATCTTTCGCTCGTTTCTGCAGCCTATGCCTTCTGGTGCCCCGATTTTACCGATAAGAAAAAGGAAAAATACGTCACCCTTTCTCTTCTTGAATGCAACCGTTTGTACCGCAACAAGATCAAGCACCCGCTGACGGTGGTACACACCACCACAGGCCGTATGCCCTATAAGACCTTCTATGACGGCGTGTTCATTGAAGACGAGGAATATAATATCGGCCGCTATGAGCTGACCTATGCCGATGGCACGATTGCCTATCTGCCTGTGCGCTACGGTACCAACATCACCTGCGGCAATATTGAAAACGCGATGAACAGTAACGCCTTCCGTGAGGTGAGCTACACCACCATGCCCGAAAAGCACGGTGATACCTATTATTACGCCTGCACCTATGAGAACCCGCACCCGGAAAAGCAGATCACAGGCTTCCGCTATCTGCCGATCAAGACGGACTTCCCCGTCTTTACCAAGTCCTTTGATCTCGGCACCCCCGCAGCGATCAAAGCGGACGGTACCGAAAACGTCAAGGATGCGGCTGAATTCACGATTGAATAACACCCACGATAAAAAACGGTAGAGAACATCATGTTCTCTACCGTTTTTATCGGTATCAATTACGTTCCCAATACTGATTACAGTAATCAGAGCGGAGATGCGTGGCTGCCTTGGCAGGATCTGCAAGCTCCTCTGCCGGGATCGTTGTTCTATCGTAATACCTCGTATACCGCACCCATCCGTTTGTGTTTTCAAAAACGGCATTCTTCAGGATATGGCAATTATAAAACGCATTTCGGCTGATGCTCTGCACCGATGCAGGAATATGGATGCTTTCCAATTGTGAGCAATAACCAAACGCACTCTCTCCAATTTCAAGAAGCGTATCCGGGAACACGATCGTAGTGATCCTTCCGCACTTTTCAAAGGCCTTTGAGCCTATCTCTGTCAAGCCGCTTGCAAGCTCTACACGCGAAAGGCTCTCGCAAAGCTCAAAGGTATTGCTTTCAATGACCTTCACGCCGCCCGGAACAGAAATTTCGGTGATCCTTTCGCAGCCCTTGAAGGCCGAGCCGCCCAGCCGCTGCAAGGCGCTTGGCAAGTGGATGCCGGCCAGATTGATGCACCCCGCAAATGCCTCAGCCCCGATATCGGTAACGCCATCGGGAATGTTGGCTGCCGTCATACGCTCACACCCCTTAAAGGCGCGCGCGCCGATGCTGACAATGCCGCTTGGCAATTGTACCTCCCGCAGATGGATGCATCCGGCAAACAAATAATCGGGAATTGCCGTCAAGCCGGTGGAAAGCGTTACATAGGTCAATGCCGTACAATCCACAAACGCCTCACGGCCTATGCTGCTAACGCTATTGGGGAGTGCGATCCTTTCTAAAGCAACGCACCCCTTAAAGACGCGTTCACCAACGCCCGCAACCTTTTTCCCAAAGGAGACCGTTTGCAGCTGCGTGCATTTTTCAAAAGCAGAATCGCCGACCTCTGTCACGCCTGCGCCAAGCTTCACCGTCTTTAACGCCGTACAGCCGGCAAACGCGCTGCTGCCGATCGTTTGCACCGCGTCGGGAACTGTGATCTCGGTCAGTGCCGTACAGCCGGAGAAGGCATAGCTCCCGATCGCGTTCGCACTGGCAGGGATCTTTATGGAAGAAAGAGCGGTGCAACCGGAAAAGACAGCATTCTCGATCGTCGTGAGCTTAGCCGGAAGCTTTATTTCCTTCAGATTTTTACAGCCGCCGAACACACCGTACGCGATATACTGTACGTTGTCATGCAAAACGACGTTTTCCAGCTTGGTGCAGCTGTGAAACAGGCTGTCCGCCAGCTCCGTAACGCCGGCCGGAACGGTGATGGCCACAAGAGAAGAGCAATTCTTAAAGGCACTTATGCCCACCGTTTTCAGCTTGGCAGAAAGAACGATATCCGGAAGTGCGCTGCACCCCTCAAACGCGGAATAGCCGATCTCGGTAACGGCATCACCCATCTGCACGCTTACCAGCTTGGTACAGCCGGCAAAGGCCCGCCCGCCAATGATGGTCACGCTTTGGGGCAGACGGATCTCCGCAAGGGCCGCACACCCTGAAAAGAGTCTTTCCGCGATCACCGTCAGGTCATCGGGCAGCGAAATGGTCTCAAGCGACTGGCAATTTTCAAATGCGGCTTTTCCAAATTCGAGCCCCCCTTCTGCGGGGTAAGAGACCTCAACAAGCGCTGTACAGCCATAGAAGGCCTCGGCACCGATGCTGCGCACGGTGCTTTGTATTTCTACCGTTTTCAGGCTCGTGCAATTTCTGCAGAAGCTTGCCGGTACCATACTGCCGGAGAAAACGACCTTTTCAATCGACTTTTCTCTGACGAAGGGAACAGACGGCTCAAAATCTGAACAGTAGTACACCGTTTTCAAGGCGTGGCAATTCATAAAGATCTGCGATTCGATCGCATCAACGGATGCGGGGATCGTGATCTCTGCAATTTGAGAGCAGCCGTAAAAGGCGCGGTAAGCAATAGCACGCAGCGTATCCGGCAGGGTGATCGCCTTCAGCTTGCTGCAATTTTCAAAGGCTTTTTCGCCGATGGCCGTAACGGTATACCCGTCTATGGTGTCGGGAATAATCAGATCAACATCCTGGCACGTTCCCATACCGGTAACGGTGCAGGACAGGCCGTCCTCGTTGATGCGGCAAGAAAGCCCCTCTGAATGGGTAACGGGCGGACGGAAAGAATCCCGGTAAGAATCGCCGCACATGCTGCAAGCATGCTCGGTATATCCCTCTGCTTCCTTCGTGGGGGGGACAACGGTATCAACGTAGGCGTGGTCGATCACGGGAATGGCTTCTGCCTCCATCGCTGTGCCGCACACCGTACACACAGAGGAACGGCTTCCCTCTGCGGTGCAGGTAGGCTCACGCAGCACGCTCCATTCGCCGGGGGTATGTGCCGCCTTGGCCACAGGACGGCTTTCGCCCGTCCCGCAGACGGTGCAGGCACGTGTCTCCTCGCCCTCGGACTTGCAGGTAGCCGCCGTGGTCACCTGCCATTCGCCATAGGTATGTGCTGCCTTGGCAACAGGACGGCTTTCGCCCGTCCCGCAGACGGTGCAGGCACGCGTCTCCTCGCCCTCGGCCGTACAGGTAGCCGCCGTGGTCACCTGCCATTCGCCATAGGCATGCGCTGCCTGCGCAACGGCACGGCTCTCCTCCTGCCCGCAGGCGGTGCAGGCACGCGTCTCCTCGCCCTCGGCCGTACAGGTAGCCGCTGTGGTCACCTGCCATTCGCCATAGGCATGCGCTGCCTGCGGAATGGCGCGACTCTCCTCCTGCCCGCAGGCAGAGCAGGTACGCACCTCCTCACCGGGCCTTTGGCAGGTTGCATCGACCTTTAACTGCCACGCACCGTAGGTGTGTGCTGTGCAAGCAGGGGCGCCTTGATCACACCCGCAAAGTGTGAGCGCAAGTGCGAGTATGGCAACAGCCAAAAGCAACCCCAGCAATTTTGATCTTTTCATAAGCTCCTCCCAACACAGGTAGCCATAATCGCCACCCTTGTAGATATTTCCATTATACCACGCACAACACGTATTTGTAAACAGAATTATAAAAAAAGACGTTCTTCCGGTTGAAAAAAACAAACGGATATGGTAAAATAGAACATGATGTCATAAAGCGGAGGAAAGACCATGCGTGAATTTCGCGAAGTAATTCTTTGTAAATACGGAGAGCTTGTCTTAAAGGGAGCCAATCTCTCCTTTTTTGAGAGTCTCCTTGTAAAGGAGATGAAGGCACGTGCCCGCCGGCACGGCAAATTCAACATCTACCATGTGCAAAGCACCCTGTACATTGAGCCGCTGGAGGAGGATTGCGATCTGGACGGCATGCTGGCCTCGGCGCGGCGTGTGTTCGGCATTGTGGGCATTACGCGGGCAGCGGTGGCCGAAAAGAATATGGAGGATATTTTGCGCGTAGCAAAGGGATACCTCCCTGCGCAAATGGCAGGCAAGCGCAGCTTCCGCGTGGATGCCAAGCGGGCCGACAAGAAGTTCCCCCTCCCCTCCCCCGAGATCGCCGGTGAGGTGGGTGGCGCGCTGCTTTCGGTCAACCCGAAATGGAAGGTAGACCTGCACGAGCCGGATTGCCGCATTCGCGTAGAGATCCGCGAGACGGCTGCCTACATCCACGCCGACCAGGAAAAGGGGGCCGGCGGCATGCCGATCCGCTCAAACGGACGCGGGCTCTTGCTGCTTTCCGGCGGTATTGACAGCCCTGTGGCCGGGTTTATGATGGCCAAGCGCGGTGTAGAGATCGAGGCGTTGCATTTTGAGAGCTTCCCCTATACCAGTGAGCGTGCAAAGGAAAAGGTCATGCAGCTGGCAAGCGAGCTGTGCGAATACTGCACCAAGATTCACGTGCACGTCATCTCCCTGACCCATATCCAGGAGGAGCTGCGTGACAAGTGTGAGGAGGACTACTTTACCCTGCTGCTGCGCCGCTTTATGATGACGCTGGCAGAGCGGTGCGCCCGCACCTACAAATGCGGTGCGCTGATCACGGGTGAGAGCCTTGGCCAGGTGGCCAGCCAGACCATGGAGGCCTTGAACGTGACCAACGAGGTGGTAAGCATTCCCGTGTTCCGCCCCTGCATTGGCATGGATAAGGAGGAGATCGTGCAGATCGCACGGCAGATCGGCACCTTTGAGACCTCGATCCTGCCCTATGAGGATTGCTGCACCGTCTTTACCCCCCGCCACCCGCGCACACGCCCGGTGCTGGAAAAGGTGCTGGCCCAGCAGGCCAAGGTGGATTTTGACGCTTTGGTAGAGGAGGCCTGGGGTACGATGTACACCGAGACCTGCACGCTGCAGGAAGAGATTTAGATCTTATGGCAAAACAACAGGAGAGCGAGAAGACGGATCTTCTCGCTCCCTTTTCGTTTTTATTCGTTTTCGTCCTTCTTACGTTCCTTCTTCATGACGAAGTATACGGCTACGCCGCCACCCGCCAGGCAGAGAACGATGATGACGATAATGAGCCACAGATACGAGCCGCCATTGCCGTTGTCAGACGGTACGGTAATGGTAAAGGTTCCCTCTGCCTCATCCTCCACATACAGAATGGTGATCGTATGCTCACCAGCCTCCAGCGTCTCGAGGTATGCGGGCAGGAGGTTAACGACCGTATCGCGGTCAAAGGAATGATAATTCTCACGCGAAAGCATGACACCGTCGATCATGACGCCGGTAAACTTCTCATACGGGCCGTTAGCCTGGAAGGAAAGTGAGAAGTCAGACCCCTTCAGCCAGGATGCGCCATTGCCGGCAATGATCTTGTAATCGGCAAGGCTGGCAAGAATCGCATCCAGACGCCCGGTATCCACCAGCTCTCTCTCTCGGTCGGTCAGCTGGCCAAGGGCGGTTTGGATCGCCTCGATCAGCTGATTGGTCTCAGAATCGTTGGGGTTGTACTTCCCTACCTCCGGCAGAGAATCCAAAGCTGCCTGCAGGGTCTCTACACGCTTGATCGAAAGCAGGACCGCATCATACCGCGCGATCTCATCACGCATGGCCTTCTTTTCTTCCTCCGTGTAGTTGCCGTCATAATCGGCAAGAGCCTTTTCCATATCCTGCTTTGCCTGCTCCAGCGTCTCGCGGTCGGAGAGGTTGAGGTTTTCCAGCGTGATCTGCCCGGCGGCCTGAATATTTTCCGTGTTGCGTGCCGCAGCAGCCTCATCCAGGCGGGCGATCAGCGCCAGTGCCTTCTCACGGGCGGGCTGCAGGCTTTCCTCCTCTACATTGGTCAGACGGTCAGAGGCGATCAGGGCATCCATTTCCCCGATCAGCTGCTCGATGGCTGCCCGGTCAGAGGATTTGACGGTTGTGACGTCATATCTGGCAACTGCCAGTATCAGCCGCGTCAGCTCTGCCAGGATGCGGTCGATCTCGGCAAGCAGCTCGTCTGCATAAACGAGCCCCTCCTCAAGCGCAGCGCGGTCACGCGCGTTCAGCTTGTCGGTTGCAAGCAGCGCCTCGATCTCTGCACGGATACGCAGGATATCTGCTTTATCGGTCGTCCGAACCGTATCGATTTCGTAAGCATAGAGCTGGTCAAGGATCGCGGTGTGGTTATTGGAGTTTTCTTCAATATTCGTGAGCAGGGCACGCGCACGCTCCTGCAGCGCCTCCAGCGCGGCACGCTCCTCCTCCAGGTGGTTGGGGTAGGACAGCAGATCATCCAGATCGTCGATCAGCTGCAGGACGTTCTTCCTGTCTGCCAGGCCGATCTTTGCCGGATCATACCCGTCGATGGCGGCAGCAATGCGGTTGGTCTCCTCACGGATCATATCCAGGCGGCCAAGGAATGTGCTGGCCAGCACGCGCATGGCGATCACGTCATTCCGCTCGTCAGCGGTCAGGTTGTCGCCGTTCAGGATCGCGCTGAAGTCCATCATCAGCTGCTGGAGGGCCGAATGCTCAAGCGAGGTAACGGTGTCCAGATGATATTTACCCGTTTCGTCAGCCAGACGCGCGATCTCGTCAGCGACGGAGGCGATCTTATCCAGCAGGGCAAGTGCCGTTTCGCGCAGGTCAGCAAGGCTCTGCCGCTCTGCCGTGGTGATGCCAAAGCTGCCAAGCAGATCGTCGATGGCAAGCACGATATCTTCGATATCCACCTTATCCGAGGATTTTACGGTGTTCTTGCTGTATTTTGCCAGCTCCTCGGCTATGCGCTGGATTTCCGCCTCGATATCCACGATCTTATCGAGCATGGCGATCAGCGACAGGCGGATAGAGGAAAGGTCACTACGCTCAATGATGGTCAGATTGTTACCGGCAAGCAGCCCGTTGGTTGCAGCAAGCAGCTCTTGCAGGGCTGCTCTGTCCTGCTTGGTGACGGTGGCGATGTCATAGCCGGCCATTTCGGTCTTGACGTGGGAAATCGCGGCAGCAACCTCATCAATGCGCTGCAGGAGCGCGGCAGCCTTTTCACGCAGGGGAACGATCTTTGCCTCCTGCTCGGGCGTCAGGTCGTTATTTGCCTCCAATGCGGTAATATCATCTGCGATCAGGGCAATGGCGGCACGGTCTGCCGAGGTAACGGTATCAATATCGTAACCAGCCAGCATATCCTCGATATGCACCAGGAGCTCTTCTACGTTCTGCACCTTGGCAAGCAGCTGGTCACACTTGGTGAGAATATCTTGCAGGGCAGCCTTCTCCCCTGCGGTGGCATAGGTCGTATCAATGCCGACCACCTTGGCACGCACCGCGCGGAGCGTAGCAGCATCACGCCCGGTGACGTTATGAATGGTCAGGTGCGCAATGGGATCTGCCAGTGTGGAGATCGGCTTCATGATGATGACAAAGCCAGCGCCGCCCTCCTCCGTACCGTTTACGGCGGCATTGCCTACCGCATCGTACAGGGCAAACTGATAAACAGCTGCGCGGTCACCCGCAAGAGTAACGAACGCTTCGTTCTGCTCCTCCAGATCAACAAGGCTCCAGGGGCAGCCAACCACGTTCTTCAGCGAAATGCCGCTGCCAAGATCGGCAAGCGTGAACTTCTGCGTGACATAGTAGGTCTCACCGCTGACGATCCCCTTCACCTCCGGCAAGGAAAGATCAAAGGTGATGCCGTGATCAAACGAGAGGTAGGCTACGTTGCCGGCGCGGTCGGTCAAGCGGATGTAAACGATCACCTGCTTACCGTTCTGTGCATCGATCGTAACGCCGCCGTTGGTATAAGCATGCCAGCCGTACAGCGAGCGCAGCTCATCCTGCGTGCGGGCAACGTCCGAAATGTAGATCTCAATATTCTTCAGCCCGGAAAGTGCATCCGTTGCGTTGACCGTTACGGTCAGCGAGGCATTGGTAAACCGGTCAAACGGAACGGTAGCGTGGAAGCCGGTGGTGGTTGCCATATATCTACCGGCTGTTACCGTCAGGGTACCGGTGGGGGCAACCGTATCCTCCTCGTGCCCCATAGCGGAGCATCCGGGGTAGGTACAGGTCAGCTTTGACGTGGTGGGATTCCAGTCCAGCGTGTGGCAGAGCGCATCGTGGTATTCCACCACGTAGTTGGCATCTGCCCCTGCCTTGGCAAATACGGCACTACCGCACTTAACGTAATGCCCCTCCTGCCACAGGGCAACGGAGGTGATCTCATCACCGGCGGCAAGACCGACGATATTCACCTGTCCCAGGCCCAGCAGCAGGCTTTCACCCGCACGCAGGATCTGCTCCTTGGCGCTGATCCGCAGCTTTGCCTTTTGGATGACGTAGGTTCCGACCGTCTTTTCGCCGGCATAGTTACCGTGGCCGAAGATGCAAACGGTGATCCCGCTGCCCTCTGCCGCGTTGGTCAGATCGGTGGTGGCAACGGCACCGCGCAGATAGCTGACGGTGTAATCCACCCCTTCTACCAGGGGCGTGCCGTTTGCCGAGATAAGCAGTGTGGGCTTTTGCTCGCTGCCGTTATAGGTAAAGGCCGTACCGGACAGCGAAGCGCTGACCGTATTCAGAGAACGAGGCGAAATGGTGAAGTAGACGAACTCGCTACCGGAATAGTCACCGCCGGCCACGGCCTCCACGATCAGCTTTGCCTCATCCCCGGCAACGGTATTGTTCTCATACGAGATCGTATACTGACCACGGTCAAGCGTGACGCCGTTCAGGGCGACGGTCACGTCTGTCGGCTCGATGGCCGAGCCGGTATACACAAAGCTACCGTTTACCGTGATGACCGCGCCGGAGAGCGAGGTCTTCTCGGTCTTGAACTGTGCCGTGTATGCAACGGTCGAAGCGTTGCCAAGCACGTCGGTCGCCGTCAAAGCATACCCGTACTCCGTGTTGGCGGAAAGGCCGCTCAGGCTGAAGCTGCCGTCAAGCGACGTAGCCGTCTGCTTGTTCAGCTCATCACCGATCTGCCAATAGGAGATCTGATACTCACGGATACCGATCGCATCCCAGGCATCCACGCCGGTGATCGCAAAGGTGGTATCGGTCACGGTACCGGCGGTCATGCCGTCCACACGCGGGCCTACCGTATCACGGCGGACCTCTACCGTCTTTTCAGCAATGTAGCCGGAGGCATTCTTTAAGTAATACACGAAATCGCCGTTCATATCCTCCGTAAGGACGATCGAATCGGCATATACGCCGTCAAGCGTTGCGCAAATGGTGTAACCGGCCGGGGCAGCAAAGGTCACGTCCCCCTTGTACCAAATCTCACCCGCTACCGTCATGCTGTCACCGCTGATCTTGGCAGCATCTGCCGTATCCAGGTAGGCGATCTCAAAGGGGGCAACCAACGGATGCTCGGTCACGCCGTCCTCCTCGGTCACGGTAAGAAGCGCGCGATAGCTGCCAACGGCAGCCGGCTCACCGCAGCTTACCCAGCTGCTACCGTTCCAGCGCTCGTAGGTAACGGCAGAAACCGTTGCACCGGAAACGGTGGTATCCTGCACCGTTGCAAGCACGGACTGTGCGTTATAAACACCGTTGCCAACAGAGAGCGTTACGCTGCCGCCCATCAGGCCGGGCAAAGCGCAATTCAGACCGTCATCACGCGTACAGGTAACGGTCAGCTCGCTGCCCACCACGGTATAGAGCCAGGTGTGCATATGCTCGGTAAAGTGCAGCTCACCGTCTGCGCCCAGGCGGAGCTTGTAATCACCGTCATACCGGCTGGAGCCGGCAAAGAAATCAGCGAAGGAGTGACCGCCCATATGCGTCCCCCATCCCTCGGTAAAGGTGCAGGGATAGGTAGCGTCATCTACGTAGACGGAAAGAAGATCATCATCACCATAGGTCAAGGGCGCTGTGATCTGTATCTTGGAGGTAGCAGCCAGCACGATATCGTCCCAACTTGCGCCACCGTGGATGACCGGCGCACCGGACAGGACAATGCTGCTGCTTGCGCCCTGCAGGCGGATGGCAACGTTGTACTCACTTTCAATGGTACCGCCCTGGATAACCAGGGTGCCATTGTTGATGATCGCCTCGCCAACGGTAGACGAGATAGAGCCGCCATAGATCACAACGCTTCCCGAGGTCTGGTTTTCAATACCCTTTTGGCCGATCAGCTTACCGCCGTAAACGGTAACGCTGCCGGTACCCTGGTTGCAAACAGCAGCAAGGCCCTGCAGGGTGCCGCCGTAAACGTTGATATCGCCGCTGCTCTTATGGTAGGAATGCGGCCAGAACGGATAGTTGGCCGATACGATCTTACCATGCTCACCGGCAGAGCAATCGCAAATATTGATCACCGCGCCGTCTGCCGGGCGGATGCTGTAATTGCCCATATCGAGCGTGTGGCCGTTCAGGCAGAGGTTCACCGTCCCCTTGACCGTGATAAAGCCGCTTGCCTGTACGTCGGCATCCAGATAATAATTGCCGCCCGAAAGCTCACCGCCGGTGGTCTCCCACTTCACGTCGTGCGCGGTGTGGAAGGGCTCTTCAGCTGCCGCATGCAGCAGCATGGGAACGGCAACCAAAGCCATGACCAGCACCAGCATCACAGGCAGCCATACGCGTTTGAATTGTTTTTTCATCTTCTGTTTCCTTTCTTTCTCCTTGGTTTTCCGCACGGTCGGCCGCCCCCTCCGGCAGCGCGCAATGCAAGAAAAAGCACCCGCTCAAAAAACCTATATATTATACTTCAAATTATATCATACAATGAAAAAAAAAGCAACAGGCCGACAGCGGAATTTCAAAAAAAATATCGACAAAAATGTAAATTTACTTACAAAGCCCTGGCAAGCAAATTTGCTTGCCAGGGCTTTCTCAATTAAATATCAGAAATGTTGTCTACCACCATATTATCGTTTTCCACGTAATCCTTATCCGTCTCATTCTCATCCGAGGCCATCAAAAGATCGCCCTCGCAAAAGGAGATGACGGCCCATGCGGGCATTTCATATTTCTTCATCCCTGCTCCCCTTTATGCCAGGTAGGCTTCCAGCGCACGGCTCACATGCACGAGCGCGTTCAAGGTATGATACATGCCCTCGCCGCAGGTCATGCTGACGCGGGAAACGTAGGACTCCAGGCTGTAGGTCAACGTTGCACCGGGCACGTTATCTATCACAGCACGCACATAATAGGTCTTATCCAGGTCTGCCAGATCCAAGGATACCGCCGCCTTTTGCTGGCCAGGCTCCTTGGTGGGCTGCATATCGACCTTCTGCGACGTGGCAAAGGTCGGATCCTCCGAAAATTCAAGAACGTATGCCGTAGCCCCTTCTACCTCGTCTGTCACAAACTTGAAGGCAAGCTGATTGTTCAGCAGCAGGCTGGCACCGGTGATCGGATTTTCCCCCTCGCCCTGGGCGTATACGTCATTCAGCACGCTATCCAGTGAGCCGGGATACAGCATGGGATCCAGATTGGCATTGGCCATATTACCCACGTTATAGGCAAATTCAGACTGCACGTTTGCACCGTAGGTCAACAGGGCGGCCAAAACCTTATCCAGCTTGGCACTTCTGCCAAACGCACGGTCTGCATACATCTGAATGCTGAACGGAACAACATCGCCGTAAACAGCCTGGTCTACATCGTCTACATACGAGAAGGGACGAACGTAGATCACATTGGCCATCTGCTTGGCGGTCAGCCCCTCGTAGGTGAATTTGTAAAGGTTGCGGGTCTCATCATAGCTGCCCTCCAGGATCGTACCGCCATTCATCAGCATAGCATCACTGGGCTTTACCGTCCAGTACTCAAGACCAGCAACAGCCCCCTCACGCGAGGCAATGATCTCAACGTAGAAGTTCAGATCCAGGTCGGTACCGATATCAATATCGGCACTGACGGCAACCGGCGTTTCCTCCAAGGTCTCGTATACCACGGTGGGGTGAATGTGCGCCATCCAGTTGTTGGCATTTGCCTGCTGGGTACGGAAGGAGATCACGTCTCCCTTCTCTACCGTCAGATCCAGGGGGAAGCCGGCGGCACGAACGATGTCCAGCGCTTCATAGTCGCAGGTCCCCTCCGTATACACATCCGGGCTCTTCACGCGGAACATATCAGCATCGGCAGGCCAGATCTTTTCGCCGTTCTTGTAAACGGCAAAGTTATACGCAATATAGTCCGCAGCCGGTGCCTGCTGGCGGCGGCAGGTCAGCTTTTCAAGATCAAACAGCAGGCTGCCGCTATACGGTGCGGTATAGTTGATCTCGTTCATGTACGGATCGGACTCTGTGCAGGCGGAGAAGGCGATCATACCCGTATGGGTGTAAAGACCGCCACCCTGCTTGGACCATACGTTAGGGCCCGTGGTAATAATGCCGTAGCTATCCGCCGGGGAGGCAAAGGGGACGAAGGCACCGATCGAGCTATCGTACACACCAACCTGCCAGTTGTTGCGGAATACAGGGTTGTTCTCTGCATCCAGGGTAGGAATGCTTTCAAAAAACTTGGATACACCAATGGTAACAGCATCAGCAAATACCACGTCTGCATCAAAAGCTGCAAGCGAGACGGTCGCACCGGCCTGTGCATCACCTACGCCATCCCCATCCATATCCCAGCCGCGGAACACGCCATCGCCCTGGTAAACAGGCAGAACGGCGATCTGCCCATCTGCCGCGATCACGTCGATCACCACGCCGTTTTCACGGATGGCCAGATACTTCTGCTCAGGGCCTACGGCAACCTTACCGGTGATCTTGGGCATGGCGGTTGCCTCTGCGTGCACCGTGCTATCGCCCTTATATGACCAACGGTAGCAGATCTCAACGCGGTCATTCTTGGTCACTCTCGCCCTCATAGAAGAAAGCGCCTCGTTCAACGCCTCCTGCGTGGTATCCGGCGTTACCAGGTACCAATTCACATCTCCCTCAAAGGCAGACCACGCAGAAATATTGGAATACTGATAAGAGCCACCGTACTTCGGCCAGACCATCTGTTCATTGACCATCACGCACATAAAATACTCGTGATGCTCGTCAACAGGGGCGGCATAATTGTCGATCTCTACCGCAATATCAAACTCGCCCTCTTCCTTCACGGTATACAGGTAGTTGGTAATACCCTGGGGGTTGGAGAAGCCCATAGTATAGGTCTCCAGATTCATCGCGCCGGAGCCGGGCAAGGAGCCCCACCACCACTGCGAATAGCCGTATTGCGTGATCTCCCCGTGACCGTTTACGGCAAGAGCCCAAAGCCCCTCGGAGTCCTCCCCCTTGACGCGGGGGTTGATGTACTCTAACACGGAAGGCGCATACTTTTCGTCTAAGATCGTTGCCTTCCAAGCGCCGGTATAGGAAACGCGTTCCGCCTCCAGATCATAGGTGATCTTACCGGCCTGTGCCTCCTCCCAGAACGAGGAGGTAAATACAACCTCCCCCTCCTCGGCGCCGGCTGACAAAAGCAGCGCGGGAAGCAGGGTAAGGACCATCACACATGCAAGAAGCAGGCTGAGGATTCTTTTTTTCATAACGATTTTCTCCTTTTTGTTAATAACCGACATTTTATACCGGCATTAATAGCATACCATATTTCCCGCCGCAAGTCAATTCGCATTTTTTACAGAATTTTTACGGGTTTTTTAGTTATTCTGCACAACGAAAAAAGAGCCAAGCGGCAAGCCGCTTGGCTCTTTTTTCGTGAGATCAGATATTAGCGATATTGTCAACTACGAGATTATCGTTCTCAACGTAATCCTTATCCGTCTCGTTTTCATCGGATGCCATCAGAACATCCGTGCATGCGAATGCGGCAAGTGCCCATTCGGGTCTCTCATACTTTTTCATATTCATACCCCTTTCTTAAGCCATATATGCTGCAAGCTTCTGGCCAAAGCATGCAAGGGACATCGCTGCAAGATACAAACCGTCGTTGGAGGTAACATCGCTGATGCGGAGCACGTAGGACTCAACGCTGTAGGTCAGCGTAGCGCCGGCCTCGTCGTCTACAACAGGACGAACGTAGAATACATCCTGCAGCTCAGCAAACTTGATGTTGTAGATACCCTTCATCTGTACGCCGCCGTCACCCTTGGTCTCAACCATGGCGATCTTGGTGGACTCGCTGAAGTCTGCATTCTTGGAGTACTCCAGCTCATAGGTGGTAGCACCCTCAACCAGGTTCATAACGTACTTCATACCGATATCGGTACCCATCAGCAGGGCTACGTCATTGATACGAACCTCGCCCTCCTCGTGAGCGTAGGAATCAACGATCGCACCGAGGTCTGCCTTCACATCGGTCAGCTCGGGAGCCAGGGTCTCGATATTTGCATTTGCCAGATTAGTAGTATTGTGGAAGAAGAGCGACTGTGCATCTGCACCGTAGTTGAGCATAGCAACCAGCAGCTCATCCAGCTTCTTGTTCTTACCCAGAGCAGCCTCTGCATACTTCTGGATGCTGACCTCGGTCACCTCACCATACTGACCGCCAGTGGTCTCGTTTACGGTGTAAGGACGAACGTAGATCACGTCTGCCATGTTCTTGGCAGCAAGGCCCTCATAGGCGAACTTATACATGCCGTTTACTTCCTCAGCCAGCTCGAGCTGCTTACCGCCGTTCTGCAGGGCGATGGCGCTCGGCTTAGAGGTCCAGTACTCCAGAGCAGGGGTAGAACCCTCTTCCTTACCCAGAATGCTGGTGAAGATGTTCAGCGTGAAGTCCTCTTCGATATCAACCGAGGTAGAGGAGACAACAGGGGTCTCAGCCAGCTCGGTAAAGGTAACGGTAGGACGGATGTAGAATGCCCAGTTGTAGGGAGTACCGCGCACGGTACGAATATCAACGACCGAACCGATGGCAACATCCTCCAGCGTGACCGGGAAGGGCCAGGTGCCGTCTGCCATCATCTCCGAACGGAAGTCGCACTTAATCTTGCGCTCCTCGTAGATACCGCCGTTCTCGGCGTCAGCCATTACCTTGGAGCTGTCGAACCAGTAATACTCCTTGCCGTCAGCAGGCCATACCTTCACGCCGTCAACGTAGATGGCAAAGCCGGCAATGATCGCGCTGGGAGTTGCATCCTCGGTCTCGTTCAGCTCACGGCCGATGGAAAGCTGGTCAAAGTCTACCTGAGCAGTACCGTTGTAGGTAGCGGTGTACTGCAGGGAGGCAACGTAGTTACCCTCTGCCTTCTCACCAACGTAGCCACCCTCGTAATCCAGGGTACCGGTCATAGCAAACAGCCCCTCACCCTCACGCGCGGTGGAATACAGGCTGGGTGCGCCTGCGTCCCAAGGACCGGAGCCGGAAATGGAAACGAAGGGATCGAAATAATACTGTACAGGCAGGAACTCGCCGGTGGTCTTATCCCATGCGCCGAACACCCAGTCGCCCTGGTGAACGACCTGCTTGTTGTTGACATCCCAGTAAGGACGCTGATCATAGAACTTGGAGGGCTTGAGGATCAGTGCGTTCAGCGTAATGGAATCCTCACCCACGGTAATGGTAGCGCCGTCTGCATAATCAGCAGAGCCGTCGCCGTCTGCATCCCAACCGAAGAAGATGTTGTCACCCTCGTAGGTAGGAATGGTAAACTCGGTATTGGGCTTAACCTTGTAGGAACCGGTGTTGGGGCCGTCCGGATCTGCGATGGAAACGTAGATCGGTGCGCCCTCCAGGCGCATCAGAACAGGCGCCCACTCCAGTGCGTCGCCAGACTTGCCGACGACGAAGGAGATCTTATCACCTGCTTCAACCTTTACGTTGAAGGAAAGCAGCGAACTATTGACTGTGTCGGCAGACATCCCCTTCGTGGTTTGATACCAGCTGTTATTGTTCTTCTTGTCGGCACCGATAGGCCATACGAGCTGATCGTTTACGAAAATAGCGATTGCGTGGCCGTTGGCCTCGCTATCAGAGAAAGCGTTCATCTTCGCACCGTAGGTGCCGGCATCGGCAACGGTGTACTGAATAGCGGAATAGAAGCCCGAACCGGAGGTGGTGATACGGCCAAAGGCCAGATCTTTCGGTTTATTACCATCAATTCCGTTTGCACCGAGGTAATTGCCACCTGCATGCAGGTGCCAGATGCCGTTACCGTTCCAGACGGAACCGCCGTTGGGCGAACCGGACTCAACGTAGTTACGGGTCAGACGCTCGTAAACCGACTCGGTTACGACCCAGTTCATATCGTGTCTGCCTGCAGCGCTGTCGCCGGTACCGAAGGCAAGGCGGGTATAGAGATCGATCGCGCCGGTAGCAACGTCAAATTCGCCGACCTTCCAATTGCTCTCGCCCTGGTTTACGGCAAATACGCCGTCGCTGAGCAGCCACTCAAGGTACTCTTCATCCGTACCAAAGGGCTCCACGCCCTCTGCAAGCGGCTGATTCTTGTAAAGCTCGGAAATCGTGTAGGATACGCCGGGGCCAAATTCTTCGATAAAGTTGTACTCTTGCAGTACGTTTACTTCATCGTCTCCCTCTGCAAATACAGGCAGCACCAGCATCGGAACAGCAGTGATGAGCATGCAAAGCACAAGGAAAAAGCTGAGGATCTTTTTCATGTTTTTGGATTCCTTCCTAAAAATTTTGCAGATTAAAAACCTTACTGCCAATATTGTAGCACTACCGAGCAAAAAAGTCAAGGCAATTGTAAAATTTCGGCGTTTTTATCAAATCCGGCATGCGATTTTTGGTTATTTTCACAACAAAAGCGGGCGGCAGCCCCTGTCTGCACGAAAAAAAGCAGAAACGGCTACCGCCCCAAACGGTTTATTTCACTTTTGCATCACGGTATGCGACCACCGCATCCCCATATTCCATCATGGCGGTGAGCAGCCACTCGCCATCTGCATCCATACCGCCGGCCAGGCTACGCGCCACGTAGGTCTCTACACTGTAGGTCAACACCCGGCTGACCCCCTCGGCCGTGCGCAGGCGTACATAATAGGGGCGGCTGTACTGATCGGCATAGATGCCGGTGGTGATGACCACGTAGCCATCTGCCTGCTTCAGCTTATCAAGCGTGAAGGAGGATGCGTTTTCAAACGCGGGGTTGTCTGCCACCTCCAGCAAAACACCCTCAGCCAGCTTGGCTGCCTCGGCATTCTGGGTCAGGTTGCGCCAGGCATCAAAGCCCATACCGCCGTTGATGCGCAGATTTTCCTGTCCCTGCAGGTCAACGTAGATCTTCAGGCAGGCAGAGCCGCCGATATACATCGAGGCACCTGCAATGCTTGCCGTCCCTTGCGTGGCCTCACCGTCCATCTGCAGCACGGAGGTATATTCCCGCTTGGTGACCTGCTTATCGCTTGCCCGCAAATAATCGTTTGCCAGGTTATACACCCGCTCGGAATTGTATACCTGCGCGGCAGCGCCGAAGTTCAGCATAGAGACCAGCACGCGGCGCAGGGCCGGACTGACCTCCTCTCCGACCAGCAGACGCATGGCGTAATCACGCACGGAAAAGCCGTAGGGGAGTCCCTTCACCGTCTTACCACCGATGCGACAAGCGGGGATCACCTCGACCTCCTCGGTCATGGCGGTCACGGTCAGGTGCGGGTAGGTGACCATATACACCCCTGCCTCGTCGGTCGCTACGGCCTCGTATACCACGCCGTCGACCGAGGCACGCGGGCGGTCTGCCCCCTCAGGCAGGCGGATATAAAAATAGGCCAGAAAATCCTCGGTAATGCTGAGGCGCGTGCCAACCACCGTTGGCTGCTCTTTTTCAGTCTCCGCGCCCAAGGCCGTTATGCCCACCGGGCAGGAAAGCAAAAGCAGCACGGCAAGCAGAAGGGATACGATCTTTTTCACGTTCTTTTCCATTCCTTATTTTCTGATTTTTGGTACCGATAGTGTAGCACATCTGCCCCCCTTTTGTCAAGCCCCTCGCCGGCAAAACGAAAATGTCACCCTGTTCCGAAAAATAGGGTGACATTTGTATCGTTACAGCATCAGACCGCACACCAGATCGCTCAGCTCGGTGGGGTTTTCCACACTCATGCCGCCGATCAGACGTGCCTGCGCGTACAGGATCTTGGTGCAGGAGGCCAGCTTATCCCGCTCGCTCTCGTACATGCTGCGCAGGCTGGCAGCAAGCGGATGGTTGAGGTTGATCTCCAGCACCGCCTCCGCCTTGATGGCACCGTTTGCGTTCGGCATTTCATTCAGCACCTTTTCCATGCCAAGGGAGATGCCCCCCTCGCTTGCCAGGCACACCGGGTGATTCTTCAGGCTGCCGGAGAAGCGGACGGCGCTCACCTTATCCCCCAGCGCCTCCTTCATAAATTTCAGCATCTCCTCGGCGCTTGCGTTTTCCTGCTTGAGCTTTTCCTTTTCCTCCTCGGTGGCGATATCCAGCGACTCGTCCGAGACGTTCACAAACGCATGCTCCTCGTACTTGCCAAGGGCGCGCAGGGCGAACTCGTCTACGTCATCCGAGAGATACAGCACCTCGTAGCCACGGTCGACCACCGCCTCTGCCTGCGGCAGCATGGCGGCCGCATCAACACTTTCCCCGCAGGCGTAGTAGATCGCCTTTTGCTCCTCCTTCATACGGGAGACGTACTCCTTCAGGGTAACAAGCTTCTTCTCGGCCGAGGAGGTGAACATCAGAAGGTCGGTCAGCACGTCCTTGTGCATACCGTAATCGCTGTATACACCGTACTTCAGCTGCAAGCCGAACGCACCGTAGAACTTCTCATACTTCTCGCGGTCGCTTTCCAGCAGCTTCAGCAGCTCGCTCTTGATCTTCTTTTCCACCGTGCGGGCGATCAGCTTGAGCTGGCGGTCATGCTGCAGCATCTCACGCGAGATATTGAGCGAGAGATCGGCACTATCCACCAGGCCGCGCACAAAGCTGAAGTAATCCGGCACGAGATCGGCGCATTTTTCCATGATCATCACGCCGCTGGAATAGAGGCACAGCCCCTTCTCGTAGCTCTTGGTATAATAATCAAAGGGCGCGTGCGAGGGGATAAAGAGCAGAGAGTGGAAGGAGGCCGTACCCTCGCTGACCGTGTGGATCGCCTTGACCGGCTCCTCCTAATCGTAGAATTTCTCGCGGTAGAAGGTGTTATACTCCTCCGGCGTGATCTCTGCGGCAGGGCGCTTCCACAGCGGCACCATGCTGTTCAGCGTGGCCACCGTTTTCACCGTCTCGTATTCCGGCGCCTTGCCCTCTTCCCCGCCCTCCTTCGGACGGTGCTCCTCTACCTCCATGCGGATGGGGTAGCGGATATAGTCGGAATACTTGCGCACCAGCTCGCGGAGCTTATATTCCTCCAGAAAATCGCTGTAACGCTCGTCATCGCTGTCGGGCAGCAGATAGAGAACGATCTCGGTGCCGTGCGTCTCCTTCTCGCAGGGCTCTACGGTGTAGCCGTCTGCCCCGGCAGACTGCCATTCAAACGCCTCGTCAGCCCCAAACACGCGGGAGCGCACTACAATGCGGGAGGCGACCATAAAGGCGGAATAAAAGCCAACGCCAAACTGGCCGATAATATCGACCTTTTCACGCGCAGCCTCGTCCTGCTTGAAATCAAAGGAGCCGCTCTTGGCAATGGTGCCAAGGTTGTTTTCCAGTTCCTCCTTCGTCATGCCGCAGCCGTTATCGCGGACGGTCAGCGTGCGTGCATCCTTGTCGCGCACCAGCTCGATCGCGTATTCCTCCCGCGCAAGGGTCACGCTTGCATCGGTCAGCGAGCGGTAGTACAGCTTGTCCAGCGCGTCGCTTGCGTTGGAGATCAGCTCACGCAAAAAGATCTCTTTGTGGGTATAGATCGAATTGATCATCATGTCGAGCAGCTTTTTCGACTCTGTTTTAAACTGTTTCTTTGCCATGTTTTTTCTTGCCTCGCTTTACGTTTTAGCACTCATTCGTTTGGAGTGCTAAAACAGTATAACAAGTTTTTCCTCCCTTGTCAAGTGCTTTTTTCATTTATTAAAGAATTAGACACAAAAAAGCAGGCACGCAAGCGGAAAGCAAGCGTGCCCTTATTCTATTTCCGGTTTGCCTGTTTTCTGCGCCGGTGCGCCACATAGGCGGAAAACATGCTGATGGCCATGATCAGCAGGCAGGAAAGTGCGCTTAACACCAGATCCGTCCGCTCCGCCGTCTCAACGAAGCTGAGATGAAAGGAGGATTGGACGGTGCAAACGACCGCACTGACAGCCATGCAGACCACAAACAGCAAAAAAGCAAGCTGCAGGCAAAACATGCGAACAGAAAAACGGCGCATAAGTTCCTTCTCCTTTCCTTTGTTGTCTCTATTTTACACCATAATTATGAACCAGATATGAACAAAATGACATAACTGTGAAGAAACCATGGATTTTCGTCTGTCATTTTTTCACGTATTGTTCACATTTGCGACAGGCTCCGACACGCCGGCCTGCTGCCGGCGTGCCATGCGCCGCCAATTGTACAGGCCGTACATATCGTTGAGAAAGAACATGACGAAGCAGATCACCATGGGGATATACGAGAGATCCAGCACGGCCGCCGCGATCCACAGCGCGATCAGCACCACGTCATTGGCCGCATAGGCCAGCGCGTAGTACGGGCTGCGCAGAAAGGTGAGGGCCGAGGCAAGAAAGCTGGTGGTGACCGACACGGTGCTGACGATCAGATTGGCGTTCCCCAGCCAGCCAAGCAGGAAGTAAAAGGCGGCCGTGACCCACGCGGTCAGAAGAAGCAGGAGCAGCCACGCGCGGCGGGAGAGGTGACGCACGGCCACCTCGGCACTCTCCTTATAGGGATGGCGCAGCCAGGAGATGACGGCAACCACGGCCATAGGCGAGGTCATGCCGAGGTAGGTGATCATTTCGCCGTAATATTGAAAATGAAGGGAAATGATGCCGTAAAAGACGGCAAACACCACCGTCAGCACCTGCCCAAGCACGTACCCCTTGGCCACGAAGATCAGCGCCGTTACGCCGATGAGTGAGGCGATCATGGAAAGCAGATCTGCCGTGGGGGAAAACAAATAAGAGCAGCCCACGAAAAGCAGCGAAAGGAGCCAAAGCCCCCATTCAAAGCGCGTAAGGTCAGCAAACGGATTGTGCAGCGTTCTCATAAAACCTCCTGAAAACAAAGAAAGCACCCGCACGCATCTTCTAAGACCTAACGATGCGCCGCGAATGCATAGCATTCTCTACCCGGTGGCAGATATTTGCTAAATTATACCACATTTTGGCCGAAAAGTCAACTGTCTTTTGATAAAAGCATGCTATCATAGAGAAAAAGCAAAAAAATGCGGCGCAAGACGATACCAAGCACCAACCCGGACGATACCGGCACCGGGACGCTGATCTACAATTTTATAGTAGGTGAGCGCGTAGAATAAACACCCCTCCCCCCTCGCCCCGGCGAGGGGGGATTTTTGTGAAAGGGTGAGTTATACTATCACATGAAACAACCGTTTTTTGAAACACCCGCCCAAAGATCCCGCCCTGCGGGCGCTTTCGCCCTATGCTGTCATTCTGAGCGGAGGGCGTAGCCCGTAGTCGAACCCCAAAGGGGTGCCACCGGCAGGTGGCAGAATCTCATAGGGCGAAAGTTCGACTTCGCTCCGCTCCGCTCAGGATGACGGGGGCGGGCACGAGGAATTTTTAGAAAATTGAAAAAGGGACTTTACAGGAGCTTATCTTTATGCTATAATTATCCTGCGACACAAATGAATATTTTTCTGTTTTTTACTAAGTATACACCTTGACCGTCCGGTAAAGATGTATGCTCCCTTTTCGTATACTTTGGTAAAAAACAAGTAATGAAAACATTTGTGTCGCAGCAAATGGAGCTATACATGTTTACAGTGCGTAGCTTCGGCTGCGCACTTTTTATTTTTTGGAGGAAAGACCATGAAGAAAACACTACTACGCTTTGCACTCTTGGTATTGCTCTGCATGCTGCTGACCACGGTATGCTCTGCAAAAGCCGAAGCGGCTACCCTATCGCCCAATAATACCGTTGTGGGCGCCGAGGACGGCTTCATCTTTGGCGACGTCAACCTGGACGGCGCTGTCACCAACGCGGATGCGTTGGCCCTGTTCCGATATATTTATGACCCCGAGCAGTACCCCCTGCCGGTGCTTTGCAACCATACCTTTGGTGAGTGGACGGTAACACGGCAGCCGGATTGCACCACCGACGGCCTGCAAACGAGAACCTGTAGCAAGTGTCTTGGCGCTGAAGAAAAAGAAATTGCAGCAGATCACAACTACATTCCTGCTTATGTGCCGCCTACCTTAGAGTCGGACGGTTATATTGAGCATACCTGCTCGAACTGTGGCGTTTCATATCAAGAAAATACAACGGTAACCGATCTCACCATCATCGCAAGCAACAGAGATTGGGTCGGCTATACCGGCGAGGCTGACGAAGAACTGGTTATTCCCGCTGTGTTTGAGCGCAGCGGTGTTTGGTATCGCATCACCAGCATTGGTGACGATGCTTTCAACGGCTGCACGAGCCTTGCAAGCATCACCATCCCCGATAGCGTTACCAGCATTGGTAGCTCTGCGTTCTACAACTGCACGAGCCTGGCAAGCGTCACCATCCCCGATAGCGTTACCAGCATTGCTAACTATGCGTTCGAGGGCTGCACGAGCCTGACAAGCATCACCATCCCCGATAGCGTTACCAGCATTGGTCGCTCTGCGTTCTCCGGCTGCACGAGCCTTGCAAGCATCACCATCCCTGATAGCGTTACCAGCATTGGTTCCTCTGCGTTCAAGGGCTGCACGAGCCTTACAAGCATCACCATCCCCGATAGCGTTACCAGAATTGGTGAATGGACGTTCTACGACTGCACGAGCCTGACAAGCATCAACATCCCCGATAGCGTTACCAGCATTGGTGACTATGCGTTCTGTGACTGCACGAGCCTTGCAAGCATCACCATCCCCGATAGCGTTACCAGTATTGGTGAATGGGCGTTCCGGGGCTGCACGAGCCTTGCAAGCATCACCATCCCCGATAGCGTTACCAGCATTGGTGACTCTGCGTTCCGGGACTGCACGAGCCTGACAGCCGTATACTACACCGGCACGCCGGAGGAATGGGGACAGATCAGCATTGGTTCTTGGAACTATGACCTCACCTCTGCCACCCGGTACTACTACAGTGAGACAGCGCCTACCGATACGACCTATCCGTATTGGCACTACGTAAACGGCGTACCGACAAAGTGGTAAAGTGACGCTGCTTTAATTGTCATCCTGAGCCTCCGGCGAAGGATCTTGAAAGGAAAAGATCCTTCAGTCGCTCCGCTCCCTCAGGATGACACGAGGGGGCGGCGGAACCAAGGCCCCTACCACTGTCATCCTGAGCCTGTGGCGAAGAATCCCTTTTAAAAAGCAAAAACCGCATGCCGGTACGGCATGCGGTTTTTGTGCCTATGGAATTTACGCGTTGACGGCATCCACGAAGCGCAGGAAGGCGGCGCGGCCCTCCTCGGTGCACTTGAAGACACCGGCATCCTCCAGGACGTGGGTAAAGGTGATGCCAATCTCCTTTTTCAGGATATCGCGCACGTTGCCCGCGTTGAAGGTGTAATTGTCACGGAATGCCTCATACCACGCCTTATGCTTTTCAATGCTGGGGGTATCGGCAAAGTCACGGCCGGCAAGGATGGCGTCTGCCATCTGCTCGATCTCTGCCTTCAGGCGGGAGGGGAGCACGGCCAGACCCATGACCTCAATGAGGCCGATGTTTTCCTTTTTGATATTATGGTACGCGGCGTGGGGGTGGAAGACACCGAGCGGATGCTCCTCGGTGGTGATGTTGTTACGCAGCACGAGGTCCAGCTCAAACTTCCCGTCGCGGCAGCGCGCGATGGGGGTGATGGTGTTATGCGGCTCGCCTTCCGTTTCTGCATATACGAAGGCGGCAGGGTCAGAATAGGCGCGCCAGGCGTGCAGGATCTTATCAGCCAGCGCCACCAGGCGCTCCTTCTCCGTCCCGCGCAGGCGGATGACCGACATCGGCCAACGGACGATGCCAGCCTCTACGTCGGCAAAGCCCTCAAAGGTGAGCATCTTCTCAAACGGGGCCTTGGCCATGGCAAAGGTGTAGCGGCCGCCCTGCATATGGTCATGCGCGAGGATAGAGCCGCCAACGATGGGCAGATCAGCATTCGAGCCGATGAAATAATGCGGGAACTGCTCCACAAAGTTGAGGAGCTTGGCAAAGCTGCTGCGGTCGATCTTCATCGGCGTATGCGAGCCGCTGAGGGCGATGCAGCGCTCGTTATAATACACATAGGGAGAATACTGGAGGTACCAATCCGAGCCGGCCATCTTAAAGGGGATCATGCGCAGGTTCTGGCGGGCGGGGTGGCGCACGTTGCCGGCATAGCCCTCATTCTCATGGCAGAGCAGGCATTTGGGGTAGCCGCTTTGGGGCATGAGCTTGGCTGCGGCAATGGCCTTGGGGTCCTTTTCCGGCTTGGAGAGGTTGATGGTGATATCAATCTCGCCGTACTCGCTGGGTGCCGTCCACTTCAGATCCTTATTGACGCGGTATGTACGGATATAGTCGCAATCGCGGCTGAGCTTATAGAAATAGTTGGTCGCCTTCTCCGGGCTTTCACGGTACAGCTCACGGAAGCGGCGAATGACCTCGCTCGGACGGGGAGTCAGCACCCCCATCACAGCCGTATCAAACAGATCGCGGTAGACCACGCTATCCTCTTCGATCAGGCCGTTTTTCACAGCATAATCATTGATGCTTTTCAAGATCGTCTCCAGTTCGGCCGGCTCAACGTCCACATCCTCATACTCGGAGATATGCAGCATGGCAAGGAGCGAGTTGGTGGCATAGGCGCGATCTTCCGTTTCGATCAGGCCGGCTGCCAGGGCATAATCCACCAGTTGTTTGATCGTTTTGTTCATGTTTTCCATCCTGTTTCTACCTTCTTGCTTCAAATGATACTATTATTATAGCACGCCTTTTGTGAATTGTCAAAGAAAAGTGAAAATTTTATGAAAAATCAAAGGCATCAATTTCTGCGGGGGTCGGCACGGCAGCGGCGGCACCCGGGCGCGTTACGGCCACGGCCGCGGCGCGGGCGGAAAGATCCATCGCCTGCGGCACGGGCATACCCGCGCTGACCGAGGCAAGGAAATAACCGGTAAAGGTATCCCCGGCGCCGGTGGTATCCACCACGCGGACGCGGTAAGCCTTTTGTGAAAACTCGCCCTCGCGCCCGCTGTACAGCGAGCCTTGGCTGCCAAGCGTGAGCAGGATGCCCGCCTGCGGATAGCGCTGCCGCAGGGTGCGCAGGGCGGCTGCCGGCTCCTCTTCCCCGCTCATGGCGCCGGCCTCTACCTCGTTGAGGATGAGGTGATCAATGGCGTCCCCGGGGAGCGTGAGCAAGCCTTCGTCAAAGGGGGAGGGGTTGAGCGCCACGCGCATACCGCGCGCGTGCGCCGCACGCACAAGGAGATCAATGCCGTTGATCTCGTTTTGCAGCAGCAGGATATCCCCCTCCCCGAAGTGGGAGAGCGTTTCCTGCACGTCAGCCTCGCGCTGGGCTTGGTTTGCCCCGCCGTAGAGCAGAATGCAGTTCTGCCCGGCCGGCACTACCTGGATGATGGCACGCCCGGTGGGGGTATCTACCCGGCGCACGAAGCGGCAATCCACGCCTGCCGCGGTCAGAAAGTCGGTCAAAAATTCCCCGTCTGCCCCGATGCAGCCGGCGTGGTATACCTCTGCCCCCGCGCGGCGCAGCGCAACAGACTGGTTCAGCCCCTTGCCACCCGTATTGCGGGCAAAGGCAGTGGGGGCCAGCGTGTCGCCGGCCTGCACGAAGTGCGGCACGGCGTAGGTCTCGTCAATATTCAGCGAGCCGTAATTCAAGATCTTCATACGTTTATTCCTTCGTCAGTCGGTCAATGAGCTCCCGCATCAGCTCATCACGGCTGATGTGATGCACATAGCGACAGAGCGGCGCATTTGCGCGGTGCTCGTAAAGCCCGTCATAGGCGGGCAGGGGCGTGGGGATCAGCTTGCTTTGCATAAAGCGCTCGCCATCATTGAAGAGCCAGGCAACGGCCGTCACGTCCCAGATCACACGGGACCACACGTAGTCGGAGTTTTGCTGTGCGTGCAGCACCGCCTTAGCCAAATAATCGGCCAGCGGATTTTTTCCGACCAGCCATTTCTCCAGCTCCGGCTTCGAGATGGCAAAGGCATCTACCACGCCCATGCAGGGCAGCTGCACAAAGGGCACGCCGCAGCCCATGACCACCCGCGCGGCGGCAATATCCTGTACCATATTGAATTCCTTGGTATGTTCCCAATCCAAGGAATGGCCGCCAAGCCAGACCACCACGATCTTTTCCTTGATCTCGGGCGCCAGCAGCAGAGCCGAGGCCACGTTGGTGATCGCGCCGATGGCCACCACGTAAAGCGGGCGCTCAGGCGAATAGGGCATGGCACGCGCGATCAAATCGCGCGCGGCGGGGGAATCCACCGCCACGGTCTCTGAGGGCAGATAGCGGTCAGAGCCGCGGTAGCGCGGCAGATCCTCACGCCCCAGCAGCGGCAGCAGGCGGCCAAGCTCGTCATAGCTTTTTTCCATGCCGTCGGCCGGGCCGCTTGAATTGCTGTTATAAAACGGGGCGGCATAAAGCGCCAGCGGGCGCACGCGCTCCGGCATGCGCAAAAACAGCGAAATGGCAAACTGGTCGTCTACCTCATTATAGGCATCGGTATCCAGCACGGCATCGATCACGCCGGCCGGCACGGTTAAATTTTGTATACGCTGTGCATCCGTCATGGTCATTCTCCTTTGTCCGGCACGTGGTTATAATCAAAGCCGAGATGTGAAAGCACCAGGCGCGCGATCAAGGTGGCGCCTACGTAGTTGGGGTGAATGCGATCCCACGCGATATAGGAGGAGTGGCGATACTGAAAATACGCGTCAAAGGCGGCCTGCAGATCAATGAAGGTGCAGCCGTGCTTCTCTGCCAGCTCACGCAGGATATCGGCATATTCCGCCATGCGCACGCGCAAGGCATCCTGCTTACAGGGCTCCATGTAATAGGGGGTGATCAGCAGAATGCCCTTGGCCGTAGCCTTGACCGAAAGGATCATCTTCTCAACGTTCTCGCGGTATTCCTCGGGCAAGACGTGCCATTCCTTCTGCGCCGGGCAATCAAACTGGCGCCACACATCGTTGATGCCGATGCAAATGCTGACCCATTGCGGGTGATAGGGCAGCACGTCCCGCTCCCATCTCGCCAGCAGATCGCGGCTGGTATTGCCGGAGATGCCGGCGTTTACCACGCGGATCTCCCGCTCCGGGTACACGGCGGCCAGCAGGCTTTCTACCTGGCGCACGTAGCTCTTACCGCTGCCAAGGTTTTCAAAAAGGCCCTCGCCGACCGGGGTCTGGCTACCCATATCGGTTACCGAATCACCAGCGAATACGATACAATCGTTATGTGCAAGCAACATAGCAATCCTCCTTTAGCCAACGAATGCGCCGGCGGCGGTCAATCTCTTACGGATTTCCTGTGCGTCTGCCTCTGCCACGCTTACGCCGCTATCGTGCGCAACAGAAGCGGCAACGCCGGCCGCCTCACCGGTGCAGGAGCAGATGGGCATGATACGGATCGAGGCCTGCGCCTCGTGCGTGGCGCTGATGCAACGACCAACAACCAGCAGGTTATCTAAATCCTTCGGCAACAGAGAGCGGTAAGGGATGGTATAATATACCCCCTCTGGGAAGTAGTAGTGGCTGGTGCCGCTGCCGTCCGGCGAATGAATATCCACGTCATAGTTGCCGGCGGCAATGCTGTCCTCAAAATGCACGCAATCCTTCAGCTCCTCTACCGTCAGCAAATGGCGACCGTCGATCATGCGGCTCTCACGCACGCCGATCTCGGCGGCAGTCATCAATAGGTCGGCGTGGGCAAAGGCCTCGAAATTATTCTGCAGGAAGTGGAAGAGCTCTACCACCTGCTCACGCGCCATAGCCTCGGCACGGGAGCGGTCAAACGGGTCGGTGGGGTCAAGCTTAACGATACGGGTGGTGTTGAAATGCAGAACGCCGGGAATGCGCGTGCCAAAGATCAGCACGTCCTCACGCGGGTTCTTGATCTTACCGGCCGCCTGCCACTCACGGTAAAGCGGGCTGATCTCACTGCGGTGAACGCGGTAGCTATCCATATCCACGTTACCAAGGCGGAAGCACAGGGTCATGGGCTGGCAGAGCGAATCACTCTCTCTGCCGAGATGGTAGGGGCTACCGGCCATGGCTACCAGCGTGGCGTCGCCCGTAGCATCTACGTAGCTGTCAGCCGTAAAGGTATAGATGCCGCCAACGGTCGCAAAGCTGAGCGAGGATAGGCGCGCGCCCTCTCGCTCTACCCCGCACAGCGTGGCGTGAAGAAGCACCGTGACGCCGGCCTCTGCCATCTTACGGTCAAAAAGAACCTTCATCGTCTCTTCGTGAAAATTCATGCCCTTGCCGCTGTAGCCATAGATCTCATCTGCCTCCAGCGCCTCGTGCACCTCACGAAAGATGCCGTCTGAAAGGTCCAGCCGATGGCTCCCCTTTTCGTCAGTAACCGACGTATAATACCGCATATAGGGATTAACAAGGCAGGTAACCGCTGCGCCACCAAGCGCGCCGCTTGCCTCGCAGAGCAAAACCGAAAGGCCCCCGCGTGCCGCTGCCAGCGCTGCCGAGCAGCCGGCCTGCCCACCGCCAACCACGATCAGATCAAAGTGTTTCATACAGAACCCTCCCGCACGTGTTTTTTGTCTTCATTTTACCATACAAACCCATAAAAAACAACCCACGGCAAGAGTTTTTTTGCCGTGGGCTTGAAATTATTCCAGTTCAAAGGCGCCGGTATACAGCTGATAGTATTTGCCGCGCTCGGCAATCAGCTTTTCGTGATCACCGCGCTCAATAATGCGCCCCTGCTCTAACACCATGATCACATCCGAATTGCGAACGGTGGAGAGACGGTGAGCAATAACGAACACCGTGCGGCCGTGCATCAGGCTATCCATGCCGCGCTGCACGATGGCCTCGGTACGCGTATCGATCGAGGAGGTAGCCTCGTCAAGGATCATCACGGGCGGGTCGGCTACCGCGGCACGCGCGATCGAGATCAGCTGCCGCTGCCCCTGCGAAAGGTTGGCGCCGTTGGCAGTCAGCTGGGTGGCGTAGCCATCCGGCAGGCGGGTGATAAAATCGTGCGCGTTGGCTAATTTTGCGGCGGCTATGCACTCCTCATCCGTCGCGTCCAGCTTGCCGTAGCGAATATTCTCCATCACCGTGCCGGTAAAGAGGTTGGTATCCTGCAGCACGATGCCAAGCGAGCGGCGCAGATCTGCCTTTTTGATCTTATTGATATTAATACCATCGTAGCGAATCTTACCATCAGCAATATCGTAGAAGCGATTGATGAGGTTGGTGATGGTAGTCTTGCCAGCGCCGGTGGCACCAACAAAGGCAACCTTTTGCCCCGGCTCGGCGTACAGGGTCACGTCATGCAAAACGATCTTTTCGGGCACGTAGCCAAAATCCACCTCGCTCATGCGCACGTCACCCGCAAGGGGCGTATAAGTCACGCTACCATCCTCGTGCGGGTGCTTCCAGGCCCAGTGGCCAGTGCGCGCAGCGCATTCGGTCAGCTCGCCATTTTCATCCTTACAGGAGTTGACCAGCGTTACGTAGCCGTCATCCGTCTCCGGCACCTCATCCATCAGCTCAAACACGCGTTCAGCGCCTGCCAGCGCCATAACAACAAAGTTGACCTGCTGCGAGACCTGGCTGACATTGTTGACGAACTGCCTGGTCATACCAAGGAAGGTGACTACGATCGCCAGCATGGACATTTCTACCCCAAGCAGAGCATGCAGCGAAATATCCGGCGCATCCAGCGCGATCAGCAGGGCACCAATAAAGGCGACCAGCACGTAAAAGATGTTGCCGATGTTACCCATAATAGGCATCAGCGTATTGGCAAAGATGTTGGCGCGGGTGGCATCTGAGCAGAGCTGCTCGTTCAGGCGATCAAAATCTGCCTGGCTTGCCTGCTCGTGGCAAAAAACCTTTACCACCTTTTGGCCATTCATCATCTCCTCAATAAAGCCCTCCTCCTTACCCAGCGACTTCTGCTGCCGGACAAAATACTTGGCCGAATTGCCACCCACAAAGCGGGTAACGAACAGCATCAGCAGCACGGCAGAGAAAACGACCAGCGTCATCCACACGCTGAAATACAGCATGATCAGCACCAGCACGATCAGGGTCAGGGCGCACTGGAAGACGGTGGGGATAGATTGCGAGATCAACTGACGAATGGTATCGATATCGTTGGTATAGTGCGACATGATATCGCCACGGTTGTGCGTATCAAAATAGCGGATGGGCAGATTTTGCATACCGCCGAACATACGCTTACGCAGCTTATTGAGAAAGCCCTGGGTGATGATAGCCCCCAGGCGGGTATAGACAAACGAGGTGATAAGGCCGACGAGATAGACACCGGCCATCAGCAGCAGCGAGCGTAAGATCGCTGGTGCCAGCTCGGCATATACCTCAGCACCCGGCCGACCGGCCTTTGCCATCGCAACACCCTGCTCGATGTACGAGGCAATGGTCTGAATATACACGGCCGGCGAAACGCCCACGATCGCCAAAATGACGATACAGGCTAAAACAATAATAACCTCTTTTTTGTAGTAGGAGAGCAAAAGACCGATCAAGCGACCAAGCGTGCCCTTTGCATTCTTGGCGCGGCGGCCATCCCCCCTCATGCGCGGTGCGGCCATCAGTCTTCACCTCCTGCCTTGGTCTGCGATTCATATACCTCGCGGTAGATGGGGCTTTTTTCCAGCAGCTCCTCATGCGTGCCGCAGGATTCGATCGTGCCGTTTTCCATCACCACGATGCGGTCGGCATCCTGCACCGAGGAAACGCGCTGGGCAATGATGATCTTGGTGGTGCCGGGAATCTCCTCACGCATCGCGCGGCGAATCATGGCATCAGTTCGGGTATCAACAGCCGAAGTGGAATCGTCAAGGATCAGGATCATGGGCTTCTTTAACAGCGCGCGGGCAATGCACAGGCGCTGCTTTTGCCCGCCGGAAACGTTCGACCCGCCCTGCTCGATATAGGTATCATACCCATCCGGGAAGGAGCGGATAAACTCATCCGCCTGGGCAAGACGGCAGGCGTGCACCAGCTCCTCGTCGGTGGCATCCGGGTCGCCCCAGCGCAGGTTTTCCTTGATCGTGCCGGAGAAAAGAACGTTTTTCTGCAAAACCACCGCTACGGCGTTGCGCAGCGTTTCTAGATCGTATTCACGCACATCACGCCCACCAACACGCACGCGCCCCTCGGTGGCATCGTAAAGGCGAGAGATGAGATTAACAAGAGAGGTCTTAGACGAGCCGGTACCGCCGATAATGCCAACCGTTTCGCCGGCGGCAATGTGCAGATCAATATGGGAAAGGGCATTCTTTTCTGCCTTTTCAGAATACTTAAAGGAAACGCTCTCAAAATCAATGGCGCCGTTTTCAACCGCCATCAGCGGATTTTCCGGGTTCTTGATGGTGCTTTCCTCAGAGAGCACCTCGGCAATACGGCGGGCAGATTCTGCCGCCATGGTGATCATCACAAACACCATAGAGACCATCATCATGCTCATCAGTATCTGCATGGAATAGGTCAGCATGCTGGAAAGCGTGCCTACGTGCAGGCTAGTCTGGCCAAACTGTGAGATCACGATCTTCGAGCAGAAATAGGAGATCAGGATCAGAGAGGTGTAGATGCAGAGCTGCATGACCGGGTTGTTGAATGCAAGGATCTTTTCTGCGCGGGTAAAATCGTTACACACGTCGTCCGAGGCGCGGTTGAATTTTTCACGCTCGTACTCCTCACGCACAAAGGATTTGACCACACGCATGCCAACCACGTTTTCCTGCACCGATTCGTTCAGCTTATCGTATTTTTTGAACACGCGGCGGAACAGGGGCATGACCTTGCCGATGATAAAAAAGAGAGCAAAGGCCAGCACCGGCAGAATACCGGCAAAGATCCAGGCCAGGCTACCGCCCAGGCGCACCGACATCACAAAGGCAAAGATCAGCATAAACGGGCAGCGAATCGCCGTGCGAATGATCATCATATAAGCATTTTGCACGTTGGCCACGTCGGTGGTCAATCTGGTGACCAGGCTGGAGGTAGAAAACCGGTCAATATTAGCAAAGGAATAGGTGCCTATACGAGCATAAAGATCATGCCGCAGGTTTTTGGCAAAGCCGCAGGAGGCAACCGAGCAGAAATAACCGGCTAAAATGCCAAAGGTGAGTGACAAAAGCGCCATGCCCAGCAAAACAAAGCCGTATTTCAGCACGGTGGGAATGCCCAGATTATCCTCAATGGCCTTGATTAGGTCAGCCGTGAAAAACGGGATCAGGCATTCGGCCACCACCTCAAGCGAGACAAGAATGGGGGCAAGAAGCGAGGGGCGCTTATATTCCCGTACAGCGCCCACCAGCGTTTTTAGCATAGATTTTCCTCCTTTTCTTTATAGAAAGAAACAACCTATATTATAACAAGAACTACCTTTTAAGTCAAGCAAAGCGGCAGCGCAAAACATGAATTTTTTGTAAACCTTCATTTTCCCAAAAAGAGTTGACCTTTTCAAAAAAACATGATATACTAAATAAGTTGTGACTAAAAAACGGAGGACGTATTGTGATTACCGTATCAAACGTTAGCTTTCAATTTGGCGGGCAGCTGCTATTCAAGGACGTAGACCTGAAATTTACCGAGGGCAACTGCTACGGCGTGATCGGTGCCAACGGTGCCGGTAAATCCACCTTTCTAAAGCTGCTGTGCCGCGAGTTGGAGCCCACGCATGGCGAGATCTCGATCCCCGCGACGGCACGCATGTCGGTTTTGCGGCAGGACCACTTTGCCTTTGACGAATACACGGTGCAGGACACCGTGATCATGGGCAACCGCCACCTGTATGACGTGATGAAGGAAAAGGATGCCATCTACGAAAAAGAGGATTTTTCGGATGAGGACGGCATTCGCGCCTCGGAATTAGAGGCAGAATTTGCCGAGCTGGGCGGCTGGGAGGCAGAATCCGAGGCCTCGCGCCTGGTGCAGGGCCTTGGCATCGAGGAAGAAAAGATGACCTGGCTGATGGCCGACCTGCGCGAGAGCGAAAAGGTAAAGGTGCTGCTGGCACAGGCCCTGTTCGGTAACCCGGATATTATTTTGCTGGACGAGCCGACCAACGGTCTTGACCTAGAGGCGACCGAGTGGCTGGAGGACTTTCTTTCCGACTATTTCGGCACCGTGCTGGTCGTTTCGCACGACCGCCACTTTCTGAACAACGTGTGCACCGGCATTGTGGATATCGACTACAGCGGCATCAAGATGTACGTGGGCAACTACGAGTTCTGGTATGAATCCAGCCAGCTGATCCAGCGCATGATCAAGCAGCAGAATAAAAAGGCAGAGGAAAAGATCGCCGAGCTGCAGGCCTATATTGCCCGCTTCTCGGCCAACAAATCAAAATCCCGCCAGGCGACCTCTCGCCGCAAGCTGTTAGACAAGCTGACCATTGAGGAGCTGCCTGCCTCCTCCCGCCGCTATCCCTTCATCGGCTTTGATATGGATCGCGAGGCAGGCAAGGATATTCTCACGGTGAAGGAGCTTTCCTACACGGCAGGCGACCGCACCCTGCTGCAGGGCGTTTCCTTCTCACTTGCCAAGGGCGACAAGATCGCCTTCGTAGGCAACGAGCTGGCCATTACCGCCCTCTTTCGCATCCTGATGGAGGAGGAGCAGCCGAGCGGCGGCAGCTTCAAGTGGGGCATCAGCACCACGCAATCCTACTTTCCGCATGATAACACCGCCTATTTTGACGGGGTGCAGCTTTCGATCCTTGACTGGATGCGCCAGTACTCCAAGGATACGACCGAGACCTATCTGCGCGGCTTCCTTGGCCGTATGCTCTTCTCGGGCGATAGCATCTTCAAGCCGGTCAACGTCCTCTCGGGTGGTGAAAAGGTGCGCTGCATGTTCTCACGCATGATGCTCTTTGGCTCGAACGTGCTGCTGCTTGACCGCCCCACCGACCACCTTGACCTGGAATCGATCACCGCGGTCAACGAGGGGCTTTCGGCCTTCCACGGCAATATTCTCTTTACCTCGCACGACTACGAGATCGTCAATACCGTAGCCAACCGCATCATCGAGATCAAGCCGGATGGCAGCATCACCGATTACCAGGGCACCTACGAGGAATACGTCGCCTTTAAGAAATCAAAAGGCGAGACCAATATCGCGCTATAAAACGAAAGGGTCGTCACAAGCATGTGACGACCCTTTTCTCTTTTGGCTCATCCATATGATTGATTATCAAGCATTGCCTCATACGTCGCTTGATCAACAATTTCCTCTTTCAGCACAACCACATCGCTCATGCAAAAATTGATGTACGCATTTTTTGTGGCATTAGTAAAAGAAAATGTAATTTTGTTTTCTTCGTCTTGCGCCATCGTTACAGATAAAAAATCAAGATTCCAATCAAACTCAGAAAATAAAATCTCTTTTTTGGTAAGACTTCCTCTTTTTTTGAAGAGCTCTTTTTTATCTGGGTACCGTTCCTCACAGGCCTGAAGCTCCGTACAGTTTTCAAAACAGACAGATACAACGATCTCATACTCTCGATCTTGAAGGATATCACGATACTTCTCTTTCAATTCATCATATTGCAGATGCTTTGCCAAGGAAAAGGCTACGATCATATTCTCCCCTTCTTGCTTAATGGGAGGTAACATATCACAATCATGAAAATTGTAAATGTATTCCAGCGCCGATAATGTCATTTTTTCTTCCTCCTTGTTTTATGGGGTTTAATATGTGATTCATCACTTTTTCGTGCACAAGGATTGCCAAATTTATCATAATAGTATATGGCTCGGCCTATGCTTTTAGTGACGGTTTCTGCAAATGGGTTTTTCCAATGATAGTGTGTCGGCTCTATCCATCACGATATTTACTAAAATCAAGCTCCTCGCCTGAATGCGCTAAAAGTTCTACATCATTCGCATGAAAGCGGAGGCACTCGCCAAATTCAACCCACCCATCCTTATATGCAAGAAAATCTATTCCCGAAATTGCCCAACAACCCTCCGGTTTACAGAAGGAATGTTCGCTATAAGAAATAAATTCTTCACTTTCCTTCCAATCATAAACCTTCAAATCGGTTACGTCATCAAAACGAATAATGACATAGCGGTAGTTCGGGTCCTCATTCCCCTCAGGATCAGGAGGATTTCTATGACAATACAGATACAAAGTATTGCTTGTATATATGGCATTTAGCAATGCGCCGTCATGATAGCTTCCCTCAAGAGCCTTAAATAATTTTTCGGAAGTCATATATGTTCCTCCTTGATTGTTTGATCAGGATCTCTACGGCTGGTTAATTGCCCGTATTTGTTTTGCATGCCGACGAATCAAAGGCTCTCCCTTTGGGAGAGCTCCCGCGACAGCGGGTGAGAGGGCCCTCTCCGTCACCTACGGTGCCACCTCTCCCAAAGGGAGAGGCTTGCTATCGACATTCATTCTCTCTTTTATCATCTTATCAATGATATAGCAAACGCCTTCAAAATTTTCATCCACATCTCGGTTGTAAAATCTTAATACATGCAAGCCATATCGCTCAAGCACACTACTTCTCACAGCATCATATGCTCTCCCCTCAGGCGTATAATGTTGTGATCCATCAATTTCTATAACGAGCCGAGCTTGATAACAATAAAAATCAGCAATATAACTGTCAACAATCCGTTGCTTGTATATTTTAATGGGGTAGTTTCGTAAATAATCATACCACAAATGTTTTTCTTGTCGCGTCATATTTCGACGCAACTCTTTTGCGTTTTCCAACAAGTCATTGTTCTTTTTTATCGGTGCTCTATTCATATACCCTCTCCGTCACGCTTCGCGTGCCACCTCTCCCAAAGGGAGAGGCTTGCTTTAGCCCCATTATACCACGAAACCGGCAGAGATTCAAGCCTCTGCCGGTTGTGTATTTGCTCATCAGCAATCCAGCGCCACAAGGTCCTCCGGCGTCTCGCGGCGGACGGCGAGATAGGAGGTGCCATCGGCCAGCATGACGACAGGCGGGCGCGGAATGCGATTGTAATTCGAGGCCATAGAATAATGGTAGGCGCCCGTGGTCAGGCAGGCGAGCAGGTCGCCGCGTGCCATATCGGGCGGCAGGGGCACGTTTTCCTGCAAAATATCCCCACTCTCGCAGCAACGGCCAACCACCGAGCAGCGCTCGGTCTCCTCAGGCAGGTCGGCAGCCACGGGCAGGATGGTATAGGGCGAGCCGTAGAGCGCAAAGCGCGGGTTATCGGTCATGCCGCCGTCTACCGATACGTAGGTCTTATAGCCGGGGATGCGCTTCACCGTGCCAACGGTATACACCGTCAGCCCCGCATCGGCCACGATGCTGCGGCCGGGCTCGAAGGCGACGACCGGCAGCGTGATGCCCAGCTCCTCAGCGCGGCGAGTCATAAATTCGCCCACCTCGCGAATATTTTCGGCAATATCGATCTCAGGCTGCTCGGCCACGTAGCGCACGCCGTAGCCGCCGCCAATATCCAGCTCCTCGGCTAAGAAGCCCTCGGTACGGGCCATATGCGCCACGAAGGAGAGCATGACCTCGGCCGCGCGGAGATAGACGTCCGAATCAAAGACCTGTGAGCCAACGTGGCAATGAAAGCCCTTGAGCGCAACGTGCGAAAGGCTAAGGGCCAGGCGGGTGATGGCATCTGCCTGCCCGGTCTCGATGGCCGAGCCGAATTTGGAATCGACCTTTCCGGTAGCAACCGCCGCATAGGTATGCGGGTCAATGCCCGGGGTCAGGCGCAGAAGCACGCGCTGTTGTATGCCGCGCGCGGTGGCCAGGCGATCAATGGCGTACAGCTCCTCCTCGTTATCCACCACAAAGTAGCCAACGCCATGCTCCATCGCGTAGGCGATATCCTCGTCGGTCTTGTTGTTGGAATGGAAATAGGCACGCTCTAACGGAAAGCCGGCGCGCACGGCGGTGTAGATCTCGCCGCGCGAAACAACGTCAATACCCATTCCCTCCTCACGCATGATCTCATACAGGCGGCGAAAGGAGGCAGCCTTTGAAGCGTAAAGCACGCGGGCGCGGTCACCAAACGCCTCGCGCACAGCACCCAGATAGGTGCGGCACCGCTCGCGGATGCGCGCCTCGTCATAAAGGTACAGCGGCGTACCGTATTTTTGGGCAAGCGGCGAAAGGGGCATGCCGGCAAAGCAAAGCTCCCCACTCTCATCACGGGAAAGATTGGCACAGATCATGCCGCTCTTGGTTTTAGCTACAATCATATCAACCTCAATTATTACAGCATATGCGCCCGCAGCTCCTCGGGCGAAAGGGGTGACAGATCAGCCGGGGCGATATCAAATACCGTCTTACAGCCAATGCTGCCCCGCCCTGCCATACGGTGAATGGCACGGGCATACGCCACCAGCACGCTGGCGGTAAACTCGGGGTTAGAATCTAAGGCGAGGCGGAATTCCACGGTGTGCGTATGCTCACCCGAAAAGCCGCTCTTGCCATTGCGGATCACCGAGCCGCCGTGCGGCATGCCGGCATGGTCGCGGCGCAGCTCGTCAAGCGTGACGAAATGCACTGTGGTATCGTAATCGGCAAAATAGTTGGGCATGGTCTTGATCTCGCGCTCGATGCGGGCAAGGTCTGCCCCCTCGGCCGCCACCACGTAGCATTCGCGGCGGTGCTTTTCGCGCGTGGTCAGCGCCGGTGTTTCGCCGGCGCGCACAGCGCTAAGCGCCTCCTCCACCGGCACGGTATACTGGCGGGCATCCACCACGCCGGCAATGCGGCGAATAGCATCTGAATGACCCTGGCTGATGCCGCGGCCCCAGAAGGTATAATCCTGCCCGTTTGGTAAAACGGTCGAGGCATAGAGGCGGGCAATAGAAAACAGGCCTGGGTCCCACCCCGCCGAGATCAGGGCCAGGTGCCCGGTCTCTACGGCCGCACGGTCAACAGCGGCAAAATGCGTGGGAATGGCGGCGTGGGTATCAAAGCTGTCTATGACGTTGAAATGTGCCGCCAGCATGGGCGTCATTTCCGGCAGGTCTGTGGCGCTGCCGCCACAGATGATCAGCACGTCGATCTGCCCCTTAAATTCCAGCAGCCGATCGGCAGCGTAGACGGGAGTGCCCGGCAGGGCGGTCTTTACCGTTTCCGGCGGGCGGCGGGTAAACACGGCAACAAGCTCGGCATCCGGGTGGTTCAGCGTAGCACACTCGACCCCGCGGCCAAGATTGCCGTAGCCGTATATAGCGATCTTCATTCTCTTATTCTCCTCTTCAGCAAAGCGCGGCCTCTCGGTTCCCGGCCTCTACTAAGCTTTTCATATCGTAAAGCCCTGGCGCGCAGGTAACGAGAAAGGCGGCGGCAGCCAAGGCGCCCTCGGCAAACAGGGCACGGCTATGCGCCTCGTGCTTCAGGGTGATGGTCTGGCTGGCGGTGCCAATGATGACCTCATGCTCGCCAACGATATTACCCATGCGAACGGCGTGAATACCGATCTCACCCGGCTCACGCTTCGCCTTGCCGCTGCGGCCGGTTTTGGGATAGGCGCCCTCGCGCACGCGGCAGATCTCGTCTGCCAGCATCAGGGCGGTACCGCTGGGGGCATCTAACTTGCGGTTATGGTGCTTTTCGATGATCTCAATATCGGCCTCGGGCATGGCGCGGGCGGCCTGCTTTGCCAGCTCGACCAGCAAAGCGACCCCATAGGACATATTGGCCGAGAAAAAGACGGGGATCTCTTGCGCTGCCGCGCGAATGGCGGCCAGCTCCTCCTCGGTGTGGCCGGTGGTGGCCACCACCACAGGCAGGTGGGCTGCCTTGGCATATTCTAACAGGGCGGGCGCGCAGGAATGGTGCGAAAAATCCACCACGCAGGAAATACCAAGCGAGGCAGGCAGCTCGGCAAAGGAGGCCCATACGGGAAATTCCTCACTCGTGCCGCTTGGGTCTACACCGCCCACCAGACGGGCGCCGCGGCACCCTTCTGTAGATAGACGGGCGACCTCACGCCCCATGTGGCCTAAGATTCCGTTTACAAGAACGTTCATGCTTTTTCTTCCTTTAACTTATCAGATAAGGCCCTGCTCTCTCATCAGCGAAAGCAGCATCTCCTCGTGCGCCTTTTCCATCGGGGTAAGCGGCAGGCGCAGGTAATTTTCGCCATAGCCCATAGCGGCCATAGCAGCCTTTACGGGGATAGGATTGACCTCGCAGAACAGCGCGTTGATCAGGGGCAGCAGGTCAAGCTGCAGCTTGCGTGCGCCGGCCAGGTCGCCGGCTAAAAAGCGGTGGCACATCTGCGAGGTGGCCTTGGGCATCAGGTTCGAGAGCACCGAAATAACGCCCTTACCGCCAAGAGAAAGCACCGGCACGATCTGATCGTCATTGCCTGAATAGATATCCATCTTATCGCCAACCAGGGCAGCCAGCTCCGCGATCTGAGAAATGTTGCCGCTTGCCTCCTTAATAGCCACAATGTTCGGGTGGTCGGCCAGGGCTGCGGCGGTAGCGGGCAGCAGGTTACAGCCGGTACGGCCCGGCACGTTATACAGAATGCAGGGCTTGGTAGAAGCATCCGCCGTTGCCTCAAACGAGGCGATCAGACCCTTCTGCGTTGCCTTATTATAGTAGGGGGTAACCAGCAGCATCGCATCTGCCCCTACCTCGCAGGCGAATTTGGTCAGCTCGATTGCGTAGGCCGTATCGTTTGAGCCGGTGCCGGCAATCACGGGAACGCGGCCGCCAACCCGCTCTACGCAGAAGCGGATGGCCTGCTTATGCTCTTCATCGTTCAGGGTAGAGCCCTCGCCCGTTGTGCCCACGGCTACAATGGCATCAATCCCCTCAGCGATCTGCCAGTCGATCAGGCGGCCAAACTGCTCGTAATCGATCCCCTCTCTCGTCAGGGGGGTGACGATGGCGGTTGCCGCGCCGGTAAATACGGTATTCTTCATTTTATGTATCCTCCAATGTTCATTATGCAAAATAAAAAAGATAGCAAGCGCTATCTTTACCACATCCGCCACGCGGAAATGTATAAAGGATAGCACTCCGCATTTCTGCGACAACAGAACGGATATTCTCCGAGCTGCCAGTCAAGGTGCATGCCACAGCACCCGCTTCGGCACCCACGCCTTTCCCGTACGGCCCTGGCGGCCTTTCGTGGTACGGTACTTTTCGTGCAGTGCGCCTCTATCTCATCGTTTATTCCCTTTCGGGATGATTTATTCTACCACACACGTGCGCACTTGTCAAGAATTTTTTCAAAGAAAGTTGCAAAATGTTGTATATTGATGCCTCTTGCATGAAAAAGACGCAGGCTGATGCGTTGTCAGCCTGCGCCTTGCGGTTTTTATTCCTGCTCCTTTTCCGGCTCGCGGATGCCGGCCTCGATCTCTACGACCGTTTCGGCATCGTTGTTCTGCTCCTCTACCGGCTCAGAATCAGCAAAATAGGTTTCTGCCGGCTCGGCAGCACGGCGGATATCCTTTACCTTTTTGCGGATACGCTGCACGGTGGGGTCGTTATCTACCCGCTGGCGGATGCTTTCGCCGGCCTCACCGGCCTTTTCACGCGCAGCGGCATACCCCTCCTGCACCTTATCCTTTACGAAGGAATAGCCCTCGCCTACCTTGCTTTTTACCTGCGCATAGCCGGCCTTTACCTTGCCGCGCACAGCCTCGGCCGTTTCCGGATCCTCTAACGCATCACGCACGATCAGCGTGGCGCCAACGATGGCCGCACCAAGAACAACGCCAAACAGAGTACTGTGTTGACTCATCTCATTTCTCCTTTTACTATAAAAGTTCAGTATTATTATATCCCGATCGGACTATTTTAGCAACAAATTTTAATACAAAAGCCGTGCATAGGCGCGAAAGGCCGTTGGCAACGCATAGTCGGCCGCCAGCGCCTCAGCACTGACAAAGAGCAGCCTATTGGATGTCGGCTGATCAACGCGCACGTTCAGATACCGGCCGCGCATATGCCATTCAAGATGCGTAAAGATATGCTTTGCCGTCGGCGCGGCAGCGCTTTCTGCGACCATCATACCGTTTTGGCGGCAAAACGCAAGCGCCAGCTCGTCTAAGGCGGTATCCTCAACGTCACCATCCGGCAAGTCGATCTGCGGCAGCTCCCACAGGCCGGCAAGCAGCCCCTCCGCCGGGCGGCGGCGGATCGCGTAGCGCCCATGCTCATCGTGCAGGATCAAGACCAGCTTATGCTCGACCCTTCTTCCCTTTTTGGGGGCGCGGTAGGGAATGCGGTCCCAGCTGGCATCCGCACGCGCTTGGCAAACAGAGGCAAGCGGACATTGCGCACAAAACGGCGCGCGATTTGGCATACAGACCACCTCGCCCAGCTCCATCAGCCCCTGCGTGAGGGCGGCCGGCTCCCGTGCCACTTGATACACCCGGCTAAGCGCCGCGGTGATCTCTTTTTTGGTGGTAGGGTGCAGCACGTCACGCTCATCCCCCGCAAGGCGGGTCACCACGCGTAGCACGTTACCGTCTACGGCCGGGTAGGGCAAATGAAAGGCGATGGACGCAATGGCGCCGGCGGTATATTCGCCAATGCCGGGCAATGCGCGCAGCGCCTCGAAATCGGCAGGGAGAATGCCGCCGTACTGCTCGCAAACAGCCTGTGCCGCACGCTTCAGGTTGCGGGCGCGGCTATAATAGCCAAGCCCTTCCCACAGCTTCATCAGTCGGTCGTCCGGCAGGGCGGCCAGGGCGGCTACGGTGGGTGCCTCGGCAAGGAAGCGGGCATAGTAGGGCTTAACCGCCTCGATGCGCGTTTGCTGCAGCATGACCTCGGAAAGCCAGACGTGATAGGTGGTCGGGCTTTCCCGCCAGGGCAGCGGCCGCTTATGCTGGGTATACCACGTGCAAAGCGGCTCTACGATCTGAAACAGGCGCTGCATCACAGAGCAACGGCTCCTTCGCGGTCTAATTGCAGCGGTAGAACGCGCCAGGCAGGCAGCAGCGCGGCCATGCGCGCGGTCATAGCGACCGGAAAGCCCTCATCGGTATAAACGGCCATACAGGTAGAACCGCTACCGCTGATAAAGAAGGCGTGTGCGCCAAGGGAAAGCGCCTCTCGCTCAGCCACCTCCAGCCCGGTGATCAGGGGCCGGCGATAGGGCTCGTGCAGGCGGTCGGAAAGAGCAAGTGGCAAAAGCGCGGTATCACCCTCTCGCAGGGCGGAAAGCAGCACGGCCACGTGCGTGCCGTTGTGCACCGCATCGGCAAAGGGGACGGTTGGGGGCAGCACGCTGCGCGCACGGCTGGTGGTCAGCTCGAAATCCGGCACCAGCGCGCAAAAATGCAGCGTGGGCGAAACAGGTACGCTGGTGGCATATGGATGACCGTTTTCTACCAGGCAGGCGGTAAAGCCGCCAAAGGTGGCGGGGGCTACGTTATCGGGATGCCCCTCCAACTCATTGGCGATCTCAAAAATATCGGTTTTGCTAAGGCCAAGCGAAAGCAACTCGTTTGCACCCATGGCGCCGCCCACGAACAGCGTGGCCGAGGAGCCAAGGCCGCGGGAAACAGGCACGTTTGTCTCTATATGCAGAGATACCGGGCATGCCTCGCGCCCGGCGCGGCGGCAGGCAGCGCGGAAGGCGACCAGCGCCAAATTATCCTCATTGGCGTAGGCGGCCGGGCAGCCGGTGACCGTGGTGGTTGCCGCGTGCGCAAAGGTGAGCATATTATAGATGTTGAAGGCGCAGCCAAGCGAATCAAAGCCGGGGCCAATATTGGCCGAGGTGCCGGGAACGCGAATCGTTACCGAGCCCATTCCTTTTCCTCCGTTTTTCCGTAGACGTAGGCAGGCATATCGGCTACCTCGCAGATGGCGGTATGTACCACGGGGCGGCGGGCAACAGCGGCAAGCGGCGAAGGGATGGCCGTGCCGGTTTCACGCGCAAGGCGCTCCATATCGGCAAATTCATCCTCGCTTGCGGGCAGGTCAAGCGCGGCCAGCACGGTGCGAGAGAATTTATAGGGCGAGGCGGTAGAAAGGATCACGGTAGGGGCCTCGTTTGCCTTGTCTGAGGCAAGCCACTTTTCATACACGGCAAAGCCAACGGCGGTGTGCGGATCCATCAGGTAATGGTGCTTTTCGTAATAGCGGCGGATCACGGCCTTGGTCTCTTCATCGTCAGCCCAGGCAGCCCAGAATTCCTTGGCAAGGGCGGCGCGGGTCTCTTCGCTCAGCGTATAAGCGCCACTCTCCTTCAGACTCTTCATCATCTCGGCTGTTTTCTCTGCCCCGCAGAGCATGCAAAGCAGACGCTCGAGATTGCTGGAGATCAGAATATCCATCGAGGGCGACGAGGTGAGGTGGAAATCACGGCGGCGGTCATAGGTACCGCTTGCAAAGAAATCGGAAAGCACGTTGTTTTCATTTGAGGCGCAAACCAGGCGGCCAACCGGCAGGCCCATCTGCTTAGCAAAATAGCCGGCTAAAATATCGCCAAAGTTGCCGGTGGGAACCACGAAATTCACCGGGTCGCCAAGGCTGATGCGCCCTGCGTTCAAAAGGTCGCGGTAGGATTTGAAATAATAGGCGATCTGCGGTGCCAGGCGGCCGATGTTGATGGAATTGGCGCTGGAGAAGCGCATGCTCCCTGCCGGCGTTACGGTGGCAAAGATGTTCTTCACGCCGGTCTGCGCATCGTCAAAATTACCGCGAACCGCGCAAACGGCGGTATTTTTACCGTCGCAGGTGACCATCTGCTTCTTCTGCGCGGGGCTTACGCCGCCATCGGGATAAAATACGATAATGCGCGTGCCGGGCACCCCCGAAAAGCCGGAAAGGGCGGCGCTGCCGGTATCACCGCTGGTGGCGGTGAGAATGCAGATCTCATCGGTAATGCCGCACTTTTTGGCGGCCATGGTCAAAAGGCGAGGCAACAGCGAGAGAGCCACGTCCTTAAAGGCGCAGGTCGGGCCGTGCCACAGCTCCATCGAATAGGCATCACCTACCGGAGATAGGGGCGAAATATCACCGTTTTCAAAGGCGGTATCGTAAGAGGCAGCAACGGCCTCAGCCAGCTCTGCCTCGGTAAAATCATCAAACAAACGGGAAAGCACAGCCACCGAGATCTCGGTCTGGCTCATACCGGCAAGCGCCTCCATCGGGAAGGGCAAAAACTGCTCAGGCAGGTAAAGACCACCATCCGGCGCGATGCCCTCGGTAATCGCCTCGGCTGCTGAGCGGCGTAATTCAAAATTTCTTGTGCTAAAATACTTCATTTTCCTGAATAACCCCTTGATTTTTTCTCATTTTCATGGTAAAATATCGATTATAATATATGATACAACATTTTGAAGGCAATTGCAAGTTTTTTTTGCAAAGTTGAGACAGAAAGGTAAAAAATATGAAAGTGGCAATTTTGGGCTTTGGCACTGTCGGCTCTGGCGCGTATGACGTGATTCAGGGCAGCAGCTGCGGCCTGACCGTGAAGCGCGTGCTGGACGTACGCGTGCCTGCCGGCTATGAGGAGCTGGTAACGACCGATTATAACGTCATTCTTTCCGATCCCGAGATCGAGATCGTGGCAGAGGCGATCGGCGGCCTGCACCCGGCCTATGAATTCGTAACCGCAGCCCTGCGCGCAGGCAAGCACGTGGTCAGCGCAAACAAGCATCTGATCTGCCACTATTATAAGGAGCTGCACGAGCTGGCAGCCGAGCACGGCTGCGAGCTGCGCTTCACACCGGCCGCCGGCGGCGGTATTCCTTGGCTATACAACCTGCGCCGTGCCGCCCGCTGCGATGATATCGAATCGCTGCGCGGTATTATGAACGGCACGACTAACTATATTTTGGATGCGATGCAAAGCCTGGGCAGCGATTTTGCCGAGGTGCTTGCCACCGCCCAGCAGCTTGGCTATGCCGAGGCGGATCCCTCTGCGGATATCGACGGCTGGGACGTTCGCCGCAAGTGCGCCATCTCTGCCTCGCTTGCCTTCCACACCGTGCTGGGTGAGGATGACGTGCCTACCTTAGGCATCCGCCACATCACGCAGGAGGATATTGCCTATTTCACCTCGTTAGGCCTTTACTGCAAGCTGCTTGCCACGGCACGCAAGGTAGGTGACCGTGTGACCGCCTACGTAGAGCCCACCCTGCTTCCGGCAGATGCGATCGAAAGCTCGATCGGCTCTAACTTCAATTGCATTTCTCTTTGGGGTAAATACGTTGGCTGCCTGTCCTTCGTTGGTCAGGGTGCCGGCAAGTACCCCACCGGCTGTGCGCTGGTGCAGGACATGATCGACATTATGGAATGCTCTGGCAAAACACCCATTTCGCTTGGTGCCCCGGTGATGGATCATGCCGTCTGCCCGCACCGCTACTATATCCGTACAAACGCCTCTGTTCCCGGTGAATGGATCGAGCGGCAGGATGGGAATCGCTATATGACCCGCCCGCTGAATCGCAACGAGATCCATTCGTTCGTAGAGGAGGCTACAAATATCGACCCGCAGACGTTTATAGCGGGATTGGAGGACAACTTAGCATGAAAATCGTAAAATTCGGCGGCTCTTCGCTTGCTTGCGGTGAGACCTTTCAGCGTGTAAAGGAGATCGTAACGGCCGACCCCACCCGCACCATCGTTGTTGTTTCGGCACCCGGCAAGCGCCGCTCAAGCGACAATAAGGTGACCGACCTGCTCTACGTTTGCCACGCGCACCTGCGCTACAAGGTGAGCTTTGACGATATCTGGGACGATATCGCCAGCCGCTACCGCGAGATCGCCGCTTCCTGCGGTCTCTCTAATAATATTGAAAAGTACCTTGACGAGGTTCGCGCAGGCATGACCCGCTCTGCCAGCGTAGACGATATCGTTTCGCGTGGCGAATATCTCAACGCCATTCTGATGGCAGAGTACCTGGGCTACGAGTTCGTAGATGCCGCTCGCTGGCTGCATTTTGACTATGACGGCAGCGTAGATTACGAAAAGACCTACGAAGCCCTGCGTGAGCTGCACGCCACCTACCCGCGCATGGTTCTGCCCGGCTTTTACGGCACCCTGCCGGATGGCCGCCTGCACGTATTCTCCCGCGGCGGCTCTGACGTGACCGGCGCGCTGGCCGCAGCCGCACTCTCGGCCGAGAGCTATGAGAACTGGACCGACGTTTCCGGTATTATGATGGCTGACCCGAAGATCGTTGAAAATCCGAAGATCATCAGCCGCATCACCTTCAGCGAGATGCGCGAGCTTTCCTACATGGGTGCCGAGGTGCTGCACCAGGAGACCGTGTTCCCCGTTCGCCAGGCAAACATTCCCCTGTACATCAAGAACACCAAGGCGCCGGATGATCCCGGTACCCTGATCATGGAGACCTTTGAGGATGAGAATGATGAAGAGCGCACGCGCTTTATCACCGGTATCACCGGCAAAAAGCACTATTCGATCATCACCATCAGCAAGACCAGCATGACCGATGACATCAGCTTCGTTCGCCGCGTGCTGGAGATCACCGAAAAATACAACCTGACCGTAGAGCATATCCCCAGCAGCGTAGACAGCTTTTCGCTGGTGATCGCCACCAAGGCTCTCTCGAACTGCCTGCACGCGCTGATCGCCGATATCCAGGCCGAATGCAACCCTGATAGCATTCGCGTTTGTGACGGTATCAGCCTGGTAGCCGTGGTAGGCCGCCGTATGGCAGGCGCGCCCGGCGTTTCGGGTAAGATCTTCGCCACCCTTGGTGAGCGCGGCATCAACATTCGCATGGTAGAGCAGGGCTCGGACGAGATCAACATCATCGTTGGCGTGCAGGATGCCGACTTTACCACCACCATTCAGACCCTGTATAACAGCTTTACTTAATAAAAAAGGAGAAAACCATGAAGCAATATCGTGTAGCGATTCTCGGTGCAACCGGCGAGGTTGGCCGTGAAATGATGAAAATTTTAGAAGAGCGTCAGTTCCCAATCGCCGAGCTGAAGCTCCTCGCCTCCTCCCGCAGCGCCGGCAAGAAGATGACCTTTGCCGGTAAGGAGCTGACGGTAGAAGAGGCCACCAAGGATAGCTTTGCCGGCATGGATATCGTGCTGGGCGCCGCCTCGGCCGACCTGGCGCGCGAGCTGGCCCCTGCCATCACGGCGGCTGGTGCCGTATTTGTTGATAACTCCAGCGCCTTCCGTATGCAGGATGACGTGCCGCTGGTAGTGCCGGAGATCAACCCTGAGGATGCCTTGAAGCACCACGGCATTATCTCAAACCCGAACTGCTCGACCATCATCACCCTGATGGCTGTAAAGGGCATCAACCGTCTTTCCCCCATCCGCGCTATGATCGCCTCGACCTACCAGGCCGTTAGCGGTGCCGGTGCAGGTGGCCCCATCGAGCTGGCAGCACAGACCAAGGCACTGGCCGCTGGCGAGCCGGTAGAGTGCAAGACCTTCCCCTATCAGATCGCTGAAAATCTGATCCCGCAGATCGGCTCCTTTAATGATGATGGCTACACCACCGAGGAAATGAAGATGCAGAAGGAGGGTCGCAAGATCCTTCACCTGCCCGACCTGCGCGTGACCTGCACCTGCGTGCGCGTGCCTGTCGTTCGCTCGCACTCCATTTCGGTTTCGGTATTTACCGACAAGGCGCTGACCCCCGAAGAGGTTAAGGCCGCTATTGCTGAGGAAGCAGGCTGCCGCCTGGTGGATGACCCGGCCAATAAGAAGTACCCCATGCCGCTGGATACCAGCGACCAGGATATCGTATTCGTTGGCCGTATCCGCTCGGATATTGCCTTCGAGAACGGCATTGCCCTGTGGTGCAGCGGTGACCAGGTACGTAAGGGTGCCGCCACCAACGCCATTCAGATCGCCGAGCTGCTGATCGAGAAATAAGAAATTAAGTAGAACCGCCCGTGTAGCACACGGGCGGTTGTTTTTTGTCGGTGCCGCTCTTGTAGGGGAGGATATCATCCTCCCGCGCGGCGGAGAGGTGAGCGCCGCTTTCTGTTATCCTTCCGCTCTTCTTACTGTCATCCTGAGGGAGCAAAGCGATCGTTCTCCACTTACTGTCATCCTGAGGGAGTGAAATGACCGAAGGATCTTTTCGAGCGAAGCGAGAAATTCCCTGCCATACTACTCCCTGTTTCGCCTGACGGCGAAAGGATTCTTCGCTTACGCTCAGAATGACAGGTTGATCAAGACCGGTGCGGGTCGTCGAGGGCGCCGACCCCTACGGTGGTGCGGACGGCCGTTTCTTGTAGGGGAGGATATCATCCTCCCGCACGGCGGAGAGGCAAGCACCACTTGCTGTCATTCAGAGCGGCGTAGAAAAATGCTATCCATCGCGCGCCCACCGCCGCGTGGAATCTTGTTTGGGCGGAGAAACCCGGTAGGGGAATAGGCTCTCCGTTTGAGAAGATTCCACGGGCTGCAAGGCAGCCCTCTGAATGACAGGTATTTGGGCTTTGCGCTTCGCAAGATATGTTGAATAAGAACGGTGCGGGAGGAGCAAGCCCCTCCCCTACCGTGGTTGGGGCGGCTCGTAGCCTCCCCCTTTGGGGGAGGTGTCGCGGCACCGCAGGTGGCGTGACGGAGAGGGCCTTGTCGCGGCAAAAGGCTCCCTTGTGTAAAGGGAGCTCCGCCGTAGGCGGTGAGGGATTGTTCCCCTACGACGGGTTGATCAAGACCGGCGCGGGTCGTCGAGGGCGCCGACCCC
>JAZQLY010000032.1:0-23097 GCA_045543015.1 Eubacteriales bacterium
AAAACACTTGTGCCTAACTCGTGCGCAGCTTTTGCAGTCTTCACTCGGGGCTTCGCCCCTCCTTCCGACTGCAAAAGCATCTAACTAAACTCGTTACTTTTATTTTTACTTTTTTAGTCTCACATCATTGACAAAACTACAATAGGCGTGGCCCCAAACGTAAAACAGCGCAGGCTCCTCCGGCTGCAGAGCGAGAAATTGCTCGCCCATCTCAAACAGCTTATCCCACTCACAATAGTGATAGACCGAGGGCTTGAACTCATACAGATCCTCCTGCAGCGCAAAGCTGTACGAGGAGACGATGGTGCGGCAATACTTCACTCCCGTGTTCTGCCGGATGATCTCGGAAACGCGGTGATCGTAATTGGTGCCGCCGCCGGGATAGGCAAAGCCAACGACCTCATACCCGCAAAGCTCGGAAAGACGCAGCCTGTCCTCCTCCACCTGGCGGATGATCTCTTTCTCGTCCGCGATCTGAGGCAGCATAGGGTGAGTGAGCGTATGCGCCGCTACCTCATGCCCGGCATAAACGCTCTTCACATCACCGGGGTAGACCTTGCTGTGATTGACGCGCACCTTGCCGCATTGCAGCACGTTCCGGCGCCCAAGCAGGCCGGAATTGAGATTGAAGGTAGCCTTCATCCCATAGCGGTGAAAAAGCTCGGCCAGACGGATATCCTGCGTCACGCCATCGTCATAGCTGAAGGTCAGTGCCTTCATTTTTCCTTGAAACATGGTATTTCTCCTTTACGACACAAATCAGTTTTATGAGCAGATCAATGCCCAGCGTTTTGATCAACAGACCGAGAAACGAGCTGAGGGCAACCGATAAGCCGGAGACCACACCGCCAATCACCACGATCAGCACGTCGGTCAGCAGCAGGGCTTTACCGATCTGGATGCTTGAAAACTTTTGAATGATCAGCGCGATGATATCCGTCCCGCCGGAGCTGGAGCCTACATAAAACATCAAGGCGCTGGCTACGGCAATGATGGCCGCCCCAACCGCGGCAGAAAGCAGCGGGGACGTAAGGAGGGCCGCTTTCCCGGCGCAGAGTCCGTCCAGGATGGAAATAAACAGGGTGGTAGCGGCAGAGCCGATGAAGGTCTTCAGCGCCATCCCCTTGCCCAGTACGACCAAGGCAAGGAGCAGCAGCGCGGTGTTCATGACCGTAAAGATCGCGCCGGGCGTATTGCCGATCAAGGCGGTCAGGATCACGGAAATGCCGCTTGTTCCACCAAGGAAAAGCCCGTTGGGGAAAATGAAAAGCACCGTACCGACCGCATACAGCAGGCTGCCTGATAAAATCAGCAAATATTCAAACAGGTATGCTTGAAATGAAGGCTTCACAAAGGCACCTCACGAAAACGTGATCACGCGCACGTCATCGCACGCCGTCATGATCTGCGGTATCCGCCCGTCCACCATGCCCTCATAATTGGCGTGCAGATGCCCAGTGATGATGGCCTTGATCTGCTTCTCTGCCTTGATATATGCTACGGTTTCTTTGGTAATGGCATCAGAAAGCTGCTGCTCGTAGCGGTCTGCGGGGTAGGTGCGCATCTTCTCCTCCGGCACGTCTACCAGGTACGCACAGGGGGCCTTTTGCATTTGGATATCGTAAAGCGCCGGCTCGTAGAGCGGGGTGTGCATCAACAGGACGATGGGAGCGCCCTTCTCTACCTCTTTTTGTAGGAAGGCCAGCTGCGCCTCCTCAAAGAGATAATAGCCATTGTCAAGCGCCACAAAGTTCACGCCACCGATCATACGCGCGGCCATGCGGATATCGTTTGAAAAGGCAGCCTGCACCGCCGCCAGGCTTTGGTTGCGGTAGGCAGCATCCTCCCTTGCCTCGCCCACATACAAAGAAAATTCGTGGTTGCCGGCTGCAAGAAAGCAGTCGTTTTCGGTAACGAACTGCCGCGCCCGCTCTAAATTGGCAAGAGAGACAAAGTCGATCAGGTCACCGGTGTGAACGATCGGCACGCCTTTTTCCTTGGCCGTGTCACTTGCCAGGCGCAAAACGCCCTCCTCGTCATAGGGGAAGCAGGTCTTTCTGCCCTTGGCCAGCTCTACCTTACGCTCGCCGTCACGCATGTCGGCATAGGTCAGGTGCGTGTCGGAAATATGTACAACAGAAAAAGGTTGCTTGACACCGATGTGCAGCGTTGATCGGATGGTTTTCATGATCATCCTCCTTAAACGAATGTGCTATTTTTCTCGTAGACAAATGACACTCTCGGCGTGCCTCAAGAGGTCAAAAGATATCTTTTATTTTTCCTTGCGTTTGATGATCTTCTTAAACCATTTCACCAATGCGTATACGATGCCAAAGCCGACAACGGGAACCACAATACCGAGCAAAACGATCAGATCAAAATCCATGCTCGGTGAGTCCAATTTTATGCCGAACGCGCCGATAATAAGCGCACCTATACCAAAGAAAACCAGGGTCAATACGATTTCAAGCAGCCCGTCCAAAAAAGCTTCCTTCAGCTTCTTTTTGTCTTTTTTCATTTTCGCCTCCGCTTGATATTTTTTATGGAGCGTCCGGGAGGCCGGTCCCTACGGATTCGTGGTTATTTTCTTGTCAAACACACGACCGACTCGACATGTCCGGTACAAGGAAAGAGGTCTACGGGGGTAACTTCCCCCAGCTGATAGCCAGCGGCTGTCAGCGTTACGCAATCCCGCGCGAGGGTATCCGGGTTGCAGGAGATATAGACGATGCGCGCGGGGGCGAGGCGAGTGATATAGGCAAGCAGCTCCTCGCCGCAGCCCTTGCGCGGCGGGTCAAGCACCACCACATCCGGGCAGATCTTCTCACCGCGTGCGGCCTCGGCGGCGGCTAAGAGTTTTTCGGTATCATCGGCATCGCCGCAATAGAAGGAGGCGTTCCCGATGCCGTTGCGCGCGGCGTCTGCCTTGGCACAGGCAACCGCGCTTTCTACGATCTCAATGCCGATGACCTCACGCACGCCGTCTGCCATAGAAAGCCCAATGCTGCCCGCGCCGCAAAAGAGGTCAAGCAGCAGCTCGTCCCCACGCAGCTCCGCCAGCTCCCGTGCGCGGCGGTAAAGCAGCTCGGCCGCATCGTGATTGACCTGGTAAAAGGCGGCAGGCGCAATTTCTAACTCCACCCCGCAGAGGGTGTCTACCATCGTCCCCTTGCCCCACAGGGTATGCCATTCGTCACCGCAGATGACGTTGGTATTGGCCCGGTTAACGTTGATAAGGATGCCCACCAGCGCGGGAAACTTCTCACGCAGGTCAGAGACGATCTCCTCTGCGTGCGGCAAGCAATCCCCATTCAGCACCAGGGTGAGCAGAAGCTCGCCACTCTCCTTCCCTGCCCGCAGGTAGATATGGCGAACAAGGCCATTCCCCGTTTCTTCCTCATAGGCGGGAATCTGATATTGCTCCAGCAACGCGTGCAGACGTTTGACGATCGGTGCAAAGGCGGCATCCTGCAGCGGGCAATCCTCTGCCGCCACCACGCGGTGACTTTTTGGCGCGTAAAAGCCGATGCGCAGGCCGCCGCCCTTTTCGGGCGCAACGGGATACTGTGCCTTGTTGCGGTAATGGTACCGCTCCCCCGTTGTCAGAAGGGGCAGCACCGTCACGTCTGCCATTCCCTGCTTGTGAAAGACCTCGCGCACGTAGTTTTCCTTCAATGCCGTCTCATGCTCCCGCGTGATGTACCGATAGGCACAGCCGCCGCAGCCGGGGGCGGCACAGGGGGATGGGCAACGGTGCGGCGATTCCAACAGGATGCGCTCTGTCCGCGCGATGGCATAGCCGCTGTTGACACGGATGATGCGTGCCTCTACCAGGTCACCGTCTACCGCGCCGCTGACAAAGACCACCTTGCCCTCCACACGCCCGACACCAAAGCCAAGGTTGTTGAGATCGGTGATCTGTATATTACAAAGCATATTTTTTGTCAGCATAGCGGTATATCCCCTTGTTTTTATTTACTGATTGTATTATACATGCTTTTTGCCGGCTTTGCAAGAGAATGGGCAATTTTTACCCAAGAGGATTGCATTTTTTTGCGTGATATGGTACAATGAAAGCATCAAACAAGTGAGGTGCTTTTTATGCTGCTATACATTGTTCGCCACGGCGAACCGGATTACACCACCGACACGCTGACCGCCCGCGGCCGGGAGCAGGCAGAGGCGGTTGGCAAGCGCATTGCCGCAGCCGGCATCGACCGTATTTTTTCTTCCCCCATGGGGCGCGCAAGAGAAACGGCAGCCCCCGCCTGCCGCCTTTTGGGGCTTACCCCCACGATCGAAGAGTGGGCGCATGAGATACAGGGCGAGCGTCTGACCCCCTTCCCGGATGGGAAGCTGAAATCGATCACCACGCTGCCAAACACCTATTTCCGCGAAAACGGCAACATCACCCTCCCCTACGAGCGCACCTACGAATGCCAGGGCATTAACCAATCCCGCATGCATGAGGCGGCAGACTTCATCCGCCAAGAGGGCGACGCATTCTTAGAGCGGCTTGGCTATCGCGAGGAAAACGGCGTTTACCGTATTCTGCAGCCTAACGAGGAAAAGATCGCCCTGTTCTGCCATTCTGCCTTTACCAAGGCATGGCTCTCCTACCTGCTGCATGTGCCGCTGCACATCGTATGGTCCTCCTTTGACTGCACGTTCTCCAGCGTGACGGTAGTGGAATTCCGCAATTTTGAAAGTGGCTTCACTGCGCCGCGCTGCCTGTGCTTTTCTGACATCTCGCACCTGTATGCCGAGGGGCTGGAAACGCTGCACAACAACCGTGTATCCTTATAAAAATGCAAAAAAGCTTCGCTTTTGCGAAGCTTTTTTCTTTATTTCATCAGCTCGTTCGTCAGACGAATGATCTCGGGCGCGAGCTGTTTGCGCCTTGCCCTCACTATGGCGCAATAGACGGGGTATGCAAGGCTTGCCAAAGCACCGCCGAGAACACCGACAATGATCCCGAAAACCAACGCCATATCTTGGTAAAAGCCAAGGATGGCAGCAAGCTCCGTCATGATCAGGCTCATGCCGAAGCCGAGGATGAGCATGCCGGCCACGCCAAGCGCAATGGAAACGGCCTGCGCCGCTTGCGTGACGCTGGCATCCAGCCGCCGCAGGCGGGCCATCTTATCCTCCTCCACGGTTCCGGGGCTGTATTTTTCACGGATCCTCTTGATCTCTGCCTGCTCTTTGGCGGAGTAGGTATAGGAAAATCCGTTATTTTCCCTGTTATGTTCCATGTTGCACCTCTGTTTTGATTTGTTTGAGTTTTTTTGATCCCTGCACGAGCATAAGGACGGCAAGGGTGATGACCGTAAAGGAAACGGCAAAGCCAACGCCGCCAAGCAGCATTTTTTGTGCAAATACGCCCATCGTTCCATCGCTGAAGGTGGTCAGCATGGTGGAGGTAAGCGTCAGCATGGACACGCAAGCCGCTGCAAAGCTGGTGATTTTTGCTGCCGAAAAAACGGGGCTGTTATATTTTTTATACTTCACCACGTTAACGATGGCAACGGTAAAGGCGATAAACGTATACGCCGCCATGGCGATCGTGGTGATCATGTGATGAACGAAGGTACGGTTCCAGTACAGCATAAAGAATACGATCAGGGCGAGTGCCAGGTTCATCACAAGGAACACCCAGCCGCAGGCGCGGTACTTGACCAGCTCACTCCTCATATTTTCACCTGGCCGATATCTTCTCGTATGGCTGACCAAAAAGAAGCGCATCACACCAAGGCAGATATAGTACGCCCCAAGTGCGCAATACCAGAACGTGTGATGGCAAAGCCCAAGCCACAGCTGAAACAGCCCATACAACGCATTCCACGCAAGTGAGCGGTAAAGCGAAACGTTCACACGCAGGCGGGCATCCTCCCGCCATTTTTTTATATATCGGTTTTCGGCTTGAAAGGCTTTCCACCATTTGATCAGGTACGGGAGCCGGAAGCACCAGACCGTTACGGTATAGGCGGCAAGTGCGTAGGAGATGCAAGCCACAACCGTTTTCACCCCGATAAACACCATAGACCCGATAAGAAAAAAAGCAGACACGGGAAGCAAAAGAAGCATGACCGCCACAGGCGGGAACAGCAAGGCCTTACCGAGTCTCTTCCAATCCATCCCTCGTCCTCCTCGTCCGAACGGTAAAGGTCGTGCCGACACCGGGGGTGCTTTCTACACTGATCTCCCCCTGTATGATATCCATCACGCGCTTGACAAGGGCCAGGCCAAGCCCGTTGCCCTGCGTGGCGTGCGAGGCATCTCCCTGATAGAATTTTTCAAAGATATGCGCCCCGACCTCGGCGCTCATGCCACAGCCTGTATCGGCTATTCTGACGGTGGCATAGTCCCCCTCTGCCTTAAGCGTGAGGCTTACCCTGCCCCCCTCCCCGGTGAACTTAAAGGCATTGGAGAACAGATTGTTCCAAACAAGTGACAAAAGCTCCTCATCCGCAGAGACGGTCACGCCCTCCTCGATATCGGTCTCGATCCCGATCTGCTTTCTCTCCCAGATGCTTTCATACTGTAAAAGGGACGCGCAAAGCTGCTCACCAAGATCAAAGGTGGTGAGGTTGGGATAGATCTGCTGGTTTTCCAGGCGGTTGAGCTTGAGAATATTCGTCATCATATCGGAAAGGCGGCGTGAGGAATCGGTGATCGCCTTGGCGTATTCCAGGCGTTTTTCTTCCGGCAGGCCCGGGGCCTGCAAAAGCGTACCGTAATTCTGCATAACCGCAAGAGGCGTTTTCATTTCATGGGACACGTTGGCAATAAAATCGGTGCGGAGCGTTTCTACACCGGATAATTCCTCTGCCATTGCATTCAGCGAGGCACCGATCTGATCAAAGCCCTCCATGCCTGAGCCGTGCATATGCTTGACACGGGCAGAAAAATCTCCGTTCATGATCTTCTCGGCAGTTTCTGTGATCATTCTTACGGGCCTATCCACCATGATCCTTCTGCGGACAACGTCGATCGTTTTGAAAAGAAGCGTGATGATCACAACATTGAGAAAGGTGATCTTTGCCGCCTCTGCAATATTGTCAGCAGTATAAACGAGCCCCATTTCTATTGACAGCACGTTCAAAAACAGCATCATACAACAGGAAACCACAAACCCTACCGAAAGAAAGAACAAAAGAAAGCCGCTGAACTCCCGCAGGATTCCGCGAAAGCCTGGTTTTTTCATTTGATCACCGCCTTATAGCCAAGGCCGTGAACGGTTTGGATTTCAAAGGCGTCACAGGCGGCAAGCTTGGCACGCAGCTTGGTCATGTACACGTCCACCGTTCGCGTGCCGGTCTGCGTATCCACATCCCAGAATTCGTCCATCAGCTGGGTACGCGTGAAGGTCTTTTTGGGGTAAGAAAGGAGCTTGTAAAGCAGATCAAATTCCCGCGCGGTGAGCGAGATCTCCTCGCCGTTCAGCGTTGCGCTTCTCTCATCCGCATCCATGACGAAGGAGCCGACCTCAAGACGCCGGCTGGAGGCGATCTTGGAGCGGCGAAGAAGTGCGCCGATGCGCAAAAAAAGCTCGTCAAGATCGATGGGCTTGGTCATATAATCGTCAATGCCGATCCGAAACCCTCTCTGCTTGGCGGCAAAATCGTCCCGGGCGGTCATAAACAGGATCGGAATGTCATTGTTGAGCGCACGCACGGTCTTGGCAAAGGCAAAGCCATCTATCCTCGGCATCATGATATCGGACACGATGCAGTCAAAGGTGGTCTTATACATCTCGTCATAGGCACTTTCTGCGTCCAGGCAGCCAACCGTCTCATACCCCGCATGGTTCAAAAACGAGCATACACTGCGGTTCAGATCCTTATCGTCCTCCACGATCAGAATTTTAAACATATTTCCATCCTCCGGGGGCTTATTATTCTTTTACACCTATATTGTAGCACAGAAATGTTAAAGTTTTGTTTGCGTTTTCACTTTTTTTCACAATTTCTTACAGATTTTTCATAGCTTTCCCCGCACACGGCTGAAACGGCCTGCATATAAAAAGGCAACGCCGCTCTGGCGTTGCCTGATGCGTAACACACCGAAAAGAACATTACCGTTTTACGATTTCTTTGCGGCCTCATAGCGTGCATTTGCCGCCTCAGTTCTTGCATTTGCCTCGGCAATTTTCGCCTCCCGCTCCTGCTGCATGACCGCGGCTCTCTCGGCGGGGCTCATATGAGCATCGTCCCAGGTCTTTTTGGCGTCTGCCTTTGCTTTGGCATAGGTATTGCGCCCTCTGTTCTCTTCAAAATTTGCCTTTGCCTCTGCCTTTGCGGCGGCAAGCTCTGCCCGATCTACCTCGTGCTGTGCCTTGGCACTCTCCTTCATATCTCCGAATGCCTTCTTAAAGAACGCTTTGATACCCATTGTGACGATCTCCTTCCTATTACTGATTCATAATGCTTTCGCTGAGTGCGAGGATTTCGGCACTGTGCTTCTTCTTGCGGCGACCAAGGATGCTCTTGTACAGCGGATAATTCACGATGGCCAGGATCATGCCCACCACGCCGATGGCAATGCCGGGCACCATGGTGTTCTGGAGTCCGAGCGTGGTGCCGATATCGGTCATGACCAGGCTCATGCCTGCGCCCATTATCATGGCGCTCATGCTACCAAAGACGTAGGCAAACACTCTTGCAGGGCGCTTTACCCTAGCATCCAGCCGGCGGAGCGCATCCAGCTCGGTGCTCTGCTTTTCCATGTACTGCGTGCGGATCTTCTGGGCCATAAACTGCTGATCGTTCTTGTTCATTGCTTCATACCTCTTTTTCTGTTTTTTGTTTTTGTGGCTCTATTATACCCGCCGTTTGTTTTTGATTTTTTTGTAAAATGTTTGCGTTATGTTAATCTGAAAAAATCATGCAAAAAAAATACGAGAACACGCTTGTGTTCTCGTATTTTTTATACCCTCGGTTTTTCCGGGAGTGATTTTTATAAAACGCGGGAAAGGAATTCGCGCGTGCGGGGGTGGGCAGGCTGCAGGAGCAGCTGCTCCGGTGCGCCCTCCTCAACGATCACGCCGCCATCCATAAAGATCACGCGGTCAGAAACGTCGCGCGCAAAGCTCATTTCATGCGTAACCACGATCATGGTCAAGCCTGTTTTGGCAAGCGACTTCATAACGTCCAGCACCTCGCCAACCATTTCGGGGTCAAGGGCGGAGGTCGGCTCGTCAAACAGCAGCACGTCCGGATTCATAGACAGGGCGCGGGCAATGGCCACACGCTGCTTTTGCCCTCCCGAAAGCTGCGAGGGGCGAGCCTTGATATAGGCAGACATGCCAACGCGGTCAAGATACTCCAGCGCGATCTTCTCTGCCTCGGCACGGCTGCGCTTCAGAACGATCATCTGCGGCTTTACGCAGTTATCCAGCGCACTCATATTGCCAAACAGGTTGAACTGCTGAAAGACCATGCCTACCCGGGCGCGGTACTTGGTCACGTCTACAGAGCGGTCGGTGATATCCGTCCCCTCGATCAGGATCTGGCCGCCGGAGGGCTGCTCAAGCAGGTTGATGCAGCGCAGCATGGTGCTTTTACCCGAGCCGGAGGAGCCGATCACACTGATGACCTCTCCGCGCTTGACGCTGACGTTGATATCACGCAGCACCTCGTGGTCGCCAAAGGATTTTGCCAAGTGGCAAAGCTCGATCACCGTATCATTCTGATTAGCCATGGCTCTCCTCCTTTACGCGGATAACGGCGGCGGGGTCGGATTGCGAGCCGCAAATGGTATAGTTCCGACTTCCCTCCAGCTTCTTTTCCAAGAAACGCAGCAGGCGCGTCACGCTGAAGGTCAGAACAAAGTACAAAACGCATACAATGGCATAGGTCTCAAAGATCTTGAGGTTCATGCGCTGGATATCGTAGGCCATTTTATAAAGCTCGGCCACACCGATCACGTTCAGCACCGAGGTATCCTTGATGTTGATCACAAACTCGTTACTGATCGAGGGGAGGATATTGCGCAGCGCCTGCGGAATGATCACGTGGACCATGGCCTGCCAATGCGTCATACCCACGGCGTAGGAGCCCTCAAACTGCCCCTTCTCGATCGAGATGATACCGCCGCGCACGATCTCTGCCATATAGGCACCGGTGTTGATAGAGACGATAAAGATACCGGCCGGGATCAGGGGCAGCGTCTTACCGCCGGCCATGAAGGCATAGCCCCAGAAAATGACCATGGACTGTACCATCATCGGCGTACCGCGAAAGACCTCTACGTACACGGAAATAATGGTATTGACCACCCTTTGCAGCACGCGAACGACTGCATTCTTGGAGGCCGGCATCGTGCGAACAACGCCGGTCAACAGACCGATCAAAAGACCGATGATCGTACCGGCAAGTGCGATCAGCATGGTGTTGCCCACGCCGATCAGCAGCTTGTCGCCGTATTTCAGGATGATCTCCCAAATATCAGAAAAAAACTCCATTAAGAAACCTTCTTATAAACGATAACGAGGTTAGAATTGTAGTAGCACTCGGTAAAGTCTACTTCCTCTTCTCTCTCTGCGGTGGGGCTCATACCGGCAATAATGCCGTCAACCGTGCCGGCCTGTACAGCGGGGATCAGCGCACCCCACTCCAGCTGGTGGATCTCCAGCGCCATGCCCAGCTCTGCAGCGATGTACTTGGCGATCTGCACGTCATAGCCGTTGGCATAGAAGCCGTTACCCTCATGAATGGCAACCGCACCGTTGACATCGGTCGTCTGCTTCCAGTTAAAGGGATCGTAGCCACATTCCATGGCGATCTTCAGCGTGCCGTTTGAGGTATCCGTCTTGTCGGAGACCAGAACCAGCGTCTCGGGGTTCTTGCCATCCTTATCGTTGCTCATGCGCACGGCCTGCTCCATCAGCGCGGTACGAGTCTCCCCGGAGATCGTAGCGATCACGGCGTTGACCTTGGCAACCATATCGCTGCCCGTCTTAAAGGCAACGGCAATGCCGGTATCGGCAGCGGTTGCGGTAAAGCCGGTGCTGTTGTTGACCAGCGGAACGTAAGCCAGGCTGCTGTCCTTGAGGCATTCTGCGTAAGCGGTGGGCTCCTCTGCCACGTAGCCGTCAATGGCGCCGGAGTTCAGTGCGATCAGCAATGCCGGGAAATCCTCATAATCCTTGGTCTCGGCATTCTTTACCTGCTCCTGCAGGGCCTGGATGTGGAACGTACCGGACTGTGCAGCAAGCACGGCCCCCTCGAGATCGGAAAGGCTGGTCACCTTGCTCATGTCCTTACCCTCTCTGCCGCCGCAAGCGACAAGCGAGAGCAGCATGAAGACTGCGAGAATGAGTGCGAGTGTTCTTTTCATGTTCTTTTCTCCTTACAGAAAATAAAATATCATAAAAAACAAACGGCCAAAGCAAGTGCCTCGACCGTTTTGCATATGCGCAAATACCCAATCGAATGTAGCACTCCACAAGAAACCCTGTGACAATCGCTGTGATATTCTCAAAGCGACCAGCAGCCTGCCCCCCAAAAGACAAGCAACTTCGGCGACTGCACCTTTCCTTGCACGGTAAACGGTGTTTGAGCACCTGCCGCGCACTACTGATTGCTGCCGCACCTCTAACAATTCTCGGTTTGACTATTTATTTTTGCGCTATTATAACATAGGAAGAATGTCTTGTCAATAGAAAAGCCGCATTTTCGTATTAACGCACAATTTGCTGCATCAAATCAAAAGCAAAATCGTAGATATTGACCGTATTCTTCCAGGAGCCTTACTCCTTCAGCAGCAGGACCGTGGAGGAGAGATATTCGATCTCCGTATGCACGGTGACCTCATCTCCCTCCCGTGTAAAGGAAACGGGCGCGAGCTTACCATCTCGCCCAAGCCGCTCGATCTGCGTAAAGCGCACGTGTGGCAGCAAGAGCTTGATCTCGCCAAAGCTATCCACGTTGCCGTTGGTCAGGATCAGCACCTGCTTATCCCCATCCAAATAAAGGTACGGGCTGACACCCTCCTCAAGCGATACGGCAACAGGTGCCTTTTGCGCCAAAACCGTCTCCAGCAGGAAATGGCGGCGCAGCGTGCAATACTGCGAAAGCAGATTTCCATTGAGGATGTAGGGGATCACCGCAAAGCCCTTGCCCGTCACCATGGCGGGGGCAAGCCGGTTCATGCGGTACCCGTACACCTCGGTCTTGACCGATACGCCCTCCTCGTATTCCACCTCTACAAAATCACCGGCTGCCGTGCGGCAGGAGGCGCGCAGACCGCGCACGCCGTCAATGTAAAGCGTCTTATCGGCACATTCCTCATAGGTATGGTAACCGTTATCCCTGCCCTTGCTTTCAGCACGGCGGGCATGGATCAGCGAAAGAAGACCGCGCTCCTGCAGCGCCAATACGCCGCTGCCATCCAGCAGCACGAAGTTTTGGGCAAAAAGATCGCAAAGCTCTTCATCCGTAAAGGTGGAGATCGACCACTTTGTCATCAAAACGGTCTTTCCGACGAAGCGCTTTTGCCGTGAATAGCAGAAGGAGATGCCCATGGCAGACAGATAGCCTGCTGCGTTGTATTCGCCCGGCATCAGATCCTCTAACCGTTCTCCCGTCATCTCCTGGTAATAGCAGGAGCGCGGGTCGATGGGTACCACCACACCGGAAAGAGATGAATAGCGCAGGCCAAGATCCAGCACGCCCTGCATAAAGGGCTGCTCCTCACGCACCACCGCACCGTAGCCAAAGGAATCACGCGTGCCGTTGGCAACGAAATCGTAAAGCGAATAGGTCATACCGGAAAGCACCAGCGGAATGGCCGTCTCCAGGGCGAAGCGCATAAAGCGCGGGCTGCGGCGATAGCGGGAGGCGGCGCCATGCTCGATCTCCGGCATGATCAGCACGTCATCCTCACACATAGCACGCACGCCCATACTGGCCTTGTTAAAGTAGTGAATATAACCCTTGCCGGTCATTTCCTCATACGGGAGGTGAATGCGGTTGATCTTATGCCCGCCGCCCTGTGAGAGGGCTGCAAACAGCGCAGACCAATCCCGCGCCTCCATGCAGTGCTGCTCCGGCCCGGAGGTCATAATGGCCACGTCGGTATGCGGGCAAGCAGCCTTGACCGTTTTGGTGATCTCGTCTGCCAGCTCCACCATCACGTCACGGTTAGAATCCAGCCACGCCTTTCGCTCACGGTTGCAGGGGCCGGGGGTGAGGAGCTTTTTAACAAACTCCTCCCGCGTGTAGGACGTGCCAAGCCGCTTGTTATAATCTGCCATGTGCAGATCGCAAAAGCAGCCGGCCGAGCGCAGCGGGGCATGATTCATCAAACGGAAATCATCCTCGATCCAGTAGGTATCCGGGGCAATCTCCTTGCAAAGAAGCGTCACGTATTCGGCAAAATAGGTGCGCCAATTCTTACACAACGGGCAAGGAACGGCCGTGGCGGCCGTACCGTACGGGTCAACCATAGGGGTAAAATGCTGGTCGGGCGCAAAGTGCCTGCCACGGTCGGCATGGCCCATCTCGATCCAGTTATTGACGCTGACAACAATACCCTTTTCCCGCAGCGCAGCCGCTGCCTTTTTCAGCACGGCGATCCATTTCTTTTCTTCCTCGATAGAAATGTGGCCGCAATGAAACTCCTCCAGATTGAGCATGAGCATGACGTTATCAAAGCCGTATTCGGCACAATGCTGCGCCATTGCCGCAATGCGCTCGTCCTGCCACTCGTCCGGTGTGATCTGAATACGCAAGCAATTATGATAGGTAGAATAATCCATCACGTTCTCCCTGGCAGATTACTGCACAAAATCAAATTCAAAATCGTAGATATTAACGGTATCGCCATCCTTTGCGCCCTTTTCACGCAGCAGATCGATCACGCCGTTCTTTTGCAGCACACGGCTGAAGAAGGAAAGCGACTGGTAATCCTCAAAGTTGATCTGCCCCATGAAGTTGTAGAGCCACTTGCCCTCAACGTAGTAAACGCCACCCTCTACCTTGACGGTGGTTTCTCTTTCGTCGGCGGCAGAGCGGATGGCATCCTCCTCTGCGCTGATCTCCCGTTCGTATACCTTAACCGGCGGCAGCTCGTCCAAGCGCTCACGCACAGCGCGCAGCAGCTCGTCGATCCCCTCCCCCGTGACGGCGGAAACGAAGAAGAGCGGATAACCGAGCGAAGCCACGTGCTTTTCAAAATCACGCACATACGGCTCCTCCTCCCACAAGACGGAGTCACACTTGTTCGCCACCACGATCTGCGGGCGTTCTGCCAGCTCCGGGCTGTAATGTTTCAATTCGCGGTTGATGATCTCGACGTCCTCTATCGGATCACGCCCCTCGGTGGCAGCAATATCCACCACGTGCAAAAGCAGGCGGCAACGGTCAACGTGGCGCAAGAAATCATGCCCAAGGCCGGCGCCCTCTGCTGCGCCCTCGATCAGGCCGGGAATATCGGCAGCCACAAAGCCACGCCCATCCCCCATCGGCACAACGCCAAGATTGGGAGAAAGCGTGGTGAAATGGTAATCGGCGATCTTCGGCTTGGCTGCTGAAATGCGGGCAAGCAGCGAGGATTTTCCTACGCTGGGGAACCCGATCAGCCCCACGTCTGCAATCATCTTCAGCTCAAGCAGCAGCGTTTTTTCTTCCCCCGCCGTACCACTTTTGGCAAAGCGCGGGATCTGACGCGTGGGGGTGGCAAAATGGCGGTTGCCCCATCCGCCGCGACCGCCGCGGCAGGCAACGAACTCATCTGCCTCCGACATATCAAACAAAATGCGCCCGCTCTCCGGGTCTCGCAGCAGCGTGCCGGGTGGCACCAGGATCACCGTATCCTCGCCGTTTTTGCCGTGCATCTTCTCTGACTTACCGTTTCCGCCGTTTTCAGCGATGAACTTGCGCTTGTAACGGAAGGAAAGCAGCGTATTGCTGCCCGGATCCACACGGAAGACGATGCTACCGCCATGGCCGCCGTCACCGCCCGAGGGGCCGCCGGCATTGACGTATTTTTCACGGTGGAAGGCGACGGCGCCGTTGCCGCCGTCACCCGCCTTCACATAGATCTCAATATGGTCAATAAACATCAAGGTATTCCCCCTTTCTTACCTCTCATCCTTATCGCCGCGTTCGCGGATCACGATGCGGATCGGCGTACCGCGGAAGCCAAAGGTCTCACGGATGCAGTTTTCGATATACCGGCGATAGGAATAATGGAACAGCTCTGCATCGTTGCAGAAAATGACAAAGGTAGGCGGCGCTACCGAAACCTGCGTCATGTAATAGATCTTCAGCCGCTTGCCCTTGTCCGAGGGCGGCTCGTGCCGGGTGGTAGCATCATTGAGCAGGTCATTGAGCATACCGGTCGAGATGCGTGTCTTGGACTGGTCATACACATAGCGGATCTGCTCATAGATCTGCCCAACGCGCTGGCCGGTCTGCGCGGAAATAAACATCAGGGGCGCATAGGTCATATAAGAGAGCGCATTGGTAATATCGCGGGTGTAGTTATTCGTGGTCTTATTATCCTTTTCGATCAGATCCCACTTATTCACCACCACGATCGAGGCCTTGCCCGCCTCGTGCGCGATGCCGGCAATATGCTCGTCCTGCTCGGTAATGCCCTCGGCAGCATCGATCAGGATCAGACAAACGTCAGCCCGCTCTACCGCCATGTGGGCACGCAGAACGGAGAATTTTTCAATGCGATCCTCGATCCTGCTCTGCCGGCGGATGCCTGCCGTATCAATGAAATTAAAGGAGCCGTAGCTGTTATCCACACGGCTGTCTACCGCATCACGCGTGGTACCTGCCATGCTGGAAACGATCATGCGATCCGTCCCCAGAATGCGGTTGACAAGCGAGGATTTGCCCGCATTCGGCTTGCCGATCACGGCAACGTTGATCACGTCTCCCTCTTCCCCCTCGCCCTCCTTCACGGGGACGGCGGCAAGGGCGGCATCCAGCAGGTCGCCGCTGCCCGTACCGTGCAGCGAGGAAAGCGGGATGGGATCCTGGTCAAAGCCAAGCTCGTAAAACTCATAGTAAGCGGGCGGCAGCGAACCAACGCTATCGGTTTTGTTGACGCACAGCACGATCGGCTTGCCGCTCTTTTTCAGCATCACGGCAATATCCCGGTCATCTGCCAGCAGGCCGTCCCGCACGTTGCACATAAACACGATCACGTCGGCAGAATCAATGGCGATCTGCGCCTGCGTGCGCATTTTTTGCAGGATGGGGTCATCCGTCTTCGGCTCGATACCGCCGGTATCGATCAGCACAAAGCGACGGCCGCACCACTCACTTTCGCCGTAAATACGGTCACGCGTGACACCGGGCGTGTCCTCCACGATCGAACGGCGCTCACCAATGATCTTATTAAATAACGTGCTTTTGCCGACGTTCGGTCGGCCCACGATCGCAATAATCGGTTTTCCCATTCTTCTCTCCTCCTACGCTTCTCCCAAAATTGCGGCTGCCAGCGCCGCGCCGTCATTCTCCACAAAGCGGACCCGGCAAGCAAGTGCCTTTTCCACCTCTTCAGGCGATCGATCGTCCAAGAACAAGTCGCCCTCGCTACGCAGCACGGCGGCCGGGAGCAGCAATACCTCTCCCAGCGGCTTGCCTTGCAGCTGCGCCACGATATCCCCGGCCGTTAAAAGCCCGGCCACAGTAATATTTTCTCCAAAAAAGTGGTTTTTGATCTCATAAGTATGCACCGTAAGACCGGAAAACGCCCTCTCCATCTTGGCGGCCACCTCTTGCATCAAGGGGTAAGCGGCAACGCCGGTAGCGATCGCCACCTCGCGGCGGCATTCCCCGCAAACGGCATCATAGGGCTGCCAATCGGCAAACTCGGTGCGCAGCGACGTGATCATTCCTACGCCGTTTTCCAGCTGCGGGTATCCCTCGTAAAACTCCTCATCCGGTAATTCTCTGCCGGCTGAAAGATAAAGCTCATCCGCACAGAAAAAGACGCGCGAGCCGTTTTTCTCATACAGCTGCGAGGCAACCGCCTCCACCTGGTCGATCACGGCGCTGCTTTCTTCACCGGTGAACATGGTCAAGGGATGCAAGCCCTCTCTGTGCTTGGTCAGCCCTGCCGGCACGATCGAGACCGAGGTAACGGCCGGGTAAAGAGCCGAAAGGTCTGCCAGCGTGCGGTCAAGCTCCTTTCCGTCATTGATCCCACGGCAGAGGACGATCTGCCCGTGGATCTCCACGCCGGCCTCGGCCAGCCGGTATAAATGCCGCAGCGACTCGCCCGCGTGCTTGTTCTTCATCATCGCCACACGCAGGTCGGGGTTGGTGGTATGCACGGAAATATTGATGGGCGAAATGTGCATATGGATAATGCGCTCCACGTCACGCTCGGTCAGGTTTGTCAGGGTAATGTAGTTGCCGTGCAGAAAGGAAAGGCGGGCATCGTCATCCTTAAAATACAGGGTATCCCGCATGCCGGGCGGCAGCTGATCGATAAAGCAAAAGACGCATTTATTGCGGCAGGACTGCTTTTGGTCCATCAGTGCCGTAGCAAAGCAGAGCCCAATATCGTCATATTCGTCCTTTTTGATGACAACAGAAAAGGGCTTGCCGTTTCTTTCCAAGGCCAGCTCCACCCGTTCCTCTGCCAGATAAAAGCGGTAATCAAGCACGTCAAGGATCTCGTTGCCGTTGATGGCAAGCAGCACGTCTCCCGGCTTGATTTTTGCCTTTGCCGCGCGGCTGCGCCGCTCAACGTCGGTAATGGTGACCATATCGGGCCTCCTTTCTTAAAGGTTATTTTTCAAAAATGTCGCAAGCGGCTCGTAAAACGCATCTGCCCAGGCGGCGCAGCCGGCTGCATTCGGGTGGCCGCCATGCTTTGCCATGTGTGGCTCTGCCTGGCTCTTGCCAAGCACGGCAACGTTATCAAACAGCAGCGCGACGCGGTCGCGCAAGCACTCGCGGATATAGGTATTGATCTCCTGCCACATCGTCCGATACGGTTCTCGGTAGTCAAAGGGCGGCACAGTCTGCAGTATGACCTTCACGCCGGCATCCGTCAGGTATTGAACGATTTTCTCGATCCTCCCCGCGATCTGCGCAGCAGATTGACCGCTATGAAAGATGTCGTTTACGCCAAAGCAAACAACGACCACGTCGTTCTGCTTGGCTTTATACAGCCAAGCACCGTCCGAGGCAGCATCCTCTGCCCGCCCGAAGCCGAGCCCGAGATTCCAGAAGGCATACGTCTCCCCCAGCCGCTCGGAGAGCAGCGCATTCCAATGCAGGTAGGCGTTATAAGGGGTACCAAGCCCCTGCGTGATAGAATCGCCAAAATAAGCGATCCGCGCCTTAACGGGTCTGGCGCATCCAATCATGCCGGGCAGCGGCATTCTGACGTCGTAATGCCAGCCGTCCGCTCCTTCTATATAGATCGGCAGCATCGATTCGTGATGGTACGGCAGCATCCTGCCGGAAAAGGTCAATTCGAAGCATAGGTATTCCCCTTTTGCAAAGGAAAGAGGAACAGGGTCAGACGAAAAGAACTCACCTGGCTTGACGGTCTTTTGTTCGTGGCCGTCAAACGTCAGCGTCTGCCACGAAAGAACGGAAGCATCCGCATTTGCCCCCTCCACGCACCATCCGTCAAGCGGCTTGTCGGCAGGAACGCGGCAGCATTTGCCCACACGCGCAGCGTGGATCTGCCATTCCTCGCAGAGCAGATTTTTATGGCTATGATCCCCCTTTGAAAAGGTGCTGTCCATAATGTTGGAAAACAGCAGTGAATAGGAATATTCCCCGCCCGCCGTGATCTTATAAAAAACGCGACCGGTACGAATCTCGTCCAAAGGCATGGAAAACCAGCTCTGGTTCCCGCTCCCGGCAATGGAATTGGAGGTGTAGCGTGTAAAATAAGTCATGATCTCTCCCTTTTTGTTGCAACCGTTGTACTCCTGCAAAAAATGAGGAAGCAACGCAAGCGCAATTCCTGCAAAAAAACGAAAAAATATCTTTCTGCAACACAGGAAATTCAATTCCGAGTGCACATCTATTGTATTATAGCACAAAAAAGCAAGAATTGCAATTCCCCGCGCGCAAGTTTCCTGCTTTTCAACAAAAAATGAAACTTTTTGTAAAAACCTCTTGACATCGCAAACCGAACGTGCTATAATATAGGGGTGCATGAGAGATTGCATCTGGGTGTGGCGCAGTTGGTAGCGCGCTACCTTGGGGTGGTAGAGGCCGCAAGTTCAAGTCTTGTCACTCAGACCATATCGAGTGTTCATAACGAAACTGAGTTTTGTTAGAACACTCGATACTTTTTTAAGCCTTAGTTTTCTTAATATTGTGTTGTTTGTGAGCAGGTTTTCTGCTCTTTTTTCTTTTTATCCCGCGATTGCTTCGTAGGTGACAGAAACGCCTTGCCTTGTGTCTTGGGTGTGAGTGGCTTGCGGTGCATCGGGTATTTCCACGCAACCAACAAAACGATAGTGAATAATAATCTGTTGCACTCTCGATTTACCTACGCCTACGACGTGATGAACCTCTATTCTATCAATCAGCTCGTGAAGGATTGCAGGGGTAAGTGTTTGCATTTCCATAAACCTCCGAACCGCTTTGATGAAGTTATCCTTTGAGGTCTTCATTTCATCAAGCCTTGCAAGTTGCTCTTGAATATTTGCTATTTGCTTTTTCAACTCCGCTTGCTCGGTATCATACTTGTTTGAGAGTTGCATAAACCTTTCATCCGTTATCTTACCGTTTACGTTATCCTCATAGACACGCTCGTAAAGTCGTGATACTTCGTTATTTCGCGCCGTAGCCGTTTGTAAGGTACATTCCAACGCCTTTCTCTCCCGTATCATATCCTTGTTTGTCTTCTGTTCCAAAAGGTCTGCAAAGGCTTCTTCGTCGTGAGTGAGGTATTCCGCCAATCTCCGCAACTCGCAAAGGACGATTTGTTCAAGAGAGTCGGCACGAATATAATGCGTGGTCGGGCAAGTTCCGCGAGCTGATCGGTAATTGGAGCAGTTGAAATACTGAATAGAGGTGTTCGGATGGCACACGTTGAACCACAACGGACTTCCGCAATCGGCACAATAAAGCAATCCACAAAACATATTCTTCTCGCCGTTCTCCTTTTTCGGAGCGCGACGTTTTGTTTTGGAAATAAGCTCTTGCACCTTCTCCCAAGTGTCACGGTCAATGATCGCCTCGTGCTTGTCCTTGAATATTACCAAGTTTTCCTCGTCATTTTGATACCTCGTCTTGTTCTTGAAGGATTTTGAAGTGGTCTTGAAATTGACGAGATCACCTGTGTATTCTCGACGTGCAAGCGTCTTTGCCACCGTAGTCTTGCACCATTTGTACGGATTGGGTTGCGTTTTCTTGCCGCCACGATTTAGACCTTTGCTCTGCCAATATGCCATTGGAACGAGAGTTTCACTTTCCTGCAACAAACGAGATATGGTTTCGTTGCCTTTCCCCTCTAAACACCAAGAGTATATCTGACGAACCACTTTCGCAGCGTCCTCGTCTATGATCCACTTTTTGTTATTGTCGGGAGCTTTCATATACCCGTAAGGCGGTTGAGATAGCGGCTCACCTGCGTTTCCGCGAAGGCGATGAGAAGATCGAACTTTTCGTGAAATGTCCCTTGCAACCATCTCATTCATTACGTTGCGAAAAGGCGCTAACTCATTCTCTCCGTCGGCACTATCCACGCAATCGTTGATAGCAATAAAACGGATATCCCTATCGGGAAAATAGGTATCGGTGTAATAGCCGACTTGAAGATAATCTCTACCGAGTCGCGACATATCCTTGACGATAACGGTGGATATATAACCCATATCCATATCGTCAAGCATCTTTTGAAAATCAGGGCGGTTAAAGTTCGTTCCCGTATAGCCATCGTCAACATAGTATTTGACATTATCAAAACCATTTTCTTTGGCGTATTTAGCAAGCATCTTTTTCTGATTGCTGATGGAATTGCTATCCCCCTCCACTCCGTCATCGCGGGACAGACGGCAATACAAGGCGGTAATACCAATTTGATTTTTATTATTCTTTTTAGTTTTGGTCTGCATAATCCTCCTCTCCGGCAGTATCCAAAACATATTCCGCCTTTATTTTATCATCTTTGTTTTCCTCCGTCAAATGTGCGGGAGAAATATTTTCAATCATTCGTCCGAATCTGCTTTGGATATTATGTTCGCTATCTTTCCCGAAGCGGCTCTGCACAAGATAGAACACTCCGTTGAAGTTGTAAACCCTATTGCCCTCGGGTATTTCAATCGTTGTAACATTCTTTTTTTCGTTTTTTCTCAATCGCGTTCCTCCCCTCTATCTCTTTCCTTTTTCCATTTGTCAAGCAACCCCAATATTGTATCGGTTATCTGCTTTGGCGTATAACTGCGCGGAAAATACTTTTGGATATCATTATACTTAAAGCTGACCTTTTCCACTTGGTTGGCTTTATCGGCAAGCAATATTTCCATAGCCGCTTCCTCGGATAACGCGCCCGCATTTTCAAGATGTTTCAGCTTCACGATTTGTGAAAGATTAGGTGTCCGTTCTTCACTTTGATAAACGTCCAAAATAAGCTTTTGAATTTTCTTATCAAAAACCGCGATCTCAACACCGTGACCAAGCGCAATACGACCTTCGTCCACAAGCTGCAAAAGTTCGGGTATTAGGCGAGTCAGACGAATATACCTTTGTACCGTAGCTCTGCTTTCATTGTTCTCCTTTGCGATCTGCTCGTCGCTTCGCAACTTCGGCTCATCCTGCGACGAAGTTAAGTCCGTTCTTTTGCCTTGCTTTCGTAGCACGTCCATTTTCATTTTATAAGCAAATGCCTTTTCGGATGGCAATATCTTCTCGCGGTGGATATTTGAGTCAACCATCTCGATTACGGCTTCTTCTCGCGTTAGATCTTTTACAACGGCAGGCACCTCGGTGATACCGAGAACATTGCAAGCGAACAAGCGGCGATGTCCCGAAACGATCTCGTATTTGTCACCGTACACCGGGCGCACGATAAAGGGCGTTAATATTCCGTTGTCGCGGATACTCTCGATAAGACTTTGCATATCCGCATTTTCTTCGACCTTAAAAGGATGTCCATCAAACGCTTGAAGCTTGTCCGTAGGTATGTTGATGATACGAGTCTGATTATCCTCTGCGGTTATTGTTGTTAAGTTCATTGTTTCCGTCATACGATTTCTCCTTTCTTTCTACGAATATCCTCATCAATTCTTGCACCGACTTGTAAATAGATTTCAGCAAGCTGTGCAACTATTCTCCAAACCTCGTTTGCGTTTTTACGGTATTGAAGCTCATCAATAAAGCCGAGCGAGTTCGCCTTGTATGCCAACTGATTGAGATTGATGCCAATGTGTTCAAGCTGATCAATAATCTCTCTGTATTCCACGGGTGGAAACTCTACAAACACCGAGGTCTGCAAGAGTCTTCTGACGAGGTCGCTGTTCGATCTCTTAGTTGCTTCTGCCATACGACAAAAACGTTCGTATTCACTATCATTCAGATAAGCTTTGATAAGGTGTGTTCTGTTACTTTGATCTTTCATTTTCTTTTCTCCTTTGTTGTTAAAAATATCGTGGGGTTTTAGGGGAGTTTCTCCCCTCACAATCGGGATTTGGATATACAAATGCAGTGCTTGCTAAGAGTGAAACGACAGCAAGCAAACAGCAGTTGGTACCAAATCCCAGTGCTTGCTAAGACTGATAGACAGTCGTGCAAGCACTCCTGTCGTTAAAATGGCGATGCTTGAAAACAAACAAGCCGCTTTACTTTCTCACCCTCGAATACGTACCGCAGAATTGATAGTTACCTCCTTTTCACTCTGCGCATTTCCGTTTCGCGGGCGGTTCACTCTATGTAGTTTTGAAAATGTCCCTCACTTATCCAAAGGAAAAAATCGGGGTGTTGTGCACCTCAAAATGTGATGTTTTACATTTTGTTTACAAAAATCAACTTCGTATCAAGTTGAGCCGAAGTTATATGCCCTCACTTATACAAGGGAATTCAGAGGGTACTTGCACAACCAAAAAGCGTACAGTTTACAAATTGTTTACGAGAGCCCCTCTACTATATCTGCCGTTTC
>JAZQLY010000033.1:0-108734 GCA_045543015.1 Eubacteriales bacterium
CGCATATCCATTATAACACCTATTTTGAATTCTGTCGAGTACCTTTTTTGTTTTGATCCTTGCTTTGACATAAAAATATGCACCTCCAAAAGTGTCTAACTTTTGGGGTGCATATCACTACGCGGGGGGATATTTATTTGAAAAAATTTTGAAAAATTTGAAAAAAACTGTTGACAAACGAAGAAGAACCTGCTATAATATTGAACGGTTAGCAAATGCTAACTATTGTTTATGCCAAGGAGTTAGCCTATGCTAATTCCCAACTGGCTGTTACGATCAGAAAAGGAGTATCTCATGAAAACACTAAAGGATGCACGGGTCGGCGAGACGGTTACGGTTGTGAAATTACATGGTGAAGGTGCCGTCAAGCGTCGCATCATGGACATGGGGCTGACCAAGGGCGTTGAGATCTACGTGCGCAAGCTTGCGCCGCTGGGTGATCCTATGGAGCTGTATTTACGCGGCTATGAGCTTTCCCTGCGCAAGGTCGATGCAGAAATGGTTGAAGTAAAATAAGCGCTGCAAAACAGGCAGCTTATTATTTTTTAAAAAGCGGTTAGCATATGCTAATCGAGAAGGAAAGGACGCATTACATGGCACTTACCATTGCGCTTGCCGGTAACCCCAACTGCGGTAAAACAACACTGTTTAACGCGCTGACCGGCTCGAACCAGTACGTTGGCAACTGGCCGGGGGTTACGGTAGAAAAAAAGGAAGGCAAATTAAAAAAGCAGGACGGCGTGACCATTACAGACCTGCCCGGCATCTATTCCCTTTCTCCTTATACGTTAGAAGAGGTCGTTGCCAGAAACTATCTGGTGGGTGAACGCCCGGATGCGATCCTGAATCTGGTAGACGGCACCAATCTGGAAAGAAACCTGTATCTGACCACCCAGCTGATCGAGCTTGGCATTCCGGTAGTCATTGCCATTAACATGATGGACGTTGTTCGCCGACGCGGCGACAAGATTGATATTGACCTACTTTCCCGCCATATTGGCTGTAAGATCGTAGAGATCTCTGCTTTGAAGGGAGACGGCATTTTTGAGGCGGTAGACTGCGCGATCGAGGCAGCCAAGGCAGGAAAGAACGTGCCGCCGCACAATTTCTCCGGCGGCGTGGAGCATGCCATTGCACACATTGAGGAGGCTGCTGTACACGATCTGCCCGAGGATCAGCAACGGTGGTACGCCATCAAGCTGTTTGAGCGTGATGAAATGGTGCGTGCACAGCTGAAGCTTTCTGAAGAAAAGCTGGCACATATTGAAAAGGATATTCTGGCAGCCGAGCGTGAGATGGATGACGATTCAGAATCCATCATTACCAACGAGCGGTATGTATACATAGCGCAGCTGCTGAAGGACAGCTATAAAAAGAAGCACCAGGGAAAGCTGACCCCCTCTGACAAGATCGACCGTATCATGACCAACCGCATTCTTGCCCTGCCCATTTTTGCTTGCGTGATGTTTTTGATCTACGCCATTGCCATGGGCGGCTGGAAGTTTTCTATCGGCACCATCGGCACAGACTGGGCCAATGACGTGCTTTTTGGCGAGTGGGTTCCCGGACTTTTTGACAAGCTGCTGCTGAACAGCGCCGGCGAGCCGATTGTGGCTGACTGGCTATACAGCTTGATTCAGGATGGCATCGTGGGCGGCGTTGGTGCCGTGCTTGGCTTTGTACCGCAGATGCTGGTGCTCTTTTTGCTCCTTTCCCTATTGGAGGACTGCGGCTACATGGCACGCGTTGCCTTTATTATGGACCGCATCTTCCGCAAGTTTGGTCTTTCCGGCAAGTCCTTTATCCCCATGCTGGTGGCCACCGGCTGCGGCGTGCCCGGCATTATGGCCTCCCGCACGATCGAGCAGGACCGCGACCGCAAGATGACCATTATCACCACCGGATTTATTCCCTGCGGTGCCAAGATGCCTATTATCGGCCTGTTTGCAGGTGCGGTATTCGGCAATTCGCCCCTGGTTGCTACCTCCGCCTTCTTCATTGGCGTAGCAGCGGTCGTCATTTCCGGTATTATTATGAAGAAATTCAAGGCCTTCGCAGGTGAGCCTGCCCCGTTCGTGATGGAGCTGCCCCCCTACCACGCCCCCAACATCAGCAACGTTCTCCGCGCGACCTGGGAGCGCGGCTGGGACTTTATTAAGCGGGCCGGCACGGTTGTTCTGGTTTCCACGATCGTGCTTTGGTTCCTGCAGAGCTACGGCTTTACCAACGGCACGTTTGGCGCAGTAGAGGACAATAACACCTCTCTGCTGGCGGGTATTGGCAATGCGCTGGCATGGATCTTCTACCCAATCGGCTGGATGGGTGACATGGCATGGAAAGCGACCGTTGCTACCTTGACCGGCTTGATCGCCAAGGAAGAGGTCGTGATGACATTTGGTACGCTGTACCAGTATGCGGGTGAGCTGAGTGAGGCCGGTGACGAGATCTGGACGCTGGTTGCCAAGGATTTTGGTGCCGTAAGAGCCTACAGCTTTATGATCTTCAACCTGCTGTGCGCCCCCTGCTTTGCCGCCATTGGTGCTATTAAGCGGGAGATGAACAACGGCAGGTGGACAGCGTTTGCGCTGACCTATATGTGCGTATTTGCTTACGTCATTTCGATGATCGTATATCAGCTTGGCGGCCTGTTTACGGGCGAAGCAAGCTTCGGTATCTTTACGGTATGCGCCATTCTGGCACTGGCTGCCTTGATCTTCCTGTTGGTACGCCCCAACAAATACAAGGACGGCCTGCTGAACACCAAGATCGAAAAAATCAAAAAATAAGAGGTAATCATATGGATCATTGGCCAACGATCATTGTTTCGGCCGTGATCGTAGCCGTGGTGGCTGCCATTATCATCTGCAGCATCCGCAACAAGAAAAAAGGCAAGGGCGGTTGCTCTTGCGGCTCTTGCGGGGGATGCGCGATGTCCGGCATCTGCCACGGGGATCACCAGAAACAACAATAAAGCAGGCGGCCCGCTGTTGCGGGCCGCTTGCTTTATAACACTTTAAGAGGAAATTCCTTGGCAAGCTGCTCGATCTCCGCACGGGAGCGCATGCCGCTGACCGCATCAGCTGCGGTCAGGTTGCAGGCTGCCGCCGCAGCGGCAAAGGAGAGCAGATGCTGATCGTCATACCCGTGCAAAAGGCCATACAGGCAACCGGCGCAGAAGGCATCCCCTGCTCCCACGCTGCCCTTGATAAAGCCACGGGGCAGATCCAGCGAGGGCTGAACGGTGGTTTTTTTGCCGGCGTGACGAATCATGCCCAGCTCTGGGCAATGAATGATCACCGTGCGGCGAACGCCGCAGGCAAACATGTAATCTATGGCTTTTTCAAGATTTTCCAGCAGCAAGGCACCGTTTTCATCTCTTGCCGGCAGGCCGGCTACGCCGCACGCCTCAATTTCATTCACGATGGCGTAATCGCTATAACGGAGGGCGGGAACCATCTTCTCACGGAACCGATCACCCACACGGCTGACCACGTCGATCGAGGTCAGGATCCCCTGCTCCTGCACGGCGTGCAGCAGGCGCGCAAGACGGGTGCCGTATGTGGCATCCGGTGCGTCCAGCGCATCCATCAGCAGTATGTAGCCAACGTGAAAGATCCTCTCATGCAGGGTGGCTGCAAACGCCTCATCCGGCGAAAAGCAGGCATTCGCCCCTGCCTTGGTAAAAAAGGTGCGCTCACCGGTGGCGGCCACCGTCATAACGTCGGTAAAGCCGGTAGGCTCTTTTTCCTCTATCGCCAGGCCGCTGACATCGATCCCGCGGGAAGAAAGCTCCGCACGGACAAAATCACCGTTCTCGTCTGCCCCGATCGCACCGTAGGCAGAAACGGGCAGCTCCGGGTCGATCGTTGCAAGGTCAATGCCCACGTTAGGCACACAGCCGCCAACCGCGCGGCTGACGTCACCGATCTCGGTCAGCATTCCTTTATCGGGATAGGAGTCGATCATCTTAACGATATCAACCAGCGTTGTGCCGGCCAAGGCAATTCCAGATCTTGTATTCATATACAGCTCTCCCACAAGTGTCTTTTTTACTATTATATCATTTTCCGGGAAAATTACAAGAGGAAATAAATCGATATATCGAGAAAAATAATCTTGCTTTTTGGGTCAAAAAACGCTATAATAGAACAGAAGAAAACAGAAGAAGGAGTTACGCATGAACCAACGAGAAATTGCCGAGCTGCGCCGCCGCCTGAAGCCGGAAAGAAGTGGGATCACCCAAGTGCGCGGCTGCTGCGTGAACGATAAAAAGGAGATCATTGCCACCTTTGACCAGCCCATGGGCGAGACGGTGCCGGAGGAAACAGAGGCGATTTTTGCCCTGCTGCGCAAAACGCTTTCCGGTGCGCCGGGGCGCACACTGCTCTCCATCCCCTTTTCCACCCGCCAGGTCCTGGAGAGCGAGGAGCACAAAACGCTCTGCCGCTTACGGAAAAGCCTGCGGGACGAGGAGGCGGTTGCCGCCCTTTACGAGCACATTCGTGCTACGCACGAGACGGACGGGAATTACTTAATTCTGTTAGCACAAGAGGATTATGACGTTCCCTCCTACAATCGGAACGATGATAACGATGGCTCCAACGAGGTCTTTTCTTACATCCTATGCTGCGTTTGCCCTGTCAAGAGCGTGCAAAAGCCCGCGCTCGGCTTTTTGGCGTATGAGCAGCGTTTTCGCAGCGCTACCGGGGACCCCAGCGTAGGGGCGCCCGAATTTGGCTTCCTGTTCCCCGCCTTTGATGATCGCGCAACCAACCTGTACAACGCGCTCTTTTACACAAGGGATATTGCCGACAACCATGGCGAGATCACAGCCGCGCTCTTTGGCTCAGAGCCGACCATGCCGCCGGCAGCCGAGCAAAAGGAGACCTTTCACACCCTGCTGACCGAGACGATCGGCGAAGAATGTCGCTACAAGGTCGTTGAGGGAGTACAGGAGCAGCTTTCTGCCTTGATCGACGAGCATAAGGCAAACCGCGAGAAGGAGACGCTGCTCGTCTCTCCCGAGACGGTCAAGCTGGCCCTGGAGGCAAGCGGCGTTGGCGAGGAGGCTGCTGCGGCCTTTGAAAAGCGGTGCCACGAGACGTTTGGCGAGGGGGTAGAATTCTGCCCCGGCAACCTGATAGATAAGGGCAAGCTTGCCGTAGCAACGCCGGACGTTTCGATCAAGCTCTCTCCTGAAAAGAGCAATCTGATCGAGACACGCACGATCGATGGGATCAAATACATCCTCATCCGTGCAGAGGGAGACGTGCAGGTCAACGGCATTTCCATCCATATTGATTGAGCAAAACAACGGTATGTACCGATAAACAATAAGAACCTTTGCTTTTCAGCAAAGGTTCTTATTGTTTAGTCGCCCAAATAAGCACGGCGGATGCTATCATCCGAAAGCAGCTCTTGCCCGGTGCCGGTCTTGGCGATCTTACCGATCTCCAGAACGTAGGCACGGTCTGCAATCGAGAGTGCCTTTTTCGCGTTCTGCTCTACAAGCAGGACGGTCGTTCCCTCTTTGTTGATGGTGCGGATCATATCAAAGATGGTGTTGACGTAAAGCGGAGAGAGGCCCATGCTGGGCTCATCCAGCAGGATCAGCTTGGGGTGAGACATCAACGCACGGCTCATCGCCAGCATCTGCTGTTCACCGCCCGAAAGGGTACCTGCCACCTGCTTTTGCCGCTCACGCAGGATGGGAAACCGCTCAAACATCTTCTCAAGCGTTTCGTTATACTCTGCCTTGTCCTTACGGGTATAGGCACCGAGGCGCAGATTCTCTGCCACGGTCAGTTCCTGGAAAATACGGCGTCCCTCTGGCACCTGCGCGATGCCAAGCGGCACCAGCTTGTGCGGCGGGAGGTTGGTAATGTCCTGCCCGTCAAAGGTCACGCGGCCTGCGCCCTTAGGCAGCAGGTTGCAAAGTGCATGCATAATGGTGGTCTTACCGGCGCCGTTTGCGCCGATCAGTGCAACGATCTCCCCCTCGTTTACCGAAAAGGAGACGCCCTTGATGGCACGAATAAGGCCGTAAGAGACCTCAAGATCTTCAACAGTTAAAAAAGCCATTTTTGTATCCTCCTTTTCCGTTAATCGTCACCCAGGTAGGCGCGAATAACGTCGGGATCGTGCAGCACGTCTGCCGTTTTGCCCTGTGCCAGCGTGACACCAAAGTTCAGCACGGTAGCCGAATCACACAAGCCGCTGACAAGGCTCATATCATGCTCGATCAGCAGAATGGTCATATCAAAGCGGTCACGCACAAAGCGAATGGTCTCGGTCAGCTCTGCCGTCTCATGAGGGTTCATACCGGCAGCAGGCTCGTCTAAAAGCAGCATTTTGGGGTTGGTTGCCAAGGCACGCGCGATCTCCAATTTACGCTGCTTACCGTACGGGAGGTTGGAGGCAAGCGTGCGACGCTCACCATCCAGATCAAACACGTCCAGCAGCTCACGCGCGGCGGCGCGCAGCTCCTTCTCCGTGCGGTAATGGCGCGGCAGACGAAAGATGGATTCAAACATGCTGCAGGGTGTGCGGTTGGTCATGCCTACCAGCACGTTGTCGATAACCGAAAGGTTAGAAAACAGACGAATGTTCTGGAAGGTACGCGAAATACCGCGGTGGCTGATATCAATGGTGGATCTACCGGTCAGATCCTCCCCATCCAGGAAGAAGCGGCCGGTGGTGGGCAGATACACGCCGGTGAGCATATTAAAGACGGTGGTTTTACCGGCACCGTTCGGGCCGATCAGACCGTACAGCTCCTTGTGGCGAATCTTCAGATTAACGTCCTGCACCGCCTTTAAGCCGCCGAAGGAGATACCGAGGTTCTCGGTTTGAAGCATAAATTCACTCATTTCTCATTCTCCTTTCCACGGCGGTCTGCATCAAAGCTGTGGTCAACGGCAAAGTCAGTAGACAGGATCGCATCCATCGGGATCTTGGTAGGAATGGTATCCCAAGCGGCCGTAGAAGCGGCATCCGAGCCACCATCCGCCTCTTTATGCGGGATAATGCGATTACGCAGGGCAGCCAGCTTGTTACCGATCTTGACACGAAGAGGACGAACGAAGGGCGCGTTATTCCACATAACGGCCAAAATGAGGATCAGCGCGTAAACCAGCGGTTCAATAGCGGCCAGCTCACTGGGCAGGCCTACCGTCAGCTTAACGGTGATAAAGGTCAGCATGGCAGCAGAGATCATAGAGCCGGTAATGCTGCCCATACCGCCGAGAACGACCATAACGAGGATCTCGATCGAATAGTTGAAGGAGAAGTTGGTGCTTTGCACCAAGGAAGTACCGCTGGCATACAGAACGCCGGCAACACCGGCAAAGAATGCCGCGATGGCAAAGACCATCAGCTTATAGTAGGTTACGTTAACACCCATGGCACGCGCAGCGATCTCGTTATCACGGATAGCCTGGATCGCGCGGCCGTGCTTACTGCGGCGCAGATTCTGCGAAACGAAGACGGTAAGCAGGGCGAGCAGGAAAGCAACGATATACAGACGGTCACCAAACCGCTGAGAAGGCAGGCCCATAGGGCCGCCGAAGAATTCTTGGTTAAGGATCACCGTACGAATGATCTCACCAAAGGCCAAGGTAACGATGGCCAGATAGTCGCCCTTCAGGCGCAGCGCGGGCAGACCGATCAGGAAGCCAAAAAGCGCGGCGGCAATACCGCCAACAGGCAGCGCGATAAGGAGCGCGGGGGTGAGACCGCACACGGGAATGAGATAATTATACAGCACACCGCCAACGTATGCACCAACGCACATAAAGCCGGCATGGCCGAGACTAAGCTCCCCAAGGAAGCCAACAACAAGGTTCAAGGATACGGCAAGAATAATGCCGTAACCGATCTGGGCAAGCAGGCTGGCATCCGACCGCTTAAGCATGCCGGCAAAATCCAGAATGACGAACAGGCAGAGCGCCCCGCCGAGGAGCAGGTAGTTGATATAGTGCTTCAACCGAATATGCTTTTTCATATCACACCTTCTCCCTTCTCTTCTTGCCAAGAAGCCCAACGGGGCGAACCAGCAGAATGACGATCAAAAGACCGAATTCAATAGCGGTGGTATACGGGGCAATTTGCGGTACGCTTTGGCAGAAGCATTCAATCACGCCAAGCAAAACACCGCCCAGCATAGCACCGGGGATAGAACCGATACCGCCGATGACGGCAGCGGTAAAGGCCTTGATGCCGGGCATAGAGCCAAGCACGGGGTTGACCACGGGGATCTGCATGAGGTAGAACAAGGCTGCGAAGGCAGCCAGTGCAGAGCCGATGGCAAAGGTGAGAGCAATGATGAAGTTTGTATTGATGCCCATGAGCGATGCGGCGGCGCGGTCCTCAGACACGGCAAGCATAGCGCGGCCGATGCGAGTCCTGTCCACAAACAGGGTAAGCGCCGTCATGATGATGATACAAAGTCCAAGCGTAAGGAGAGAGGAAACTCTCAAATTGGTGCCAAGGAACGGCACGGAGCCGAGTGCTGCTACGCCGGTATAAACGGGCAAGCCCTCAGAGCCGAAGATGAGCTGTGCAATGCTTTGCAGCAGATAGCTGACACCAATTGCCGTGATCAGCACCGCAAGAGGAGAGGCACCGCGCAAGGGGCGATATGCAACACGCTCTGTCAATACACCAAGTACAACGCAAAATACGATCGCAAGCAGGAGCGCCGCTGCAGAAAGCAGCAGATTGCCCTGCTGATGGATCACGATAAAGATCGCATATGCGCCAGCCATAATAATGTCACCGTGGGCAAAGTTCAGCATTTTAGCAATACCGTATACCATCGTATAGCCAAGCGCGATCAACGCATAGATGCCGCCGAGACTTAACCCGTTTATCAAAGTTTCCATAATTTCTCCTTTTGTGTGCGCGACAAACTGCGCACATAGACACGAGCAGGCCGGGTGCCCAAAACGAGCATCCGACCTCCCGCAAACGTATTACTTACTGAACCTTAATGATCTTTGCTTCCTTCTCTACAGAGCCGGTCTCCGTCCAGGTCATGTTATCACCGGTCAGACCGCTGTACTTGAACTCGCCGCCGGTCAGAACTGCCGACAGAGCGGTGCAAATCTCAGAAGCGGATGCAGCAGGATCGATCTTGCCTGCCTGCATAGCCTTGTAGATGATCATAACGGCATCATAAGCATCTGCTGCAAACTGGTTGGGATCCATATTGTACTTTGCCTTGTAAGCGGCAACGAAATCAGCTACATTCTTTTCGGTGCTGTTGATATCGAAGGGAGTGATGTAGCGAACCTCAGCAGTAACGCTGCTGTCCAGCTGACCGGCAATGCCGTCCAGACCGTCGCAACCCAGGATGGGAGCATCCTTCAGCTCAACCATGGTAGCAGCAGCCTTTGCGATCAGAGCAGCCTCACCGTAGTAGATGGGGAGGAAGATCGCATCGCAGCCAAAGTTCTTCAGCTCGGTTACCTGCTGCGTGAAGTCGGTATTGTTCTCCTTGGTGAAGGTATAAACAACGTAGTCGGTGCCCTTTACCTTCTCCAGCTCGGTCATGCGCTCTTCAAATGCCTGATACAGGCCGGTAGAATAGGTGTCGCTCGTGTCATAGATAACGCCGATCTTGGTGAAGCCCTTCTCGGTTACGAGCTCGTTTGCTGCAATAACGCCCTGCTGCGGGTCGCCAAAGCAAACGCGGAAGGAGTGGTTGCCTGCGCCGATAACGTCATCAGCAGAAGCAGAGGGAGTCAGGCAGAAGATGCCGTCATCCTTTGCTGCGGTAGCGAAGGCCTTGGCAGCACCGGAGGTAACGGAGCCGATAGAAACCTTCATGCCCTGATCAAAGAGGGCGTTGTAGGCGTTCTCAGCCTTTACAGCATCACAGTCATCCTGGATCATCTGCAGCTTGAAGGTGTAACCATTGTAGCCGCCAGCCTCGTTGATCTCATCAACTGCAAGCTGGGCACCCTTCAAAACGGCATCACCGTACTGGCTGTTTGCACCGGTCAGAGGGCCGGAGCCACCGATGATGATCGTTTTGTCACCTGCACCGCCGCCGCAGGCTGCAAAGCAACCGAGGCAGAACACGAGAGCAAGCGCGAGAGAAAGAATTTTGCATGCGCTTTTCATTGTTTGGGTTCTCCTTTTTGTTTTTGTTTTTTCTATTTTCGAGTCCGAAGACACAAAAAACGGATGAAGCATTCGCAAAAATGAATATTTGATCAAAAAATGAATGTTTATTCAAAAAAGCGTATGGGAAAAAGAAAAAATACGCGATTATTATACAACACGATTCTGATTTTGTCAACACCCTTTTTTGATTTTTTATCATTTCTTTAAAATTTATGAATATTATTCAAAGATTTGGGCTTATGACATTCTCATTCCATGCAAAACGATGCATGAAAACTTGCATAATCATCACGGAACGGCAAACTGGCTGTTATACAGCTTTTCATAAAAGCCGCCAGCCGCCAGGAGCGCATCGTGGCTCCCCTGCTCGATCACGTTTCCATCCTTCATGACCAGGATCACATCTGCCTCACGAACGGTGGAAAGGCGGTGTGCCACGATAAAGCTGGTGCGCCCCTGCATCATATTGGCAAAGGCCTTTTGAATGCGGATCTCCGTGCGCGTATCGATAGAAGAGGTCGCCTCATCCAGGATCAGCATAGGGGGTAGGCAAAGCATGACGCGCGCAATGCACAAAAGCTGCTTCTGCCCTTGGGAGAGGCTGCCGCCATCCTCGCCCAGCACCGTATCGTACCCCTGCGGCAAGCGGGAGATAAAGGAATGCGCGTGGGCGGCACGGGCTGCCTGCTCGATCTCTTCAGCCGTTGCCCCTGGTCTGCCCATGGCAATATTCTCACGCACGGTGCCGTAGCGCAGCCAGGTATCCTGCAACACCATGCCGTAATTCTGACGCAAGGAATGGCGGGTCACCGTGCGGATATCCTGTCCGTCTACCGCGATGCTGCCGCCGCAAACGTCATAAAACCGCATCAGCAGATTGATCAGCGTGGTTTTCCCGCAACCGGTAGGGCCAACGATGGCAATGCGCTTGCCCGCCGTTACCGCAAGAGAAAGGTCGCGGATCAACGGCTTTTCAGCTACATAAGAAAAATCAACGTGTGACAGTGTAACGTTCCCCTCTGCGGCCGGCAGGAGGGCGTTTTGCGCATCGCTCTCCTCCGTTTTTTCTTCCACCAGGGCAAAGAGCCGCGCCGCACAGGCAAGCGCGTTTTGCAGCTCACTGATCACGCCGGATATCTCGTTAAAGGGCTTGGTATATTGGTTGGCATAGCTGAGGAAGGAGGAAAGGCCACCAACCGACAAGGCCATGCCGCCGCTCATAATGACCACAAGTGCGCCGGAAAGTGCTACCCCTGCATAGACCACGCTATTGATAAAGCGCGTGGTTGGATTGGTGAGTGAGGAGAAAAAGATGGCGCGCAGCGAGGTCTCTTTCAGCTTTTCGTTCGTTTTGTCAAAGGCATCCAGCATTTCGTCCTCCATGCCGAAGGCACGGATCAGCTTACCAGCGCCGATCACCTCGTCCACGAGGGCGGTCTGCTCTGCCCGTGCCTCTGATTGTGCGCGGAACATCGCATAGGTACGCGAGGCAATAAAGCGGGCAACGAACAAGGAAAGCGGAGTAAGCACCACCACAACAAGGGCCACGATCGGCTGAATGGTCAGCATAAAGAATAGCGTGCCGAGAATGGTCAGCGCGCCCGAGAAGAAGCGCGAAAAGCCGAGCAGGAGCCCATCCGCAAACTGATCGGCATCTGCGATCACGCGGCTGACGATATCACCGTGCGGGTGCGAATCAATATAGGAAAGCGGCAATTTGCCGATATGTGCAAACGCCTCGTTCCGCATATCCCGCACCACGAGAAAGGTGATACGATTGTTGATCATGCTGTAAAGCCAGGTTGCCACGGCAGATGCCGCAGCAAAGATCCCCACACGCGTCAGCATAGAGAACACAAGGGACCAGACGACCTGCCCCTCGCCGATCATTTTATCGATCGCATTACCCACCAGAATGGGGATATAGAGAGAGCAAAACACGGAAACGGCCGTCAACGCAAGAGAAAGGAGCAGCAGCGGCGTATAGCGGCGAACACGGCAAAGAACCTTGCCTACCGTGCCACGCGGTGCTTTTTTATCAGCCATTTGTCACATCCTCCTTCTTGTATTGCGAATCGTAGATCTCGCGGTAGACGGCGCAGCTCTCCAGCAGGTCGCCATGCTTGCCGCGGCCGACAACACGCCCCTCGTCCAGCACGAGGATCTGATCTGCCTGCATGATCGAGGCGGTACGCTGGGTAACGATAAAGGTGGTGGGGCGATAGGGCAGCTTCTTCAGGTTGGCGCGGAGCGCGGCATCGGTCGCATAGTCCAGCGCAGAGGAGCTGTCATCCAATATCAGAATGCGCGGGCAGCGGACCAGTGCGCGGGCAATGGTCAGGCGTTGCCGCTGGCCACCCGACAGGTTTCTGCCGTTGGCCTCCAGGAGGTAGCCGAGCCCCCCCTCCTTTTCCTTTACGAAATCGGCAGCGCAGGCCTGCTCCAGGGCTTCCCACATCTCTTCATCGGTTGCATCCTTTTTGCCAACGCGCAGGTTGTCACGAATGCTGCCACGGAACAGCTGCGGCTTTTGCGGTACAAGACCGATCTCGTTTCGCAGCGCGTCTAATGAATAGGTAGAAACGTCCTGCCCGTAGATCTCTACCCTGCCCGCACTGGCAGGATAAGCACGATAGATCAGGCTGATAAGTGAGGATTTGCCGGATCCTGTACCACCGATAATGCCCACCGTCTCGCCGGGCATGGCGGTAAAGCTTACGCCGGAAACCGCCTCACCGGCCGCGCCGCGGTAGATGAGCGAGGCATCCTGCAGGCGAACGGCCGCCTCCCCCTCCTCCAGGACCGGAAGATCATTACCGGTTACCGGCTCGGGCGCTATCTCCAATACGGCAGCAATACGCTTGCCACAGGCCAGGCTTTTGGTCATGGTAATGATCAGATCTGCCAGCTTGATCAATTCAACCAAGATCTGCGACATGTAATTGTAAAGCGCGATCACAGCCCCTTGCGTGAGCAAGCCGTGCTCTACCTTTAAAGCACCGATGTACATCAGCCAGATGACGGCTGCGTTGATCAGCACGAAGGTCAACGGATTGAGAAGGGCGGATATACGCCCCACACGGCGCTGCACGACCGTCAGCCCGTCATTTTTTTCGGCAAAGATCTCTCCCTCTGCCTCTTCTCTGCCAAAGGCGCGGATCACACGCGCACCGCCAAGGTTTTCACGCACCTGGCGCAAAACGCCATCCAAACGCGCCTGCACCCTTTTGTAAAGCGGCATACACAGTAGCATGATACCAAAAACAACGATCGAAAGAACGGGAATGGCCACGGCAAAGACGAGTGCTGCCTGCGGTTCAACGAAATAGGCCATGACCATAGCGCCAAATACCACGAAGGGTGAGCGCAGCAAAAGACGCAGGGTCAGATTCAAGCCGGTCTGTACCTGGTTCATATCGCTGGTCATGCGGGTGATCATGGTAGACCCGCCAAGCGCATCGATCTCGGTATACGAGAGCCGGGTCATGTGAGAAAGGAGCGCATGGCGCAGGCGCGCCACAAAGCCGACCGAGGCACGGGCGGCAAAATACTGCGCCGTGATGGAAAAGGCAAGGCCGACCAGACCAAGCGCCACCAGCAAAAGCGACATCCACACAACGTAGGAAGTGTCTTTATTCTGAATACCCGTATCTACAATGGCAGCCACCACCAGCGGCACGAACAGCTCTAACAGTGCCTCGCACAGCTTCAGCAGTGGGCCAAGGATGCTTTCCTTTCTATAATCACGCAAATAGCCGAAAAGTTTTTTCACAACCGTCTCCTTATCATAAATTGCTCTTTTTATTGTACAGGCTTTTGCCGAAAAAATCAACCGTTTTTCTTTCTTTTGTACGCAAAAAAAATCACAAAACTTTTACTTGCATCTGACAGTGAAATATGATATACTGAAGAAAAAGACAAAAAGGAGGTCTCTTTTATGCGCCGCGCCCTTTGTTTTTTATTGATTTTTTCCATGCTTTTGCTTGGCGGGTGTGAGATGCCTGACACCGGAACGCATGAAACCCCGGGCGGGGATAAAACGGAAAACACCTTACCCACGCTGACGACCGTAGTCTTTTCCATCGGTAAAGCGGATGCCATTCTGATCTACAACGAGCAGCACGCCATTCTGATCGATGCCGGGGAGGTGGAGGACGCAGCCGAGATCCTTGCCTACCTCAAAAAAGAAAAGATCGAGCAATTGGATGCCCTGATCTTAACGCATTATGACAAGGACCACGTAGGCGGTGCCGCCGGCGTGATCGAGGGCATTGCCATCAAGGAGGTCTACGGCACCTACCAAAGCAAAAAGAGCGAGGAATATGACCGCTACCAGGAGGCGCTGGCAAGCAAGAGCCTGACGCCGACCGTTGTTTCAACGCGTCACGCCCTGCTTTACGATGCGCTCAAGCTGGTGATCTACCCGCCCCATGAGGATGCCTATGAAGAAAAAGAGAGCAACAATTCCTCCCTCGTCATTCACATGACCTACGGTGAAACGACCTACCTGTTCGGCGGCGACGCGCAGGAGCCGCGCATCCGTGAGCTGCTGGAGGAGCATCAGAACAGCGGATTAAGCCTGGATTGTGATTTTATGAAGGTCCCCTACCATGGTAACCCGCTGGAAAACCTGCCTGCCCTGCTGGCCATCACCACACCGGATTACGCGGTGATCACCTGCTCGGATAAAAATCCGGAGGACCCGACCAAAACGGCCGCCCTGCGCGATGCCGGTGCGCGCGTGTTCCTTACCCGCGCGGGCAACGTGTATGCGACAAGCGACGGAAAGACGTTGACGGTGAGACACTAATGAAAAAACAGAGCAAAAAGCCGATCGAGGCACGGTGCGAGGACTGCCTCTATTACGATATGGACGAGGAGACGGGCGACTACGAATGTACTGTTTCGCTTGACGAGGACGATTATTACCGCTACCTGACGGGCGGCAGCAAGCGTTGCCCCTACTTCCGCTATTACGATGAATACAAATCGGTAGCGAGGCAGAATTAAAATGACAAAAGGCCGAGTTTTTCAACTCGGTCTTTCATTGTATTAAACTATATTAAGGAAACAAAACAACAGGAATGCATATGTGCATTTTCGGTTATGACTACTATGCCCATTTTACTGCAAGTTAAATCAGTATAACTTTTTGGGCGTATCTATAAGCCCCGCAATATAATCAATTGATACATTATAATACTGAGCAAACTTTTTTGCCCATTCAAGAGGCAAGTCACTATCTCCGTTTTCATATCTTCTGTACTGTGTTGTTTGCAGAAAAAACATTTTTGCAACTGTCTCTTGTGTCAAATCCTTATCCTGTCGCAAATCTCGTAATCTATTCTTATAGTTTCCCATTGCACCCCTCCTCTTAATTGCATTATACCCAGTCACACAATTTTGTGTTGGCAATCGCACAATTTTGTGCTAAAATGTATGTGCAAGAAAATTACATGGAGGAATTGAAAATGAAATCCGAAATAGACGTGTTTTGTAAAAACATCAGGCAAATAAGATCAAGAGAAGGCTTATCCAAAACAGCCATGGCAAAAATGCTCGGGATCGGTGTACAAAGTCTTACGAAAATAGAAAACGGCATTCTTCCTGCGAGATTAAGTTGCAAAATCTTTGAAAACATCTATTTTCACTTTGGCATCGTACCAAAAGCATTATTTACCGCCATGCTTTGAAAAGCTATATAGCGCAAAAAAATCTCCCGCACTCTACTGAGTGCAGGAGATTTTTGTCTTTTCATCAATACTCCGCCTGGCCGACCGTTCTCGGATAAGGCAGAACGTCGCGAATGTTGGCGACGCCGGTGATATACATGATGATACGCTCAAAGCCGAGGCCAAAGCCCGCGTGCTTGGTGCCGCCGTAACGGCGAAGGTTGACGTACCACCAGTAGTCCTCCTCCCTCAGGTCGCATTCCGCCATGCGGGCAAGCAGCACGTCAAGCCGCTCCTCACGCTGCGAGCCACCAATGATCTCACCAACGCCGGGAACGAGAAGGTCCATTGCGGCAACCGTCTTGCCGTCATCATTGAGGCGCATATAGAAGGCCTTGATCTCCTTCGGGTAATCCACAACGAAGATCGGGCAACCGAATACCTGCTCGGTCAGGTAGCGCTCATGCTCGGTCTGCAGGTCAATGCCCCACTCTACGGGGTACTGGAACTGCTGGCCGCTCTTTTGCAAGATTTCAACCGCCTCGGTATAGGTGACCTTTTTATAATTGCTGCTCATCAGCTTGTCAAGGCGCTCAAGCAGCGTTTTATCAACAAAGTTGTTGAAGAACTCCAGCTCCTGCGAGCAGGTCTTCTTGACGTGCTGCAGAATGTGCTGGATCATATCCCATGCAAGCTGCATGTTATCGTCCAGATCGGCAAAGGCGATCTCCGGCTCGATCATCCAGAATTCAGCCGCATGGCGTGCGGTAGTGGATTTTTCAGCGCGGAAGGTCGGGCCAAAGGTGTAGATGTTGCCAAAGGCCATGGCAAAGGTCTCACCCTCCAGCTGGCCGGAAACGGTCAGGTTGGTGCTCTTGCCAAAGAAATCCTGCGACCAATCGATCTTGCCGTCCTCGGTACGAGGCATGTTCTCAACGTCCAGCGTGGTCACGCGGAACATCTCACCCGCGCCCTCACAGTCAGAGGCGGTGAGCAGCGGCGTGTGTACGTATACGAAGTTGCGGCTGTGGAAAAACTCGTGGATAGCATAAGCGATCTCCGAGCGGACACGGAACACAGCCGAGAAGAGATTGGTACGGGGGCGCAGATACGCGATCTCACGCAAGAATTCCAGCGTGTGGCGCTTTTTCTGCAGCGGGTAATCGGGGGTAGAGGTGCCCTCTACCGCAATGGCCGTTGCCTTGATCTCAAAGGGCTGCTTTGCCTCAGGCGTCAGCTCCAGGATACCGGTAACCACAACGGCAGAGCCGACGTTGAGGTGTGCGATCTCATCGTAATTGGCAATCTTTTCACGCTCAAAAACGACCTGCACGCCCTTAAAGCAGCTGCCGTCATTCAGATCGATAAAGCCAAAGGCCTTACTGTCACGAATGCTGCGCGCCCAGCCGCCAACCGTGATCTCACGGCCACCAAAGGCTGCGCTGTCTGTATAAAATTCCTTGATCTGTGTTCTTTTCATCTTCTTACTCTCCCATCCGCCAACGCGGAGATTTCTATTTTAGTATTTTACCACACCGATCGGCATTTTTCAATAGTTTTTTTATATTTTTCCTGATACGAACATTTTTTCCTTGCATCGTGCGGGGTTTTATGGTATACTGAAAGAAAAAACGCAGGAGGCTTTTATGGATCTGCAGGACAAACGGTTAGATGAATATGCCGCGCTGCTCGTGCGCGTGGGTGTGAACGTACAAAAGGGACAAACGCTGGTGCTTTCTTGCCCGGTAGACTGCGCCTGGTTTGCGCGCAAGTGCGCTGCTGCCGCCTATGAGGCAGGCTGCCGCGACGTGGTGATGAACTGGAAGGACGATGCCTTAACGCGCATGCGCTATCTGCAGGCGCAGGACGAGGTATTTGACGAAACGCCCGTATGGCAGCAGGAGTTTTATAACGGCTATGCCAAGGAAGGGGCGGCCTATCTGGTCATCTCAGCCACCGACCCGATGAACCTGGCAGGCGTGGATACCGAGCGCGTGACGCGCGTGACCCGCGCCACAGGGCGTGACTTTGCACCGTTTTATGCCGGGCAGATGAATAATTCCTTCCCCTGGTGCATCGGCTCTGTGCCGATCCCCTCCTGGGCGTGCAAGGTCTTTCCCGACAAGAGCGAGGAGGAGGCGATGGACGCGCTGTGGGAGGCCATCTTTGCTGCCGTGCGCATCAGCGGCAACGGTGATGCCGTTGCACGCTGGCAGGAGCACACGGCCCGCCTTGCCGTGCGCACCAAGATCCTGAACGATTACCGTTTCTCTTCTCTGCATTATCAAAATGCGCTTGGTACCGACTTCACCGTCCGCCTGCCGAAGGGGCACCTGTGGATGGGCGGTGCGGATATGAGCCACACCGGCGTGCCCTTTATTGCCAACATGCCGACCGAGGAGATCTTTACCGCGCCGGAAAAGGAAAGTGCAAACGGCATCATCTACGCTTCCATGCCGCTGGTGGAGGATGGCAACATTATTCGCGGCATCCGCTTCCGCGTTGAGAACGGCAAGATCGTAGAGGCAACGGCAGACGAGGGGCAGGATGTTTTGCGTGCGGCCATCACGGTAGATGAGGGCGCCTCCTATTTCGGAGAGCTGGCTCTTGTGCCGTATGACAGCCCGATCTCCAATCAGAAGATCCTCTATTACCATACGCTGTTTGATGAAAACGCTGCTTGCCACATTGCTTTTGGCGAGGCGTATCCCTGTATTGAGAACGGGGAGAGCATGAGCCGCGAGGAGCTGAATGCACACGGCCTGAACTACTCGATCACGCACGTAGACTTTATGATCGGCACGCCCGATCTTTCTATCACCGGTATCACGGCGGATGGCAAGGAGATACCGATATTCGTTGACGGCAATTTTGCCTTTTGAGGTGCAGAATGAAGATCGTTGTTCTTGATGCGGCCACGCTGGGGGAGGATATTTCCCTTGCCCCGCTTGCCGCCCTTGGTGAGCTGACCGTTTACCAAAACACGCGCCCCGAGGAGCTTGCTGCGCGCCTTGCCGATTGTGACGTGGTGGTACAAAACAAGGTGCGGCTGGATGCTGCTGCCTTCGCCGCGGCAAAGCATCTTGCCGTGGTGGCGGAGCTGGCAACCGGCTATGATAACATCGACCTTGCAGCTGCCCGCGCACACGGCGTAGCCGTTTGCAACGTGCCGGGCTACTCTACTCCCTCGGTCGTGCAGCTGACGGTGGCCATGGCCCTTTCGCTTGCCACCCACCTGCCTGCCTACTGCGCCCACGTGGCAAGCGGCGATTACAGCCACGGCAACGTTGCCAACAAGCTGACACCCGTTTACCACGAGCTGGCCGGCAAGACCTGGGGGGTGGTTGGCTACGGGGATATCGGCCGCGGCGTGGCGGCGGTAGCCAAGGCGCTTGGCTGCCACCTGCTGGTTTGCAGAAAAACGCCATCTGCCGAGGAATATTGCGTTGATATTGACACGCTTTGCCGCGAGGCAGACATCATCAGCCTGCACACGCCGCTCTCTGACAGTACGCGCGGCCTCATCAGCCGTGAGCGGATCGCCAAAATGAAGGACGGCGTGATATTGATCAACGTGGCACGCGGTGCCGTGACTGATGAGGCCGCGCTTGCCGAGGCGCTGTGCAGCGGCAAGATCGGTGCGCTTGGTATTGACGTATACAGCCGTGAGCCTTTTTCACCGGAGCACCCCTTTTACGCGATCAAGGATGACCCCCGCGTATGCATGACACCGCACATGGCATGGGGCTCGTTTGAGGCCAGAACGCGCTGCCTGGAAACGGTGGCAGACAACATAAGCGCCTTTTATGCTGGAAAACGGCAAAACCGCGTCGATTAATGAAAAAGCATCCGGGAAAGCAAAAGCTTTCCCGGCTGCTTTTTGTGCAGACGATTTTACGCCAGATCCGTTTCACAGTAAGAGAGATTGCGGATGGAGGTAGCAAAGAAGGCCTGCAGGGCCTCTACCAGCCGCCCATAATCTGCCGCGCACATCGTTTCGGTGGCGGCGTGCATGGCAAGCTGCGGAAGGCCGATATCCACAGAGCGAACAGACACCTGCGAGGAGCTGATGGCCCCCAGCGTACCGCCGCACGGCATATCTGCACGCATATAAAAATCCTGGTACGGAACGTTGGCCTTTTTCAGGATCACCTTAAAAACGGCAGAGGAAAAGGCATCCGAGGTGTAATTCTGATTGGCATGGTGCTTGATCACCACGCCGCCACCAAGCGTGACGGGGTTGGTGGGATCAGACTTCTCTGCATGATTGGGATGAATGGCGTGTGCGTTATCGCACGAGACCATAAAGGATTGCGCAAGCACCTGCTCAAACGGCTCGCCCATTGCATCTGCCATGCGGGAGATGACCGCGCGCAGGAAATCAGAGCCGGCGCCCTGCTTGGTCTGGCTGCCGACCTCCTCATGATCGGCAAGGTACGCAAGCGTGCATCCCTCCTCCGGGATGGCCGACAGTGCCTCGACCGAGGCAAAGGCCGATGTCAGGTTATCGATACGCGGGGACACCAGCAGCTCCCGGTCGAAGCCGGCAAGATACGGCTTGGCCGCATTCACGAGGAACAGATCACGCTCAACAACGTTATCTGCCTCGGAATAAAGTGCAAAATCGGGATCAAGAGAAACGAGCGGCTGCATATCGGTCTGTGGGTTCAGAGCAAGGCTCTTATTTGCCTCACGGTTAAAATGAATGGCAAGACTGGGAATGACCACGGTATGCTCATCGGTGATCAGGTGTGAGGAAAGGCGGCCGCTCTGCGCATCGTACGAAACGGCGCGGCCGGCAAGGCAGAGCGGAATATCCAGCCAGCTGTAAAGCAGCCCGCCGCCATATTTTTCTACGTTCAGCTTGGCGCACCCGCCGGCGTGGGTAACGGCATTTCCCTTCACCTTCAGACAAGGCGAATCAACGTGCGAGGCAACCATGCGCACCCCGCCCATTTGCCGACCGAGGCAAAAGGCGATCAAGGCACTGCCATCCCGAATCACATAATACCTGCCGCCCGGGGATAGCTGCCAAGCCCGGCACTCCTCCAAGCGCACAAAGCCCTTTTCTTCTAACTTCTCGGCAGCGCAAGCCACCGCGTGATAGGCGGTTTTGGAACGGTCAAGATCCTTCATCAAATCTTCAATGCGTTTTTCCATAGCAATTCCCCTTTCTTTCACCCTATATTGTACCACGTTCCGCCCAAATGTCAAGAAAAAAAGCCCTTCTTCTTGCTTTTTTCACCGTCTTACGCTATAATATGGGAGAAAGAAAGACCAACACCAAGCATGCCATTTGTCAAGACAGGAGGCATTTATGGATATTTCACATTGCACCCTATGCCCCAACGAATGCGGCGCAGACCGCAGGCGTTTTCCCGGGCGCTGCCACATGATGGAAGAAGCACGCATCTGCCGTGCTGCGCTCCACCAATGGGAAGAGCCAATCATCAGCGGAACGCGTGGCAGCGGCACGATCTTTTTTGCCGGGTGTAGCCTGTCTTGCCGGTTTTGCCAGAACTACGAGATCAGCCACGCCGCGGTTGGCCGCGTTTATTCGGTTGACGAGCTGATCACCACCATGCAAGACCTGGTTGACCAAGGGGCCCACAACATCAATTTTGTAAATCCCACGCACTACGCCCATATACTGAAGGAGGCGCTTTGCCGTTACAAGCCCCCCATCCCCGTGGTGTACAATACCGGCGGGTACGATAAGGTTGAGACGCTGCGGGAGCTTGACGGGCTGATCGACATCTATCTGCCAGACTTTAAATATATGTTTTCAGAGAGTGCCGCACGCTACTCTGGCCATGCGGATTACCCTGCCGTTGCCCGTGCGGCCATAGACGAAATGTATCGCCAGGTGGGAAAGGTGCAGCTTTCTGGCGGGCTGCTGCAGCGCGGCATGATCGTGCGGCACCTGGTGCTTCCCGGCATGTCCGAGGAGGGGGTACGCATCATGGAATATCTGACCGAGCGGTACGGCGAGGATATTTTTATTTCTGCTATGAGCCAATACACGCCGCACGGAGACCTCGCTGCCTGCCCGGAGATCGATCGCAGGCTCAAGCCGATCGAATACAAGCGCGTGATCGCGGCCTTGCAACGGGCAAACGTGAAAAACTGCTTTGTGCAGGACGCAGAAAGCAGCAGCGAAGCCTATATCCCCGCATTTGAAATATAGTAAAACACCGCTGTTGGCAGCATGCCTTCAGCGGTGTTTGTTGATCATTTCAATTCTACCACGGTAACGCCAAGGTCACCTTCTCCATACGCGCCATTGCGATAGCTCTTTACGCGTGCATCGTGGTGCAGATCGTTCTGCAGGGCGGTACGCAAGGCTCCCGTCCCCTTGCCGTGAATGATGCGAACCGATTGCATGCCGGCAAGAATGGCCTCGTCCAGATATTTATCGACCGCGTTCCAGGCATCGTCGCCGATCATGCCACGCACGTCGATCTCCTGCTTAAATTCGCGTATCGGCATGGCTTCACGGTTGCGCTTGCCGCGCCCGGCCGCAACGCTTGCCTTCTCCTTTTTCTTTTGCAGGACGGCTGCTCCCTTCTCATCCAGCAGGCGCAAGCGGGAAAGTGGCAGCTTTGCCAACAGAATGCCAGCGCGCACGCTGACGTTGCCAGCGCGGTCGGGCAGCTCCTGCACAACGCCCTCCTGCCCAAAGCCCATCAAGAACACGCGGTCCCCCACGCGCAAGGGGCGAGGCAGCTCGTAGTCCGGGTCGGATAAGGCATCCTCATCTGCCTCGTAGATCTCGTCAGAGGTGGACTGCAGCCTGGCACGCATAGACCGCCTTGCCTCAGCCAGGTCCTTGGCAAAGCTGCGGCTTTCTTGCTTTTTCTTCACGTCATCAAGCTGCTTTAAAACAAAATCGCTGGTTGCGCGTGCGCTCTCTACGATCTGCCGCGCTTTTTCTTTCTGTTTTTCTGCTTCTTTTTCAGAGGCATCCAGCTTTGCCTGTATCTTCCGTTCTGCCTCTTCCTTAAAGGCAGCAAACTCTGCACGCAGGCGTGCCGCTTCTTGTTTATTCTTCTCCATCTCCATGCGGCTTTTTTCCAGCTTTTCGATCACGCTCTCAAAGCGCTTGCTGCTGCCGGAAACAAAGCTGCCTGCATCTTCAATAATAGAAGGATCAAGCCCCAGCTTGGCAGAAATGGCAAAGGCATTGGATTTGCCGGGTGTACCGATGATCAAGCGATAGGTGGGACGAAGTGTCTCCACGTCAAACTCGCAAGAGGCGTTTTGTACCCCATCCGTCTCTAAGGCATAGGCCTTCAGCTCCGCATAGTGCGTGGTAGCGGCCGTCAGCGCACCAAGGGTACGCACCCTTTCCAGAATGGCATTGGCAAGGGCTGCGCCCTCTACCGGGTCGGTGCCTGCGCCAAGCTCGTCAAACAGCACGAGAGAGCGGTCGCTCACCTCACGCAGGATAGAAACGATCGTCACCATATGGGAGGAGAAGGTAGAGAGCGATTGCTCAATGCTCTGCTCGTCCCCGATATCGACCAAAACGGCATCAAACACGCCGATACAGGAATTTTCCGATGCCGGGATCTGAAGCCCCGCCTGTACCATGAGGGCAAAAAGGCCCAGCGTTTTCAAGGTAACCGTTTTACCGCCCGTGTTGGGGCCGGTGATCACCAGGGTCTGATACCCCTGCCCGAGCGATACGTCGATCGGTACGACCTTATCCTTGTCTAATAGCGGATGCCGCGCCCGCTTCAGCGAAATGACCTGCTCACGCGACAGCTGCGGTGCCTCTGCCCGCATACGGTCGGCAAGCACGGCGCAGGAAAAGGCAAATGCCAGCTCGGTAATATTCAGATAATTCCCGATCACGGTGGCAGAATGCTCGGCACACAGGGCAGAAAGCTCGGCAAGGATGCGGTCGATCTCTTTTTTCTCCTTGTTTTCTAACAGGCGCAGATCGTTATTTGCCTCTACCACGCCCATCGGCTCTACAAAAACGGTAGCACCGGAGGAGGAGGTATCATGAATGAGGCCCTTGATCTCGTTGCGGTATTCTGCCTTGACGGGAACCACGTAGCGGCCGTCCCGCGTGGTGATCAGATTCTCCTGCAGATACTTGGCATAAGCACCGCTGACGTATTTTTGCAGCGTCTCCTTGACGCGATTATTGGCTGCGCGGATCTTCCGGCGGATGTCAGCCAGCTCAACGCTCGCCTCATCTGCAATATAGTCATCCGTCGGGATGGCACGCGTGATCCTGGTTTCCAGCATGCGATTGGGCATCAGGCGGGAAAACAGCTCGGAAAGCGAATTTTTTTCGTCCGCACCCGCCTCGTGGTGGTAATCCTCCAGCCCGCGTGCCGCCGTTAAAACGGTGGCAATTTGCAACAATTCACGCGGAGAGAGCGCAGCGCCCTTTTCAGCCCGCTCGATCGCGCCGGTAACGTCTACTACGCCAAGAAAGGAGGGGTACCCCTTTTGCGCAAGCATGCGCTTGGCATCTGCCGTCCTTTTTTGACGGAAAGCAACGGTTTCATACTCGTCGCTCGGCAAAAGCGCCAAGGCGCGCGCACGCGCCCCTTCTGTTAAGGCGCAATCTGCCAGCATGGCGATGATCTTATCATATTCCAATGCCGCTAAGGATTTTTGCGTAAACAGCATATTTTTTCTCCCGTTTTATGAAACGATCTCCTTATAAAAATCCAGTGACTTGAACCCTCTTTCCAGCTGATTCAACAGATATTTTTCGGCAGCAGAGCAAAACAACGCATGATCCTCTTCCTTCAGACGGAAAGAAAACAGCCTTTCCATCGGGCAGGAAACGGCATATTGCATGGCCGCGTGTGCGCCCGGTGTCAGCCGGCAGATGATGGAGGCCGTGCGGCTTTCCTCCTCTGTGACGGGGGTCATGGCCATCTGCTCCCGGCAGGCGGGACAGGTCAAAAACCCGTTCATGACGTCCAGATACAGCTCTGTGCCCGTTTTGCCGCAGGAATGGCAGCCCTCTAACATGGGGCAAAAGCCAAGGACAGCCGCAGCACGCATCTCAAAGACCGCCTTGATCTGCTCTTGCGGGAACTTGCCGGAGGCGATGGCGTAAAGCGAATTCAGAACCAATCGCAAAAACGGCTTCTCCGGTGCGTTTTCCTCTACCACGTCATCTGCTACGTCGCAGATGTAGGCGGCAAGCGACATGCGCGAAAGATCGGCGCGCAGATCAAAAAAGCTCTCGATCAGGCTGACCTCGCGTACCCAATACTTTTCACCCCGTTGATACAGCACGTAATGGCCGTAGCAAAAGAGCTGTGCGGCAGCCAGATAGCGACTTTTCAGCGCACGGCTGCCGTTGGCTACCGCTGTTACCTTCCCGTATTCTTCGGTAAACAGCGTCAACAGCTTATCATTTTCAGACAGGTCTAACGTACGAATGACCAGCCCCTTTACCTCTGTCAGCATGGATCATTCATCCCGATAGCCAAAATCGTTCAATCTGGATACGGTATCACGCCAGTTTTCCTTGACCTTTACCCAAAGGTCAAGGAACACCTTGATGCCAAAGAATTTTTCAAGGTCCTCTCTGGCGTAGGTGCCAACCGTCTTCAAGGCGGCACCGCCCTTGCCTACGATAATGCCCTTATGCGTTTGCTTTTCGCAAAAGATCTCTGCGCGGATACGAAGGACATCCTTTTCCTCGCGGAATTCTTCTATCACAACGGCCACGCCGTGCGGGATCTCCTCATCCAGCGTGCGCAGCAGCTTTTCACGAATGACCTCGGAAACGATCTGCCGCTCGGTCTGGTCGGTTACTTGATCGGGCGGGAAGAACCAGGGGCTTTCTGCCAGGTATCGCTCACACTCTGACAAAACGATGTCTACCCCTTTCCCATGCTTGGCGCTGATCGGAACGACCGCATCAAACGAAAATTCCTCGGCGTAGGCGGCAATGGTCTTGGCTATATGCTCTGCATTCACAGCATCGGTCTTGTTGATCACCAAAATGGCGGGTAGCTGCATGGCACGGATCTGCTTGAGCAATTTGCCCTCAATATCCCCCACGCGGTCACGCGCCTCTACCACCAAAATGACGGCATCCACCTCGCCGATGGCGCTTTCCGTCGTTTTGACCATATAATCGCCAAGGCGCGTGCGCGGCTGGTGCATGCCCGGGGTATCCAAAAAGACGTACTGGTCATCCCCTACCGTGTGAATACCGGTGATGCGGTTACGGGTGGTTTGCGGTTTTTTAGAAACGATGGCCACCTTTTCACCCAGGATGGCATTCAGCAGCGTGGATTTGCCGACGTTCGGACGGCCAACGATCGCAATAAAGCCGGTTCTTTTCATACTGTCTCTCCATACTTTTTCAGTTCTTGTTCCATCAATGCAATGATCTCGCGCTGGCGGTGACACATATCCTCATCATCCTCCGGCGACAGCTCGTGGTCATAGCCGAGCAGATGCAGGGTGGAATGGATCGCCAAAAACGCCATTTCCCGCAGGGTGGAATGGCCAAGCTCTGCCCCTTGCGTGGCAGCGCGGTCCACGTTCAATACGATATCACCAAGTGGAACGGTCTCCCCCGCCAGCGGATCCTCCTCATCCCGGTCAAAAATGGGAAAAGAGAGCACGTCCGTTTCGCTGTCCTTTTGGCGGTATTCCGCATTCAGCTCCCGAATGTACGGGCCATCGCAAAACGTGAGCGAAATTTCCGCACTGGCCAGAAATTTCTCATACGCCAAGCATTGCTCAATGGCGCGACGCACGACCTCCTCCGCCCCGGGAAGAACGGCAAGCTCCTCCGGCTCGCGGCTGACGTACAGGAGAACTTCTCGCTCTGCCTTGTTATTTCTCTTGTTTTTCAACTTCATGTCGGTTATTCCTTTTCTGTCTTACGGGCGCGGTAGCTGATGCGTGCCTCTGCCGCCTCACGCTCATATTTGTCATAGGCCAGGATGATCTTTTGCACCAGGCGGTGGCGTACAACGTCCCGCTCGGTAAAGTGATGAATGGCAATTCCCTCTATCCCGCGCAGGATCTTGACGGCCACGCCCAGGCCGCTCTTTTTACCAAACGGCAGGTCGGTCTGCGAGGGGTCACCGGTCACAACGGCCTTGGAATTGCTGCCAAGGCGTGTCAAAAACATCTTCATCTGCTCCGGCGTGGTGTTCTGTGCTTCGTCCAGGATGATAAACGAATCATCCAGCGTGCGGCCGCGCATGTATGCGAGCGGGGCGATCTCAATGGCGTTTTTCTCTAACTGACGGGCATAATTCTCCGCCCCCAGCATTTCAAACAACGCGTCATTCAGCGGGCGCAGATAGGGGTCGATCTTGTTTTGCAGGTCACCCGGCAAAAAGCCCAGCTTTTCCCCCGCCTCTACCGCCGGGCGCGTTAACACGATGCGGCTGATCTGCTTGGCGCGCAGGGCATCTACCGCCATGGCAACGGCAAGAAAGGTCTTACCCGTACCGGCAGGCCCTACGCCAAGAATGACCGTGTTCTTTTTAATCGCTTCTACGTATCGCTTTTGCCCCACCGTGCGCGGCTTGATGGGCTTGCCCCGCGTGGTGATGCAAATAACGTCATCCTCTAATGTCTCTAATTCATCCTCTGCCCCATCCGCGACCATAGCAATGACGTAATCCACGCTCTGATCGCTGATCGCGCCGCCGGCATCTACCATCCGTTTCAAATACTTCAAAACGCACGCGGCACGCTCTACCTGCTCTTTATCCTCTCCCTCGATCAGGAGCGCGTCACCATCTGCATGGTCGGGGTGGCGATTGGAGATGCGCACACCAAAGCGTTCTTCAATGCGCTTGGCATTTTCATCACAGGTACCAAAAATAATCGCCGTTAATTGTTCAGAATCCATCAGCACAAGCTGTTGCGCCATACGTTATCCTTCCTCCGCCCTTTCAGCGGGCATCAAATTCGACACTCGTTGCAATATTCTCCAGACAGGAAATATCGCACACCAGCACATAGGCCTCCTCGGTAAAATGGCCGTACGTTTTTTTACAAAGCAATTCTCCCTCCCGTAGCATCTGCTGTAGCGCCTCCTCCATGCGACGGTGGGCAAGAGACACCAGCGCCTCGTCGGCTAAAGTGGTCTCCTCCGGCTCATAGGCGATGGCTACGGTCTTAAGGGAATAAAACGGAAGGCGAAGCTCACCGCCGATATACCATTGCTCTTTTTCATATATTGTATCATAAGTTGGTGGTAAATTTCCAGTATTCGCAAAAATATTTATGGTTTTTCCGAAAAAAACATAAGAAAAACCGACCGTGCGACGCGTTTTTTCCTGATTTACCGGCAGGTTGCGCGGCAAAACGATCTCGATACGTCTTTCCACGCGCCCGTACACCTCGCCGTCTGCATGGAAAAGCTGTGTCCCGTCCGCCCCCTCGCGCATACCGCTGACCAGCAGGTCACCCTTTTTCACCACCTGGCCACGGTGGACCAGGACCGTCCCCTGCCGCACGGCAAGATCCTCGATCACGCCGTCAGCAGTGGCTACCAGATTGGAGCAGCCGCCGGCGTGGGCCTCGTCCTTCTGCGGCGCATCCCGCTCCATCACATGTACGTGGACCACCGTGCCCCGCCGATTGATGCTGACGTAGGAAAGCTCCTGTGACAGGAGGCAGACGTCTCTTGCGACCGCTTTGGTCTGAAGATCAGAAAAGGCACTGCCGATCTCCAACCCGCAATCCCCCAGCATATTCAGCACCTGCGTGTCGGTCAATGCTTCGTTCCCCGCAATGCGGATATCCCACACACGGTCAGATAAGGCGGCGACCAGAATAACAGCCACCAAGCCACCAAGCAGCAGCCCCATGCGGTGCAGGCACCACGTCCGCAGCCGCACAAGCCCGGGCGGCACCACGCTTGCCTCTTGTGCAAGCGGGGGTAACGCACCGAGCAGCAGGTCCCAGTCTTTTTTTGAAGTAAGAAACGAGAAGTCTTGTTCTGCCTTGTTATAAATCTTTATTTTTGCGTGTTTTTCATGAGAAACATTCAACACGTCCGCCATATAGGCGATCGGTGCTTGCACGCTTAGTCCCCACCAAAACAGCCCCTGCATGATCATCGCACGCATCGCTTACTCCGTTTCTTTGGAAAAGGAGACCGTGCGGATCTCACCAACGATGCCCATGGCACCGCTGACGTAGGTCACGCAGTCCAACTCCCGGCCTTGGACGGTCAGCAGCTCCCCGGACAGCAGAAATACCATTTCCTCCGCCCCGTACAAAAGAATGCGGCGCACCCCTTCGATAAGCACCGAACGGCGTTCCCCCGTGCGGCTGATCTCGATCCGCTCCTTTTCCCCGATCGGCAGCCCATCCGAAATAGAGAGCAATTGCCGGATGGAGCGATGCTTTTTCTGCTTCATATTTTCCTCCCCTGCTACATATGTTTTATCAATTTATATGAAAAAGAGGGGTATAAAATGACCGAAGTAAAACAGGCGGCAGCGAAAATGCCAAAAAAACAGCTGCTTTTTCTGCTGCTGCTTATCTGCCTGCTCCTTTTGCTTGTTTTTTCGTCCCCCGTAGCAGAGGCCGTTCGCCGCGCGCTCGCGCTTTGCTACCAGACGATCATTCCGTCCCTGTTTCCTTTTATGATCCTTTCCGAATTGCTGATCGCCGCACAGGAAAAAAAGAAAAAGGCGCGGATGCGCCTTGACCGGATGTGCAAAGCGATCTGGGGGATCCCCTTGATCGGCATGCGCGCCTTTTTGTTGGGTGCTTTGTGCGGTTTTCCCATCGGCGTCAAGCACGTGGCCGACCTGTACCGTGCCGGAGAGCTGACAAGGGCCGAGGCGGAACAGGCCTTGGCATTCGTCGACAACACCGGCCCCGCCTTTGTGATCGCCGGCATCGGCAGTCTGCTGGGCACCCGCCACATTGGCCTTGCTCTATACCTCCTGCAGCTGCTCTGCGCCTTGGCAAGTGGTGCGCTGTTAGCAAGACTTGCGCCCGCCAAGCCGGACAACACGCGATACCACGCAGAAAACAGCGCCGTGGACTTTGATATTGCCGCTGCCGTTCGCCGCAGCGTTGGCAACATGCTGACCGTTTGCGGCATGATCGTTGCTTTCTCTATTCCTCTCGTTTTTTTGAACCAAATGATAAAAAACACCGTTCTGCTTTCATTTTTCTCTTCGTTTTTTGAAATTGGCAATGCCTCCCTTTTAGCGGCCGATCTCTTCCCGGCCGCACCGAGGGCGGCGCTTCTGGCTCTTGCAAACGCCGTCTGCTTTGGCGGGCTATCCGTACATTTACAGGCCGCTGTGTTCGTGGCCGACCTGCCGCTCTCGCTACGGCGCCATACGGCCGGCAAGCTGGTGCAGGCGGCTTTGGCAGGCTTTGCCATGCTGCTTTGCACGCTTGGCTTTTAAAAAAACAATACCGCCTGCGCGATTTGCGCAGGCGGTATATATATTATCTTGGCCGTTCAAGCGGATGGTAAACGACCGGCATGGAGAGAAACGCGCGGTAGCGCATACGGTTGATGCGCAAGTCCCTGTTGCGGAAGGCAGCAACGTCGACCGACTCCCACAAGAACACCCAGGCGGCAATATCGATCACCTCTGCCCAAAGAAAATGCGCATTCGCATCTAACAGGAGCGCAAGGGAAAGGATCAGGATACCCACCAGGGCCAGCAGCAGCACGATGCGGGAATTGTGCTTTCGCTCAATCTCGCTTGCCACATACTTTTCCCGGTAATAGTTCCGTATGGCCTTGGTGTACTCGGTTTTTTCGGTTTCATCAATGCAATCGCTGTACACATGCAGCGCAAGCGGTGTCATTGGCGGCAGTGCGGCTGTGGCATTTTCAATAAACTCTGCCACCTCGGTACTGATCACGGGTTCATCCCCTGTGGAAAAGGAGGAGAGAAAATCGTCATCGTTTTTCACCGTCATGCGAACAACGGTAGGAGATATGGGATGCTTATCGGTTCTCTTCAACGCGCCTTCTCCTTTCACGGCAGTCTGTTTTTTGGTCAATAACGCAGGGTCTTACCAAATTTCACAACGCTCGGATTATACAACTGCAAAAGCTTCAAGGCCTTTTTGGTTGCCTCAAAATAAACCAGGCAGCACTTCTCTTTTTCGTTTTGGAATACCAGGCAGTATGAGTCCGGCGTGTTTTTTTCACTGCGGAAATCATACACGCGGTCTACGTTCATGGGCTTTTCACCGTCATCCGGCGAGACCTCACGCAGGTCGCGCGCAGACAGGCGCAAGACCTCCTTGCGCTTTTTGTTGGCGTAGATATGGGCAAACGTGATCTCTCCCACGGCAATGATATATTCATGCGTAACAGAAACGTAGCGCCAGGTAAAGGCAACCACGATCGCCAGCAAAAACGGCAGCATGGCAATCAGCTGTGGCATGGTGGCAACAAAGGCCAGAACGTAGCCGAGCGACAAAGCAACGTAAACCGTGATCAGCAGCACCCGCAGAAGCAGGTTTTTCCCTTTCGGCTTTTCATCCACGGCGTATTCAAAATAATTCTCTGTCATACGTTCACCCCTACTTCTTAATAAAACGTGGCAAGCTGCTCTTCCGGCGGCAGCGGCTCTGTTTTTTCTACAGAAATGACCTTCAGCACCGGCCCCTTGGAGCGGTAAAGCTTATGATACTCGATCTCCAGGCGGGCAGTCAGCATCACCCAATCCTTGCTTTCCAATTTACATTTCCCTTCACCGATACAAACAAGACCGCGGTAGGCAATATCATCCATGCAGCAGGTCATCACGTGGCGGCCGATCACAAACGAGTGTGCCGGCAGGGCCGGATCTCTTGCCACCATGCCCTTCAGACGCAGCGTCTTGCCCTGATATTTTTCCATCTCCTCCGACATGTCGCGGTACCAGATGGCATAGTCGCGATCTGCGATCTCTACAGGGTCCTCCTCCAGGTCAAACGGCAGCGGATCCTCAATCTCATCATACGAGATCTCGTGGTCCGGCGTTTCGTATGCAATGTTCACGCGGCGGGAAACGCCGCGCACGATCTTGTGCAGCTCCATGCGGTCGGTCTTGCTTTCATCAAACCGGTTAAAGACCACCATTTCACAGTTCTGCAGCTTGTTGACCACAAGCGAGCGCATATTGGCATTGTAGTTGACAAAGGTATTGGCATCTGCCAGCATGATCTCTTGATAGATATACCAATTGTCCGGCATGGCCTGATAAAGATCCTCGTTCATCCACATGCCGTTGTATTCCAGCATGATGCGCTCTGCCTTGTGTTTTCTCTGCAAAGCAGAGAGCTTGTCCGGGTTCAGCTGTGAAAGCGTCTCAATGCTTTCATAGGAAACGTCCCCCGGGAAGGCGGTGGGATCGTATTCCTCTACCCCCTCCTCGCAAGCGATGATCAAGGTCTTTTCCCCCGCGTTGAACTTCTCGTCCTGCAAGGTCTCCGTGATCAAGGTCGTCTTTCCGGCTTCCAAAAATCCGGTAAACAGATATACGGCAACGTCCATCGCTTACACTTCCTCCAGGCCGAAGAGACCAAGAATGGCAGCTTTGTCCAGCTTGGAGCCGATCACGCAGAAGCGGCCGATCACGTCGGCACCGCCCGTGCGCACGTCCGGCTCGCCGGGGACGTAGTCAAAATGGATCCACTCACCGTTCACACCGGGGAGAATGCCCTTTGCACGCAAAACCATACCGTATGCAATATAATCGGCAAAGGCGTCCAAAGCGTGACGGACCTCATCTGCCGTATATTTACGCGCGGTTTCTCTGCCAATGCTGTCAAACACCTCATCAGCATGGTGGTGATGATGGTGGTGATGCTCGTGATCATGGCAGCCGCAATCACACTCCTCATCGTGGTCATGGTGATGGTGATGGTGGTGCTCATGCTCGTGATCATGGCAGCCGCAATCACACTCCTCGTCGTGGTCATGGTGATGGTGGTGCTCATGCTCATGATCATGGCAGCCGCAATCACACTCCTCATCGTGGTCATGGTGATGGTGGTGCTCATGATCATGGCAACCGCAATCACACTCCTCATCGTGGTCATGGTGATGGTGATGATGATGATGATGCTCCTCTTTCATCTTTGCCAGCTCGTCTGCCAGCGTATTGGTCTTTTCAATGGCGGCAAGGATCTGCTTGCCATCCAGCTCGTCCCACGGGGTGGTAACGATGGCGGCATCTGCATTGTGCTCACGCACCAGGGCAACGGCCTGCTCGATCTTTTCATCCGTCAGGCTCTGCGTATGGCTGAGGATGATCGCGCCGGCGTGGGCGATCTGATCGCCAAAGAACTCGCCAAAGTTTTTCATATACATTTTGCACTTTTTGGCATCCACGACCGTTGTAAACCCATTGAGAACGGCATTTTCGGCATGCACGTCCTGTACGGCGCGAATCACGTCGCTGAGCTTGCCAACGCCGGAGGGCTCGATCAACACGCGGTCAGGCGCAAAGCGCGTAAGCACCTCGGCAAGCGAACGGCTGAAATCGCCAACCAGGCTGCAGCAGATGCAGCCGGAATTCATTTCTGTGATCTCAATGCCGGACTCCTTCAAAAAGCCGCCGTCAATACCGATCTCACCGAACTCATTCTCGATCAGGACTACCTTTTCTCCTGCATAGGCCTCTTTGAGCAGCTTTTTGATCAGCGTTGTTTTACCGGCGCCCAAAAAGCCGGAAAAAATATCAATTTTCGTCATAATTCCACTTCCTATTCTTTTATGGTATCACCCTTTTACAGGATGTATTGTAGCACATTTCCACGGCAAAGTCAATGCAATGCAAAGAATTTGCTGCAAGCAAGACGCCCTATTCTTCGGCTTCATCTGGTAGTAGCATGCGGTACAGCTCACTTTTCGGGATCCCCATTTCCTTGGCTACCAGCTTGATCGCCGCCATGCGCGAAATGCCCTGTGTCTCACAGTACAGATCTACGCGCGCCTCGGGCGAAAGCGCCTCTCCCTCAGGCGTAGCAGCGGCAGGCACACTGCCCGCTTCCTCCCCGCCCTCCAGCACCAGCACGTATTCACCGCGCGGTGCCTTTTCTTCATAGATCGCAAGCGCGCCGGTCAGGGTGGTACGAAGGATCTCTTCATTGAGCTTTGTCAATTCACGACAAAGAGCGATCCTACGCTCACCAAACGTCTCATAAAGGTCCTTTAAGGTGCGCAGCAGCTTATGCGGCGCCTCATATAAGATCATCGTCCGCCGTTCATCCTTGATCTCGGCCAGGCGCTTTTTGCGCGGCCCACTTTCTACCGGCAAAAAGCCCTCAAAGCAAAAGCGGCCGGTTGCAAGAGCGGAAAGTGCCAACGCACTGACGGCGGCGCAGCAGCCGGGAATGACGGTAACGGGGATGCCATGCTCGGCACACAGGCGCACCAGATCCTCACCCGGGTCACTGATCGCGGGCATGCCCGCATCGGTCACCAACGCGCAGGAGCAGCCGGCAAGCAGGTCGGCTACGATCTCCTCACCGCGCTGCCGCCGATTATGCTCGTGATAGCTGATCAGCTTTTGCTTGATATCATAGCAGGAGAGCAGGCGCATGGTGTTTCTGGTATCCTCCGCCGCCACAAGATCGACCTCGGACAGTACCTTTTTTGCCCGCTCGGACATATCTGCCAGATTCCCGATAGGGGTAGCCACCAAATACAGCATACCCCCCAGGACCCGGTTCTTTTCGCTTATCATTTCATTTTCTGCCACAGTCTTACCCCCTCTCCGTTGCTTGCGGTAAAACGCCGTTTTCCATCACGCTGACCATATCGGCCGTATAAACGCGCTTGCCCTCTGCCTGCTGCTGGTACACGAGCAGCGGGCGCGTTACGCACAGGCCGCATTTGCCGCCGGAAACGGCCTCTACAAGCAGCATAGACGGCTCCGTCTGCGCATCGGCATGCACAAGGGTCAGTCGCTTTGGCTCTAATTTGTTGGCACGCAGGGCGTAAAGCAAGTCAGCCATGCGATCCGGCCGATAGACGCAATAAAACCGCCCGCCAAAGCGCAGCAGCCTGGCAGCAGCCGCACAAAAATCAAAAATGTCCCCCAACACCTCATGCCTGGCGATATTCTTCTCCTCCGCCCCGTTGGGCGCACCCGCGGTGCTTTTCATATAGGGCGGGTTGGTAAATACCACGTCTGCCTTGCCCTGCTCTTCTCCTCTTACAGCTAACTGCCGCACGTCACAGCACACAGCACGCATGGCTTCAGAAAAGCCGTTCAAGGCGGCGTTCCGCCCGATCAGCGAGGCATATGCCTCCTGTACCTCTACGCATGCAACGCGCGCCACCTTTTTGCGGGAAAGGCAAAGCAAAGAGATAATACCGCTGCCGCCGCCAAGCTCTACGGCCGTTGCAGCAGGGGTATGCTTTATATAAGAAGCCAACAGGAGCGCATCCGTACCGAAATGCAGTCCATCAGCCTTTTGGATCAAACGAATCTGAAAATTGACCTCATCCAACTGTTCGCCCGGTAACAGATCCAGTTCACTCATACCGTTCCTTTCTGACACAAAAACGGAGGGGCAGAAACTCACCCCTCCGTTTTTTGTATGGAAATTAGTCTTCCTTTACGGGAGCATCTACAGGGCAAACACCTGCGCAAGAACCACAATCTACGCACTCGTTAGCGTCGATAACGTACTTGCCGTCAGCCTCACTGATGCAACCTACCGGGCACTCGCTCTCACAAGAACCGCATGCAATGCAATCGTCGGTAATTTTATAAGCCATGATGTACACCTCCATCTCTTAATTTTACTGTCACTATTCTATCACATTTCTTGAAAAAATCAAGAGGTTTTCAAAAAAAAGCATCAATAAGCCGAAAATTCGTCATTTTTTCCAAAAACCCAGGCGAAAATTGTGCAAATAGAACCAAATAACGATTATTTTTCTCCGTTATTTCCTTCCTGGCGTTTTTTCGCCGGCTCCTGGTTGCCACCCTCACGGCGCGGGCGGCGATTTTTAAAATTGCGATGGTTGTTGTGTGCCTTGCTTTGGCGATTTTCCTGCTCACCATTCCCGGCTGGGTTATTCTTCTGCTCCTTTTTGTGCTGCGGGCGTTGGCGGTTGGGGCGGCCTTGACCTTTCCCCTCTCCCCGCTCGTTTCTTTTGGGCTTTTCCTCTGCTGCACTTGTGGCGGTAGCAGCATCCTCCTCTGCAAGGAGGGCGGGATCGATCTCCTCCTCTACCAATTGCACGTCCGGCTCCGGCTGCAGGCCAGCCTTGCCCTTGCTGCGCAGGACCTTGATATCTGCAACGGCATACAGCCTTGGTGCCTCTGCCTTATCATCCAGCTTTACCTTCACCGTTCCGGCAAGCGGACGTGCCTCGGTAACCACACCAAGCCCCCCGGATGTACTGACGTAAGAGCCGACCGTGGGGGTCTGCTTGATCGCCTCCTCATACACGTCATGCTCATAGCGCAGGCAGCACATCAGGCGGCCGCACGCGCCGGAGATCTTGGCCGAGTTCAAGGAGAAGTTTTGCTCCTTCGCCATTTTGATGGATACCTGCACAAAATCCGCAAGGAAGCTGGAGCAGCAGAACGGCCGGCCGCAAACGCCAAAGCCACCCATCAGCTTTGCTTCATCACGAATACCGATCTGCCGCAGCTCAATGCGCGTGCGGAAGACGGAGGCAAGATCCTTCACCAGCTCACGGAAATCAACGCGGTTCTCCGCCGTGAAATAAAACAGCAGCTTACTGTTATCAAACGTATATTCTACGCTGACAAGATTCATCTCCAGCTTATGATCGCGGATCTTTTGCTTGCAGATCTCGGCAGCACGTTCCTCTAACCGCTTATTCTCCTCATACCGCGAAACGTCTGCTGCGCTGGCCGGGCGAATGATATCACGCAGGGGAGAAACCACCTCTTTGGTCGATATCATGCGGTTGGCGATGGTGATCTTCCCCATCTCCACGCCGCGTGCCGTTTCCACGATAACCGGCGTCCCCACTGCCAATTTAAAATGCTTGGGCGAGAAATAGTAGGTCTTGCCGGCCGTGCGGAAGCCTACGCCAACGATCTCCACCTCGGCAGGGGCTTCTTCAGCTGCAGGCCCGGACTCGACCGGTGCGGTTTTTACTTCTTCTTCCGTCAAAGAGACGGTATCTTTTTCGTCATTCATATTCCATCCTCAATGATATCGTTATTTCGTGGGGGCGGCACGCAAGGCATCCGCAAAGGATGCCATCACAACGCCGATATTCGCGTTTTGATTTAGCTCGGCAATTGCCTCCTGCGTTGCATCATAGATCGAAAGCAGGGCACGCAGGCTGAGCCTGCTGCTGCGCTCCTGCGCTGCTTCCTCATTCCCAAAAAAGCAAAGCGGCGCCCGTTCATCCCGCTTGAGCAGGATCATATCACGCAAGGCAAGCGTCATTTGCAAAAGATCCTCTACCAGCTCACCGCGTTTGGTATGCAAGAGCGAAAGCGCCTCATACAGGTCTGAAAACCGCATGCGGCTGTGAACCGTGCCAAGCACGGAAAGCACTGCCTCCCGCTGGGCAACAACGGCGTTCATTTCTTTCCGCTCCAGAAGTGAGAGCAGCTGCCCGGGCGAACCGGCAGCAGAGGCGATCAGATCTGCAAGCTTCTCTTCCGATTCGGCACGCAGCCGCTGCGCCCGGGGATCGGCGGCAGCAAAGGCACGCATCGCCTCCCCTGAAAAGAGCGACATGCGAACCGTTTGCACACGGCTGCGCACGGTTGGCAAAAGCGCAGAGCCGTCTTCACACAGCAAAAGGATGACAACGTCGCGCGGGGGTTCCTCCAGCACGATCAGCAGCGCGTTTTGCGCCGCCACGGTCATTTTGCTCGCCTCACAGATCACATACACCTTTTTCTCTAACTCGGTAGAGGAAAGATACATGTCCTCTTTGGCACGGCGAATGGCCTCAATGCCGATGGTGGCATTTTCTCCCCGCTCGATCACCGTCACATCCGGCGTATTGCCGGAAAGGATCTTGCGGCAGGAGGGACATTCGCCACACGGCAAAGGCACACCCTGCTCGCCCTTTTTCTCGCAGCAGAGGGCGGCGGCAAGCAGCCGGGCAAACATCCTTTTGCCGGTACCGCGCTCTCCTTGTATCACATAGGCGTGCGCCATCGTCCCTTGCAGGATGCGGTCGCCGAATTGCTGCTTCAGCCGTTCGTTTCCCATGAGCGTCGGAAAATAGGATTTCACATGCGACCTCCTGCAAAAATACTGTATATAGATTATAACAAAAAGAAAGCTTTTTGTCAACCTTTTCTGTTTTGGAAATTCGCAAGCGGTGCATAGGCGCCCTTTTTATTCCTCACGATCGAGCAAGGCAAAGTATTTTCGCCACCAATCAAAAAAGCCGTTTCCGGCTCCCCCACCATGCATGTTTTCCGTATCACGGCCGTCATGCAACGAGCAGGCGGCATTGAACTGTCTGCCGCTTTCCGTGCGCGTAAGACCGATATATTGCCCCGCTGGGATCAGGCCTTCATAAAACGGGCGGTCGGGCGCCCGCGTGATCTCCTCCTCTGCGATCGCACGGTAGCCGTACTGCGCATCCGCCACGTACACCTGGGTGGGAAAGCTTCTTTGCGGCAGCAAAAGCATGCCTACCGTCTCTACCTGTGAGCGGGGGCAATGCGCGCAGGCCACACCGCCACCCACCTTATCATAAAGCACGGCAACATGGCGATCGCACGTTTCCCTTGGCGCGTCATCTGCCAAGAAATAACCTACGCAAATTCGATCGTTCCGCACGTCCAAGCGGCAGCTTTCACAAGGCAGCATGCCGGAATCCTTACAGTATTCCCGCCTGACAACGCGAAGCGGTATTTCAAATTTACGGGCAGCGCGGGAGGCGGCAAGCAGCCTGCTATGCAGCCGGTGCATGATCGCATCCCAGACCTCCACATGCACACCCGCCAATTCTGCCGGGATAGCTGTCGTACCGTCCTCATAGCCGCACCAGACACCGGCTGTATAATACGGGGTGTACCCGACAAACCATTTGTCACGGTTCTCGCCGGAGGTACCCGTCTTGCCAGCCGCCTCCACCAGGCGGTCTAAGGTGATGCTTTTGGCAGTACCGTAGGAGGTTACGCCCTGCAGCAGCTTGGTCATGATGCAAGCGCTCTCCCGCGAGAAAACGCGTTCGCCCGCCTCGTCATTTTGCAGCAGCACCTTACCGTTCCCGTCCAGCACCAGAGAATACGAGCGCGAGGGGTGATAAACGCCGCCGTCCGCCAGCGCGCCGTAGGCGTTGGTCAAGGCGCGCAGGGTAACGCCGTGTGAAAGCTGCCCAAGCGCCAACGGTGCCTCTGCCAGATCGGTAAGGACGCCGCCTGCGCGTCGCTCTTCCCTGACAAGCGTGGAAAGGCCGAGCTTTTCCGTCAGGTAGGCGTACGAGCGCTCTTTTCCCAGCTTTTTCAGTACCTGTACGGCAACCGTATTTTTGGAATAGGCAACGGCATCCTGCACGTCGGTCAAGCCATTATATACCGCCGGGGAATTGCCGGGCCATGGCGTGTAGCCGGTTTGGCTTTTCTCAAACCGCAGCGGCACGTCGTCCAACACGCTTGACCAGCGGATCACGCCCTCCTCCAAGGCGGGGGCGTAGACTGAAAGCGGCTTCAGTGCCGAGCCGGGCGCACGCGTGGCATCGGCGGCATGATTGAAAACGCGATTTTTCGTTTTCTTTCCCACTGCAGAAACGATGCCAAGCAGATCACCGCTATACGGATCGCAAACTGTCATGGCGTAAGAAAGGCCGTTTTGACAGGCAGTGGGAAAATGTCGCAGATCAGAAAAATACTGCTCTAAAATTCCCTGCACCGCGGCATCCATCTGCGTATAGATCTGCAAGCCTCCGTTATAGACAAGCTGCTCTGCCGCCTCGCGTGCCAGCCCCCGCTTTTGCATCAGGTCGCGGGTGACATCAGACAGGACGGTTTCCGTATACCAGTCATAAACGACCTCCTCCTGCCCGGCAAGCGGCACAAGATGCATCTCCTCTGCCAGCGCGGCCTCGTATGCCTCTTGTGTCAGCATCTCGCATGCGCGCATTTCATGCAGGATCAGATCGCGCCTTGCGCGATTGTTCTCCTTGCTTTTATACGGGTCATACCGCGCGGGCGAATTGGTAATGGCAGCGATAGAAGCGCATTCCGCAACCGTCAATTCAGATACGTTTTTCCCGTAATATTTTTCGGCAGCAGCACCAACGCCCATGCAACCTTGCGACAGCGGCACGATATTGAGATACAGCTCCAGGATCTCTTCCTTGCTGTGCATGTTCTCCAGATGCAGCGAACGGCAGACCTCGCGCATTTTTCGCGCAGGCGTGATCTCATCATCTGCCGAGATGTTTTTGATGAGCTGCTGCGTGATGGTGGAGCCGCCAAAGCGACCGTCAAATTTCAGCACATAGTTCGCAGCTGCCTTTGCCGTGCGCAGAAGATCAATGCCGTGATGCTGATAGAACCGCTTATCCTCAATGGCGACAAAGGCATCCTTCATTGCCTGTGGAATATCTCTATACGCACAATAGATGCTGTTTTGCGTACCGTGGATGCGCTGCCCCTCCCTTTCCACCGGGCAGTACCCGGCCGGCAGCAGCGCCGGTCTGCCAGCAGTGGTGACCTGCTGCGCAGGGTCGCTGTAATATAACCGCGTGGTGTGGCTACCGTGCGCCAGCGCGAATAGTGCCTCGTCTGCTGCATAATCCATATGAAAATAGGTGTAACCGAACAGGCAAATGCCAAGCAATACAAGCAGCAGCACGGAGATCAATAGTGCTTCTATGATCCGTTTTGTGTGTTTTCTTCCGTCTGCCTTGTTTTTTCTCATGATATTTTGGTGTTTCATTCTTGCGTTTTTATTTTTAATATGCCCCAAACCATGCGTTTTTTTCTGCCTTTTCAAGGAAAAAGAAAAGGCTGCGTTCGTTTGAACGCAGCCCTGAAGTCTATTATCTTTGAAGCAGACCGTCCGGGTAAAGCACATGTGCCAGGGTCAGCCCGTGTGCAGGCGCGGTCATACCGGCCAGCACGCGTTTCTTTTCGCGAAGGATGATCGCCACATCCTCCGGCTCTGTTTTTTCAACCGCCACAGAAAGCAAGGTGCCAACGATGATACGGACCATGTTATACAGAAATCCGTCACCGTGTACATATATATGGATCATTTCCCCTTCCCGCTCGCAGCGACAGGAAAAGATCGTGCGAACGGTATCCACGATGGTAGAGCCGTCTGCCATAAAGGCAGCAAAATCATGCCGCCCCACCAGCAGATCGGCCGCCTGCTGCATGCGAGAAAGCGCTGCTTCATCCAGGTAGCGCGGGTAATGCCACGCACGGTCTGAAAGGAACGGGTTGCGGACAGGGGCATTCCAAATATCGTACCGATAGATCTTGCCAAGCGCTGCATAGCGCGGATGAAAGTCCATCGGCGCTTGCATACAAAAAATCAGTGAGATATCCTCCGGCAGATGCACCGCCAGCGCAAGCGGCAGCTTTTCCGGCGGGATACTTGCATGTGCATCGTCCTCCGGCTCTATCAGCACGCAAAACTCCTCTGCATGCACGCCGCGGTCTGTGCGGCTGCAGCCGGTGACGCGGCAGGGGCAGCCAAACAAGGCCGCTAAAGAGCGGCAAAGCTCGCCCTGCACCGTTCGTTTATTGGGCTGCACCTGGTAACCAAAAAAGTCTGTTCCTACATATTGTATCAATGCAAGGTAACGCATAAAAACTCCTGTGGCACAATGCCTTATACAAGGCCGATGCCAAGCGGATTATACCAATTGACCACGAAAATGCCGGCAAGGAAGGCGCCCATCAGCAAAAAGGCAGCCGCATCACGAAAATGGAACTGCAGCTTATGCAGCTTTGTTCTTCCCTTTCCGCCACGGTAGCAGCGGCATTCCATGGCTACGGCCAGATCCTCCGCCCGTTTGAAAGCAGAAACAAAGAGCGGTATCAGCACCGGCACTAAGGCCTTGGCACGCTTCACAAGCGAGCCGTTTGCAAAATCGGCACCACGCGCCTTTTGCGCGTTCATGATCTTATCCGTCTCCTCGATCAAGGTAGGGATGAACCGCAGCGCAATGGTCATCATCATAGCAAAATCATGCACGGGGACGTGCAGCAGCTTCAAGGGGGCCAGCAGCTCCTCCAGCGCATCCGTCAACGTGATGGGCGAGGTGGTGTAGGTCAGAAAGATACTGGTCACCATGATCAGCACAACAACGCGAATGGAGGTAAATACTGCGCGAAGAATACCGGCGCGATAGATCGTTGGCTGCCACACGAGCGAGAAGATTGGAATTTTCGCCTGCCACAAGGGCTCTTCACTTGCATCCCCCGTCAAAAAGACGTTGATAAGCGTTGTAAAGACCAAGACGAACAGGATCGGCTTCAGGCCGCGCAAAATGGTCATCACAGAAATGCGGCTAAGCAGGATCAGCAAAAAGGAGGAAAGCAGCAGCGCGGCAAAGCACAGTATGTTCTGGGCGCAGAAGATTGCTACGATATAAAGCACAGACACGATCACCTTTGCACGCGGGTCCATTTTATGGAGAACGGAATTCCCCGGGAAATATTGCCCAAGTGTAATATCTTTAAGCATGCTCTCCCTCCCCCGTTTGCGTTTGTGCCGCCCTCTTTGCATCACAAGCACGCATATATGCCTCTGCCACGCCGGATACCGTGTACAAATTTCCCTGCAGCGGCACGCCGCGCTTTTGCAGCGCAATGGCGATGCGCGCGATGCGCGGGATATCCAGGCCTACCTCGGCAAGCTCCTTGGAGCGAGAGAACACCTCATCCACCGTGCCGCTCAAAAACACCTCGGCATGGTTCAATGCCACGATACGGTCACAGTACTGCGCCATATCCTCCATGCTGTGGCTAACAAGGATGACGGTAGCGTTACAAGAACGCTGGTAAGCGCGAAGGCCGCCTAAGATCTCGCTTCTGCCGATGGGATCCAGGCCGGCAGCAGGCTCATCCAGCACCAGCACCTCCGGCCGCATGGCAATGATGCCGGCAATGGCCGCGCGTCTTTTTTGCCCGCCGGACAGAGAGAAAGGTGACTGCGAAAGCAAGCTCTCATCCAGATGTACAAAGGAGGCTGCCTCCTTTACGCGAGCCTCGACCTCCTCCTCCGAGAAGCCCATGTTGCGCGGCGCATACCCAATATCTGCCTGCACGGTCTCATCAAACAGCTGATACTCCGGATACTGCATAACAAGCCCTACGCGATAACGGATCTTTTGTATCTCCTTGGGCTTGGCCCAAATATCCTCACCGTTCAGCAGGATCTTACCACTTTGCGGCCGCAAAAGGCCGTTGAGAAGCTGCACCATGGTAGATTTACCGGAGCCGGTGTGGCCGATCACGCCGGTGATCTTGCCCTTTTCAAACCCTACGCTGACATGGTTCAGTGCAACCATCTCAAACGGCGTACCGCCGCCATATACGTAAGAAACGTCTTTTAATTCAAGTATATTTTCCATTACAGCTCCTCATATAAGCGCACAAGCGCATCCACACAGGCCTCATCCTCTGTGTAGCCGCTTGGCAGGGGGCAGCCCTTCCGTCGCAAAAGATCAAAAAGCTCGGTCGTTTGCGGTGCCTCCAGCCCGATCGCATGCAGCTCCTCAATACGAGAAAAGACCTCTACCGGGGTGCCGTCCATATAGACACGCCCGTCGTTCACCACTACAATGCGGTCAGCGTGCGCAGCCTCGTCCATATAATGCGTAATGTTCAAAACAGCGATATGATGCTCACGGTTCAGCATATCCATGGTCTTCAACACCTCGCGCCGACCAAGCGGATCCAGCATTGCCGTAGACTCGTCAAAAATAATGCATTTCGGCATCATGGCAATCACACCGGCAATGGCAATGCGCTGCTTCTGCCCGCCGGAAAGGCGGTGCGGCGCGTGCTGTGCGTATTCAGCCATGCCAACCGTAGCCAGCGCGTGATCTACCCGCTTGCGCAGCTCTTCACGCGGCAGCCCTAAATTCTCCGGCCCAAAGGCAACGTCCTCTTCCACGATTGTCGCAACCAACTGGTTATCCGGGTTTTGAAAGACCATGCCCACCTCACGCCGGATATCAAACATATCATCCTCTGTAAAATCAGGCGCGGTCACCTCTCTGCCCGCAATACGAATAACACCGCTATCGGGAGAAAGGATCATATTGAGTAGCTTGGCAAACGTCGATTTCCCTGACCCGTTATGGCCAAGGATCGCAACGTATTCGCCCTCTTGCACAGAGATCGAGACATCCTCCAACGCAGGATGCTGATGCTCACGCTCATCCTCATACGAGAACTTCAGATGCTTTGTTTCGATAAAATCGCTCAAATTATCAACCTCTTTCATCAATCAAAGGTGTACCGAACGCTGCTGCCGCAAGGCAGACCAAGCCCGCTTTGCGAGACACGCAGCCCCAATTCATCTGCTCTGCTCTGTCCGCCGAATCGCGGCCGAAGGTGCAGATCACAAAGATATTTCATGGCAGATGCAGAAAGGCCGGTCGTATACGAATTCAGCAAAAAGAATAGCGGTTGCGGCGTCAACAGTTCTGCCGTCAAGGCTACGAACGCATCAATGCTTTCTTCGATCTTCCAAACCTCGCCTGTGGGGCCTCTGCCGTAGGAGGGCGGATCCATGATAATGCCGTCATAATGATTACCGCGACGGATCTCGCGCTCAATGAATTTTTTACAATCCTCTACAATGTAACGAATGGGAGCATCCGCCAGCCCGGAAAGCGCCGCATTCTCCTTCGCAGCTGCCACCATGCCCTTTGCGGCATCCACGTGGCAAACGGAGGCACCCGCTTGCGCGGCGGCAACGGTTGCGCCGCCGGTATAGGCAAACAGATTGAGCACCTTGATCGGTCTGCCTGCCTTGCGGATCAGATCAGAAAACCAATCCCAGTTGGTTGCCTGCTCCGGGAACAGGCCGGTATGCTTAAAGCCCATCGGCTTAATGCGGAAGCGCAGATCGCCGTAAGAAATATTCCAGCTCTCCGGCAGGCGATTTTCACTCCACGCGCCGCCGCCACTGCGGGAGCGACGATAACTGGCATCTGCCTTTTGCCAAAGCGGGTGCTTTTTATCGCTATGCCAGATGACCTGCGGGTCGGGGCGAACCAAGGTATATTTTCCCCAACGCTCCAACCGCTCTCCGTCAGAGGCATCTATCAATTCGTAGTCTTTCCATGCATCACTGATCCACATACTGTTGTTTCCTCGTTATTTTTGAAGTGTCCGAAGTAAAGAACCGGCACTTTGCCCATGGCAAAGCGCAATGGCAATTGCATCTGCTGTGTCATCCGGCCGTGGCGGTTTTTCAAGGCCAAGCAGATGGGTAACCATATCGATCACCTGGTGCTTTTCGGCCTTTCCGTACCCAACGACGGCCTGCTTGACCTGCAGCGGCGTGTATTCCGAAACAGGAATACCGTGCTGCTCTGCGGCCAACAAAACGATTCCGCGTGCCTCTGCCACGGCAATGGCGGTGGTCTGGTTGGTGTTAAAGAAAAGCGATTCAACGGCCATTTCGTCCGGGTGATATTTCTCGATGATCAGGTTCAGATTCTTATAGATCATGGCAAGGCGAGAGCCAACCTCAGTCTTTGCCGGCGTATTGATCGAGCCAAAGCCAAGCGGGCGAAAGGTCATGCCGTTGATACGCTCTACCACGCCCCAACCAACGATCGCCAGGCCGGGGTCAATCCCCAATATTCTCATATCAACCCTCGCATTCCATAATTTTTCACTTTATATTATAGCACATTTCCGCGCGTTGTTAAAGTCTTTTTACAAAATTATTCGGTCGGGGTGCAAAGAAAGTTTCTTCTTTTCCCTTTTCTCGCTTGACAAATAACAAAAAATGGGATATAATATACCATATCGAGGTGTGGCGCAATTGGTAGCGCGCTTGCTTTGGGAGCAAGATGCTGCAGGTTCGAGTCCTGTCACTTCGACCACAGAAAAAAGACGGCTGATGGCCGTCTTTTTTTCTGTGATTGAACGGAGAACGTGGCAGGACTCGAACAAGCCGGAAGTGAATGACGTGCCAGTGGCACGTCAGAGCCGGCGGTGACCGAGACACGGAGAAAAGGCGAATTTTTCTCGCCTTTTCGTCGCCGTGTCGAGACGGGTCCTGTCACTCAGACCAAATTGGGCTTTGGAAAGCAATTCCGAAGCCTTTTTCTTTGTTTTCTACGGCGCAAATTTTGAGGGCTGACGTTTTTCGTCAGCCCTCTATGAACATTAAACCACGATCCTTCCTCTGTATGAGCCGATACCGCCGATATCATGAACCTCCTTATACCCCTTCCCCTTCAGGTAAGCCGCCGCACGCGCGCTTCTTCCTCCGCTGAGGCAATGGACGTACAGAGGCGCATTCTTATCCTTTATGAGAAGATCTACCCGATCGATCTCGTCCAGCGGAAGATTGTGGCTTCCCTCAATATGCCCGCTTGCGTATTCCTCTCTCGTTCTGACGTCAAGAAGAACTGCGTCCTTGCTTGCACGGAAGCTCCGGACCCCCTCGTTGATATCCTTGCGTGCAAAGATACTGAAAATACTCATTTTTTATCCTCCTTGTTTTTGATTACGGCTTTATTGTAACACACAGGCGCCGTATCTTCCGTAACTTATGTCACAGTCTGCATTTGTATTGATAAAATCGCCCAAATATGCTACAATATGCTTAAGTGACAAATGTCACAGTAAACGCAGAAAAAACATGGTAAAATACAGTCACAGAGCAAAAAACGGAGGTAAGCTTATGAAGACCTTGATCATAGGAGGCGTGGCAGGCGGTGCGTCCTGCGCGGCAAGACTCAGACGGCTTGACGAGAAGGCCGAGATCGTCATTTTGGAGCGCGGAGAGTTCATCTCCTTCGCCAACTGCGGACTTCCTTATTACATCGGCGGTGAGATCACCGAGAAGTCAAATCTTACTCTGCAAACACCCGAGAGCTTCAAGGCTCGTTTCAATATTGACGTTCGCATATTCCACGAGGCGGTTGCCATTGACACAAAAAACAAGACCGTTACGGTCAGAAATCTAAAAACTGACGAGGAATACACCGAAAGCTACGACAGCCTGGTTCTCTCCCCCGGCGCTTCTCCCGTCCTTCCTGAGATCGACGGAATTGACAGCGAAAAGGTATTTACCCTACGCAACATTCCCGACACGATAAAGATCAAGCAGTATATGGACGAAAAGCATCCCCAATCGGCGGTGGTTGTTGGTGGCGGATATATCGGCGTGGAGATGGCGGAGAATTTAGCGAAGGCGGGGCTAAAGGTTGCGATTGTAGAACTTGCCGACCACCTGATCGCCCCCCTTGATTTCGATATGGCGGCAGACGTCCACCGTTATATAAAAGCAAACGGAATTTATCTGCACCTGAATAACGGTGTAAAGGCTATAAACGGAAACACTGTTATTCTGCAAAACGGCGAGATCACCGCCGATATGATCATTATGTCGGTAGGCGTTCGCCCGGATACGGCTTTTGTGAGATCCTCGGGCATTGAGACCGACGGACGCGGCAGTATCATTGTGAATGAGAGAATGCAGACGAGCGCTTCCGGTGTGTACGCCGTGGGCGATGCTGTAGCGGTCAGGAATTTCGTAACGGACGCACCATCCTTCATTCCGCTTGCCGGCCCTGCCAACAAGCAAGGCCGCATCGCGGCAGACAACATCTGCGGCATCCCATCAGAATACAAGGGTACGCAGGGCTCGTCCGTGCTGAAGCTCTTTGACATGACAGTTGCCACCACAGGGCTGAACGAAAAGAGCGCAGCTGCCGCAGGGCTTGATTATGACAAGACCTACACCTATTCCGCTTCCCACGCTTCCTACTATCCGAACGCATCCATGATGTCGGTCAAGGTGCTTTGGGATAAGGCTACGCATAAAATTCTCGGTGCGCAGATCGTAGGCTTTGACGGCGTGGATAAGCGCATGGACGTGATTGCCACTGCCATGCGACTTGGCGCAAGGGTGACAGACCTTGCCGAGCTGGAGCTCTGCTATGCCCCCCCTTTCAGTTCAGCCAAAGACCCTGTTAATATGGTGGGATTTGTTGCCGAGAACGTCATCGCGGGCAAGATCGGTCAGTTCTTTTGGCACGATGTGGAAAATCTCCCCCGCGACGGAAGCGTGACCTTGCTTGATACCCGAACCAATACTGAAGTCGCGCGCGGCAGGATCGATGGATTTATGCATATTCCGCTCGACTCTCTGCGTCAGCGCATCCACGAGATCCCCAAGGGCAAGCCCGTGTACGTGCATTGCCACTCAGGGCTTCGCTCCTATATCGCTTGCCGCATCCTTGCAGGCAACGGATTTGAATGCTATCATCTCGCAGGCGGATGGCGGCTCTACGAATCAGTCATCAACGAAAGAACGGTGCCCGAATATGTCTGCACCGAATGTAAATAAAAAACGGAGGTATATATGATGTCAGTAAAGAAGTTGAATCAAAACAATTTTCAAAACGCAATCGCACATGGCACGGCTCTCGTGGATTTTTATGCCGATTGGTGCGGCCCTTGCAGAATGGTCTCTCCCATTGTGGACGAGATTGCAGAAGAACGCGCGGATATCACTGTTGGAAAGGTGAACGTGGATGACGAGAACGCGCTTGCCATAGAATACGGCGTGATGAGCATTCCTACACTTCTCGTGTTCAAGGACGGAAGGGAGACGGCAAGGCTCGTCGGTGCGCGTCCCAAAGCCGCCATTCTTGCAGAATTGAAATAAACACGGAACAAGGGCAGAACGCCACGGCTCGTTTTGAGCCGTGGCGTTCGTATTTAATATGCAAGCCCCATAAGCTTCTTTTTATCTGTGATCGCGATTCCCTTTCTCGTCACCTCGATCATACCGTCGGCAGCAAGATGCCGGAGCATCCTTGTCACGACCTCGCGGGCAGTTCCAAGGTGGCGCGCGATGGTCTCGTGCGTCATATTCACATTGCTCGTTCCATTTGCCTGGGTCTCCTCCAGCAGAAAGATGGCAAGACGTTTATCCATGCTCATAAAAACGATCTGCTGCAGGATCCACATGACATCAGAAAAGCGACTGACGGCCGTTTCCAGCGCGTAGTTCTTCACCTCGAGATATCGATCGCTAACGTCGCCAAAGGCGGAGGTACTGATGTGATAGCAGTCACTCTCCTGCTCGGCATCCACATACACGTCAAAGGTCACGCTTTGCAGAACGCAGGAAGCCGAGAGCATACAAATATCTCCGGGCGAAAGGCGATAGAGGGTGATCTCCTTGCCGTCTTCCGAAAGAATATAGAGGCGAAGTCTGCCCGAACGCACAATGAAAAGCCCCGTACAGCCCATATTGTTGTGTACGGGCTGGGAGCGGTCAAAGTGCTTTTCCGCCGTGTTTTCGCATAATAGCCGCTTGTCTGCCTCGGCAAGCAGGCTCCAGAACGGAAAATAGGTTTCATAAAAATGCTCGATCGGCATATCGGTTGCTTCCTTTCAAAAATCATCTTGCCGATTTTGTTCAAAACGAGATTACCATTCTCATTCGCTGCTTTGCAAACTCAAAATCCACAATATAAGCGTCAAAAAAGAACTGCCTTGGTCCTTTTTATCAATGCTGGATGCTCTGATCGTTGAAGCGCCGGCGTTATTCATTTTTCCTGAAAGAACTCTACCTCTTCCCCTACCGGGCCAATGCAAAAGGCGATACGCGCCGGGTACGGCGGCGCAGAGGGGATCACGATATCCTTGGGCTCTATGGTGACCTGATAGCCCGCACGGCGGACGGCTTCAATACATGCGTCAACGTCCTCTACCGCGAATGCCAGGTGGCGCAGAGCGCCTTGGCCAAGCTCATCCGGTGCGTTAGAAAACAGCTCCAGCATGCCGGCACCCGTATCGACCATCGCACCCAGCTGGTCCCCTTCTCCCCACGTGCGAACGAGGGGCATGCCCAGGATCTCATGATAAAACGTCAGCATGCGCTCATAGGCCTGCACGCCCTTTGCCTTCAAGGCGATGTGGTGAACTCCCTTAATCTTCGGTTCCATCCTACTTCCCTCCTATTTTATCCCTCGTAGCGAGATGCAATTTTGGCAAGATAATTTCGAACGTCAATATGCTGCGGGCAGCGGCTTTCACAATCGCCGCAGCCAATGCAGGCAGAAGCAGGCGCAGCATGGTCACACAGTACTGCGTATCGCTTCTTCTCCTCGGCGCCTGCATCCCCCTCCTGGTGGCGCTGCAGATCCTCGTTATACAGAGCAAAATACTGCGGGATGGCAATGCCCTGCGGGCAATTTTCTGTACAGTAGGAGCAGCCCGTGCAAGGGATGGCGATCTGCCCGTTGATCACATCAGCGGCGGTATGTACCATGGCGATCTCGCTCTCTGAAAGCGGAACGAGATCCGCCATGTAGGAGATATTATCCGTCACCTGCTGCATGGTACTCATACCGCTGAGCACCATCATGACGTTTGGCAGGCTTGCCGCAAATCGGATAGCCCAGGAGGAGGGCGAGAGCTGCGGCTCACTTGCGCGGAACATGCGTTCAACCGCCGGTGGCACGTTGGCCAGAGCACCGCCCTTAACAGGCTCCATTACGATAACGGGAACGCCATGCTTGGTGGCAACCTCATAGCACGCGCGGGACTGCACGCCCTCGTTCTCCCAATCCAGGTAGTTGATCTGCAGCTGAACGAAATCCAGATCCGGATGCTCGGTCAGTACACGGTCAAGCAAGGCGGGGCCACCGTGAAAGGAAAATCCGATATGCCGGGCAAGCCCCTTCGCCTTCTTATCTTGCAGCCAGGTAAAGCAATCGAACTGCTCAAAGACCTGAATGGTCTCATCATCAATGCAGTGCAGGAGGTAATAATCAAAATACTCAACGCCGGTTTTCTGCAGCTGGTCGGAAAACACGGTGTCGCGCGCTTCTTTGCTTTTGATCATGTGCGGCGGCAGCTTTGTTGCCAGGGTGTAGGCATTACGCGGATAACGGCTGACAAGGATCTCCTTTGCGGCCGTTTCGCTCTTGCCGTTGCAGTACATATATGCCGTATCAAAGTAGGTAAACCCCTGTGCAAGGAACGCATCTACCATCTGCTTTGCCAGCTCGATATCCACGCTCCCCTTATCATTTTGATCAAGCAAGGGCAAGCGCATCAAACCAAAGCCTAATTTTTTCATGACCGGTCCCCCTTTTTTCTGTTTTCTTTATTATAGCATATTGCAGAAAAAAGTGCAACCCAATTCCAAAAAGAACGCAAAAACCGTGAATGGGAAATCCCATTCACGGTTCTTTTGCATGTCAACCTTGCCGCAATCAAAGCGGCAGGAAAAACACAAGATCAACCAACGATACCGGAACGCTCGATACCCTGGATCAAGTATCTCTGACAGAAGAGGTAAATGATAACCAGCGGTGCCATGATCAACAATGCACATGTATTGTGGATGGCGGAATAGAACAAGCCCTGGCCGGGGTAGTTGGTAACCAAGGAGGGCGGAACCGAAACGATATTCGGCATCAGCCACTTGGCGTTACGGCCACTGTAGAACAGGGTCGTATAGAAGTTATCCGTCCACTGCCAAGAGAAGGAGAGGAGGAAAATGGTGATCATCATGGGGATCGACAGAGGCAGAATGATCTGCAAGAAGGTTCTGTAAACGCCGGAACCGTCTACGTATGCCGATTCCTCCAACTCATCCGGCACGCCGGCAAAGAACTGGCGCATCATGAAGATGAAGAGACCGTTCTTGAATGCAAGGCCGGTCAGCGACAGCATCATCAGCGGAACGTCGGTATTGGTGAGCTGCAGCGTACCACCCGTGATCAGGTTGATAATGCCGAAAACGTCAAAATACCGGAAGTGCTGATAAAGCGCGAGCTGAATCGTACGGTGAGGGATGATCATGGTCAAGACCACGAAGAGCATGATCAGCTTGCTGCCACGGAAACGGAATTTCGCAAGACCGTAACCAACAACACAGCAGATCAAGGTCTGCAGAACGGCACAGGTCAAGGAAAGGAAGGCGGTATTGACGAATGCCTGCAGATAATTGTTCTCCAAGATGATGGCAGCATAGGTATCCAGCGTCCAGTTCTTGGGGATCATTCGAACGGTAACGTCTACGAAGTCCTCCATGCCCATGAAAGAACCGAAGATCTTTGCAATGAACGGGAAAAGAATAACGTAGGAGATACCGATCAGCAGCACCAAACGAACGATGTACCACACTACCTTTTGAAGGAAGAAAGTAGAAAGGAACTTGGCCTTCAAGCGTTGCAGGAGCGGTGTGCGCTCAAACTCAACACGAATTTTGTTTTTGGTTTCTTTTAACACCTTAGAGGCAACGGGAGCCTCCGGAATGTGATTCGCGTCCATTCTTTTTCCTCCTTTCCTTAAGCATCACGCTTCTGATAGAATACGTATGCAGAAGCGATACCCATAAATGCAGCGATGATCAAAATGATCAGCAAGAAGTAGACCCACGCCATAGCGGTTGCAAGCACCGTCTCCGAGTTGCTATAAATGCCATTGATATACGACATGACCGTATTCGAGGCACTTGTAAAGGAGTCGATGATCGTGTACAGCGCGTTAACCAGGATCATGGGGCTGATCATCGGGAAGGTGATCTTCCAGAACGTTTCCCAAGCGGTAGCACCGTCGATCGTACAAGCCTCATAAATAGAGGGCGAGATGGACTGCAAGCCAGCAAGGAAGATCAGGATCTGAACGCCGGAACGGTTTACGATATTATAAATATCGTTAACCAGGTCTACGATATAGGTAACAAGCTCTGTACCTACCTTCATGTTGGCGAACAGACGTTGAATATCCACCGCATTGATGATCTGGCTGGATGCACTGGAGCCGGAGCCATCGTTAATACCGCCGTTTTGCATGTTGTCTACCATGGCGTTATTTACGTCAATGGCATCGATCAGACCGGTAGAAAGAATAACCGGGATAAAGAAGATCGCACGGAATGCGGCACGGCCGAACATCTTCTGGTTCAAAACTACTGCAACAAAGAGCGAGAAGATAACGATCGCGGGGATATCAAAGATCAGCTGCTGGATACCGCCGACAAGCGTTTGCACGAACTTCGTATCAACGAACAATGCCTCGTGGTAGTTTTCAAAGCCTACCGGGTTCATGACGGTACCTGCAGTCCCGTTCGGAAGTCGAACGGGCTGCAGATCGCAGAAGCTAAGCTGTAACGAAGAAATAACAACGGGGACGTAAATGAAGATCAGACCGAGCACGAACGGCAGAACAAATACCCAACCAGCTCTTGCCTTGCGCTTTTCAAGAGACCCGGAGCCTTTGAAGAAGGCGAGTATTTTTTGCCAAATAGAAGTCTTTCCCTTCTCTGCGGAAGAGAGCGACAGGTTCTTTTCTGTAACGGAATTATTCATGTTCTCTCCTCCTTACTGTTTGATCAGTTGATAGCCGTACGGCTCAATGGTGTATACCGTACCGTTCATTCTTACCTGTACCGTATAGATGTTATAGTTCAGAATGAAGGAGGTTCCGCCCTCATAGCTTACCATAACGATCATGCCGTCATCCAGGGTGTACTTGGTCTTTACGTAGTCATCACCATCTGTGGCCTCAGACTCTGTGGTCAGAATAGCACCCTGCTCCAGGATCTCACGGATCGCCTCATCATCGGCTACCGCATCGATCACCTCACCGGCAGTGATCTCGCCGTTTGCAAACTTTTCACGGTACTCTGCCAGCTGCTGCTTCTTGGCAGCGGTGGTGGCAAGAGCCTCCGCCTTTGCCCAAGCGGCATCCATCTTGGCAGCATCCTGCTCACGCTCTGCGTCCGTAGGAACGCGCTCGCCGATCAGGAAGCCGTGGTCAACGATCTTCTTGGTCTGCAACGTGCCGATAGCATCGTTTACACGATTATACACGTCAAAGAGCTCACCGGTCTTGATCAGATTGCCATCCTTATCAAAGTTACCGGCCCAGATCTTGTAGTTGACCGAGTAGTACTGGCTGAGGAATTTATCCTCCTTCAACAGGCTGGTGTTATCATACGAAAGCGTGAAGTAGATGCCTGCACCACTCTCGATCGCCTTCAATACCTGGTAATTGACGTTACCGGCCATATTGATGGCAGAGCCTGCGAAGTTCACGTAACCGTGCAGAACCATACCAACGAACGGAACGGCGCGGCTTGCGCTTGCGAAGCGCGAGCTGTCTACTGCGGCATTGAGCAAATGCTCGGTATACGCCAGAGCGTAAATGTTACCGCCGGAGGTCATAACGGAGCCGTTATAATCGGTATGCAGCTGCTTAAAGATATCGGTGATGATGGTCTTTGCCTCATCACGGTTGGTGGGATTCTTCTTACCGAAGTCAGAGTTCAGATCGCTACCGAGCGTACCAACAGAGATACCGATAGGATCAAAGCTCTTGAACTTCTTAGCAAACTTTGCGTAGTATTCCTCGATCATGGAGGGCGTTACGCAGATCTCGAAGTAGGATACGAACTCCTGATACGTCGCATCGTATACGCGACGGTTAGAATAACGGTTATCGATCGTGCGGGCTGCCGCCTTCTTCAGGTTGATACCGTCAAACAGCTTTCTGTTGGTGATATACATGAAGTCGAAGTCCGGATATACGCCGAAGCCTTCCTTCTCTGCTTCCTCAAGCAGGCTTTCAAAGCCGCGGTCGCCACCGACCTCCTTCATCCACTTCAGCTTGTTCGGGTACAGGTAATTCATACCATCATTGGCAAAGCCGGTCAGCTTGAACTGGACGTTGGTAATGCCATTCGCGGAAAGATCAGCATACATGCGCTTCACGTCATCAAACGTGGTAAGCGGCACATCCACATCGATCGGAATGGAGAGGATTCTCTCGATATCCGGAACGGTACCAAAGCTCTCGATATACAGCGGGATGTTCTTTTCGTCTGCTACCGTCAAGGCGGAGAGCAGGCCTGCTACGTCAGTCAGATAATGTCTGTAGGCGTTTGCCATGCCAACGTAGGTAGCATCAAATCCCTTATCGCTGTTCTTGTACTGATCAGACAGCATATAGATGCGCATCTTATAGCTGCCAGTGTACTTACGGGAGGACTCTACCGTCCAGGACGAGCCGGAGCCAGAGGAAGAGGAATCTCCGGAAAGATCGTAGGTATCCTTCGGACGCGGATAGAAGGTGGTGTATACAGAGGCCATTGCATGTCGGCCACCACCCCAGGATGCGGTGATGTTCGCCATGGCGTCACCCTCTTCCAGGATGGCGAGATAACCGCCAAGCGACTTCTTTGTGGTCGTTACCTCATTCCCCTCCGCATCAACCGCCGTCTCGGTGGTCGTCAAACCGCTGATGGCACCGAACACGGGCATGCGAATGGTCTCAGAGATCGTACCGGGGATCTGGTGGTAGGCATAGTCCGTACCGTAGACCTTACCAGGAATACTACCGGATTCCTTCTTCACCAGGTCTTCATAATACAGGATCGCACCGCTACCGTCCGGGTAGAACAGATAGCCATCCTCATTCATGTCACCTGCGCCAAAGTACTGCAGCGGGCTGACATACTCCAGCGTGTAAAGCGAATAATCGAAACGGATACCGTTTGCGGGGAGACGGATCGTCAGGCCCTCGCTTGTAAGCGTGTATTCCAGGGCCAGCTTGAAGAGCGGCGGATCCAGCTCCTCCGAGGTGTACTCGGTCTCGGCATGGTCCTTCTCCATCTCTTCATAGGTGTAGTTCGGACAATAGGTCTTAATGTAGTTCTCCAGCATGCGCTTATCACGCGCAGTAGACTTGGAGCGAACGTAGATACCCTTCTGCAGCTTCTGCAGAACGGGATAAGCCTTCAACACATCGTTGAACGCGCTCTCACCCAAGATTCGGTTACCCTCTGCATCGGTAGCGAACGGATCGATGGGGGTATAATAGGACAGGAACTGTCTCAGGTTATACGCATCGGTGTCCCCTTCCGGGAAAGGATAGTTGTAGATGTCATTCCAGGTGTAGCTCGGCAGGCCGGGATACATGATACTAAGGATCTGGCTGACCATACGGTCAATGGTGATACTACCGGGGGCCAGATAGTTTGCATCCTCACGGCCGAGTGCATACTCAACACGGATGCCCTGCTTGATGTTCTTGACCTTGATCTGACCACGGGCAGCAGCCTCGGTATAGCTGTTGTATACCTTGCTGTTGCCGTTTTCAATAAAGCCAAGCACGATCTGAGACATCAGCTCTGCGCGGGTCTGGTCTGTAACGGTCATGGTGGGCGTGTTCTCGATCTTATAGGGGTTCGACAGCAGGATCTGACCGGTAACGGTATCCTTTACGCCGATCTCACCCGTATAATCGTTTACATACAGCTCAAACTGGCCGTACTTTGCGGCAAGACGCATGTTCTCATCGCTTTGGAGTTTGTCTTCGGGGCTTTCGTAGTTCGTGCGGATCGCAGCTGCTACGATCTCAACGTACGGTTCCTCAACGATCTCGCCGGTGCCATCACCGGTCGTGCCGTCGCCGGTCGTTGTATCCCCTTCCGTTGTGGTATCAGCCGCCATAACGGTACCGGGCATGGTACAGAAGACACCGAAAGATCCAAACGCCATCAACAATGCAAGCATCATTGACAATATTCTCTTTTTCATTTTCATATCTCCTATACTTAGACTCGGTAAGAAAGCTCGGTATAAATCGACGTAACGAAGGACAGGATCTTACCAAGCAGACTTGTAAACAGAACGGCAACGAACATGATAACTGCCATCGCAACGATCGTACCGATCGTGGTGGTGATCGTCTTGAACATCGAATAATCGTGCGTTACCATCATGCCAAAGAAGATGAGGAACGCTGCCCAAACGAACGAGATCGTAACAAGCAAGGAAACGATCTGCGCCTCTTCAAGCGCCACAACGTTGGAAAGTGCGGTGGAGATGATCAGGAACAGCGGCATAGGTGCCAATGCGTAGCCGCATGCGATGATGATATCCTTCAGGCTGCCCTCGCCGTCAAACAGTGTGGTCAAGCACCAGTTGGAGATAGACCACAGCAAAACGGGAACGAGAACGGCGATCAACTGTACGAGGATGGTAGAATACTTTTCCTCAGGATTCATCAGATAACCGGTACCAACCGATTGATAGAAGAAGGCGATAATGACCAGCGCAATGATGGTCAGTGCGGCACGCATGGAACCGCGTTTTTCGTGCTTCAGATCCCAGAAGCCATCGAACGGATGGAAGACGAGATGGAAGGAATACATCAATTCACGCCAGTAGGTCCTCTTACCGCGGGAATGTGCCGTCTCGTAGTTCAGCTTCTTTGCGTACTTCATGAAGAAGGACCATGCAACGCAAAGAACAACGATCACGATCGGGATCCAAATGAAGTAATCAGCGATCCAGACCTTACGGATCTCCTGATACGATTTCGAATAGTAGGTCGTTTCATAAGCGGCACGCAGGTATTCCATAGCACCCTCATAATCCGACTCACTGTAAAGAGCCTTACCGATACCGATGTAGGCGGTATCAAAGTTGTTGTTACGCTGCAGAACAGCCTCCCAACGCTCGATAGCCTCACCGTAAAGACGGTTATTCTCGCACGCCAGCGCGTCGATCAGCAGATCGCCGTACTCGGTACGCTCATAAACCGTAAAGGTATCTGCATCTACGTCCAGAAGAAGGATGTAGTTCCCCTGGTAAGCCATAGAGCCTGCCTTGGTCACGTTACCGAGCAGCTTACCCTCGTCACCAAAGGCAAACAGCAGGTTACCGTTGGAATCGTAGGTAAAGATCTTACATCTGTTCGGGTCAACGATGGACCAGGTACCCTCCGGTCCGATAGCCACGTCAACGATACGGGAAACGCCGGTGTGATTGTCACCCGTTCTCTTCATCTTGACGTTTACTTCTCCACCCGGGTCAAAGAAGCCGTTACGCTTCATGATCTCATCACCGGCGGAGTTCAGCTTCTTGACAGGAGAGTAGGATGCATCCTTGCTGTCAATAGAAGCCAGCTGGCTGGATTCATCGATCGAATCGTTGGTTACGTAAATGAAGCCCTCTTCATCGATCGAGATATTGTTGAAGGATACGGGGATGTAAGACTCGCTCTTTTTACGCTGCTCCTTGCTCTGGAAGCGGCGCCAGATGATCTGCAGAATATCGTATTTAACCTTCTGCGCACCGATAAAGCCGTTGAACGTACCCTCGTCATCCATAACGATAACACCCTGGTTAGTCGTCTGGGAAACAACGTAGATACGGCCGTACTGGTCAACTGCCATAGCAACGGGCTGGTAGATCGCATCCTCACCAAACAAGGCAGATTCCGGCTGTTCGATCGTTTTCACGAATTCGCCCTGTCTGTTAAAAACAACGATACGGTTATTGTTGGTATCGCAGACGTAGATGCGGCCTGCTTCGATCAGCATACCGGAGGAGCTGTACTTATCCTCGGTTACGAATACACCCTGGGGTGCATCAAAGGAATCGTGAACGCCATGCTCGTTGATAAAGGTATCAATGACGAAGTCCAGCTTGTAGAACTCGGTCATGACGATCACGCGGTTACCGGTCTTATCGACCAGGTAGACCTTATTTTCGTGGTCTACGTGGAGGTCAGCAGCCTCGTCCCACTTTGTCTCAAGCCCTACCGTCTTGTAGTCTACCGTCATGGTAGGCGAATACGCAGCAGGAGAATAGAGAGCAAAGCCATCGGGAGAGTAGGTATACGTTGTGTACGGCTCGATCGCCGACACAGGCATTGCTGCGGAAAACACGGTAATCATACAAAGAAGAAGGAGCATGAAGCTTACTATTTTCTTTTTCATTCTCTTCCCTCCTCTTAGTCTTTCATACCACTGGAGCCCATCGTCTCGATGATACTACTCTGGGCAACGACGAATACGGTGATCGGCACGATCATCATAACAACGGTTGCAGCCGCGCCGGCACCGGCACGCGCAACACCGCCGCTGACGATCTGCTGGATCGCATAGTTAAAGGTCTTCAGCTGCTCGGACTGGATGTAGACCGAGGCACCGGTGTTCCAAAGTCCCTTAAAGGACTCGATGATCAGCGTCAGCCATGCAGGCTTAACCATCGGCATGGCGATGACCAGGAAGGTCTTGAACTCGCTTGCACCGTCCAGACGCGCACTCTCCAGCACGGCATCGGATACAGAAGACTCCATGAACTGCTTCATCAGGTACAGACCCATCGTGGTAGCCAATGCGGGAATGATGATCGCCCAATAGGTATCGACCATGCGCATCGTGGTCAGAATGATGAAGTGGGTAACCTGGTTAACCGTCTGGTGGAACATCAGCGAAAGCACGATGATCTCGAACATCCATTCACGGCCCGGGAACTTCAGCTTTGCCAGGGCGTATGCCGCCATAGAAGCAAGGATCAGGTTACCGAAGGTACCGGCTGCGGTAATCAGCACGGTATTGAAGATGTAACGGGAGAACGGAACCCAGGACGTGTTCATCAGCGAGAACAGGTCGGAGAAGTTCTCCAGCGTAGGGTTGGTTACGTAGAAACGCGGCGGGAACATCCACAATTCATCCAGCGGCTTCAAGGACTGCATGATAACGTAAAGCATCGGCAGGAACATGAAAGCGCCCATCAGGATGAGGAAGAAGGAAATACCTGCGTCACCACCTGCAGAACGGTTCAGGACAACCTTATGATTTCTTGTTCTTAGTTTTCTTGCCATCTTATTGTCCTACCTTTGCAAGTGCTTTCTTGATGATGATGTTACTGCCTACCATGATAATAAACAGTACAACCGCGATAGTGGAGGAATAACCTACCTCAAAGCGCTGGCCGCCATAGTCATCAAGATGGTGCATGATGGTGTGTGCGCAATAGTTAACAGACGGGAGGCCTGCCAGTGCCGTAACAACGCTACCGAAACCGAAGGACTGGGTAATAGCAAGCACCGCACCGAACATCAGCTGCGGGCGCATGGTCGGCAGCGTGATGTACCAAAGCTCTTGCCAACGGTTACGGATGCCATCAACGGCGGCAGCCTCAAAGAGGCTCTTATCGATCGTCTGCAAGCCCGCGATAAAGGCAAGGAATGCAGTACCGAGCGACGTCCACAATGCTACAATGCAGCAAAGCGGCATGATGTAGTCCTCGTTCTGGAACCACAGGATCGGTGAGTCGATGATACCCAGCTCCATCAAGGTACCGTTGATCCAACCGTAGGAGTCAGAGGAGAACAGGATACCCCAAACCATGTACACACCGCCCGAGATAGAGGGTGCATAGAAGATCAGCGTAACAACTGCACGGACCTTGGGAGGTAGCTCGTTGATAAACCACGCGATCAAGAAGGAAAGCAGGTAAGATACCGGGCCGGTAATGGCCGCGAAGATCAGTGTGTTCTTACATGCGAGGATGAAGATCTCATCATCGAGGAACAGACGAACATAGTTTTCAAAGCCAACCATCTTCGGCCATTCCAGCAGGTTAAACTCAGTAAAGCTGAGGAAAATCGAGAATACGACCGGGAATACAGTAAACACGAAGAACAGCAGCATAAAGGGCGCTACCATGATGTAGGCCGTCTTATTGCGCTTCATCTCTTTCCATGTCCACTGCCACTTGGTCATGTCTTTACGCGCCACCGGGCGCGTGACTGCCTCATTCTGTGACATTCGTTTTTCTCCTTACAAAGATTTGTTTACCTATCGGCTTATTTATTATTAATGTAGGAAAGCGTTGCATCCGAGAAGCCGAAGCCGGCAAGCTCTTCTGCATCCAACCCACGCAAGTACTTCAAATAAGCCTCAATTGCTTCGTCTACCAAGGCGATCTCCTGTTCCTTGCTGGAGGTTGCCTTGTCAGCCAAAACGGGCAGCTCAAATTCCTCACGTTTTCTGGTAATTTCTTTATTGATCGTCTTGACATAGCCCTTCAGCTGCTCTACGGGGTCAGCACCGTCATTGTAGGAGTTGAGGAAGGCGAAGTTCAGATAACGGTCAATGATGTATGCACCGGGGTAGTTGGGAATAGTAGCCAGGTTGTTATACTGTGCATACAGATTCTCATACTCCTCTGTCGTCCAGGACATCTTGAAGAGTGCTTCTCTGTTTGCCGTGTTGTACTTAGCGGAAGGACCGATCAAGGCAACCATGCTGTTACCGTAGGATGCCTGCACGTCCGCGCTGACCTGCCACTTCATGAAGCGCCAGGAGGCGGCTGCATCATCTACGCCGTTCATCATAACAACGGCATTGACACCGGCGATAGAAACGCTGGAGATGGTGCCATCCGACCGTTCGGTGCCGGGTACGTTGGTAAACATCCACAGACCGCGGATCTCGGTTGCGAATACGGTCAACTGGTTGTACATACCAACTGCATCAGCAATGACCAGCGGCATTTCACCAGTACGGAAACGGTTTGCCGCATCATAGGATACGGGGAAGCTGTAGTCGGTATAGAAACGGGTCATGTAGCGGAAGGCGTCCAGCGCTACGTCCTCATCATACGAGATCTCCATGTAGTCGAAGTACGTCGCAAAGGTATCATCGCTCATCAGATCTGCATACTTCGTACCGGCGTACTGTGTACCATCATAGGTCCAACGGTCGCCACCTCTCTGATAGTGGAAGAGGTTGTAGTCTCTTGCCAGACCGATCTCCATGTTTGCAGCCTGGAAGACAGGCACGCAGGTGAGCAGGTCATCCCACGTCTGGGGAACGTCAAGGCCGAGGTTTGCCAGCGCATCCTTCCGGTAGAACATCATCGAGAAGGAAACCGATTCAGGAACACCATAGATCTTATTATACATGCTGAGAGGAACCAGGGTCGCTTCATTAAAGTCCTGCAGAGCCAGCTGAAGGTCAGCCTTATGCTCTGCGGTGCCCGGGTAATCATCCAACGGGAGAACCGCACTTCTGATCGCGTAGTTGATAACGCTACCGCTATCAAGACCTACGTATACGTCCGGGCCCTGCTTTGCCAGTACCGAAGGCAACAGCGTACCGCCGGCAACCAGCTTCAGGTCAACGGCAATACCCTCACCTACCGAGGTAGAGCTGAAGGACGAGTCGACCAGGGAACGCCAGATGCTTGCCTGGTCACGGCCGGTGGCCAGCCACACCTCAACACGGGTGCGATCAGCGTTTTCCTCCTCGGTAACGGTAACACCCATCTGGTTGTAGTCTACGAAGAAACTATTAAAGAAGGAAGAAATTTCAAATCCGATCGCCTGGAAGAAGGTCGCATCTACACGATACTGCTCATCCAGCACAACGTCAAAGGTCTTATCATAGGTGCTGTTGCCGGAACCGCTTACCACGATGTAGTCCATCATCAGCGACTGCTGCTTCGAGGTGTTCAACCACGTACCCAGCGTACCGATATAAGACTTCAGGTCATCCAGGTTCTCGGCGATCTTATCCTCCTCCGAGCCCATGACGTCAAGCAGGTATGCAACCTTATCCAGCGTTGCAACGTGCGCACCCTTGGAGCCGGAGAGGTTGGTCAGCAGCTCCGAAACTGCGTACAGGTTGAGAGACTCCTTATACAGCGAACGAACCGTAGCCGGCATAACGCGGCCAAAACGGTAGTCACGGTATTCATCAGGCTCTGCACCGGTCAGCTTCAGAATATCCAGATAGCAATCGTTGATAACGCCAAGCGATCTTTCTACCTCTTCAATAACCGTAGAAAGCGTACCCAGGCTTACCTCCAGGGCAAGCGTGTAGGTCTCGCCTTCCTCAAAGTAGAACTGGAAGACATTGTCGCCATCGCCAAGCGTTGCGATCTGCCAAGCCTTGTCATAATCAAAGCGGGCATTATATGCCTCGGCAAACGGAACGTCCAGCGTGTCACCGTAGATACCGCCGGCCAAGCGAACCGCGCGGGAGGTGTACATACCGGCCAGCTTATCCTGCTTGCAACGAACCGAAATGGTGTAAAGACCAGTCTCGGTTACGGTGAAGCGGTAGCTTGCCCACTGCCCTACCGTATCGTAGCTGTTGCTACCCAGCACGTTCAGCAGCTGTGCGCCGGAGGAGGTAGGAGAGTTGGCAGCCGAGGTACGGTCATTTGCTGCGTATACGGAGGTATCCGAAACGCGATACGGTGCCTCTGCCTCAATGCGGATGCTGGCATCCTTGCCTGCAGCAGGATACTTGGCAGCCTTGTATTCTGCCAGCACATCCTCGTACGATTTGAGCTCATCCACCGGGAAAAGGCGGATAGACTTAATGGCCATCGCCTCTCTCGTGCTTTGCAGCGCGATGGTATGAAGATCACCGTTCTTGCCGCTGTTATCGAAGTAGAACTCAAAGGCCCCCTGATAGAAGCCGTTCGGATCGGAGAACGTATAGGTCTTCCACTCCGGAGAAACGACCGCATTCGGCTTCAGCTGGTTGCCGTTGATATCCTCACGGAAGATGGGGTGACCGTTTTCGTTCAGGCTGACACCGTTCAGATCCGGCGTAACGCCCTCAGATGCGGTATACTCATACTTCCAGGTCTTGGACATCGTCAGATATCTCGCCTGCGAGAAGGGCACCTTACCGTCAAGGTAGAACATACGCTCGATGGAAGAGGCGGTCTCGCCAAGCGGATAATACTCGATCTCAATGCCGTAGCGGCCGGATGCAGGAATGGTCACCTGCCATGCAAGCGTACCGCTGGTAGGAGAAAGCAGCGAATGAACGCCGCCGTACTCACCGAACGACACTGCCAAATCATTGGCATCAACTGTCACCTTCTCTCCCTCTTCGCCGAGGTAGTAGAAGGCGTTGACCGCCGCATCGTAATAGTAAGTTGTCTTACCGTCCGAATAGGAGTACAACTCCTTTGCGTCGATCTCAACTGTTTCAGTTCCCTTCACATTCGGCTGTTTTCCAATGTACACCGAATAGGAAGAGGCATTCAACAGCTCGCGCAATTCCTCAATGGTGGATGACACAACGCTGCTTGCGGCGGCCGAGCCCGACACGCCGAAAAGACCGCAAAGCATCATGACCGCAAGGAAGAGCGCGATAGTGCGGATGAACCTGGTTCTCTTCATGAAAAATTCCTCCTAGAAAATTTCGAGGCACTGCCCCAAGACGTAACAATTCGCGCGCTGCAATGCAGCACCAAAGCAACCCCTTTGCCCCTACAAATACAAAAGGGCAAAAAAACGCCTATGAATTATTATAGGAATATCTTAACACAAAACACGCAAAATGTCAAGCAAAAAAAAGCTTACCTGGCATGCCGCAGCACGGCAAAAAAGCATTCCTCCGCCCCAGCGGCGAACGCCGCGTAGTGGCAAAACCGCCCTCTGTCGCCGAGGCCGTTTTTTCTTAACAATTCCAAACGGCAAAATGTAATTGGTTTTTACATTTTATCGCCATTTTGTGCCTTGTTTATATGTAAATTTAAGTTCAATGTAAATTCTTTTTACTTTTTGCGTACAAAAAGCGGTTTTATTTTGTTCACACTCTGTTTTTGTTTATATGGTAAAGTTGCACAAAAAAATCAGAAAAATTTCTACACATCGACAATTTCGGATTTTTGCTTCTCAAGGCAAAAATCATCCTAAAAATGGAAAATTCTTCTTGTTTTTTCCATTTTTGCAATGACGAGCCACTTATGCAAGCCACAAAACCGGGCGTTTGCGCGAGCAAAAGCGCAGGCAAAGAATGTGGGCAAAATGGAACGGCGCCACCCCGCTGCGGGGTGACGCCGCCGTAAAAGCGTTACGCGAATTTGGCAATTGCAGAGGCAAGGCGGGCAAGGCTTTCCTGCTTACCGATAGCTGCCATGATCTCTGTTGCACCGCCGGGCGTGACCGTCATGCCGGACACCGCAATGCGCAGGCACCACAGGATCGCACCGCTCTTGCAGCCAAGGCTCTCAGAAAGCTGCAGCAGGGCGGCATACAGCGTGTCATTATCCCACGTCTCTACCGCCTGCAAGGCAGGCTGGGCGGCACGCAGCAGATCCCCTGCCCCTTCTACCGTCACCTTGTTCTTTTTGTTCTCAAACAAAGAAACGTCATATTCGCAAAGGGTGCGGAACAACTCGCTCTTTTCTTCTACCTCGCTAAGCTTACCAACGCGCCCCTGCAGGAGGCGCAGCACGGCTGCAACGTCAACCTCCGCCGGGAAAGAGGAGCGGAAGAAGGGCGTAGCCAGCTCTGCAAATTTTTCCGGCGAGAGCTTTTTGATATACTCGCCGTTGAACCAATACAGCTTATCAAAATCAAAGACCGCGGGCGACTTATTGACACCGGCGATGGTGAAAGCACGCTCTAATTCCTGCATGGTGAAGAACTCGGTTTCCGCATTCTCACCCTTAGGGGCCCAGCCGAGCAGCGCGATGTAGTTGACGATCGCCTCCGGCAGGAAGCCGTCATTCACCAGATCCTCAAAGCTGACGGCGCCATGACGCTTGGAAAGCTTGGACACGCTACCGTCTGCATTTTTGCCCATCAGCAGCGGCAGATGTACATATTGCGGCCGTTCCCAGCCGAAGGCATCATACAGCAGCGCATACTTGGGCGTAGAGGTAACGTACTCACTACCGCGCACCACATGGGTGACCTGCATCAGATGATCGTCCACCACATGGGCAAAGTTGTAGGTGGGATAACCGTCTGCCTTCATCAGGATCTGATCCTGCAGCTCTTTGTTCTCAACAGACACCTCGCCAAACACCATATCGGTATACGAGGTCACGCCCTCAAGCGGCATCTTCTGCCGGATGACGTACGGGATACCGGCATCCAGATTTTTCTGCACCTCCTCGGGCGAGAGGTCACGGCAGTGACGGTCATAACCGCCGGTCGCATCCTCCTCGTGCAGCTGCTCCAGTCTCTCCTTGGTGCAGAAGCAATAGTAGGCAGCGCCACGCTCGACCAATTGCTTGGCATATTCCATATAGATGGGCTTACGCTCACTCTGCACATACGGGCCGTGCTCACCCCCCACACCGGGGCCCTCATCATACGAAAGCCCCGTAACGGCCAGGGTGCGCAGGATCACTTCGGTAGCGCCCTCTACCAGACGTTCTCTATCTGTATCCTCAATGCGCAGGATAAAGCGACCGCCATCATGACGTGCGATCAGATAAGCGTACAGCGCGGTACGCAGATTGCCGATATGCATATAGCCGGTCGGACTGGGTGCAAAGCGTGTAACAACCGATTTTTTCTCCATGGTTTCTTCCTTCCTTCTTCCAATATTCTTCAAATGTTCTCGGATGGATGTATTGTAACACATTTTTCTCACTTCGTCAACAGAAATTCACACTTTCCGCACAATTATTTGTTTGACAGAAGCGAAAAAAAGCGGTATAATGATAACAGAGGGGTCTATTCCCTTTTTCAGCGGAGGAGACGTATGAAAAGTTTATTTGTCAAATACATCACGGCCGTAGCAGCTATTATGCTGATCAGCTTCTTGATGCTTTCGTCCATCATTTCGGTCAGCATTGACGATTTTGCAACCGAGGCACGGCGAGACGATATCGTTCTGGTCTCTGCCATCGCCACGGCGGTCATTCAGGAAGAATATGAAACGACCGGCGCCCCCTCCTTTGCCGCGTTTGCAGCAACGGTGGAAAAGCCGCTTGATCACATTTTGGAAACGATCGCGCGGGATGATAAGGAGATCTCCTTTCTTATCACAGACGAAAACGGCAGGGTGCTTGCCTCCTGCATCCGCACGAACGGATTTGGCCGCATCACAGCTCTCTCGCACGGGTTTATGGAAGAGGTGAAGCGAGAGGACCGCTATCAGTCTTACGGCAGACTGGACGGGCAGCTCACCAAGCCGCACCTGATCTGCACCTCTCCGATCACGCACCAAAGCGGAGAAGCCGAGGCCTATCTCTTCGCCTGCTCTACCGATACCAGTGCGGATGCCCTGGTATCCGTGATGAACAAGAGCATCTTTTTGACCAACCTGTGGGTCATGCTGGCGATCATGATCGCCGTATATTTCATCACCGAGCGCCTGCTCGCCCCGCTGCGCGAGATGCGCCAGGCGGCAAAGGACTTCTCGCACGGCAAATTTGACACGCGCATACAGGTAGTCGGCAACGATGAGATCGCTGATTTTTCAAGGACCTTCAACAGTATGGCCGAGTCACTTGGGCAATCGGAGATGATGCGTTCTACCTTTTTAGCCAACGTATCACATGATCTGCGTACCCCCATGACCACCATTGCCGGCTACGTAGACGGCATACTGAGCGGTGCCATCCCGCCTGAAAAGCAGGAATACTATCTGCAGATCGTCTCCTCCGAGACGCATCGGCTCTCCCGCCTTGTCTCACAGCTGCTGGATATCTCCCGCATGGAGGCTGGCATGCGCCAGTTCACGCCAACCGAATTTGACATCTGCGAGCTGGCAAGGATCATTCTGATCTCGTTTGAAAGCAAGATCGACGGCAAGCATCTGGAGGTGGAATTTACAACGGATGAAGACCGCATGCCCGTTCTTGCCGACAAGGATGCCATCCACCAGATCCTTTACAACATCTTTGAAAACGCCGTCAAATTCTCACGCGAGGGCGGGCTGCTGAGGATCTCGATCACGCAGGGCGAGCGCGGAAAGTACAACGTGTGCGTATATAACGAGGGCAAGGGCATCGCCAAAGAAGACCTCCCCTATATCTTTGACCGGTTTTACAAGAGCGACAAGAGCCGCGGTCTGGACAAGATCGGCGTTGGACTTGGGCTTTACATCGTCAAGACCATGCTGAACGCCTGCGGTGAAAGCATCCGCGCCGAGAGCGAGGAGGGAGAATACTGCTCGTTCACCTTTACGATCAAGAAGGCAAATTAACAAGGAGGCAAGCGGCGTGATGATCAAGATCGCCGTTGCCGAATAATTCATACAGAAAAAAAAGAAACGAAGCGCTCTGCGCTTCGTTTCTTTTTTCATCGCATCTCGTTTCCAGACGCAAAATCAGCCACGCAGGCGGCGGATCGCCTCTGCGCGGTCGGATGCGCCAAAAACGGCACTGCCGGCCACCAGCACGTCTGCCCCGGCGGCAACGGCGGCAGCGGCATTCTCGGCATTGATGCCACCGTCAACCTCGATCTCAAAGCTCAGGCCACAACGCGCACGCTCAGCACACAGGGCACGCACCTTGTCCAGCGTTTCGGGAATCAGCTTTTGCCCACCGTAGCCGGCCTCCACCGTCATGACCAGCACCATATCACACAGCGCAAGATAGGGGTACACCGTCTCGATCGGGGTACGCGGATTGACGCACAAGGCTGCGCGGACACCGCGCGCGCGGATCCTTTCCAAGGTGGGTGCAATGCAATCACAGCTTTCGGCGTGGATGGTCAGAATATCTGCCCCGGCATCTATAAACCGATCCACGTACCGTTCGGGCGCGGTGATCATCAGATGCACGTCAAAGATCATGTCGCTATGCTTTTTCAGCGCTGCAATGATCGGAAAGCCGAAGCTGATGTTGGGCACGAACACACCGTCCATCACGTCCAGATGGATGTAATCGGCACCGGCGGCCGCTACCGCCTGCACCTCGTCTGCCAGGCGGGCAAAATCACACGCCAAAACCGAGGGAGAAATTTTAATCATAACAAACACCCTTTCATTATAAAAAATTTAAAGTCTTTTTTTGAAAACTGGCAAAAAGCGGCAAACGCCGAAGAACGCCGCAGCCCCTGAAAAAGGACGAAATGCGCCCGTCCGCCATATGCTATAAAGGGCGCCTTTCCCGCATCTGCCCGGAGAAGGGATCAGAAAGGAACGGGAGGTTACCGAAAAAAGCATCGCCGTGGCGGGTGCGCAGAGTGCAGCGGTTTTTACCGCTGCGCTTTTATTTTTCAAGCAGGCAAACGGCGTGCGCGGCAATGCCCTCACCTGCGCCGGTAAAGCCAAGCCCCTCCTCTGTCGTTGCCTTGATGTTCACCGCGCCGCTTTCACAGCAAAAGACCGCTGCAAGCTGCTCTCGCATTTGTGCCAGATAGGGGGCAAGCTTTGGCCGTTGCGCGATCACGGTAACGTCGATATTCCCGACCGAAAAGCCGTTTTTTTGCATCCGCTCTGTCACGCAGGCAGCCAGCTTCATGCTGGAGATCCCGCGGTAGGCCTCGTCCTTATCGGGAAACAGGTGGCCGATATCCGGCTCGCCCATAGCGCCAAGCACAGCATCCATCACCGCGTGCAGCAGCACGTCTGCATCCGAATGGCCCAAAAGCCCTTTTTCATAAGGGATGGTGACCCCACCGAGGATCAATGCCCGGTCGGGAACCAATTTATGCACGTCATACCCGTGCCCAATGCGAAAGATCATGACTCTGCCTCCTTACGCGCACGCAAGATCACCTCTGCACGCAGAATATCCTGCGGCACCGTGACCTTAAAATTCTCCGTCCCGCAATCGATCAGCTTTACCGTTTGCCCGATCCGCTCACAGAGCATCATATCATCGGTGGCAACGAATTTTTTCTGCATGGCGGTATACGCGGCGGCACGGTAAAGATCGGCCGAGAAGACCTGTGGCGTCTGTGCCAGCCATATCTCCTCGCGCGGCAGGGTGTCTACCACGAAGCCGGCTGCATTTGCCCGCTTTACCGTATCAAAAACGCGGCAGGCGGCGGCGGCAGCACGCGTGGCATAGGCGGCGGCAACCACATCGGCGATCTGCCCGGGAGTGATGAGGCAACGCGCCGCATCGTGAATGGCAACGAATTTTGTTTTCTCCCCATCTATGGCCTCAAAGCCCGCAATGGCAGAGCGCTGGCGCGTATCGCCCCCCGGCACCACGCGGCGACATTTGCGTATGCCGTACATCTCCATCAGATGATACACCGTTTGCATCTCCTCCCGCCGTGCGACGACGATGATATCGTCGATATACGGGCAGGCATCAAACGCACGCGCCGTATGCACGAGAACGGGAATACCGTCTACGGGCATCAATTGCTTGGTAACGCCTTCACTCTGCATGCGACTGCCCATGCCGCCCGCCAGCAGAATGGCAGCCGTATGAGGGCGTTTTTTGCGCCCAAGCAGACGTAAAATGCGGCAGATGCGATACGTTTTACTCATCTTCTCACTTCCTGTAATACACAAAATAGGCGATCAGCGACCGTTCCCTGCCGCCCTCCTCGATGTTCGGCCCGGTCAGCACAACACCGTCACCCGACATCAGATAGCTCGCCTGCAGGTCCTCCACGTTCGTGCGGAACAGAATGTCACCCGAGGTCAGCAAAAGAAATTCCCCATTCCGCACGGAAAGGCAGCCGCCACGGCCAACGATCTCATCCACGTCATCATGCCGTTCGGTCACGTAGCGGATCGCTTGCCCGTGCAGCTCCCTTGCGCGTTCCTCACGGTAGGCGCGGCTATTGGGGTTCTTATTCTTAAACAGCTTTTTAAAAAGAGACATGCCTCTTTTTCCTTTCTTACTATCTTCTCTTATTATACCACATTTTTGCCAAAAAGGAAGAGGGTGCTATGCAATTTTTTCAATCATTTCATTTCTTTTTGCTGTTCAGGCCTTTACAAACGGTCTTGCCGGAAAACACGCCACAAAAAGCAGGTCTCTATCCCCCACTTCTCCCCCTTAGCCGATTTTTGCGCCTGTTTTGGCACCAAATTCGCGTTTTTTTGTGCATTTAGCCCAAATTTCGAAGGAAAATTTTGTGCAGTATTTTTTCAAAAAAATCTGCAAAAGACTTGATTTTTTTCTCGGATGGGGGTATAATATTGTCAAGTGGTGGAAAGTGGGGGACAAATCACCCATGTGGGCCACCAAAACACAAGAAAGGAGCACAGCCATGATCTTCGTTGGTGAATACCGTCACTCGCTGGATGCAAAAAACAGACTGTTTATCCCGGCGAAGTACCGTGAAATGCTTGGCGACTCCTTTTATATTACCAGAAAGATGGAAAAGTGCCTTGCCATTTATTCGGAAGAAGAGTGGACAAAGCTCACCGAAAAGCTGAACACCCTGCCCGATTCCTCAGTTGGTGCGATCAAGCAATTCCTGTATTCCAAGACCGTTAACGTCTCGCCCGACTCGCAAGGGCGCGTGGTATTAACGCCCGAGCTGCTGAACTATGCGCAGATCGACAAGAACGCCGTTATCATCGGCGTTGGCGATCATTTGCAGATCTGGTCTGACGCCTTGTGGACGGAGAAGGAAAACGCCATTGACACCGAGGAGCTGATGGAAAAGCTTCGCATGTTCGGCCTTTGATAGAACACGGCGCTTTCATACATAACGATATGAATACAACTCATTTCTCACACGTCTCGGTCCTTCTTGAGGAATGTATTGATTCTCTCAACATCCAACCGGACCGAACCTACGTAGACTGCACCACAGGCGGTGGCGGCCACTCTTACGAGATCGCCGCAAGGCTGGGCAACGGCGGCCGCTTGATCTGCTTTGACCGTGATGAAACGGCCCTGGCGGCAGCAAAAGAGCGGCTTACCCCGTTTCTTGACCGTGTGACCTTCTGCCACGCCAATTTCAGTGAGATCGGCGCTGTGCTGGACGAGCTGCAGATCGACGATCTTGCCGGCGTTTTAGCCGACCTTGGCTGTTCTTCTTACCAATTTGACACGCCCGAGCGCGGTTTTTCGTACCAGCACAATGCCCCGCTGGATATGCGCATGGACGTGACGGCCGAAAAGACCGCCTACACCATTGTCAACGAATACAGCGAGCAGGAGCTGCGCCGCATAATATTTGAATATGGTGAAGAACGGTTTGCCCCGCGCATTGCGCAGCGCATCTGCGAGGCAAGAGCGGCAAGCCCGATACAAACGACCGGCCAACTGGCCGACATTATTCGCTCCTCGATCCCGCAAAAGGCAAGAGAGAGCGGCCCACACCCTGCCAAACGGACGTTCCAGGCCATCCGCATTGAGGTAAATGCCGAGCTGGATGCCATTGCCCCGATGATAGAGGCAGCCGCAGCAAGAATGCTGCCGGGCGGAAGGATCTCGCTGATCTCCTTCCATTCGCTTGAGGACCGTATCGTCAAGCAGACGTTTGCCAAGCTTTCTTCCGGGTGTGAATGCCCGCGTGACTTCCCTGTCTGCGTATGCGGCAAGAAGGCAAGCGTCAACGTAATTACCAAAAAACCGATTTTACCGAGCGAACACGAGCTGATCATCAATCCGCGCTCCCGCAGCGCAAAGCTCCGTGTTTGCGAAAAACGATAGGAGGAAAAGAGCATGACACAGACGATCGCCATTGGCGGTACGAAACCGGAAATCAATCCTTTATATATAAAGCTCCGCCGCCGCTTTGCATGTCAGGGCGATCGCACGATCGGTGAGGTCAAGGCACAGGAGGCGATCCGCGATGGGTACGAGCCCTACGCAACGACCGTCCGCCGCAGCACCTGCTCCCAAAAGGGCAGCATAGAGCGGCACGTTACCCGCGCCAATGCCCTGCCGAGCGAGAATGCCAAAAAGCGTGTTGCCGTTCGCCAATCCAGCATTTCTGGCAGCGCCGTTACCATTCTGGCTCTGTGCGCCGTGCTTCTTCTGTTTTTACTGTTTTCCGGCATCCGAATTTCCGAGCTCAACCAGGAATTGAGCGGTATGCAAGACAGCGCCAACGAGTTGCGCGCTGAAGATCGGGATCTGACGCTCTCCGTCGCCGACATTGATCGATTTGCAGCAGAGGGGGCTAGCAACGACGGCGACACCACGGACGAGATCAGCTCTTCCAATCTTCATCGCGCGTTTTCCGGGGAATAAACATTTTTTATCCCCCACCTTCATATACTATAGCGATAGTGCAAGCTATCGCTATTTTTTATTTCCTTTGCGAGGTGTACGTTGAAAAAGAACTTCACTTCCCTCTTCCGGCGGCGCGGCCTTACCGTATTCTTTCTTTTCTGCGGCATGGCGCTTGGCCTGCTTGGTATCTTGCTGCGCATGCAGGTCTTTGCCTATCACGAATACCAGGATAAGGTGATCGAGCAGACCCCCCTCGGCTCTGCGCTGAAGGCAGAGCGCGGCACCATCTATGACCGCAACGGCAACGTTCTTGCCACCAACGTAACCACCTACCGCATCTACATATCCCCGGTAGATATCCGTGCCTACGAAAGGAAAAACGGCAGTGGAGCCGCAGCCCAGATCGCAAAAGGTCTTTCCGCCATCCTCAACAAGGATGAGGAGACCATCTACCAAAAGGCACAGCGCTTTTACCGCCTGGACGAGACGATTGCCAAGGACGTAGACAAGGAGGCGGCCGACCGCGTGCTTCGCTTTGCTGCCGAGCATGGGTATGACAGTATGATCCACGCTGAGGCCACGGTCAAGCGGTATTATCCTTATCAATCCCTTGCTGCCCAGACGATCGGCTTTACAGGCGGCGACGGGCAAGGGCTATTCGGCCTTGAGCTGTTTTATGACCAATACCTGAAGGGGACGGACGGAAAATACGTCACCGCCAAGGATGCCGGCGGGCGGGATCTGCCATCCGGCTATACCGATTATATCCCCGCACAGGACGGTCTTTCCATGCATACCACCCTGGATCTGTACATACAGACACAGTTAGAGCGCGTTTTGGCAGACGCAGCCGAGAATGCAGGCGCAGCCAACCGCGTTTGCGGCGTGGTCATGGAGGTGGATACGGGGGCTATTTTAGGAATGGCTACTCTCCCCTCCTACAATCTCAACGATCCTTATCAGCTGGACGAGGATTCGCTTGCCATTCTTTCTGCCTATACGGCCGGAACAGAAGACTATCAGAAAATGAAAAACGAGCTGCTCTACAGCATGTGGAATAACAAGACGATCACCGAGACCTATGAGCCCGGCTCGACCTTTAAGATCCTGACCTCTGCCATGGGACTTGAAAGCGGCGTGATCACCCCCTCTGACCCCTTTCACTGCAACGGCGGCTTCCGGGTTGGCGGTGTTCTGATACGCTGTCACAAGCGCACGGGGCACGGCTCGTTAGATTTTGCCACCGGCCTGCAGCAATCCTGCAACCCCGTGTTCATGCAGGTGGCGGCAAGGGTCGGGCGGGATGACTTTTATCAATATGTACAGGACTTTGGCTATCTTGAAAAAACCGGCATCGACCTGCCAAGCGAAACGAAAAGCATCTTCCACGCCAAGGAAAACATCCATGAGGTAGAGCTGGCCACCGCCGCATTCGGGCAGCGGTTCAATATTTCTATCATTCAGCAGATCACCGCCGTGGCCGCCGTTGCAAACGGCGGTGAGCTGGTCACGCCACACCTGATGCAGTCCTTTACCAACGCAGACGGCGAGGCCCTGCTCTCCTATGCTACAAGGGTCAAGCGGCGCGTGGTAAGCGAGGAGACCTGCCGAACGGTCAGCGAGATCTTAGAAGCCGGCGTTTCCGGCACGGGCGGTGCCAAAAACGCCTATGTATGCGGTTATAAGATCGCCGCCAAGACCGGCACAAGCGAAAAGCTGAACGGTGGGCGCGTTGGCTCCTGCGTGGCCTACGCACCGGCAGACGACCCCAAAATAGCGGTGATCATTATGGTCGACGAGCCGACCTCCGGCATGGTATACGGCAGCGTAACGGCTGCCCCTTACGTCTCTGACCTGCTGGAAAACGTCCTGCCCTATCTGGGATACTCTCCAAGCTACACGGAGGCAGAAAAGGAGACCATGCAAATTCAAATAGCCGATTACATCGGCCTTTCACGCAGCGAGGCAGCAAAAAAAATTCGTGATCTTGGCCTTGTTCCTGTATACGGTGACGAGAACGGTGGCGATACTATAGTGGCCCAGGTGCCTGCGGCGGGCAGCCGCATCACGCAGGAGAACGGGCGCGTGATCTTATACACAGGCGGGCAACCGAGAGAGACAGCCACCGTTCCCTCTCTGCTTGGCAAGACCGCGCAGGAAGCCAACACGCTTTTGCTTGCTGCCGGCCTGAATATCCGCATAGAAGGTGCGCTCAACTACAAATTAGGCAGCAATGCCCGGGTAGTTGCCGTCTCACACACGGCGGGCGAGGCGGTCACGCCGGGCAGCGTGATCACCGTCACCTTCCGCCATATGGAAGCGGATGAAGCCGCGTAGCAGCACAAAGAAAAATTAAAAAAACGAGGTGGCCATGGAACTTTCTGCACTGATATTCCCGGGTGAATACACATCTACCTTTTCCCCGCGTGGCATCGAGATCACCGCTATATGCTACAAAAGCGAGCAGGTCCGTCCCGGGTGCCTGTTCGTTTGCATACGCGGCACACAATACGATTCCCACGCCCTGCTGCGCGGTGCGCAGGCAAACGGGGCGGCAGCCGCGCTGGTGGAAGAAGGGGCGGATCATACCGCCCCGGAGGATCTTCCCATTTTTACCGTCCCCAGCACGCGGCGGGCAATGGCGTTTGCCTATTACCGCCTGCACGGATGCCCGGCAAAAGGCATGCACCTGTTTGCCGTGACCGGCACGAACGGAAAAACGTCAACGGCGGCCATGCTCTACACGATCTTGAGGGTCTGCGGCAGGCGTGCTGCGCTGATCGGCACGGTGACCTGCAGCAGCGAGCAAAAAAACTATCAGCCGTGTAACGCGCAAGACGAAAAGCGTGCCATGACCACCCCGGACCCGGACGTCTTGTACCCCATGCTGGCCGCTATGAAAAGGGACGGCATCGACCACGTTGTCATGGAGGCCTCCTCTCACGCATTGGCCCTTGAAAAATTGGCCCCCTTGCATTTTGATGCCGCCATCTTTACCAACCTGTCCCCTGAGCATCTTGACTTTCACGGCAGCATGAAAAAATACCTGGCCGCCAAGGCAACGCTTTTTTCGCAAAGTGATTGCGCCATCCTGAACTTTGACAATGACTACACCGAAGAGCTGGCCTCCACCATCCCCTGCAGGATCCTGCGCTGCGGTGCCGTTTATCACGAGCAGTATAACGCCGAGGAGATACACATGCACGGCACGGAGGGGATCTCCTATCTCTACAGCACGCCAAGGCTGCGCATGGCGGTAGAAATGCAGATCCCCGGTGTTTTTACCGTATACAATTCCCTGCTTGCCCTTACCTGCGCTTTGCACATCGGTATTCCCCCCTTGCAGGCAAAGGCCGCCTTACAGAGTATGGGCGGCGTACCCGGCCGGCTGGAAAAGGTCATCCTGCCACCGGAGGAGAAATTTACCGTGTTTATCGACTACGCCCACACAGAGGCTGCCTTGCGCAACCTGCTGCTGACGGTACGCGGCTTCCGCCGTGGGGCAGAACGCATCGTTCTGGTCTTTGGCTGCGGTGGTGACCGTGACAAGAGCAAGCGTGCGCCCATGGGCAGAACGGCCGAGGAGCTGGCCGATGCCGTGATCGTTACATCCGACAACAGCCGCAGCGAGGAGCCGACCGTCATTATCCATGACATTTTAAAAGGCATGCGACGTACCGAGAAGCGGCGCGTGATCGTGAACCGGCAGCGTGCCATCACCTATGCCATTGAGGAGGCACGGGAAAACGACATCATTCTGCTTGTCGGCAAGGGGCATGAGGACTATGAATTAACAGAAAACGGCTGCCGCCCGTTTGATGAAAAGAAGATCGTACATGAAGCGCTCCGCGCGCGAAAAAAGGATAAAGAACACCATGAGAATACGCCTTAACCGCCCCTATACCGCCAAAGAGATCGCCACCGTTACAGGCGGGCATACCGATGCCGACTGCATGGTCGATCATCTGACAACCGACTCTCGCGAGGTGCGGGAGGGGGATCTGTTCGTTGCCCTGCGCGGTGAGCATGCTGACGGGAACGCGTATCTGGAGAAAGCCAGGGCAAGCGGCGCGGCCCTGCTGCTGTGTGAGGGGCAGGATAACTTACCCTCCGGCTGCATAGCGGTGCCAGACGCATGGGCGGCACTTGCCGCCCTTGCCAAGCACGCGCGTGACGAGATACGCCCCACGGTGATCGCCATTACCGGCAGCACCGGTAAGACTACCACCAAAAACATGGTAAGCGCGGTGCTGGAAAGCAGCTTTCAGACCCACAAGACCGCCTGCAACCAAAACAATCTGCTTGGTCTGTGTCTGACCCTGCTCTCTATGCCCCCCAAGACCGAGATGCTGGTGGTGGAGATGGGCATGAACCACGCAGGTGAGATCGCCATGCTATCCCGCCTGGCTTCGCCGGACGTTGCCGTGATCACCAACGTAGGCCACGCGCACGTCGGCAACCTGGGCAGCCGCGAACGGATCGCAGATGCAAAGTGCGAGATCTTTCTTGGCTGCGCACCGGGGGCTCTTTGCCTGTTCCCGGCCGACGAAAAGCTGATCGAGGAGCGGTTGCCCCGCGGGCTTACCGCCATGCGCACGGGAGAGAGCGAGGCGTGCGACTGCAGCTTTAAAAACCTTACCCTTGGTGGTAACACCACCGTTGCCGATTTTACCTGCCACGCCGTCCGACATGCTGCCGTCTCCCTGCCCGGGTGCGGCAGGCACCTGGCACAGGATGCCACCTATGCCATTGCCATCGGACAGACGTTTGGCGTTCCACAGGCAAAGATACGGCGTGCGCTGGCCACCGTGCAAAATGACGGCATGCGGCAGGAGCTGATGCGCAAAAACGGGATCACCGTCATTGTAGATTGCTACCACGCCTCGCCTGAATCCATGCGTGCCGCCGCTGACACGCTGATGAGCATGGCAAAGGAAAAGAACGGCAGAAGCCTGGCACTGCTGGGTGACATGCTGGAGCTGGGGGAAGAAACGCGCCTGCTGCACGAGCAGGTGGGAGAATACTATGCCAAAAGCGGACTCTCATTCCTCTTTACGCTTGGCGCGGCGGCTGAAAATATCGCAACGGGTGCCAGGCGGCAAGGACTGGCAGGCTCCCGCATTTTCAGCAACCCCGATCCTGCCGACAAGCAAGCAAGCGCCGCCCAGATCAACCGCATTCTCCGCCCGCGTGACGTATTGCTGATCAAGGCATCCCGTGCGCTGGCGGCAGAGGAGATCCTTTATTTGTTAGAGACCGATACGCCGGGGACGGAGGAAGCCCAGCCATGAACATGCCGCTGCTTTGTATTCTTGCCTTTTTTCTGTCCTTTGTGCTGTGCGCCCTGATCACGGCATGGCTGCTCCCCCGACTGCGTGCCATGAAGATGGGGCAAAGGATCCTGGAGATCGGCCCCGTTTGGCACGCAAAAAAGGAGGGCACGCCCACCATGGGCGGCCTTGCCTTTTTGATCGGCACGCTGCTGCTTCTCATCCTTCTGCTGCCGTGGCTTACGGAGCAGATGACCTCGAAGGAACGGTACGCCCTGCTGGTCACCGTTTTGTTCTGCATTGCGAACGGCGCCATCGGCATCGTGGATGACGTGACCAAGCTGCGCCATCATCGCAACGAGGGATTGACACCGTGGCAAAAGCTGACCCTGCAAACGACCTTTGCTGCTGCCTTTCTTGCCCTGCTGCGCATCGGCGGCATTTTAGACGAGCAGCTGCACCTTTCCTTTCTTGGACGGATACCGATGGGCTTTGCCACCTATTTTGTATGGATGGTCATGATCTTGGGCATCGTCAACTGTGCCAATCTGACCGACGGGATAGACGGGCTTGCCGCCTCGGTGGCGGCGGTCATCTTTGCCTTTTACGCGCTCCTTTCCGCGCGTCTTTCCGCCATGACGCCCGCCGTGATCGCTGCCCTGCTGCTCGGCTGTGCCGTTGCCTTTCTCTTTTTTAATCGTCACCCTGCCAAAATATTCATGGGCGACACCGGCTCTCTGTTCCTTGGTGCCGGGGCGGCAGCCTTGCCGCTGCTCTTGCAGACGCATCTGTTTGCTTTGCTCTGCTGCGTTGTGTACGTTTTAGAAGGGGTGTCTGTTATTTTACAGGTACTGTTCTACAAAAAAACAGGCAAGCGGCTGTTTTTGATGGCACCCATCCACCACCACCTTGAAAAATGCGGCTGGAGCGAAAACAAGATCGTACTGGCCTTTTCACTGCTCACCGTCGTTGCCTGTGCGCTTTGCTGGTTTCTTCCCCTATAAGAAAGGAGGGGGCAATGCTAAAAAAGAAAAAGAACGAAGAAAAAGCACAAAAGCCGCCCCTCGCGCAAGAGGGGATCGCCCCCTTTCCCGTCAGCGGCGCCCCGGTAGACCGCCGGCTGCTGATCCTGATCCTCCTCCTTTCCTCCATTGGCTCTGTCATGATCTTCAGCGCCAGCTACGCCAATGCGGCCGCCCGGTACGGTGACAGCTATTACTATATCAAGCGGCAGATACTATGGCTTTCGCTCGGGCTGTTAGCCATGTTTCTGTTCTCACGCCCCTCGCCTGATTTTTACCGGCGCTATACCCCGGCTGCTTTTTTTGTAACGATCGTATTGCTGCTTGCCGTGCTGTTGGTTGGTGAAAGCGGCGGTGGGGCGAAGCGGTGGCTCGCCTTCGGCTCTCTGACCTTTCAGCCGTCTGAGCTGGCGAAAACAACGCTGATCCTGATGCTTGCACGGCATTATGCCCGGCACAGGCATACCGTGATGACGGTGAGCGAGGTGGGAAAGAACTTCCTTGTCGGCACGCTGGCACCGCTGGGGTACATAGGGCTTGTATGTGGGCTTGTTGCCTTGGAAAAGCACCTGTCCTGCATTATCATCCTTGGCCTGCTTGGTGTGACCATGATGTTTATCGGCGGCAGCCGCAGGCGGTATTTAGCCGGCTTTGGCGCCCTTGGTGGGGCAGCGGTAGCCGCGCTGGCCCTATTTACCGATTACACCAAGCGTCGTATCCTGATATGGCAAAACCCGGCCGCCTATCCGCTTGACGGCGGGTGGCAGACCTTGCAGGGGATGATGGCCATCGGCTCCGGCGGCTTTTTCGGCCTGGGGCTTGGCAACAGCCGCTTGAAATTCAGCTACGTATCCGAGCCGCAGAATGATTTTATTTTTACCATCGTGTGTGAGGAGCTTGGCTTTTTGGGCGGATGTGCCATCATTCTGCTGTTCGGCCTGTTCGTCTACCGCGGCTATACGGTAGCCCTGCGCCACCCGCACCCGTTTTGCGGGCTGACCGCCTTTGGCATCTGTACCAAGATCGCCGTGCAGGTCCTGCTGAACGTGGCGGTGGTGACCAACGCCATCCCCAATACCGGCATCTCCCTCCCCTTCTTCAGCTACGGCGGCTCCTCGCTCGTTATGCTGTTTGCAGAAATGGGCATCCTGCTCTCTATATCCCGTTCCTCCCATATTGAAAGTTAAGTGAGGTATCACCATGCGAATATTACTGACCGGCGGCGGCACGGCCGGCCACATCAACCCGGCCATTGCCATAGCCGATACGGTTAAAAACCGAATGCCGCACGCCGAGATCGCTTTTGTGGGAACACCGAACGGGATGGAGAAAAAACTGGTGTCGGAGGCCGGCTACCCGATGTACCCTATTCGCATGCAAGGATTCTCCCGCTCGCTTTCCCCCCGTAATATACAAACTGCATTTCTCGCGCTCACCTCACCATACGCAGCCAGAAAAATATTGGAGGAATTTTCGCCCTCGCTCGTCATCGGGACGGGCGGCTACGTCAGCTGGCCGCTGCTGCGGGCAGCCGCTACGGCAGGGATCCCTACCGCGCTGCATGAGTCGAATGCGGTGCCTGGGCTGACCACGAAAAAGCTGGCGCCGTACATGGATGCCCTGTGGCTGAACTTTCGTGAAACGGCGGCGTACCTGCCGCCGCGCTGCGTCTCCCCCACGCACACAGGCAATCCGCTGCGGCGCGATTTTTCACAGGTCTCACGCGCCGCAGCGCGAAAGGAGCTGGGGCTGCAGAAGGAGGATTTTTTCATTTTATCGTTCGGCGGCTCACGCGGGGCGGAACGAATAAACGAGGCGGCCCTGCAATTTATGAAGGAAGAGCTGCCAAAGGACCCCACCGTTTTTCACCTCCATGCAACGGGCGAAAAGCACTATGAAGCGTGCCGTTCGGCCCTCGGCCAAGCGCCAAGAGGCCAAGCGCACCTCGTTCCCTATATCTCAAAAATGGCCACTTATATGGCGGCAGCAGACATTGTTGTATGCAGAGCCGGTGCCATGACGCTCTCCGAGCTGGCCCTGTGCGGCAAGTGCGCCGTCCTTATCCCTTCCCCCCATGTGGCGGGGGATCACCAGCGAAAAAACGCTCTGCTGTTCCAAAAGTGCCATGCAGCCTACATGATCGAGGAAGATGAGCTGCCGCAAAATAAGTTCGGAAAAATAGCGTTTTCGCTGCGTTCAGATAGGCACAAGCGGGCTGAAATGGAAAAAAACATCCAAAAAATGGCCATTCGGGACGCCAACGAGGTCATTTTAGGGGAGATCGAACAACTGGCAAAAAAACGCGGGCAGATTTAAATTGTTAACAAATTGTTAATTGTGATCGTTCCCTGTTGCAATTCTGTCTTTTTTCTTGTATTATATATTTAGTTACATGCAAAAGTTTTTTTGCAGCATGACCGGAATTGTAAAATAACAGCGAGAGCGAGGAAGAAAAAATGAACGTACAGTTTGAAGACGACCTGTTTGGCAGTGGTGTCAACATCAAGGTAATCGGCGTAGGTGGCGGCGGCAACAACGCTGTCAACCGTATGATTGCCACCAACATCCGCGGTGTAGAATTTATTGCCGCAAACACCGACTCTATGGCCCTGCGCACCTCGAACGCCAGCACGAAGCTGATCATTGGTGAAAAGATCACCAGCGGCTTTGGTGCCGGTGCAAACCCTGAGGTAGGCAAGCGCTCGGCTGAGGAGAGCATTGACGAGATCCGTCAGTCCCTTGAGGGGGCCGACATGGTGTTTATCACCAGCGGCATGGGCGGTGGTACCGGTACCGGTGCAGCCCCCGTTGTTGCAAAGGTTGCCCATGAGATGGGCATTCTGACCATCGGCATCGTAACCAAGCCCTTTGCCTTTGAGGGCAAGAAGCGTATGGTACAGGCCGAGTACGGTATTGATGCACTGAAGGAGCACGTTGACTCCCTGATCATCATCCCGAACGAGAGACTGAAGCAGGTTTCTGACACGCGCATTACGCTGGCAAACGCCTTTGAGATCGCAGACGAGGTTCTGCGCCGCGGTGTACAGAGCGTATCCGAGCTGATCAACGTTCCCGGCTTCGTCAACCTGGACTTTGCAGACGTGACCGCCATCATGAAGGATGCCGGCTACGCACACATGGGCGTTGGCTCTGCCAGCGGTGCTGACAAGGCTACCTTGGCTGCCAAGGCTGCCATCTCCTCTCCCCTGCTGGAGACCTCGATCGCCGGCGCTACCGGTATTCTGGTAAGCATCACCGCTTCTCCTGACATCGGTCTGGAGGACATTGACCTTGCTTCTACCATGATCGCAGAAGAGGCACATCCGGATGCCAACATCATTTGGGGTGCTGCATTCGATCCCACGCTGGAGGATGAGATGCGCGTCACCATCATCGCTACCGGCTTTAACAGCAACCGCCATGCCGAGATCACGGCCAACGCCGCTGCAGAAGAGCCTGCTGCTGCCGCACCGATGACCGAGGAAAAGGATGACGAGCCGATCGCCGAGGTTGCCCCTGTTAAGAAGAAGCCCGAGCCGGCTGATCCCTCGATCACCGACACCGACTTCAGCGATATCATGAGCATTCTCAAGAAGTCCAAGAAGAAGTTCTAAATTTTCTACATAAAAACAGCCGACCGGCCGGTCGGCTGTTTTTATATTTCTTTTATGATCACAAAATGCAATGAACGGGCAAGCCGTTTTCATACGCGGGAGCAACCTCTCCCATGATCAGCGGGCGAAGGTACGAAACGCAGGCATCGGTAATGCCGTTCCCGGCCTCGTTGATGTACGCATCCGGCACGTGCTTGACGGCGTTGGCCACCTGCGATACAGGGGACATGCCATACGTTGCCGAATAATCCCCGCCATCTGCACGCAGGATGGTTGCCATACAACCGCTTTGCCCTTGCAGGGCAAGCGTAACAGCGTGGCTGCCAACAGCAACCGACTCTGCAATGTCGGTAGCGGAGGCCAGGTGCGAGGCGCAGCGCTGCGGCAGATTCAGCTCTACCGAGCGGACCTTGCAGCCAAAGCGATCCCTAACGGCCAGCTCCAACGCCTTGCCGGTACCGGAAAGATACCGGTGACCAAAGGCATCGGCCACGCCGCTTTGCGTCCCCTCGCCCACATAATGCCCTGCGGCATCACGCAAGCCCTCCGAGACGGCGATGACAATGTTGGGATGCTTTTCAAAGGCTGCCTCAATATCTGCAAAAAACTGCTCCATATCAAACGCACGCTCCGGCAGATAGAGATAGTCTACCCCGCTGCCGCACAAAGCGCCGGGTAGACCGGCAGCCGTTGTCAGCCAACCAGCATCGCGCCCCATGATCTCTACAATGGTAACGGCACGCACGGTATAGACAGCGCAATCACGCACGATCTCCTGCACGGTGGTAGCGATATACTTCGCCGCCGAGCCAAAGCCGGGCGTGTGGTCGGTGCAGGTCAGATCGTTGTCGATCGTTTTGGGAACACCTACGATGCGAATAGCGTATTCATGCCTTTCAAAGTGGGCAGACAGCTTGTCAACAGCATCCATCGAATCGTTGCCGCCGATATAGAAGAAATAACGGATATCATATTGGCGTAAGATGCGCAAAATATCGGCGTAGATCGCCGGATCCTTTTCCGGTGTGGGCAGCTTTTTGCGACAAGAGCCGAGCGCGGAGGCGGGCGTGTGCTTCAAGGTCTCAAGACGCGTGCGGTCGGCAAACGCCTCATCCAGGTCAAGCAGCCGTTCTGCAAGCAAGCCCTCTATGCCGTTTTGCATGCCATACAGCTTTCCGATCTTGCCCTCCTTCTGTGCCGCAAAGACCCCTTCGATCACGCTGGCGAGCGTTGCGTTGATCGCCGCGGTAGGGCCGCCGGACTGGCCGACGATCGCGTTGCCAAACAAATGTTCCATAGTCATACTCCTTGTTTTATGATGCCGTATCACGGAAATCGATCTCAATGGTCTCTAACACGCTGTTACCGGAGGAAACGATAAAGATCTCTTTATATTCTGCAGCGGTGCCGAGATACGAAACTGCAGCCAGCTTGCTGCAGGAATAGAACACGTGCGTTTCCACCGTGGTGAGCGAACGCGGCAAGCAAACGCTCTCCAGGGCGATACAGTTTTCAAATGCCCCCTCCTTCAGGGTGGTGACCTTGCTTGGCAGGTCGATCTCCTCCAGCATGGCGCAGCCGGAGAAGGCGTATGCACCGATCTCGGTCAGCGCATTGACGGTCGGAAAATCTACCTTCTTTAAGCTTAGGCAGCCGTAGAAGGTTTTTTCACCAATAGAGGTCACGTATTTCGGTATCGTGATCTCCTGCAGTCCGATACAGCTGTAAAACGCATTATTGCCGATAACCGAGACCGAGGTGGGAAGATCAATGCTCTTCAAGCGGAAGCAAGCGGCAAATGCCCCTTCCCCGATCATCTCAAGGCCGGCACCAAGCGAAACGCTTTCCAGCTCCGTGCAGCCGGAGAAGGCACCGTCCGGCAGGGCCGTGACGCCACGCGGTACGGAAACGGATTTCAGCCCCTTACAGCCGGAGAACACGCCCTCATACAGATAGGTAACGCTGGCCGGAAGATCGACTCTTTCAAGCGCGGTACAATTGCGGAAGGCATACGAGCCGATGTACACGATGCCGTAATCCTGCCAATCAATGCTGCGCAGCGAGGAGCATTCCTCAAACGCGTAGGAGAAGAGCATACGGATACCGGCATGCAGGCGGATGGTGCGGATGCCGGCGTTATGCGAAAAGGCACGGGCACCCAGAATACCAACGTCATATTCCCCGATCTTCTCCGGCAGCACAACGTCGGTTTCCGTGCCGAGGTAACGCGTGATCATGGCGTACGAGGTTCCCTCGCTCAAGGTGTAGATCACATAACGGAAGGAACCGTAGGTCAACAGCTCCTCACGGGCATAGCCGTAATAGATCGCATCCTCTACTGCATCCGTCCAGCGGGTAGCCCAGCCCTTACTTGACGACTCTGCCTCTGCATAGATGATCAGACGGGGGCAGTTGTAGAAAGCACGGTCTGCGATCGTTTCGACCGATTTCGGCAAAAATGCTTCTGCCAACGCACGGCAGCCGGCAAAGGCGTAAGCATTTACCGTTGTCACGCTGCTTGGCAAGAAGGCGCTGCGCAGAGCGGCGCACTGATAGAACGCATAGCTATCAACCGTGACCGTACCATTCGGGATCACGATCTGTGCCAGATTCGGACATTCTGCAAAGGCGTAGTTGGGAATGGTACGAAGCGCAGACGGGAGAGAGACCTCCACAAGCGACTTGCAAGCACGGAAGGCGGAAACGCCGATCTCCTCCACGGACGAGGGGAGCGTGACGGTCAAAAGCGAGGCGCATTCGCGGAACGCATCCTTGCCGATCAGACGAAGGCCATCCGGCAGGGTCACCCGCTCAATCTTTTCAAGGCCGCTGAAGGCATTGTCGGAGATCGAGACGGTTCCCGCACGAACCTCCACGTTCGTCATCTCCGTGGGGGTTCCCTTATAGCGATACAAAACGCGACCGGCGTAAACAGCCCCCTCGGGCTGCATATAGTACCAAAGCGTGGAGTAAAGTGCCGTACCGTCGATCTCCTCGGTGGCGTTGGCAAAGGTGATATCGGCAAGGCCCGTACACCCCTCAAACGCGCGGTCACGGATAACGGTGACCGAGGACGGGACGCGCAAGGAGGAAAGCGAGGAGCAGCCGGCAAACAAGCTGCTCTCCAAAACGGTGAGCTGCTCCGGCAGGGCGACCGTTTTCAACGCGGTACAATCATGAAAGGCAAACTTACTGATGCTTTTTACCGTAGCAGGGATATCGACCTGCGTGAGTGAGGAGCATTCTTCAAAGGCACCGCGACCAATGGCGGTAATGCCCTGCTCCAGCGTTACGCTGCGCAGATCGGTACAGCCGAAGAACAGGCTGCGCGCCACCGTGCCGACCGATGCAGGAAGTGTGATCTCCTGCAGCGAGGTACATTCTGCAAACGCACGGTCACCGAGTGAGGAAACAAAGCCAAGCCCCTCTACCTGCTGCAAGGCAGAGCAGCCGGAAAACGCATCGTTCCCCACCGTACCAACGCTGCTTGGCAGGGTGATGCGGACGAGGGATGCGCAGCGGTAGAAGGCGTAGGGGGCGATGCCCGTTACGGGAAGCGTAACGGTCTTCCCCTCCTGCAGGATCTCTACCGAGGCAGGCACCGTTACCTCTGCCTCGCTGCCGTTATAGGTATAGACCAGCAGCCGGTCGCCCATATCCTGATAGGTAAAATCACCAACCGTCACCTTGGTCAACACCACGGAGGGCTCCTCCGGCGTTGCCTCGTGGTTCAGACGTGGCTTTGCACACGCGGCAGACACGCACACGACCAAGGCCAGCAACAGGCACAGCAGCAAGCATTTTAAAACTTTTTTCATGGATCTTCTCCGTTCAAGCGTTCTCTCAAACGCAATATGTCTTTACTATTTTACCATACAAGGCGGCGCATGTCAATGCGCAGCCGCTGTGTGGTGTGTTACTTTTTCTTGAACAGGCGGCGGCAGATCGCGGCAAGAGCGATCAGCAGCAGCATGCCGCAGGTAGCGCCTGCCGTGTCAATGCCTACGTCAACGAAAGAGGCAGCACGGCCGGGCACAAAATACTGGATACCCTCGTCTGCCAAGGCGACAGCCGCACAGCAGCCAAGGCCTCCCAAATAGCGAAGCAACCGCCTTTCCTTGTACGGGGCAAGAAAAAGTGCCGTTTCCGCACCAAGAAGGGCAAATTCTGAAAAATGTGCCACCTTGCGCAGATTGTGATACAGAAAGCGAAACGGCTCCTGCGTGACGTCAAACAGCTTGGCAAACAACGCACGGAAATAGCCGCTTTGCTGCGTGGAGGCACCTGCCTCCTTCAAGGAGTTCGACCAAATAAAGGCAGCGGTAGATAGCATACAGGCAAGCAGGATCAGCTGCCAGGCAGACAGGCAAAAAGCTTCCCGTTTTTTCCTCATAGCAGCTCTTTTTCCGCAAAGACGTAGCTGCTGTTACAGAAGCGGCAGCAGATCTCCAGCTCGCGTGCCTTCCCCTCGGCCTCCTGCTCGTCAAGCAGGGTGCGCAGCTGCTTTTCACCAAGGCTGAGAAGGGTCTTGTGCATCCGCTCTCTGCCGCAGGTACACCGATATTCGACCTCCAGCTCATCAAACGGGTCAAACGGGATATCCCGCAAGGCCAGCTCTGCGATCTCCATATTGCTCATACCGCGGCGGAAGCAATCGGACAGGTTGGCAAGATCCTTGACGTTGCGCTCCAACAGGTCGATCGTCTCCTCTGCCGCGAAGGGGAGAAGCTGGATCAGCACGCCGCCGGCGGCAAGGCAGGTATGGTCAACGTCTACCAGCACGCCAAGCGCACAGATGGTAGGCAGCTGCTCACTATTGGCAAAGTAGGAGGCAATATCCTCGGCGATCTCACCGCTGACAAGCGGCACCGTGCCGCTTTGCGGCATGTCTGCGCCTGCGATCTGCCGCACAAGAGAAAGGCTCCCCCGCCCTACGGCTGCACCAACGTCCAGCTTGCCGTTGGATTTACGCGGCGGGTCGACCGACGGGTTTTGAATGTAACCGCGCACGTTTCCGTAATAGTCGCTCACGCAAAGCAAGCGTCCTGCCTCGCCGTCTCCCGCAATGGAAACGGTAACGGTATCGGTCTTTTCCGGCAGCATCACACCGATCATGGAGGTGGCCGTCAGCAAGCGGCCGATCGCCGCCGTAGCGGTAGGCGCGGTTTTGTGATAGGCAATGGCGCGATTGACGATGGCACGGGAGTTCAGCACCGTGACGCGCGCACTGCCGTCACGCGTCATGCCGCGCAGCATCAGCGATCTTTCGTTCTGTTCTTTCATACATTCTCCTTTATCGCACGAGCGACGATATAATAGCGTTCGCAATCCTCACGCGGTTCTTCAAACGCAAAATTTCCGCAAACGGTGACCAGCTCAAGCCCGTTTTCCGCAAGCAGGCGGCGCAGGGAAAGCAGCGTGTACACCCGCTCACGCTGGTGGGCATCCTGCCTTGTGTAGCGGCCGTCCGCCTCCTCCGAAAACAGGCTGATGTAAAAGTCGCACACCCGTGCGGCCGGCCGGTAATCATTCTGCCAGGCGCACAGCACGCCGTTTTCCTCTAACAGATACGCGCGGTCTCCGTACACGTGCTCAAATTTATACGGCGTGTTCACGTCAAACAAGAAGAGGCCGTTTGGCACGAGATAATTATGCACCCAATGAAAGCAGCGGGAAAGCGCTGCTCTGTCGGTGACGTGGTTGACGGCATCCAGGCAGCAAACGACCGCCTCTACCGTGCCGTACAGCTCAAATTCACTCATATCCTGACACAGGTACAGGATACGGTCAGACAGCCCCTGCTGCGCAGCCCGCTCATGCGCGACGGCAAGCATATCCGCAGATGCGTCTACCCCGATCATATCATAGCCGCGGGCGGCAAGCTCCAACGCCATGCTGCCGGTACCGCAGGCCAGGTCCAAAACGGCATCAACCTTTCCCGGGAAATATTTTTCAAAGCATTCTTCCAAAAAATCTGCCCAGGTGTGATAATCCACTTCACCGTTCAAGGCATCGTAAAACGGTGCCAATGCACCGTAGAGATCATCCATCAGCTGCCCTCCTCCCGAACAACAAAATCATGCAAGAAACGGTCGATCACCTCTTCCGGGTTCAGCCGGTCTGCCACATAGGCGCGGCGAAGCAGCTCTGCCGGGATATAAGGGTCGAATTTGTCAAACGCAGGCATCTCGGTCGCGCCGACAAGGCTGTCTGCATCGACCCCCTGCGTAGAAAGCAGGTCGCGCAGGCGTGCAAGCAGGGCTTGCCCGTCACTCTGCCAGGCCTTGAAGGTCATATAGCAGCAGCCCTCACATTCCAGATCGCTGATGCCAAAGCGCTTGGCGTTTTGCAAAAGCAGGCGGCGCAGCGTGCGGAATGCGCGCGTACCAAGCCAGGGGAACAGGCAAAAGCTGCTACCACCAAGTGATACGAGCATGCTATGCTCCATGCCGGTATTTTTGGCCAGGTGTCTTGCCGTCTCCAGCCGGGCGGCGGCATTCGGCATCAGATACGGGTAATTCCGATCGCAGAACAGGATCTCCCGCATTTTTTCAAGCAAGCGGGTATGGATCTCGCCGCTGTCGCCCGGCCAGGAGATTTCCATCTTCCCCTCTACCGGCTTGACGTAGATCAAGCGGCGGACAAGATCTGCCTCGGTCACCTCCCACACGCGCCCGGCAAGCGCAAAGCGGTCGCCTACCGGCGGCGGGTTGGTGATCGTACCGATCTCGTCAGACTCACAGCGGACGGTATAGTCCTCACTATCCTTGAAGACAGCGTAAAACTTATAGCTGTTGATCACGCGCTCACCGCGCAGACCGATGATCAGCCCCTTTTCCTCGGTCATTTCGATCCACTCATTTTCCAGCATGGATAGCAGCAGCGTGCGATAATCTTCTTTTTTTACATGGATAAATGGAGGCAGACTCAAAATTCGCTCTGCCAGCGCCTTTGCCGTCAGCTCCCCGGAGGAGGCAAGCAGGCTGAGCGTTTGATGGAACAGCAGGCTAAAGGGCTGCCGCTTCACACGCGGCGGCTCAACGAACCGCTCACCCGTATACAGCTCCACGATCGCAATGGCACGCAGCAGCCCCCAAGGGATCAGCTGCGGCAGCGGGGTGTTTGGCAGGGGCGTTTCCTCGCGAAAGACCTCGATCATTTCCGGTGGGGCGCCACGGCGGCCGGAGCGGCCGAGCCGCTGCAAAAAGCCGGAGACAGAGGTGGGTGCATCGACCTGGGCTACCCGTTCCAGGCGGCCAATATCAATGCCCAGCTCCATGGTGACGGTGGCGCAGGTGACGGCGGTCTCATCCCCCTCCTTCATCTTGCGCTCAGCATCCTCACGCAGGGCAGCAGAAAGGTTGCCGTGGTGGATGAGAAAAACGTCCTTTTCTTTACGCTTTTTGGCGATCTGCCGCAAAGTAGCTGTCACATATTCCGTTTCTTCGCGGGAATTAGAGAAGACCAAGGCACGCTTATCCTTAACGGCATCGTAGAGAAATTCATAGCCGGGGTCAAGCTGTGCATGGCCACCGCGCGCATCGGGCGCTGCCGTAGCCAATGCCGGATCCGGGCGTTGATCCTCTGCCGGGTTTTGTATATAAAAATGCTCAAAACCGAGCCGCCAGCGCAGCTTTTCCTTTTCCGGCGGGGCAACCTGCGTTTCCCTGCCGCTGCCGGCACCGAGCCAGGCGGCTGCCAGGGTGGGATCCCCGATCGTGGCGGAAAGGCCGATGCGGCGCGGCGAATGGCCGATCAGACGAGAAAGCCTGGAAAGCTGGCACAGGATCTGGTTGCCACGGTCTGCCCCGATCAGGGTATGGATCTCGTCCACGATCACATATCGCAGAGAGCAAAAGAGGCGGATCACATCGCTGCCGCGTTTCATCAGCATGCTTTCGAGTGATTCCGGCGTGATCTGCAGAATGCCGCGCGGCTCGCGCAGCAGGCGCTCCTTTTGCGACATGCCAACGTCCCCATGCCAATGCGTCACGGGGATGCCGCTTTCGGCAAGCAGCTCCTCCATGCGGTAAAACTGATCGTTGATCAGGCTTTTCAGCGGCGCAACGTAGAGAACGGAAACGCTCTCCTGCACCGGGGGATGCTTACACAGATCGGCAAGGATGGGAAAAAAGGCAGCCTCTGTTTTGCCGGAGGCAGTAGCGCCGGTCAGGAGAAGATTGTCCTCGCTCTCAAGGATCACGCGGGCCGCAAACAATTGCGCACCACGCAGGCTCTCCCACCCGCGGCTGTAAATATACTCACGCACAAAGGGCGGAAAGGACTGAAAAACACGATCAGCCTCGGTCATGCCTTTTTTCACCTCGCTTTCGTTTTATTAAAAATCCAAATCGACAGGATCAAATTTCCGTGTTTGTTTCTCGGCAGATGCCGTTTCAGCAGCTTTTTCTTCGTTTTGCTGCGGCGCGTCTGCCTTTTCTTCCCCGCTCAACAGATCAGCAAAGCGAAGGGCGGGATTTTCATGCAGGATGTTCAGCAGGGTCAGATAATCGCGTATGATCTCACGCGGGGTGACCAGCTCCTCCGCCCCTGCACGCGCAAGCGCGGCTTGCAAAAAGGTCACCATCTCCTCAGCGGTAACGGCATCCTGCCCGCCAACCTGCTCGGCATGCAGATGCGTGAGCCGCGCGATCAGGGCAAGCAGCTCGTCATTTGACAGGCGGCGCAGACGGATGACGGGCGAGGAAAGCGTGGTATACCCCTGCTCTACAAAGCGACTGTCCGCCAAGCGGCTGCGCAAGGCCTCGTAGCTGAATAGGCCACGGCGGGTATCCTCCAAAAACTGCGGCGTACCGCCAAAGATCACGCCAAGGCCGGCTGCACGCCCCTGCAGCGCATCGTTAAAGATGGCAAGCAGCTTTTCATAATTCGCCTCACGCGAGATGCGGTTGGGAATCTTATACAGATTCACACATTCGTCGATATACAGGATCAAGCCACGGTAGCCGAGGCGCACGGAAAGCAACGCCCACAGCTTGACAAAATCGTACCAGTTATCATCGTCAATGACCGTGCTGACCGAAAAGCCCAGCTCCCTCCTCGCCTCGGTCTTGCCGGCATATTCACCGCGCAGCCAACGCAGGCAGGCACTCATTTTATCCCGGTCATCGGTGGTCGAGGCGGCATAATACTCGCCCAGCACACGCGCAAAATCAAAGCCGCCAACGCCCCCCTCCAGCTCGGAAAGGGTGGCGTAGATCCTGGCACGCAGCTGCGTGGCAAATTCCTCCTGCTCCGGCAGAATGCCGGCGGCAGCCAGCTCGGTACACAGCATGGCGTAATGACGCGAGAGGATGACGGGCAACGCCCCGCCATCCGGCGCGGCGCGGGAGGCCAGATTGCGCATCAATTCCCGGTAGGTGGCCAGGCCGTAATCTGCCCCGCCGCACAAGCGCCGTTCAGGCGAAAGATCGGCATCTGCCGTCAAAAAGCCCCGGTCAAGCGCGTAGCCGCGCATCAGCTGCAAAAGAAAGCTCTTGCCGCTGCCGTAACGGCCGATTAAGAAGCGGATAGCGGCACCGCCCTCGGCAACCGCCTCAAAGCCAGCAAGCAGGCTGGCGATCTCCTCCTGCCGCCCAATGGCGATATACGGCGCACCGGAGCGCGGCACAACCCCCGCCCCCAAAGAAGAAAGCAGCGTATTCAATATTCGTTTTGGTATTTTGACCGTCTCACGATTCAGCGTATCCATTGCGAGACCTCCTCCCGATACTCCTCTATCACGCGGTAGCCATCCGCCGTTCCATCCAGCACGATGTCACCCAGCATATCCAGCGCCTTTTCGTTGATCCCCTCGGCCAGCTGCGCCTCCATAACGGATGCAGCCAGCAGAACGGCACGCACCCCTGCAGGATCACCGTCAAGCAGCATGGCAAGATAGGTCTTCTCCTCTTGGCTGAAGGGGCTGCCCCCTTCTTCTGCAGGTGGCTCGGCTTTCGGTGGCTGCTCTACCGCAGATGCGGCAAAAATGGCATCTGCCTTGTATTTTTGCTCGTTTTTTATTTCTTCAAAAATCTGCGCATCCTCCTCCGGCACCAGGATGCGGGTGTTCTCCCATGACAGACGCTCGATCTGCGCGGCGTTTTCAAAATTCACGCCGCTTGTTTTGGCTTCGTACAGGTGCTCATAGGCCGGCTTCTCTTTTACGCGGGTCGGGGGCAAAATACTCTCCCCCTGCTGCGCAAAATAACGGTCGATCAGCAGACGAAGCTCCTCATCAAAGGGAGGAACGGTCAAGCGGCTTTTCACCACCAGCAGACTGCGCAGCTTATTCTCGGCATATTTCACCGCAGCGGTAATGGCGGTGCGAACGGCAGACACGTCCCGAACTGCGTAATATTCCACCTCAATGCGGCTTTTGATATTATGCGCACACAGCGAGCCGCAAAAGGCATCGTGCTTTTGATAGGAGCGTGCCGTTTCGGCAAACAGGCTGGAGTCTGAAAGCAGCCGCTCTACCGCCGGGGTAACGGCGGCCACGAGATGCTTTTCAAACAGATCGTGGTGCTGCGCGGCATAGTGGCTATCCTGCCAGCGATAATCGCTGTAAAAGGCAAGCGCCATCTCTACCCCGTGCGGAGAAAAATCGCCCATGCCGCCGAGATAAAATTCCCGCAAGGAAACAAGCGGCAGCAGCTTTTTCAAAAAAGGGCGAACGGCCTCCTCCGGGCATGGCAGACCATGGATCAAGCAATAATCGCAGACCCACTCGGCCATGAATTTATCAATGCGTGGAAAGCGGGAGCGGTACGCCGCCCAGGCGTTACACAGCAGTGTGACTCCATCTTTCGGATGGATAATTTCAGGCAGATTGATGATCTCATATACATAGAGATAAAAATAGCTTTCCTCCGTCTGCAGGTATTCCCCGCGGCGCAAGGCAGAGCGCCAATAGAAATAATAGGCAAGCTGCGCCTCGGTCAGCTGGGCATATTGCGGAATATAGGAGAAGAAGGGCGCAAAGGGGCATTCCTCCCCCTCTACGGTAAGATACCGCTCTGCATCACGGCGGAAGTGACTGTAAAAATTATACTCGCACCTGCGGCGGGTTATCCGCACGCGGCACAAAAGACGGTTGAAAGACGGTGTATATTCGCAGACCTCGGTGGCCGGGTCTGCCGGCGGCATGGTCAAGCGTTGCTCTTCCCGCTCGCCCTTTGCCGCATCATCACCCCCCGCGACCACCTCTGCCGTGCGGATGCCGGAGGAAAACGGCTTCATTTTAGAGGACTGCTTTTTGGCGGGAAGAAGCAGGTCAAGATCCCAAAAGGAATCCTTATCGCTATCGGCATATCCGATTCCCATAAAGCACCCCTCCCTTTCGTTTCTTGTATCGTATTATTGTAGCATATTTTTAATAGAATGTCAATTCTTTTTCAGGTGGAATTTCCTTCCCCCAAAATATTTTTCTCGCAAAAAAGCGAACGCGGGGATTGACACGCAACGAAACTCCTGCTATAATTACGACGATATGATTTTTTTGAAAGGAACATAATGATGACACGTTTTGACAGTGCAAAAGAAAAATATGCCGCCCTCGGTGTTGACGTTGACCGTGCCCTTGCTGTACTTGCAGAAAAGGCCATCAGCATTCATTGCTGGCAGGGGGACGATGTTATCGGCTTTGAAAACAGCGGTGAAGCGCTTTCCGGCGGTATTCAGACCACCGGCAACTACCCCGGCAAGGCACGCACCCCGGCCGAGCTGATGGCTGATTTTGACAAAGCAGCTTCCCTGATCCCCGGCAAGAAGCGCATCAACCTGCACGCCTCTTATGCGATCTTTAACGGTGAGCGCGTAGACCGCGACAAGCTGCAGCCCGCCCATTTTGATGCATGGATCGCCTACGCCAAGGAGCGCGGCTACGGCATTGACTTTAACCCCACCTGCTTCAGCCACCCAATGGTCAAGGACGGCCTTACCCTTTCCTCGCCCGACGAGACGGTACGCCGCTTCTGGATCGACCATTGCATTGCTTGCCGCCGCATTGCCGCCTATATTGCCAAGGAGCTGGGCTCCCCCGTTCTGAACAACGTATGGATCCCGGACGGATATAAGCACGTACCGGCTGACAGGATTGGCCCGCGCATGCGCCTGGCCGCCGCGCTGGACGAGATCTTTGCCGAGAAGCTGGACGGCGTGATCGACTGTGTGGAGAGCAAGGTGTTCGGCATTGGCGTAGAATCCTACACCACGGGCTCCAACGAGTTTTACATGTCCTACGCCGCAAGCCACCCGGGCGTATACAACCTGCTGGACAACGGTCACTATCACCCCACCGAAATGGTTGGTGACAAGATCCCTGCCCTGCTGACCTTCTTTGACAAGGTGCCACTGCACGTCACGCACCCGGTACGCTGGGACTCTGACCACGTTGTTCTGCTGGATGACGAGGTAAAGGAGATCGCCACCGAGATCGTGCGCTGCGACGCGATGGACAAGGTACTGATCGGTCTGGATTATTTTGATGCCTCGATCAACCGCGTGGCTGCATGGGTCATTGGTGCCCGCAACATGGAAAAGGCACTGCTGAACGCGCTGCTTATGCCGCACGCCAAGCTGAAGGCGCTGCAGGACAGCGGCAACTTTACCGAAATGATGATGCTGCAGGAGGAGTGCAAGACGCTGCCCTTCGGTGACATTTGGGAAAAGTACTGCGAGATGCAGGGCGTACCCGCCGATGCCTCTTGGTATGAAGAAATCCGCGCTTACGAAAAGAACGTGCTGTCTCTGAGAAAGTAATATAAAAAACAAAATAACGGGATCCGTGCGGATACGCACGGATCCCGTTATTTTTCATTCCTTTGGCTGTTTGTTTTTTTCCCGTCCTCGGTCAGCCGCTCCGCATGCGCGGCACGGCGAAAGGCAGCCGGGGTAAACCCTTCAACGCTTTTAAAGAAGCGGATAAAATTATATTCGCAGGAAAAGTCAAGCCGCTCTGCAATGACGGAAAGGACCTCGCTACCGGAAAGCAGCATTTCTCTTGCAGCGGCGCAACGCTCACGCCGGATATACTGCAACGGCGTAACACCCTCTCCCTCTTCAAACATACGGGTAAACTGCCTCTCGGAAAGATGGACGAAGGCAGCCACCTCCCCTACCGAAATGGCGCGCATGCGGTTGTCGGTAATAAACTGCTTGGCGCGCAGAAGGCGGACGTCCTCCCGCAGATCACCGATGGCGGTTTTTTGCCTGCTTTCCATCAGCAGCGTGGCAAGCAGAAAAAGCGAATCTCGCATGCAGACGGGGGTCAGTGCATCTGCCCGTGCGGCAGCGGCATGCGTCAGCGAGATGGCTTGCGTCATTTCTTGTGAAACGGGCAGGCATACCGGGATCTGTGACAGCGAAAAGCCGTGAGGCGCAAGATCCTTCAAGGAAACTGAAAAGGCAAAGGAGAACTTGGCGTAGTCCGGCGTGCAATGCGCAAGGCAATGCTCGGCCCCCGGCGGCAAAAGCAGATATCGCCCCTTGTCAAGCGTAAAGCTGCCACCATCCTTTAGTTCATAGGTCACCTCTCCCGCGAAGGGAAAATGCACCTCGTAAAATGCATGGCGATGCATCTGGTGGCTGATGCGGCGCAGATCCCTCGCGTAAAACTGCTTGCGGAACCAAAGCAGCTCCATATAAAACGGATCCTGCTTTGGGGGAATACAAATGCGGTTCAAAAGCCGCGCAACGGCAACCGAATCATCGTATAGTTCCAAAAAAACCACCCCATATCGTTTTTTATATCTTAGCACAAGCGCGGCAGATTGTCAAGCCAATGTCGCAAAATGACATTTTTGTGTCACCTGTCGACATTGACAGACACTACCCCGCGTGATAGAATAAAAGCAAAAAACCGGAGGGCAAAAAAGCATGAAAAGGCAGAAGATGCACGCCGGGGCTTTCCCGACGATGATCACCCCCTATAACAAAGACGGCAGCGTAGACCTGGGCGCAGCGCGTGCCATGACGCAATGGTACTACGAAAACGGCTGTCACGGTATTTTTGCTACCTGCCAATCCAGCGAGATCTTTTTCTTGACTGAGGCAGAGCGCGTTGCGCTGACACGCACGGTGGTCGACGAGGCAGCCCGTCTTGCCGCCGCAAACGGCAGAAAAATGACCATCGTTGCTTCCGGCCATACCGGGAGCACCCATGACGTGCAGGTACACGAGCTAAGCGCCGTTGCAGCCGAGGGGCCGGACGCGCTGATCCTGATCACCAATCGCCTGGACACCGCCTGGGAGGGGGATGACGCCTGGATCCGTGACTGCGACAAGCTGATCACTGCGCTGCCGGAGATCCCACTCGGCGTTTACGAATGCCCCTATCCGAAAAAGCGCCTGCTGACCGAAAAGATGCTGCGCTACTGCGCAGACAGTGGCCGCTTTGCCTTTATCAAGGACACCTGCTGTGATGCAGCCGAGATCGCCAAGCGCATTCGCGTGCTGGAGGGCAGCACCGTACAGCTGTACAACGCCAACGCGCAAACGCTGCTGGAGACGCTGCGCGCCGGCGCCTGCGGCTATTGCGGTGTCATGTGCAACTTCCACCCGCGCCTGTACGTATACCTGTGCGAGCATTTTGCAGAGGAGCCGGAAAAGGCCGATCTGATCCAGGCATTTTTGGGAACGGCCGCCTACACCGAAAAGCTGGCCTACCCCGTTACGGCAAAATACCACCTGCAGGAGATCGCCGGCCTGCCGATCAACTCTATTTTCTCCCGCGCCCGCTCGCAATATGAATTGACCGATTATGAAAGATCCAGCATCCGCCAAATGGATCTGTTGGCAAACGAGCTGGAAAAAATCTTACTGAAATAAGGAGACCTTACAATGAAGCCTGTAATCGGTTGGAGCTATACGCCCTACGCGCCCCCGTTTTTTGATGCGGGAGACCCCTATATTTGCCGTTTGGTACCCGGCGTGGACACGCTGCATCTTGAGTGGCTTGACAAGAACAAGGATACCTACACCGTTTCCTGGCGAAAGCGTGGGGAGGAGATCTTCTCTGCCTCCGCCACCGTGAGCGGAGACAGCTATACGATCCAAGGCCTCACGGAGGGCGAAGAATACGAGATACAGGTATCGCACGGCGACAAAAAGAGCCGCGTGCGCCTGGCCCGCATGGGCAAGGCGGTCGGCACGGTAGTCAACTACCTGCACCCGGAGGACCCTGCCTACCGCTTCTCCGGCCAGTATCTGTGCAGTCCGAGCATGGTTCGCCACCCGGACGGCTATCTGCTTGCCTCGATGGACCTGTTTGCCCCGAATGCACCGCAAAATCTGACCTTGATCTTCCGCTCTGATGATAACGGCGAGACCTGGCATTACGTCAGCGAGCTGTTTCCCTGCTTCTGGGGCAAGATGTTTATTCACAAGGGCGAGCTTTACATGCTTGCTACCTCGACCGAGTACGGCGACCTGCTGATCGGCAAATCGACTGATGGCGGCAAGACCTTCACCACCCCCACGGTGCTGCTGCGCGGCTCCTGTAAGTGCAACGTGGCCGGCGTGCATAAAAATCCGCAGCCGGTGATTTATCACAACGGGCGCTTGTGGATCACACACGAATGGGGCAGCTGGGGCGAGGGCTACCACGCACCGATGATGGCCTCTATCCCCGCGGATGCTGACCCCTTAGAGCCGAGCAGCTGGGCCTTTACCGACCCGATCAAATACGATCCCAAGTGGGTGGAGGGCTTTATTTCCGGCCCCAGCAGCGGCAACATTGAGGGTTCGCCGGTCATATTGCCGGATGGCAATCTGTACAACGTCATGCGCTATGATATGACGAAATGCACCCCGGATTTCGGTTATATGCTGGCCTTCCGCGTTAACGTTGACGATCCGGAGGCACCGCTGGAATACGACCGCCCCATTGCCCTGCCCGGCAACCATTCCAAGAGCATCATTCTCCACGATGAGAAGAGCGGCTATTACTACTCGATCATCAGCCGCATCATCGACAGTGAGCACAAGCATGCGCGCAATCTGCTTTCGCTGATGAAATCAAGGGATTGTGAGCAGTGGGAGCTGGCCTGCGACCTGCTGAACTATCTCCACGAGGACCCGCAGAAGATTGGCTTCCAGTACGTTGACCCGATGATTGACGGGGATGATATGATCTACCTGTGCCGCACGGGCATCAACGGCGCCAACAGCTACCACAATACCAATTACAGCACCTTCCACCGCATTAAGAATTTCAGAGAGCTGTAAAAAGCAGGCCGAGCAATGCTCGGCCTGCTTTTTACATTATACGTTTTTCAAATACCCCTCAATCTCCTCACGCGCGAGGGCGGAGAGATCCTTTGCGCCGAGCGACATGACCGTTTCGCGGTCAAGGACGCGCAGGATCTCCATCTCTACGGTCGTTCTCCTCCAGGGGAAATTCTTGGTGATCTTTTCGGTATTTCTCGTCGCCATGATCACAAGCGGTGCCTCTGCCTTTTTGGCAAGCAAAAACGCACCGTCCTTAAACGGAAGCATCTCGTCCGTTTTGGCACGCGTGCCCTCCGGGTAGATGCCCATAGAGATGCCGCACTCCCGAACCAGGCGTGCTGCCTCCTTGATCGCGCGGGCAGCGCGAAGTGGGTTTTTGCGGTCGATGGGCAGAAAGCCGCAATGGTAGATGTGGCGGCCAACGATCGGAATACGGAAATTTGCCTCCTTGGATATATAACCGAGCTTGCGCCCACGCAGCGCATCAAAGCCGACCATCGGATCAAAATCCGAACGGTGGTTAGAGACGAGAACGAACGGCTCTTGCGGCAGCTTTTCTTCCCCGCGCACACGGTAACGGATGCGAAAGAGGCCGAGCAGCCAATTCACGGTCAGGTGCGTCATAAAATAGGCATAGGGGTTGACGCGCTTGATCGGCTTCTTCATAGAGAAAACGAAGGACGTAACAAACAGGTAGACGATATACACGCAGTTCAGCGCGACGAAGCCGCCGATAAACAGCGGCAGGATCCACCACGGCGAAAGTGAAGAAAACGCAAGGTACAGCCCCGCCGTGCCAACGGCGGACAAAATAGCAAACAAATAAACGAGCATGATCAAACCTTTCCTTTTCTGTTATACATCGTACGCATCGCATTGAGAATGGCAAGCACCAGCACGCCGACATCGGCAAATATGGCGCCCCACATATTGGCATACCCCAAGGCACCCAGCAAAAGTGCTATTCCCTTGACACCGAGAGCGAACACAATGTTCTGCCGCACGATGCGCATGGTGCGGCGGGATAGGTGAATGGCCTCCGGCAATTTACTGAGCCGATCCTCCATCAGAACAACGTCTGCCGCCTCGATCGCGGCATCGCTGCCAAGCGCGCCCATGGCCACGCCAACATCAGCGCGAGCCAGCACGGGGGCGTCGTTAATGCCATCGCCAACGTAAACGACCTTCCCTTTTTCGCCAAGCATATTTTCTGTTTTTTCAACTTTATCTCCAGGCAGCAAGGAGCAATACGCTTCATCCAGCCCTATATCACGGGCAACGGCCTCGCCGATCTCGGCGCGGTCACCCGTCAGCATGACGGTACGGACAACGCCGCAGCCTTTGAGTGCGGCAACGGCCTCCTTCGCCTCCGGCTTGATCTCATCCGAGAGGAGAATAGAACCACAGAACCTGCCGTCTGCCGACACGTACAATACCGCGCCAATGCCGCTGTGCGGCGTATAGGCGATGCCATTTTCCTCCATCAACCGCTGGTTACCGACCAAAATACGGCTACCATCCAGCATGGCTGACATCCCCAGCCCGGCGATCTCGCAAACATCCGTAGCCAAGAAAGGTGCAGCCTGGTTACAAGCCTCACATACCGAGTGGGCAATGGGATGGTTGGAATGCGCCTCTACGGCGGCGGCAAGCGCAAGCAGCGCATCTGCACGGCCATCAACAGCGGCCACATCCGTCACACGAAAATTACCGCGCGTCAGCGTTCCCGTTTTATCAAAGACAACAGTACGGGCGCGGGCAAGCACCTCCATATACCCGGCTCCCTTAATAAGAATGCCGCGGCGTGAGGCACCGCCAATGCCGCCAAAGAAGGAGAGCGGCACCGAGATCACCAGCGCACAGGGACAGGAAACGACCAGGAAGATCAGGGCGCGGCTGATCCATTCTGCCCAGTTGCCATCAAAAATCGGTGGAATAATACCAAGCAGAACGGCAACGCCAACAACGACTGGCGTATACCAATGGGCAAAGCGGGTGATAAAGCTCTCTACCCTCGCCTTCTTTTCGGAGGCGTTTTCTACCAGCTCTAAAATGCGGGAAACGGTACTTTCTGCGTAGACGCTCTCCACGCGGACGAGCAGCTCGCCATCCAGATTGACCGAACCGCTGACTACGCGATCGCCCACGCCAACACGCTGCGGCAGGCTCTCGCCCGTCAGCGCAGCGGTGTTCAGGCTGCTTTCACCAGAAAGCACCGTACCATCCAACGGCACCTTTTCCCCAGGTAGGATACGAATGGTTTCAGAAACGGCAACCTCCTCGGGTGAAACGGTCAAGAAGTCGCCCTCTCGCAGCACGCAGGCCGTATCCGGACGAATGTCCATCAGCGAGGCTATGTAGCGGCGGCTTTTGCCAACCGCGATGCCCTGAAACAGCTCGCCAACCTGATAAAGCAGCATAACGGCAACGCCCTCGGTAAATTCACCAAGCGCAAGGGCGCCCACGGTAGAGATGGCCATTAAGAACTTTTCATCCAACAGCTGACCGCGAAAAAGATTGCGCACGGCGGAAAACAGCACGTCCCATCCTACGATCAGGTACGGCACAAGGAACAAAAGCAGCCGCAACAGCCCGCGCTCGGGCTCTCCGCCCCATACCGTAGGCAAGACCCCGGCCGGGATCGGCACCAAAGCAACTGTCAGCGCCGCCGCAAGCAGAATGCGGCGTAGGTTTTTCTTTTGTCTGCGCGTCATGGCGTTACAAAAGGATGCGGCAATCCGGCTCGATACGGCGGCAGATCTTAACGGCCTCTTTGATAATACGATCCATATCCGCCTCCTCTGCCTCGATGGTCAAGCGCGCGGAAAGATAATTGACCGAGGCGGCCACCACACCAGGAACGGCGGCGATCCCCTCCTGCATCTTCATAGCGCAATGGGCGCAATCCAGATCCTCTAATTGCCATGTCTTTTTCATGCTTTGCTCTCCTTTTCCTCCGTTATGTGTACGTAGCCTTGGTCTATGATATGGCGAACGTGATCGTCCGCCAAAAAATAATAGATCGTCTTTCCCTCTCGGCGGCAATCGACCAGCTTCCCATCCTTTAACACCTTTAGCTGATGGGAAATGGCGGATTGCGACATAGCAAGCAGCTCTGATATCGCACAGACGCAAAGCTCCGTCTCGCTCAGCGCATACAGGATGCGCATGCGCGTAGCGTCACCAAACAGGCGAAACAGCTCTGCCAGCGCGGAAAGCCGCTCCCCTTGCGGGAAGGCATCTCTTACCTGCTGCAGGCGTGCTGCATGATCGTGCATAGTATCCCTCTCTTTCATATGAACGAATGTTCATTTGAATGCTTGCTCATATGATAACACGGTTTTCACAGTTTGTCAAGGGGGGAATGATAATTTTGATCATTTAATCATAACTTTATATTGAAAACACACTTACTTTATGCTATAATATGCTTATCCGTGATACCCCATCCCAAAACAGGAGGAACTTATCATGAAGATGATTACTGCCATCGTCAACAAAAGAGACACAAGCGGCGTTTGCCGCGCCCTGACGGAGGAGGGCTTTGACTTTACCAAGCTGGCCACCACCGGCGGCTTTCTGCGGGACGGAAACACAACGCTGCTGATGGGTGTGGATGATGAAAAGCTGGAGAAGGCATTGGAGATCATTCGCCGCAACTGTGCGCAGCGTATGCAAAAGGTCCCTGCCCTGCCGCCAACAGAAATTGCGGCCTCGGTATATCACGCATACCCGGCAGAGGTTATGGTGGGCGGTGCGATCGTTTTTGTTTCAGACGTGCTGCACTTTGAAAAAATGTAAAACAAAAAAAGAGAGAACAAGCTGCTTTGTTCTCTCTTTTTGGGAATGCGTGGTCATAAGAGGAGTCGTCCCCTTATGGCTACGCATCCAGCATGGCAAGAATGGCATCCTTCGGGCGGGCGCCAACTGCACGCGTCACCGCCTCGCCATTGCGCACGACCACCAGCGTGGGAATGCTGACTACACCAAAATCCATGGCAAGCGAGGGATCGTCATCCACGTTGATCTTGCCAACCAGAACGTCTGTGCGCTCCTCTGCGATCTCATCCACCAGCGGTGAGACCATGCGGCACGGGCCGCACCAATCGGCATAAAAATCAAGCAGCACCGTCTTTTCGCTATTCTTTACAAGTGCTGTGTAGTTTTCCTTGGTGATTTTTTGTACAGACATATGATCTCTCCCTATCCCTTTGATTTATAATAGAGCATGCAGTGGCAGTAGCCTTCAAAATCCGGGTCTGCGATCTGCTCACGGAATTCCTTGCAAATACACTTGTATTCTTCCGTCCTTGGCAGGCGGCAAGGGCAATATCCGCCGCGCGCTGCAAGCCCCTCTTTGATTTTTGCCACCAGCTCCTGGTCTTTATTCAACGTAACCTTTGGTTTCATGCTTACCTCCTGCACGTCTTCTCTATTGGCATTATAGCAGAAACGGCAGGCCCCTGTCAAGAGGTGCTTATCATATTGTCCCCGCTTTTTCATTTTTCTTACATTCGCAACAAAACAGGTGAACTATGACAACACGAATAAAAGGCGGTTATCTGCCGCTGCTTGCCGCCATCGTCAGTCTGGCCTGGCCCACGATGCTGGAGCAGCTGATGCAAACGGCCGTGCAATATATCGATACGGCTATGGTAGGCTCCTTGGGTACGGCGGCAACCGCTGCAGTAGGTGCCACCGGCACCGTGAACTGGCTGATCGGCAGTACCATATCTGCCCTTTCCATCGGGTTTCTTGCTTTCATTGCCAAGTCGCTTGGCGCAGGAGAGGAGGAACACGCCAGGCGCGCCTCCGGCCAGGCGGTTTTGGCCGTTCTGATAGCGGGCAGCTTTTTTACCGTGCTGACCTTGTCGCTCAGCCGCATGGTGCCGGTCTGGATGCAGGTCGACCCCGCCATTCAAGCCTTGGCGGCAGAATACTTTTTTATTCTGTATCTGCCCATGCTGCCACGGGCAGCCACCACCATCTTCGGCACGGTGCTGCGCGCTGCCGGCGACACCAAAACACCGATGAAGATCGGTATCTTTGTCAATCTGCTCAACGTTATCCTAAATTTTTTCCTGATTTATGAGACGAGGACGATTGCAATCTTTTCCCTTGCACTGACCATACCGGGTGCCGGACTTGGCGTTATTGGCGCGGCAGCTGCCAGCGCGATCGCCTTTACGGCCGGCGGCATTGCCATTACCCTGGTGCTTTGGCAGCACCCGCGCATCTCTCCGCGTGGGCAATCGATCCTGCCGGACGGCAGCATTCTTCGCCCCTGTCTGCGCGTCTCTCTGCCCAACATGCTGCAGCGGTTTGGCACCTCACTTGGCTACGTAGCCTTTGCCTCGATGATCAACTCACTCGGCGAGATCGCAACAGCGGCACACACCATTGCCAACACGGTAGAATCTGCCTTCTACATTCCCGGCTACGGCATGCAAACGGCGGCCGCCACGCTTTCCGGCAATGCTTACGGCGCAAAGGATGCAGACCGCATGAAAAAGATCGCGCAGCTGCTGATCCCACTGGAGATCGGATTGATGATCCTTTCCGGCGGCCTACTGTTCTGGCTTGCGCCGCCGCTGGTCGCTCTGTTTACCGAAAGCGCTGCCGTCATCACCCTTGGCTGCACCGTGCTGCGCATGGTTGCCCTCTCGGAGCCGATCTTCGGTTTCTCGATCGTGGTGGAGGGGATGATGCAGGGCGTTGGCCAAACGAAAGCACCGTTTCTTTACAACATCGTTGGCATGTGGGCCATCCGGATTCTTGGCACTGCCCTATGCACACAGCTGTGGGGCGGCGGTCTGATCGCCGCTTGGGCGTGCATGATCCTGCACAATCTGTTTTTGTTCTTAATGTACCTTATCTGCTTCTTGCGCGGGTCATGGAACCCACTAAAGAAAGATCTGCCTAAAATTAACGGAGGAATTTGACATGTTAGAGCAAGCAAAATTTATCACTACATGCGAGCCCGCGCGGGACGCCTCTTCCGTTTTTTGCAGGAATTTTTCGCTGCACGGCGAGGTGCGTACCGCCACGCTACAGATCACGGCACGCGGCCTTTACGAGGCACACATTAACGGCCGGCGCGTAGGGGATGCCTATTTCACCCCCGGCTGGACAGACTACCGTCACCGCATTCAGGTGCAGACCTATGACGTGAAGGACATGCTTGCAAGAGAAAACGAGATCCGTGTTTTTCTTGGCAAGGGGTGGTACTGCAGCTCGATCTCCCGTGGGGTATACGAGCCGTCCGGTGGACCACGCTCGATCATTGCCGCGCTGACGGTGACCTATAAAGACGGCACGCTGGAGACGGTCGCAACCGACGAAAGCTGGCACTATGAGGATACCCCGATTCTTTATTCGGATATCTACCATGGCGAGATCTTTGATGCGACCGTGCCTGCCGGCCAGCCACAGCAGGCTGTGGTTGCCGAGGCATGCCGCCATGACGTGCTGATCCCGCAGGAGGGAGAGCTTGTCAAGCAGACAGAGGTCATTCCTGCCGTGAGCATCTTTACCACCCCCAAGGGGGAGCGCGTGATCGACTTTGGCCAGGAGGTGACCGGCTACGTTTGCTTCCGCACGGTGGGTAAGGCTGGTGAGCGCATCGTGCTTGACCATGCCGAGGTACTGGACAAGGATGGCAACTTCTACAACGAGAACTATCGCAAGGCAAGATCGCAGGTCACCTACATTGCAAACGGCAAGGACGGCTTTTTCCACCCGGTCTTTTCCTTCCAGGGCTTTCGCTACGTTCGCCTGACCGAGTACCCGACGGACGAGCTGTACGTTGGTGACTTCTCTGCCATTGTTTTACATTCTGCCATGCAGCGCACCGGGCGCTTTGCCTGCTCGGACCCGCTGGTCAACCGCCTGTATCAAAACGTGATCTGGGGCCAGCGCGGCAACTTTTTGGACGTTCCGACAGACTGCCCACAGCGTGACGAGCGGCTTGGCTGGACGGGAGACGCACAGGTCTTCTGCCGCACGGCGGCCTACAACTATCGCGTAGACAGCTTCTTCCGCAAGTGGCTGCACGATCTGGCAAGCGGGCAGTTAGAGAACGGTGCCGTTACCTGGATCGTCCCTGCCCTTGACCGGAACGCCGGTGCATTCGCCTGGGGAGATGCTGCCACGGTCTGCCCGTGGGAGATCTACCGCGCCTACGGGGATACGCGCATCCTTGCCGAGCAATTCGATTCCATGAAGGCATGGTGCGACTACGTGTATAGCAAAGGAGACGGCCCTGCCGCCTGGGGCGGCGAGAAGCAGTTTGGCGACTGGCTGGGGCTGGACGCCGAGGAAGGCTCTTACCGCGGTGCAACGGACGAGCTGCTGCTTGGCACGGCTTTCCTTGCCTACGCCTGCGACCTGGTGATCAAGGCCGGGCGCGTGCTGGGCGAGGACGTAACCGTCTACGAAGCGCGCAAGGAGGAGGTCAAGGCCGCCTTTGTGCGTGAATTCGTCAAGGAGGACGGCATGCTGAAGTGCGACACGCAGACTGCCTACGTCATTGCTCTGCAATTTGACATGGTAGATGATAAGGCAGCCTACGCAGCGCACCTGGCCAAATTGGTACGCGAGAATGGCAACAAGCTGAAGACCGGCTTTATCGGCACGGCCTATATCATGGATGCCTTAAGCGATAACGGCTACGCAGACGTGGCCTATTCCCTGCTTCTGCAAAAGGAATTCCCCTCCTGGCTCTATTCGGTGCGCAAGGGCGCCACCACGATCTGGGAGCACTGGGACGGGCTGAAGCCGGATGGCTCTATGTGGTCAAGCGATATGAACTCCTTTAACCATTACGCCTACGGCGCGGTTGCTGCCTGGCTTTACGGCACGGTGGCCGGCATCCGCCCGGATGAGGGGCAGCCCGGTTACCAGCACATTCACATCAAGCCCATGCCTGATGCGCGGCTTGAATGGGCTGAGGCCGAGCTGGACACGGCACACGGCACGGTCAAGAGCGGCTGGCGCAAGGAAAAGGACGGCTACCGCATTACGGTAACCGTCCCCACGGGCAGCACAGCCGACATCACGGTGGGAAACGCCGTGTATACGGTATCTGCCGGGAATTATGAGTACGTTTTGAAGAATTAATGCGCATTCAGCGGATGCTTCACCACAGTTCTTATTGTCTGATGCCGCGGTAGGGTTTTCCCCCTGCCGCGGTTATTCTGTATCAAGATGTGTAAGGATCTCTTTCCAGACCGCATCGTCCTGTGCGGTCATGCTATCCCAATCAAAGGAGGCAACAAAGCGCGCCTTCTCCTCCTCGGTCAGCTGCTTTTTGCGCAGGAGCTTGCCCCTCGCCTTGCCGAATGCCTCCAGCAGCTTGACAGCCTCTTCTGTATAATTGGGGTTATGCCCTTTGTTTTTTACCAGTAAAAAGCGCACGTTCTCTTTTTCTGCAAGCCCCTCCTTCAGGATATCGTAATGCACACGGCGGCACATCTGATCGTCCTCTGAATAGATCAGGAGCGCTTTGGCCGGTGAGCTTTTAAGCGACTCGACCGCATGGAAGCTGGAAAACTGCGGGTTTGATGCTTGCTCTACCGCAAGCACAGCCTTGCGATACCCCTTCAAAAGCCCAGAGAAAAAGGTTTTGATCATTTCCTCTACCGAGACGAAGCCGCACATGGCAACGACGTGCGTGATCTCTGGGTGCAGGGCGGTGATGTTCAAGGCAGAAAAACCGCCCCAGCTATGCCCCATGACCGAAATGCGCCGCGAGGCAAAGCGCTCGTCTGCCTTGATGGCTGTCATACAGTCATGAAGGTCACACAGCGACTGCGCCAGGCCGTTTGGCGTTTCACCACCAGACTCCATACAGCCCGTATGGTCATAAGCAAAAACGAGATAGCCGTGCCGGCAAAGCATCTCGATCTCCTTCATATACGAACGGTGACCGCCGCCAAAGCCGTGGTCAAAAACGATCAGCCGGTCTTCTCTTGCACCGGCATAGCAGTAGAGATATCCCTGCAGCGTGTGACCGGCAGAGGCCTTAAAGGCATACGGCTCTTGCTGCAGACCCGGAAAGTTATCTGCCGAGAAATAAAAGGCTGTTTTGGTATCATCGCAGCGCGTATATACCATTCCTTTATAGGTGTTGACAATTTGTTTTTCAAAAATCATAGCCTCGCCCCCTTAAATCAAGAATTGCTATCTGCATTATAACAAATTTGTTCTGCGCTGTCAACAAGTTTTGTTGCATATCTTCCCCATCTCCCCCATATACTGTAGCAACATTGGCAAGTGGTGGAGGGAGTTATGAAACGATCGATCGGGCTTTGGCAGCTGTGGGGCTTTGCCGTGACCGCGCTTGGCGGTACGCTTTTACATTTTTTATATGATTTTCTCGGCATGGCGGTATGGATCGCGCCGTTCTCCGGCGTGAACGAATCCACATGGGAGCATATGAAGCTGCTCTTTTGGCCGATGCTGCTTTTTGCCATCCTACAATATTTTTTCTTCCGTGACCGGGCAGATTTTTGGTGCGTGAAGCTGCGCGGGATCCTGCTTGGGCTGGTATGCATCCCCGTTTTGTTTTATACCTACAACGGCGTGATCGGTCAGTCGCCCGATTGGCTCAACATTGCGATCTTCTTCATTTCAGCAGCGGTGGCATATTGCTGCGAGACGCGGCTGTTCAAGGCGGAAAGGCTGCGTTGCAGGTCACCAAGGCTTGCCATTGCCGCGCTTGGTGCGCTTGCCCTGCTCTTTATCGTTTTCACATTCAAGACACCCGCGCTTGCCATCTTCAAGGATCCACTGACGGGACGTTACGGTATATAAAAATGGGGACTGTCTCATTAAAATGCAGCATGTATATGCGTTTTGCGCAGCAAATCGGGCGAGAAATTCATTTCTCGCCCGCATTTTTATGATGCACGCAAGGGGCTCGTCGGATTTTGAGCAGAAATCTTCGTTTTCCACCCCGTCACATGTATTTCATACATGGAGGGTGGAAAACGGAGATAGCAAACAAAAATTTCAAATAGAAAGGAGAAAACCGCAGGTTTTCTACATCA
>JAZQLY010000034.1:0-9568 GCA_045543015.1 Eubacteriales bacterium
GGGGCACGTCAGAGCCGTGCGGCCGGGGTTCCCCGAAGCGAGCTTGCCGAGCTTTGGGGGTTCGCGGTGACCGAGGCACGGAGAAAAGCCGAAATCCCCTCGGCTTTTCGTCGCCGTGCCGAGACGATTCCCGTACGGGTCACCAAAAAACGTTCCTCTCTCCCCCCGCCTGCGGTCATGATTTATGATACCGATACGTGATAAGATCCTGGCAGAGTTTAAAAACGGTGTCCCCTTTTTTGTTTTTGCTTTTTTCCAAAATTCCATAGCTGTGCAGGTTGTTCAGGATCTTTAATGCCCCCTGCCTGGACATGCTTGCATTGATATACGTCAAAAACATTTTATAATTAAAATACCCGTCCTCGTTATGCACGAGGATCTTTTTTACATATACCCACTCCGACGAGGATAGCATATCCCCGGTTTTGGAAAGCATTTTTTTGATCTCTTCCAGATTTTTGTAGACGAAGCTATACCGGATAGACGTCTCCAGTATATACCCCAAAAAATACGTTACGTCATTGTTGGTGTTTCTTGTATCCGTGATCGCCCGGTAGTAGTCGTTTTTCGTCTCGTTGATCGCCTCGCTCATAAAATACGGGGCAAAGGCGATTTTGTTGATATAGCTGAGCCAAAACGATACCATTCTGGCCGTTCTGCCGTTATAATCAAAATACGGATGAACATACAGGATATAATAGTGACAGATGTATGGCAAAAGGTCCTCATGCTCTTTCATGCTTTGGGGATCGTTCGCAAAGGCAAACAGCGACTCCATGCACGAATCGATCTCGTGCCAGTCGGCCCCCGCAAACGCGCCGATAAATACCTTATCGTCCCGATAATAGGCTCCGTCCTTGATCTTCAGCGCCTCCGGCAGGCAATCCTTGCTTAGCATTTGATACAACGTGCGCAGATTGTCTTTATTGAACGCCGGCTTGCTTTCCGTAATGAAACGGATCGCGTTGATCATGTTTTTCACGATAATATCGTTTTGCTCGGTCACGGTCTCGCTTCTGCTCACCTCGACAATGTGACGGTGCGTTGTTGGAATGTTCTCGATATTCAGCGTCCCCTCTATCTCTGAATAGAGCCTTGACGTAAAAATATCCTCCTTGTTTCTGGTAAACAACCAGCTTTGATTCAATTTAAAATCAGAGACCAAAAGCCTTCTGTACTCGTTTTGCAGCTGCAGCAGATAAACGCCGTTCACATAAAAGCAATGCTTCGAATTGAACGTCTTTAACGGCAGGGGCTTGATATGTGTATCGCCTTGTGCCACCAGCTGATCCTTCATGGCTAAAAATTGCGCAAATTCGTCTTTTGAAAACATGATGCCGACCTTTTGGTTATACCGCAGATCATTGATAGAATGATACTGCTCTCCCAGGATCCACGCAATTACCTGCTTGATATCCATACGATCCCCCTTTTTTCTTATTTGAATATATTGTAACCTGTTTTTTGCTATTTGTCAACCGTTTTGTAAACCAAATTGCAACTTTTATTTTTCTGGAAGGAAAACGTCTTACCCCTTCTCCTTGCCGCTTTCCTGCTCGCTTTTTTTCTCCAGGCGGATCTCCCATTGGATGAGGAAGGTCATGGCGGCACGCAGGAGGATGACCGCGCCTAAAATGAGCAGCTCGCTCCATTCCCGCACGGTGAGCGTATGCAACAGCTCCGCCCCCAGCTTGAACTCCAAGGCCAGGGCGATGCCCTCTGCCAGCTCTAACCGCACGCGGTGATTTTTTTGAAAAAGCTGCAGCAGCGCTCGGCCAACAGAAAAGGCCACTACGGCAACGCCGACCAGCTCGATCAAGAGCGCCACATACTGCACGATGCCATCAAAGATGGCCAAAACCGTTTCATACATCGATCGTTTTCCTCCGTCGCTTTTTTATCAGTATACCACAATCTATCCCCCGCTGTCAATCCGTGGCTCTTGCTTTTTTTACCACGCCGTGCTATAATGAAAAAAAACCACAGACGGAGGGATACGATGAAAAAGATCAGGATCGCACAGATCGGTACCAGCCTATACAGCCACGGCAGCATTATTTTTGACACGCTGACCAAGCACCCGGACCTGTTTGAGGTGGTGGGCTACGCCTTCCCGGAGGGGGAGCGTGAAAAATTCCCGGACCAGATGGGCTTTTTCCGTGGCTACCCGGAGCTGACGGTAGACGAGATCCTGCAGGACGAGAGCATTGAGGCGGTGGCCGTAGAGACCGAGGAGATCTACCTGACCAAATACGCGCTGCTTTGTGCGCAGCACGGCAAGCACATCCACATGGAGAAGCCGGGCGGGCTTTCCCTGCCCCTGTTTGAGGAGCTGGTAGAGACGGTGAAAAGGAACGGCACCGTTTTTCACGTTGGCTATATGTACCGCTACAACCCCACTCTTTCGGACATTTTTGCGCGCGTCCGCGCCGGCGAGATCGGCCGTGTGATCAGCGTGGAGGCGCACATGAGCGGCTGGCGGGACGAGCGGGCGACCAAGTGGCTGGAGACCTTTCCCGGCGGCATGATGTTCTTCCTTGGTTGCCACCTGATCGACCTGGTGCTGCGCCTGCAGGGCGAGCCGAGGGCGATCTACCCCTTCAATAAGGCGACCGGCGTGTACGATACGGCGGCAAAGGACTTTTCTATGGCGGTGCTTGAATACGAGCGCGGCGTTTCCTTTGTCAAGACCACGCAGACCGAGCGCGGCGGCTTTATGCGCCGCCAGCTGGTGATCACCGGTGAGCGCGGCAAGTTTGAGGTGCGGCCGCTGGAGATCAACATCGGCTACCCGCTGCAAAAGACCGAATACCTGCTGAACACCGGCACGGATTGGAACGATGCGGGTGAGAAGTTCGCCTCTGCCCCCTACGACCGCTATAACGCCATGATCCGCGCCTTTGGCGAGATGGTTGCCGGCCAGCGCGAAAACCCCTATACCTACGATTACGAGCTTACCCTCTTCAAGACCTTGCTTGCTTGTTGTAAATAGCCAAAAATTCCAAGCCCTCGGGTGAAAATGCCAAAAGATGCAAGCCGGGCGCAGCAGGTTTTGAGCAGAAATCTTCGTTTTCCACCCCGTCACATGTATTTCATACATGGAGGGTGGAAAACGGAGATAGTAAACAAAAATTCAAATAAAAATGGAGAAAACCGCAGGTTTTCCTCCTTATAACGGTGCAGGACGCACAACAAGACGAAAAACAAAACAAGAGTGGGAGGTTTATTCCCACTCTCTTTTTTTGTTTACGGTTATGCCAAAAGATGCAAGCCCGAGTTAATTTTCGGGCTTCATGGTCGGAAACAACAGCACATCGCGGATCGAGGCGCTATCGGTGAGCAGCATCACGAGACGATCTACGCCGAAGCCGAGGCCGCCGGTAGGCGGCATGCCGTATTCGAGCGCGTTGATGTAATCGTAATCCACCTCGGCGCGGCAGCCCTCCTCGCTTGCACGCTTGGCCGCCACCTGGCGCTCAAAGCGCTCACGCTGGTCGATGGGGTCGTTCAGCTCCGAGAAGGCGTTGCCAAACTCGGTGGCGTTGATGAAATACTCAAACCGCTCGGTAAAGGCAGGATCGTCCGGCTTGCGCTTGGCAAGCGGGCTGTTCTCTACCGGGTAATCGTAGATAAAGGTCGGCTGGATGAGGTTCTCCTCAACGAACGCGTCAAAGAACTCGACCAGCACCGCGCCCTTGGTGGCATCGGCCGGGACGGGTACGTGCTTTTCCTTGGCTGCTGCGCGGGCATCGGCATCGGTGGCCCAATCGTGGTAATCCACGCCGGCGTACTTCTTGACGGCCTCTACCATCGTCAGACGCTGCCAGCTGCCCATATCGATCTCCTTGCCCTGGTAGGTGATCACCCGGGTGCCGCAAACACGGTCACACAGGCGCTTGTAAAGCTCCTCGACCAGGTCCATCATGCCGTGGAAATCGGTGTAGGCCTGGTACAGCTCGACCGAGGTGAACTCCGGGTTGTGCTTGGTATCCATGCCCTCGTTACGGAAGATACGGCCGACCTCGTACACGCGGTCAAGGCCGCCCACGATCAGACGCTTGAGGTAAAGCTCGGTCTCGATGCGCAGGTACATATCCATATCCAGCGTGTTGTGGTGGGTGATGAAGGGGCGGGCGGAGGCGCCGATCTCACACGGGGTGAGGATGGGGGTATCGACCTCCAAAAAGCCCTTTTCATCCAGGTAGGCGCGGATCTCGCGCAGGATCTGCGAGCGGCGGACGAAGGTCTCCTTGACCTCCGGGTTGACGATGAGGTCAACGTACCGCTGGCGGTAGCGCAGGTCGGTATCGGTCAGGCCGTGGAACTTCTCCGGCAGGGGGAGAAGCGACTTGGAAAGCAGGGTGATGCTGCAGGCATGGAGCGAGACCTCGCCGGTCTGGGTGCGGAAGACGAAGCCCTCTACACCGATGATATCCCCCACGTCCCACTTCTTGAAGCCGGCGTAGACCTCCTCGCCTACGTCGTCACGGCGGACGTAGAGCTGCATCTTACCGGTGCTGTCCTGCAGGTGGGCAAAGGATGCCTTGCCCATGACGCGGCGGGAGACCATGCGGCCGGCCAGGCGCACGCGCGCGCCGGCGGAGGGATCCTCCACGTCTACGTAACCAGCCTTCAGGCTTGCGCTGTCGGCGTTCAGATCATACTTGGTGATCTCATACGGGTTCTGCCCGGCGGCGACCAGGGCGGCCAGCTTTTCACGGCGGACGGCCAGCTCACTGGTGGCATTGGCGGCGGGCTGCTGATTTTCTCTGTTCTCTTGCATGCTGTCTTTTCCCTCTCTTAATGGGTAATGCTCAGTACTTCCAGGCGGAAGGTGTTGCCATTGGGGGCGGTAAACTCGACCGTGTCACCCGGGCGGGAGCCCTTGAGCGCGGCGCCGATGGGCGATTCATCCGAGATCTTGCCGTTGACCGGATCGGCACCGAAGGAGCCGACCAGGGTGTAGGTCACGATCTTACCGGTCTCCAGGCGGCGTACCTCGACCACGGAGCCGACGTTGACCACGTTTTCATCCATCTCGCTCGCGTCCATGACGTGCGCATTGGCGATCATGTTCTCCAGCTCGGCAATGCGGGCAGCGATCTTGCCCTGCTCCTGCTTTGCCTCATCATACTCGCTGTTCTCGGAAAGGTCACCGTAGCTACGGGCGGTGGAGATATCCTTCTTGTTTTCCTCACGCTTGACCTTGTAGAGCTCCAGCTCCTTCTGCAGTTCCGCAAACTCGGCGGGGGTGTAGTTCTTGATTTCCGGCATGATAATTCTCCCTAAAAAATATATTTGTGAAAAAATTTTTGATCATTCTTGTGCGCCACCCAGCAGCGAAAGGGCCGTCTGCAGGGGCGTATCCTCCTCAAAGGGCAGGAGGTATATGGTCTGGTTCTCGTATTCCTCGGAGACGGGCGCCTCTACGTCCGGGCGGATGCCGACCTTATGGTAGCTTTCGCCCGAGGGGGGCAGGTACCCGGCCACGGTAACGGTGATATACGCGCCGTTTTCCAGCTTATAGCCGGTCTGCATGGTGCCCTTGCCAAAGCTGGTCTCACCCACCAGGGTGGCATAGCCGTGGTCGCGCAGGGCCGCGCCAAACAGCTCGGCCGCCGAGGCGGTGCTGCGGTTCTGCAGCACGACGATGGGCAGCGAGACGCTTGCCGCCGTCTCGGTATAGATCGGCTCACGCGCGTTGTTTTCGTTTTTATAATCAAAGCTGATCACCAGCTTGTTTTCAGGCAGGATGACGTCGAGGACGTCGAGGATCGAGCTGAGGCTGCCGCCGGTGTTATCGCGCAGGTCAAAGATCAGGCCCTCGACCCCCGTGCGCTGCATCTCTGCCAGCGCTTCCTCCAGCCGCTCGGCCGTGCGGTTATTAAAGGCCAGCAGGCGGACGTAGCCCAGCCTTTTGCCCCCCTCCTCATAGACGCGGGAGATCAGCACGTCGGTCTCTACCGTGCGGCGGGCGACCACGAAGGTCAGCACCTCGTCCCCACGCTCGACCGTCAGCGTCACGCTGGTGTCCTGCTTGCCGGGGATCATGGCAACCACTGCATCGTACCCAACGTCGGCCATCAGCTTGCCGTCTGCCCCGATGATGCGGTCACCGGCCTGCATGCCGGCCTCCTTCGCGGGGGACTTTTCATGGACGTGCAGCACCAGCACGGCCTGGCCGTCCGGCGCCTTCATGCTCACGGCGCCAATGCCGCAGCGCAGGCTGGCGTTCATGCGGTCGGTAAACGTGAGGTATTCCTCTGCCGTGTAATAGACGGCGTGCACGTCCCCGGCCGCCTTAATATAGCCCTCCACCATGGCCTCCTCGGCCTGCTCCGGCGTGAGCGGGGTGTGCAGATAATTGGTGCGGTACAAAAAGTCGATAAAGAGCAGCCGCTCGGCCACCGAGACGAAATCGGCGGCGTAGGTGGCCATATAGGCCTCTACCTCCTGCGCAACGTAGTCAGAGCCGGAGGCACCGGCGTAGCGATCCTGCTCGGTCAGCGCCCGGGTCAGCAGCAGGCGCAGGCAGTCCTCTGCCGTGCCCTCCTTCAGCCCGGTGATGGCCACCAGCCGCTCGGTCAGCACGTCCACCTCTGCCCATGCGGCAGCCTTTTCCTCCTCCGTGGTCTGCAGGCGTGCCGTCAGCTCGGCGATCTGCGCATCCCGCGCGGCAAGCAGCAGATCATGCTCCTTTTTCATGGCGGCGGTGGTTTCGCCCAGCGCCTGCTTGTGGGCGGAAAAGATCGAATAATAACAAAACTGGTAGGTAGACAGTGAGGCAAAGATCACACACAGCAGCACGCACAGCACTGCCCGCCCCAGCGGAACCTGCTTGGTTTGCCCGTTCATAAGCGTTTCACTTCCTCCTGCAACGAATGCAAAAAACAACAATACACCCCCGGCGGCGGTCAGCGGCCGCGCCGGGGAGTATGTATCAGAATTTTACAGGCTTGCTTGTCAGATACTTCTTGACCATCAGGGCCACCTTGAAGGTGATGGCATGGTCAAACTCACGCAGATCAAGGCCGGTCAGCTTGCGGATCTTCTCCAGCCGGTAGACCAGGGTGTTGCGGTGCACGAACAGCTTGCGCGAGGTCTCGGATACGTTCAGATTGTTTTCAAAGAAGGCCTGCACGGTCATCAGCGTCTCCCGGTCAAGCGACTCGATCGACCCCTTCTTGAAGACCTCCTGCAGGAAGATATCGCACAGGGTGGAGGGCAGCTGGTAAACGAGACGCCCGATGCCCAGGTTCTCATAGCTGACGATGGTCTTTTCGGTATCAAAGACCTTGCCCACCTCAATGGCCACACGCGCCTCCTTGTAGGCACGCGCCAGGTCCTTGAGATTGTCCACCACCGTGGAGATGCCGATGGCCACGCGGGCGTAGAACTCGGCATTCAGCGTTTCGGCAATGCTGGCGGCAAGCGCCTCCATCTCTGCGATCTCGCAGTCCTCGTTGACCTCCTTGACCAGCACGATATCCTGCTCGCCTACGTTGATGACGTAATCGCGCGAGCGGTCAGGGAACAGGCCCTGCACCATCTCGTAGGGCAGCACGTCGGTATGGCCGAAGAACTTGATCAGGAAGACGATGCGCTGCTCCTCTCCCGTGAAGCGCAGCTCCTTGCTCTTGACGAAGATATCGCTTGGCAGGATATTGTCCATCAGGATGTTCTTGATAAAGGAGGAGCGGTCATACTTCTCGTCATACAGGTTGCGGATATTGGCAAACGAGATAGCAAGCACAGCCGCCATCCGTGCGGCAAACTCGTCATCCCCCTGTACGAAGGCAACGCAGCTGCAGCGCCCGGCAACCGTGATCTGGTGATAGGTGTTCCCGCCGAACACGGCCTGCCCGTCGGTGTAGACCATTTCCTCCTTGGTGGGGCCGCAGGGCTCGCCGATCCGCTTGGGATCGTTGCACGCGGCAATGATGCCGTTTTCATCGATCACGCCAAAGGGGCGGTCGATGGCATCCTTCATTTGGTGAACTACGCTCTGATAGAGTCTGTTAGGCATGGTTATCTCCTCTGCATAAATACGAAATATGATCAAGGGGCTAACGAAAAACCGTCTTTTTGCTCAAAAACAGACGGCTGCCTGGAAGGGCCGCCAAAAGGTTTTTGGGCATACTGCCTATATTTTAACCTATTTTTTGTGATTTTTCAATAGGTAAATTGAATTTTTTTATGGAAATCGCACGAAAATTGCGAAAATTTTTATACAAAACGCCAAGAGGGAGAGAAGGAAAGGCCTGTTACAAGGAGCTTTTGCCTTGTAGCAGGCCTTTTTTTACGGGCGGTCAGCGCCCTTTTTTTCTTTTTTGGAGGGCGTAGACCGCGCGCGCCACGCCGTAGGGGAGGAAGAAGGGGATGGTCAGGTAGACGGCGAGGGCCCCGAGCGTATACAGGGCGGGGATATTGCGATGCACGAGGCCGATAAAGGGGATCAGCTCGTCAAGCAGGTGGGGGTCGGAGAGGAACATCATGTTGCAGAGGGTGATATCGCCAAACGCACCGTAGACCAGGTTGACCACCAGGGCCAGCACGCAGGCCGGCAGGGTGAAGAGCAGAAAATTGCGGTAGCCCTCCATCGTGAAGCGGAAGTAGCCGTTCAGCAGGAAGGTCAGCCCCACGTACATCATCAGCGAGTGGTAGAGCATGGAGTAGCAGGAGAGCAGGTGAAGCATGGGGTAGGTAGCCACCGAGGTCATGGGGATGACCAGGAAGGTCAGCCCGGCCACGATGCCGCCACCGCAGATAAAGCCCTTTGCCGCCTCCCGCAGCCGCTCACCGCCGAAGGCGATCGACCAATAGGCGTAGGTGGAGAAGGAGCAGAAGGTCAGGGGCAGCCAGTGGTTGGGCGTAAAGCCGCCGTGCGCCCAGTTAAAGGCGATCTTGCAGCCCTCCAGCACGGTAACGAGAATGGCGATGTAAAGCACGATGCGGCGCAGCCGCTCCTCGCTCAGCCCGCGGGAAAGATGCACGCACAGAAAAACAAGCGCAAGGCAGACCAGCGTGACCACGATATGGGTGGGAGAAAACATGCCACAGGCCTCTACGCCTGCCGCCTCCATCTCATCCTCCCAGATCAAAAAATTCTGAAACATAGGGTAACCTCTTTATGTATAACTTGCGAGGCGAGATTTGGCATAAGACGCGAAAAATTCTCGCCGCAGGGCGTATGAGCTCGGCTCTCTTCGGCTATAACGGGGGGCAAAGCGCCCCCGCATTCTTTCTGTCTTATATTGTACCGAATTTCGCGGCAAAAAACAACCGTATTCAAAAAAAAGATACAATTTTGGTAAAGAATTAACATTGTAACAACATTTGGTACCGCCCGCCGGGGGGAGGCCATTGTCTGAAGCGGCGGCAAGATTCCACCGCTGCCCGCGGTGCCCTCCGGGTTCGGCTGCGCCCCCCTCGCTGTCATCCTGAGTGGAGGGCGTAGCCCGTAACCGAACCCCGCAGGGGTGCCACCGCAAGGTGGCAGGATCTTGCGAGGGGGGCTCCGCTCAGAATGACACCCTGCGGGTGTCGCCGCCCAAGGGGAGGCTTCTAT
>JAZQLY010000035.1:0-9043 GCA_045543015.1 Eubacteriales bacterium
GTTATGGAGGTCGGCAAGAAGTACTTCGAGGAGCTCATCGATAAGATGAAGGAAGAGAAGGGCGTTAAGCAGGATATCGAGCTGACCGCTGAGGATCTGAAGGAGCTGGCTAACCAGTTCAAGGCAGAGTACAAGGCAAAGATCGGTACCGACTTCCCCTCTGACCCCAAGGAGCAGCTGATCGGTGCTGTTAAGGCCGTATTCCGCTCTTGGGATAACCCCCGCGCAAACGTTTACCGCCGCGATAACGACATTCCCTACTCCTGGGGTACTGCCGTTAACGTACAGGCAATGGCATTCGGTAACATGGGCGACAACTGCGGTACCGGCGTAGCCTTTACCCGTGACCCTGCTACCGGTGAGAAGAAGCTGATGGGCGAGTTCCTGACCAACGCACAGGGTGAGGACGTAGTTGCCGGCGTTCGTACGCCGATGCCGATCGCCGAGATGGCTGACAAGTTCCCGGCTGCCTTCGAGGAATTCAAGAAGGTTTGCGAGATCCTTGAGAACCACTACCATGACATGCAGGATATGGAGTTCACCATTGAGAATGAGAAGCTCTACATGCTGCAGACCAGAAATGGTAAGAGACCCGCTCCCGCCGCTCTGCAGATCGCTGTAGACCTGGTGGCTGAGGGCCATAAGACCAAGGAAGAGGCCGTTCTGATGATCGACCCCCGTAACCTGGACACCCTGCTGCACCCGCAGTTTGATGCCAAGGCTCTGAAGGCTGCTACGCCTGTTGGCCGTGGTCTGGGTGCTTCCCCCGGTGCTGCTTGCGGCCAGATCGTATTCTCTGCTGAGGATGCCGAGGCCTGGAAGGCAGCTGGTAAGAAGGTCGTTCTGGTTCGTCTGGAGACCTCTCCCGAGGATATCACCGGTATGAAGGCTTCTCAGGGTATCCTGACCGTTCGCGGTGGTATGACCTCTCACGCAGCCGTTGTTGCCCGCGGTATGGGTAAGTGCTGCGTTTCCGGCTGTGGCGAGATCGCTATGGATGAGGAGAACAAGCAGTTCACCCTGGCAGGCAAGACCTACCACGAGGGCGACTATATCTCCATCGACGGCTCTACCGGTAAGATCTACGACGGTATCGTTCCCACCGTTGATGCAGAGATCTCCGGCAACTTCGGCACCATCATGGGCTGGGCTGACGAGTTCCGTACCCTGAAGGTAAGAACCAACGCTGACACCCCGGCTGATGCCAAGAAGGCACGCGAGCTGGGCGCTGAGGGTATCGGCCTCTGCCGTACCGAGCACATGTTCTTCGAGGCTGACAGAATCGCCGCATTCCGCGAGATGATCTGCTCTGACACGGCTGAGGAGAGAGAGGTTGCTCTGGCAAAGATCCTGCCCTACCAGCAGTCTGACTTCGAGAAGCTGTATGAGGCTCTTGAGGGCAACCCTGTATGTATCCGTTTCCTGGATCCCCCGCTGCACGAGTTCGTTCCTACCACCGAGGAGGACATTGCCCTGCTCGCAAAGGCACAGAACAAGTCTGTTGAGGATATCAAGGCGATCATTTCCTCCCTGCATGAGTTCAACCCGATGATGGGTCACCGTGGCTGCCGTCTGGCCGTTACCTACCCGGAGATCGCCAAGATGCAGACCAGCGCCGTTATCCGCGCTGCGATCAACGTTCAGAAGAACCATCCCGAGTGGAACATCGTTCCCGAGATCATGATCCCGCTGGTTGGCGACGTGAAGGAGCTGAAGTACGTGAAGTCTGTTGTTGTTGCAACGGCTGATGCGGAGATCGCTGCTGCCGGCGCTACCCTCAAGTATGAGGTTGGTACCATGATCGAGATCCCGAGAGCTTGCCTGACCGCTGACGATATCGCTGCAAACGCTGACTTCTTCTGCTTCGGTACCAATGACCTGACGCAGATGACCTACGGCTTCTCCCGCGATGATGCCGGCAAGTTCCTTGGCGCATACTACGATGCCAAGATCTTTGAGAACGATCCCTTTGCAAAGCTTGACCAGACCGGTGTTGGTAAGCTGATGAACATGGCAGTTACCCTGGGCAGACCTGTAAACAAGAATCTGCACGTTGGTATCTGCGGTGAGCACGGCGGCGACCCGACCTCTGTTGAGTTCTGCCACCAGATCGGCCTTGACTACGTTTCTTGCTCGCCCTTCCGCGTGCCGATCGCAAGACTGGCCGCTGCACAGGCTGCACTGAAGAAGTAAAAAGGGCTATCGCCATTTGGCATAACCGTAAACAAAAAGAGTGGGAAGATCTTCTTCCCGCTCTTTCTTTTTTGATCACGCAAACGGTACTTCCCGCATAGCAGCAAGGTAGAAAACCGGACGGTTTTCTACCTTGCCTTTCGCAACCACGTGGGGATGAGCCCCAAGCAGTACGCCATGCAGCACAGAAAAACGCTGTTGTAAAAAAGTCTTTTTTACTTGACTTTTCCCTCCGGGTGTGCTATGATAGTCTTGTAGCACACGCTTGCGCGTGCTATAATAAACGAAAACGAGGAGAGACATTACGATGAAAAAATTGATCTGTGGCTTGGTTCTGGCAGCAACGCTGGCAACAGCCTTGACCGGTTGCGGCACGTTCAAGTGCGATCTCTGCAACGAGGAAAAGAGCGGCAAGCAGTACAAGGACGAGATCTTTGGCCAGGAGGTCATTTACTGCAAGGATTGCTACGAGGAGCTGAAGGAGCTGGGCGAGGATCTGGAGAACCTTGGCGACAGCATCGGCGACCTGTTTGACTGATCTCATACAAAATCCCGCAAGGAAATTCCTTGCGGGATTTTTTACAATAGACTTGCAAATCACAACATGATACTATATAATAGTAAAAAAGTTTTCAACAGCACGGAGTGATCATTATGAAAAAGGAAATCCAGAGCGCGGCAGCGCACACCTTTGCCAACCCACTGCCCCTGCCAAGCATTCCGCGTGGCAAGGACGAATGGTACCCCTTTGAGCATGGCATGTTCAGCCATGAGAACAAGCCGGAAGCGGTAAGTGGCTCAGACTATCGCTCGATCAGTGACCCCACCGTCTTTTATCACGCGGGCAAATGGTATCTCTACCCCAGCTACGGCATGGCATGGGTGAGCGAGGATTTTGAAAGCTGGCAGCATGTGCGCACCGAGCCATACTGCCCCAAATACAGCCCCTGCATCATCCCCTGGGGCAACCGCTTTCTACTGACGGCATGGTATTGCCCACTTTATGTGGCAGATGATCCGCTGGGGCCGTTTACCTGCCTTGGCGACTTTATCGGCCTTGACGGGCAGCCGTTTACCCCCTGCGACCCCTGCCTGTTTTTAGATGATGATGGGCGCATCTACATGCTTGCCTTTGCCATGGAGCCGGCGGATAACAAAAAGGGCCTGGCCTGCAAGATCATTGGCTACGAGCTGGATCAGGGCAACCCGCGGCAGGTCGTGCGCGGGCCGGTGGACGTGATCAGAATGGACCCGGAAAAGAACCCGTGGGAGCGGCAGGGCCTCTACAACCAGGACCCCACCTTTGGCTGGGTGGAGGGGCCGCATCTTTTAAAGGAAAACGGCCGCTATTACCTCATCTACGCTGCGCCGGATACCTGCCATGCGAACTACGCCATGGCCGTCTATTACAGCGACGTCTCCCCTCTCTCCGGCTTCGTTTGTCAGAAGAAGAATCCGCTGACCGTTCATACGACCGGTATTGTGACCGGCGCGGGCCACGGCTGCGTGGAGCGGGGGCCGAACGGCACGCTTTGGGCCTTTTACACGCTGGTGACCGCCTGCACGCACCGCTATGAGCGGCGCATCGGCATGGATCTTTGTGCCATTGACGAAAACGGCGAGCTATACTGCCCGCACGGGGTGACCGACACGCCGCAATTCATCCCCGGCTACCGTGCGGATGCCGTAACGGATAACAGCCCGCATCTGCTCTCGCTGACGGGTGGCATCCGGCCGACCGCCTCCTCAGAAAAGGAGGGGCACCTTGCCATCTATGCGACCAACGAAAACAACCAGTGCTGGTGGCAGCCGGCCGAGGATGACCCGAGGCCGCAGCTGGAATATGCGTTCAGTAACATTTTTACAGCCAGTGCGGTACGCATTTTCTGGAAGGAGATCGGCCTTGACTATCAAAAGGGTATCCTGCCCGAGCCGATCGGCTTCCTGTTAGAGGGCTTTTATGACGGCGCATGGTTCACGCTGGTGGACAACACCGCGCCACGCGAGGAAAAGAATATTGATTATCATATTTTTGCCGATGCGCGCTGTCAAAAGGTTCGCCTGACACTGCAAAAGCCGAAGAAGATCGGCGTAGGCGTGATCGATCTTGCCGTGTTCGGAGCGTATAGAAAAGAAAAATAAGAACAAAGACCATAGAGGAGGCACATCCGATGGAGATTGGGATTCATACAGGAAATTTTCAGGATCGGCAGACCAACGGCCCCGGGCGCACCTATGCTGCCATGCATGAGGCAGGCTTTGACTGTGCAGATCTTTCTGCCATTTGCGACGTGAGGGGCATCTACTATACGAGCGACCTGGAAACGGCCAAGGAGCTGGCAAGAAAGGAGCGCGCGGCAGCGCTGGCAGCCGGCATTCGTATTCACCAGGTACACGGCCCGTGGCCGACCGATGATACGAGCGCGGAAAAGCGCAAGGAAAAGCTGGCATACATGGAGCGGGCCATCCGCCTGACGCCTGTTTTCGGTGCGCGCTATCTGGTCATTCACCCGGATATGCCCTTTGGCTGGGATGAGGAGAAGGATCCTGCGTTCTCCTGGCAGACCAATCTGGCACTCTTCCGTGCGCTCTTGCCGATCGCTGAGGAGGAGGGGGTCATTCTGTGCATCGAAAACATGCCAATGAAGGCGCACGCCATCTCGCGCACGCAGCGGATGTATGAATTTGTCCGGGAGATCGACCATCCGAGCCTTGGCATGTGCCTTGACACCGGCCACGCCAACGTATTCGGTGACGATTGCGGTGAAATGGTACGCCTGATCGCACCGGTGCTGAAAACGCTGCATGTGCATGACAACATGGGGGATAAGGACAGCCACCTGTCCCCCTACCAGGGAACGGTGGATTGGGAGAGCTTTACCTCTGCCCTGCGCGAGATCGGCTTTGCCGGCGTTCTCTCGATCGAGGCCAGTCTTGACGTGCGTGACAACACGCCAAAGGGCCGCGCCGAGGCCGCCCGGCGCATGGCAGAGATCGCCCGCCGGCTGGCGGAGCAGGCATCATAAAAAGAAGGGGCGGGCGATGCACGCGCCTTCTTTACTTTTTTTATTCATGTTATTTATTCATGGTAAACGGTCTTATCGCGATATACCGGCTCTGCCGTGTGGCGCACGCGCAGCTGGCGGAACATCTTTTCGTCGATGTGCGAAAGAATGACCGTGGTATGTGCCTCACAATCGGCCAGCTTCGGCAGCTGCTCCATTGCCTGGCGGGCGATCGGGTTGGTCGCGGCAGACGAGGAGAGGGCTACCAGCATCTCATCCACGTGCAGGCGCGGGTTTTTGCCGCCAAGGTACTTGGTCTTTAGCTCCTGTACGGGCTCAATGCAGCGGCGGTCGATCAGCTTTACCTCATCATCAATGCCGGCCAGCGTTTTCAGCGCATTGAGGATCATAGAGGCCGAGCAGCCAAACAGATCGTTGGTGCGGCCGGTCACGATACGGCCGTCTGCCAGCTCAATGGCGGCGGCGGGGCAATTCTTCTCCTCTGCCCGGCGACGCGCAGCAACGGCAACGGCGCGATCCTCCACGCTGATGCCAAGCCGCTGCATGAGCAGCGCGATCTTATCCGACTCGGTGCTTTCCTTGTGGTGCTTGATCTCGTTGACCAGCGCCTTATAATACCGGCGAATGATCTCCTGGTGCGAGGCCTCACAGCACACGGCATCATCCTCTATGCAATAGCCGACCATATTGACACCCATATCGGTGGGAGAGCGATAGGGAGATTTGCCCATCAGCTTTTCAAAGGTGGCGTTCAGCACGGGAAAGATCTCTACGTCACGGTTATAGTTGACGGTCGATTCGTTATAGGCGGCAAGGTGCCACGGGTCGATCATGTTTACGTCATCCAGGTCTGCCGTTGCTGCCTCGTAGGCCACGTTGACCGGGTGCATGAGCGGCAGGTTCCAGACCGGGAAGGTCTCGTATTTGGCATATCCCGCCTTCTGCCCGCGGCGGTATTCGTGATACAGCTGCGAAAGGCAGGTGGCCATTTTACCGCTGCCGGGGCCGGGGGCGGTGACCACGACCAGGTTGCGCGTGGTCTTGATGTATTCGTTTTTGCCGTAGCCCTCATCGCTGACGATGTGCGCTACGTTGCTGGGGTAGCCCTTGATATTATAGTGGCGGTAGACGGGCATACCCATTTTTTCAAGGCGGCGCTGGAAGTTGATGGCCGGCTCATTGTCCTCGGTAAATTTGGAAAGCACCACCGAGCCGACAAACAGCCCGTAGGAGCGGAAGATGTCGATCAGGCGCAAAACGTCCGCATCGTAGGTGATGCCAAGATCCGCGCGGACCTTGTTTTTGGCAATATCCTGCGCGCTGATGACGATCACGATCTCGGCGCGGTCCTTCAGCTTTTCCAGCATTTTGATCTTGTTATCGGGTGCAAAGCCGGGCAGCACGCGCGCGGCATGAAAATCATCAAACAGCTTGCCGCCAAACTCCAGATACAGCTTGCCGCCAAACTCCTTAATGCGCTCCTCGATGCGTGCAGACTGCATCGAAAGATATTTTTCACTGTCAAAGCCCTGTTTTTTCATACCAACATCCTTCCCGTTCCCGCCTTGGGGAATTTTTACCAAAATCAAATAAAATAGAAGAGAGCCGTATCCGGCAGGATACGGCCCCCCATGGTGGAAAGACCACCAAAGAAAGCCGAACGCAAATCAATCGATCGCCGTACCGTCCGCATGGAAGAGCGGCAGGTAAGCCAAGTACGTAATATCCTTGCGGTCGCTGGCATCGCCCTCGGCCAGGACAGCCATCTTCCCTACGATCTCACCGCCCGCACAGGTGACCAAGTGCTCCAGTGCGGCAAGTGATTCGCCGGTGCTGATCACGTCATCCACGATCAGCACGCGCTTGCCCTTCATGTAAGCGGCATCGGCGCCATCAAGGTAGAGTGTCTGCTTATGTTGCGTGGTAATAGAGGTTACCTCGTATTTCACAATATCGGACATATACGCCTTGATGCCCTTACGGGCCAGAAGATAGCGGTTCATACCGGCCTGCTTGGCCATTTCATACACCAGCGGAATACCCTTGGACTCTGCCGTGATCATCACGTCAAAGGCGGGGGCACGCTTCAGCAGCTCGGCGGCGCAATGCACGGTGACCTCCACGTCACCAAACATGACAAAACCGGCAATCGATAAATTTTCGTTCAGTGGGCAGATCTTGAGATCGCGCTCAAGGCCTGCAATATTGATACGGTAAAACATCAGTCGTTCTCCTTACATCGAATCTCCACTTGATAGTATACAACAAATTCCCCCCTATTTCAAGTGTTTGTTCGATTTTTTCAAAGAACTTTTCTTACCTTATCAACGGTAGAAGTGGTGATCGCTGATACGGAAGGCAAAGGGCCGCGTATGCACGATCCAAAACGAGGTGGCTTTGGCCGGGTTCAGGAAGTACAGCACCTGCTCAGAGACCGTCACCCCCTCGAGGCACAGCTTGGCGGCCACCACGGCACTTGCCGTAGGCTGCGCGTAGACCGTACCGTTTGCCACCGGGGTGAACTGTACGCCGTGCTTACGGTCAAAGATCACACCCCAGATGGTGCCGGGAAAATCCGGGCAGCGCACGCGGTTCAGCACCACGTTGCCCACCGCGATCTGGCCGAGCAACGGCTCCCCCCGGCTCTCGGCCGATATGATGCGGGAAAGCCAGTATACGGCATCCGCATCGTAGAAGCGGTCGCCGGACAGGATGGGCGAAAAGCTGCCGTCAATGCGCACGCGGCGGGTAGCGCCATCCCAATGGACGGTCACGCCCAGGGCGCGTGAGAGCAGCCGGATGGGCAGATAGGTACGCCCATCGTCCAGAATGCGCACCGGCATGTCGGCATACAGATAGCGGCCATTGGCCACGATGTAATACGAGCCATCCTGCGCGGAAAGCGAGAGGCCGTTTGCATTGACGTAGGCCGTGCGCGTTTTTGCATCAAAGCGGATATCCGCCCAGCCGCAAACGGCATCACACAGTGAGCGCAGCGGTGCATAGGTCGTCTCCTCAATGAGAAGGCAATCGCTCACCTCTCTTGCACTTGCGGAAACCGTTACAGGGATACGTTCATAATGTGTATGTACACGGTCACTTGCGTCTCCCCGCGGCCATGCGCTGATCGATGCTGCTGAGGCACTCACCGTCATGCAGGCGCATAACGCTGCCAGCGCCAGCATGGCTGCCGTCAGCCGACCGAAAAACCGTTTTTTCTTGTTCTTCGTTTTCATGGGTTCCTCCTTTCTTGCGGTTTTGACTTGCGTCATGCCCATATTGTAGCAGAATTGGCTGGAAAGCGCAATGCACAAAGCCTGGAAAAGGTGGAAAGGCTTGCCGCCCCCCACGCGGGCACGGACGGCAAAAAGGCAGCGCGGAACGGCATTTTGGGCAGACAGGAAATGCTTGCCTTGGTAAGATCGGAAAAATTCGGAAGCAAAAAAAGTTCACGAATGTGGAAAAGGGTGGCAGAAGCGAAGAAAAAATAAAAATATTTTCACTTTTTTTGAAAAACCCCTTGCAATTTCAAAACGAATGTGCTATAATATCAACGTTCTGATCACGGCCCGTTGGTCAAGAGGCTAAGACATCGCCCTCTCACGGCGAAAACATGGGTTCGATTCCCGTACGGGTCACCAAAAAGAACGAGATACACGTTGTGTATCTCTTTCTTTTTTTGTCGGTGACCCGTACGGGGAATCGAACAAGCACGGTAGTGAATGACGTGCCGGGGGCACGTCAGAGCCGTGCGGCCGGGGTTCCCCGAAGCGAGCTTGCCGAGCTTTGGGGGTTCGCGGTGACCGAGGCACGGAGAAAAGCCG
>JAZQLY010000036.1:0-44104 GCA_045543015.1 Eubacteriales bacterium
TTTGTCTTTTGATGTGGAGCATAGGAGGATTCGAAGCAGTGAGGAAAACGATCCGGGGGATCGTTTTCCGAACGGTGACCGAAGAATTTTGCAAAGCACAACCGCTGCCTTTTTTCAGAGGTGCTTTGCAAAATTCAAGAAGAATCCCCTATGCCCTCCTTTACGGTGTCCTTTTTGTTTTTTGGCGGTGGAGCATAGGAGGATTCGAACAAGCACGGTAGTGAATGACGTGCCGGTGGCACGTCAGAGCCGTGCGTGACCGAGGCACGGAGAAAAGCCGAAATCTCCTCGGCTTTTCGTCGCCGTGCCGAGACGAATCCCCTATGCGCACCGTGGGTGGCTCTTTTGTCTTTTGATGTGGAGCATAGGAGGATTCGAAGCAGTGAGGAAAACGATCCCCCGGATCGTTTTCCGAACGGTGACCGAAGAATTTTGCAATGCACAACCGCTCCCCTCTTCAGAGGTGCTTTGCAAAATTCAAGAACGAATCCTCTATGCTCCAAAAATTTTTATTTTAGTATTGACTTTTTGATAAAAACCGTATATAATAATATTGCAAGGCGTAGACGTCTTGGAGCAATATTGATTATTGCTAAGCCGATGACTTCTAATGCTCGGTTAGGGGAGTGTTAGAAAGAGGGTCTAAACCGGTTGATGTTGATCCAATTCCTAAATAGGATTTATCCGAAAGAAAAGCATCTTTAAAAAGGCAACCACATAGGTTGCCTTTTTACATTAGGAGCTATATGGACAAAACAAATGATTTACTTTATCAGGCAGTAAGTTTTTATGAGGACAACTTAGCCGGCAGAAGGTTTGAAATAATTGCTGGAAAAAATAACAAAAGAAGCGTTCATGTAATCAGCTTTGAGATAGAATGCTTTTACCATCTTCTCGGACTCCATAAATTAAAGGATATCCCTTTGATTCAAAGACCTGCACGAAAGGTTTATCATGAAATTTTAAAAGGGAAAATCACCTATCATGATATAGCACATAGCGAACATTTACAGGAGATGGAGGATCGATTGATATACCATCAAGAATTGCTGAATATTTTGAATATAAAATCGCTATATTACAAGTCTTTGCATGGTGAATTTAAAGGCGTAAAAGCAGACTGTTTTTTGTGTAATGAAATAATCCCGCAATCTTTATTTGGATTTTTATTTTCTAAGATCAACGCTGTTCCTGTCACATTTTTTACCCGTTCAGAAAGAGATTCTTACATAAGAAATTCAATAAAATGGACGGTTATATCTGTAAGAGAGTTGGAAAAGCTTCAAAAAAAATAGTGAAACATCTCGCAAGGAACCCTCTTTCGTTTAAAGCATCCTTATTTTACCGTTCAATTTCATTGCTCAACTAAAAATCCAAGTCGTTGGCTTGGATTTTTTCATTCTTTCTACAGGGCACGGCATTGAAAATTTCACATTTATATGTTATAATGACATACGTCAATCACCAAAGAGCCGCGCAAGGGCTTTTTTCCCGCGCGGTACGGGAGGAAAATCATGAATTACGACGTGATCATTATCGGTGCAGGGCCGGGTGGCATTTTTGCGGCCTACGAGCTGCTGCAGCACAAGCCGGATTGCAAAATTGCCATCTTTGAGGCGGGGCATGAGCTTAGCCGCCGCCGTTGCCCGATCGATGGGGAAAAGATCAAGACCTGCATCGGCTGCCCCTCCTGCTCGATCATGAGCGGGTTTGGAGGAGCCGGCGCCTTCTCGGACGGGAAATACAACATCACCAACGATTTTGGCGGCACGCTGCACGAATACATCGGCAAAAAGACCGCTCTTGACCTGATGCACTACGTAGACGAGATCAACCTGAAGTTCGGTGGCGAGGGCACGCGCCTGTATACCACGGCCGGCACCCGCTTTAAAACGCTGTGCATCCAGCACGATCTGCACCTGCTGGATGCCTCTGTTCGCCATCTCGGCACGGATATCAACTACATCGTGCTGGAAAACCTGTACGCCTACCTCAAGGACCGTGTAGACTTCTTCTTTGATACCCCGGTAGAATCGGTCAAGATCATCGTGGGTGGCTACGGCGTCAAGTGCAAGGAGGCGACCTATTCCTGCCGCAGGTGCATCGTCTCTGTCGGCCGCAGCGGCAGCAAATGGATGGAGCGCGTCTGCAAGGAGTTGGATATCCCCACCAGCTCGAACCGCGTGGATATTGGCGTGCGCGTAGAGCTGCCGGCCAGCGTGTTTGCCCACCTGACCGACGAGCTGTACGAGAGCAAGATCGTGTACCGTACCGAAAAATACGGCGACAAGGTGCGCACCTTCTGCATGAACCCCAAGGGCGCGGTGGTCAACGAGAATACCAACGGCATCATCACGGTGAACGGCCACAGCTACGAGGACAAGGCAAGACAGACCGAGAACACCAACTTTGCCCTGCTGGTCTCCAAGCAGTTTTCCGAGCCCTTTAAGGACTCCAACGGCTATGGCGAATCGATCGCGCGCCTGAGCAACATGCTGGGGGGCGGCGTGATCGTGCAGCGGTTTGGTGACCTGATCCGCGGGCGCCGCTCGACGCCCGGGCGCATCAACGATGCGTTCATGACCCCCACGCTCAACGCCACCCCGGGTGACTTGAGCCTGGTGCTGCCCAAGCGGATCCTGGATGCGATCATTGAGATGATCTACGCGCTGGATAAGGTAGCCCCCGGCACCGCCAACGACGATACCCTGCTTTACGGCGTGGAGATCAAGTTCTATAACATGGAGGTAAAGGTCAACGCGCAGCTTGAGACCTGTTACCCCGGCCTGTACATCATCGGTGACGGCGGCGGCATTACCCATTCGCTTTCCCATGCCTCGGCCAGCGGTGTATACGTGGCAAGAAATCTGGCAAATGACATGTAAGCGAGGAACGGACATGAACTTTTTGGAAGAAAGAATCATCAAGGACGGCATTGTAAAATCCGGCAACGTGCTGAAGGTAGACAGCTTTCTCAACCACCAGATGGACATTTCGCTGATCGAGGAGATCGGCCGTGAGTTCAAGCGCCGCTTTGCTGCCTGCCGGGTGGACAAGGTCATGACGATCGAGGCCTCCGGCATTGGCATTGCTGCTTTTGTGGCAAAGGAATTTGGCGTGCCGCTGGTTTTTGCCAAAAAATCCAAATCCATCAATATTGAGGGAGACATGTTTGTGGCAGAGGTGGAATCCTTTACCCACAAGAACAAAAACCAGGTCATCGTCTCCAAAAAATTCCTGCACGAGGGCGAGCATATTCTGATCGTTGACGATTTTTTGGCCAACGGCTGCGCGCTGCAGGGGCTGATCTCGATCGCGGATTCGGCCGGTGCGATCATAGAGGGCTGCGGCATCGTGATCGAAAAGGGCTTTCAGATCGGCGGCCGCGTGATCCGCAATATGGGTTACCGGGTAGAATCGCTGGCCATCGTGGATGCGATGGATGCCGAGACCGGCAGCATCAGCTTCCGTGAGCAAAAATAAAACGCGATATTGTTTTTTTAAGAAAAACATGCTATAATGTAAAGCATTATGGAGGGCCGCCATGAAGATCACGCATGACCTGCATATTCACACCGGGCTTTCCCTGTGTGCGGAAAGAAGCGCCTCTGCCGAGGGGTATGTGACGCTTGCCAAGCGCATTGGGCTGACCAAGCTTGGCTTCAGCGACCATTATTGGGATGAGCACGTAAACAGCCCCAGCAATTGCTGCCGCGAGGGGGTAGAGGATTTCTACGTCCCGCAAAACACGGCGCATATAGAGGCGCTGCGCCCGCAGCTTGACGCGCTGCGCGGGCAGGGGGTAGAGCTTTTGTTTGGCTGCGAGGGGGAATATGACCCCTACCGCCACGGCGTTGCCATCAGCGAGGCGGTGGCCGAGCGGATGGATTTTATCATCGTGCCCAATTCGCACACGCATATGATGATGCCAAAGGCGCTGTACGAGCCGTATGAAAAGCATGCGGCATATATGGTCAACGCCTACCGTGAGATCATAGATAGCCCCGTCAGCCGGTACATCACCGCCATGGCGCACCCGTTTGAGGCGGTTGCCTGCCCCTATGACAACCGGATACTGATGTGCCTGATCCCGGACGACGAATACCGCCGCCTGTTTGACCGCACGGCGGAAAAGGGCATTGCCATTGAGATCAACGTCAGCGGTCTGTGCAGAAAAACGACTGCCGAGATCGAGCGGGACCCAGTCCTGCACCTCTTTTTCCTTGCCAAGGAATGCGGCTGCCGCTTTACCTTTGGCTCGGATGCGCATTGCCACACGGTGCATGAGCGCTACATGGCCGTGACCGCGCACATTGCCGACCTGCTTGCCTTGACGGAGCAGGATCTTTCACCGATCACACGATAATTCAGGAGGAAAACTATGTACCCCATTGGCCTTTCCAGCTGTGGAAAACCCCTTTGCGAGGAGCTTTTTATCCAATACCGTGAGGCGGGCATTGATGCCATAGAGATCAGCACCGCCAATGAAGAATATGACACCATGCCATACGAAAGGCTGGCGGCATGGGCAAGCACGCACCAGGTAAGGATCTGGTCGCTGCACCTGCCCTTTATGCCCTTTCAAGCCATTGATATTTCCTCCCTTGACCGCACGCTGCAGCAGGCGAGCATTGCCCGCCTTTCTGAGATCATCAAGCGCGGTGCTGCCGTCGGGATCGACAAATTCGTCATTCACCCGAGCGGTGAGCCGATCGCGGATGAGGTGCGTGAGGACCGCCTGCTGACTGCACAGGAGAGCCTGTACACCCTGGCAGACGTGGCCGCCAGGTGCGGCGGCATGATCGCCGTGGAGAACCTGCCGCGCACCTGCCTTGGCAAAAATGCCGCCGAGATGGCACGCCTGACCGAGATCGACCCCCGCCTTGGCATCTGCTTTGATACCAACCACCTGCTGGGGGAGGAGCCGATCTCCTTTATCCACCGCCTGGGCGCCAAGATCGTGACCACGCACGTCTCTGACTACGATTTTGTAGACGAGCGGCATTGGCTGCCGGGAGAGGGACGGCTGAACTGGAAGACCATCGTGCAAGCCCTGGCCGCGATCGATTACCGCGGGGTGTGGATGTACGAGCTGGGCTTTACGGCACCCAAGACCGTGAGCCGCCCGCGCGACCTGACGTGCGAGGATTTTGTTACCAACGCGCGTGAGATCTTTGCGCACAAGAAGCCTACCGTTTTGGCGGTACGCTGATCATCTGACTGTTTGAGGATGTGGGAGAAAGCTGACCGGGCGCCCGCATCCTCTTTTTGATAAGGAGATGCCTATGGATATCAAGATCAAGGAGCTGACCAAGATCTACAAAACCGGCAGTCGCACGGTCACGGCCCTTTGCGGCGTTACGCTGGAGATCAAAAAGGGGGAGCGCGTTGCCATTATTGGCCGCTCCGGCTCCGGCAAGACCACCCTGCTCCACCACCTCTGCGGCCTTGAGCGGGCAGATAGCGGCAGCATTTTGCTTGGCGGGCGGGAGATCACGCAGCTCTCGCAGGACGAGCTGGCTTGCATGCGCCGCCGCACGGTGGGCGTGGTCTACCAGTTTTTTAACCTGATACCCGAGCTGAGCATCCGGGATAACGTCACCCTGCCGGCCGAGCTGGACGGCGAGACGGTGGACGAGGCACGGCTGCAGGCGATCTTGGAGACGGTAGGCCTTGCCGGGCGGGAGGAGGACTTTCCGACCGCCCTTTCGGGCGGGCAGCAGCAGCGCGCGGCCATTGCGCGCGCGCTGTACAACGGCCCCTCGCTTTTGCTGGCGGACGAGCCGACCGGCAATCTGGACGAGGAGACGAGCGGGGAGATCCTTGACCTGCTTTGCAGGCTGAACCGTGAGCGCGGGATCACCCTGGTGATGGTGACGCACAGCTCTGCCGTGGCAGCGCGCATGGAGCGCGTGATCACGCTGCGGGAGGGGCGCGTGGTGGAGGACGTGCGGCATGAGGCGTGAGCTTATTTACCGCCTGCTGCACGCAAGGCGCCGCCGGGCCGGGCGGAGCCGCTGGCTGCAAAGCGGCGCTCTGCTGCTTTCTATGCTGACGCTTTCCTTTTTCCTTTGCCTGCTGCTGCAGCTGCAGGGCTTATCGGGCAGGCAGGCCGCCCTTCCCCTCCGCCGGCTTGTGAGCGATCTGCTTGCCGCTACGCGGGCGGTCACGGCCCTGCTGCTCCTGCCCTCGCTTTTCTCCTTTTATCTGTACGGCAGCATGCAACGGGGGGAGCGTACCCGGTTTTACAGCACGCTGCTTTCGCTTGGTGCTACGCGGCGGCAGATCTCGCTGCTTGCCGTGCGGGAGATCGGGCTGCTCTATCTGCTGCCCGCTGCGCTGGGGGCGCTGCTGGGCATTCTGCCCGCCCGGCTCTTTTTCCTTGCCTTTGCCGGGCGGCTTGGCGCGGCCGCGGGCAGCGGGGCTTTGCCGGTGCTTTTGCCGCTGCTGCTCCTGCTTGCTGCCCTGCTTGCCTTTTTCTTTGGCCGCGTGCCCTTGCCGCGCGGACGGGAGGGGCTGGTGGCCGCGCTGCGCGGCCATAACAGCGAGGAGGCAGCAGAGGAGCATCACTACCGCCGCTCCTACACCTTCCGCCACATGCCGCCCGTCAAGCGGCTGGCAAAAAAGAGCGTGGATTATAACAAAAGGGACTACCGCCGCATGGCGCTGGCCATTGCGTCCCTCTCCCTGTACCCGATCCTTGCGGTCTTCTTCTTCCTTTCCCTCTCCGGCAGCCAGGTTTCCGTAGGCGCGGGAGAGGCCCTTTCCGCCGTGGAGGCGGCGGGGGAGCTTTTGCTATTCGTGATGGCGGCTTTTTTCCTTTTGTGCCTGTTTGGCGTTTTTCAGCTGGTGTATATGGTACGCCTGCAAAACGCGCGGCGGCGCCAGACGCTACGCATCTACGCCGCCGTGGGCATGACCGAGCAGGATGCCCGCCGCGTGCTGACCTATGAATACCGCACCGTGCTGCTGCAGGCGTTTGTATACGTGGTTTTTGCAACGGTGATCCTGTTTGCGCTGCTGGTGGGGTGACGGTCAAGCGAAAACAGCCTACAGGCAAGAAAGGTTTCCTGCCTCCAGGATAAAAGAAATTGCAAATTCGCACCCCTTGAAAAATGCCTTTTTTACAAGAATCGATTCCACATCGCACACGGCATCTACATATTCCTCTACCGCAGCTTGCTGCTCCTTGTCGAGCAAAGCGTTTACTTTTTCATGTAACCTTGCAGCCTCTTTCGTGAGATCTCGCTCCTCCTCCGTATCCATAACAGCACATTCGTCCATCAGATATTCATGCCACAGCTTTTCAAGTGTTTTTTTCATTTTTTCCTCCGTTTAGTACGCTCATATTCTTGCTCTGTTTGTTTAAATGATAGCACAAACGAACGAAAAATGGTTGATTTTAGTCTACATCTGAACTATAATACATTCAAATAAGCTGATGTTCTGAACATTTTGCCTTCCCCAGCGGGGGAAGGTGGCACGACGCGTGCCGCGTCGTGACGGATGAGGTGTTTTTCCGCAAGGACTCCTCATCCACCGCCGCGGCGGGCTTGCTCACCGCTTAAGCCTCTTTTGAACCACGCGACTATCGCGTGGTTTTCGTTTTACAACAAAAAGTGAGTGGGAACATACATTCCCACTCACTTTTTATTTGCGGATATAGCAAAGGACGGCAGCCTCACGCTTCCTTCCACCCGTCACACACGTCCACCCATGCGCAAGCGTTCACGGCAGACTCCAGCTCGGCCGGGGACAGGCGCACGGTAACGTCCAGCGCGCCGCCTGCGGCGTGCACGGTCAGAAAGCGGCGCAGCGATTCGTCCAAATACACGCGCACGCCCGGCAAAAGGCCGAAGGGGCAAACGCCACCCGGCGCGTGGCCGACCAGTGCCTCTACCTCCTCAAAGGGGATCATTTTGGCCTTTTCACCAAACTGCGCCTTGTAGAGGCCGTTTTTCACACGCGCATCCCCGGCGCAGACGATGGCAATGGGGCCATCCGCCAGGAGAAAGGTCATGGTTTTGGCGATCTCTTCCTCGCGGCAGCCAATGGTCTCGGCTGCGTGCGTTACGGTATCACACAGCGTGGGGTGCGTGGTAATGCGGTCTGCAAGACCGCAGGCAGAAAGATGGGAAATGACACGTTCGACTGACATAATTCTCCTTTTTGCTTCCCTTTTACAGATCGGCGATCAGCGCGCGGCGGCTCTGCTTATCCAGGGTGTTATAATCTTCAATGATATAGCGGTTATCATCCGCATCCCGCACGCGGACGCTGCCGTCACGGTTGACGCGGATATCATGGTTGCGGTTGCGGATATCAAAGGATTTGATGCCACGCTCGGTCTCTACCGTCCAGCGCAGCGTGCCGTATTTTTCCACGCTGCTGATAATGCGCGTAATATGCGGCACGAGGTAATAATCGTCGAGGGCCGCCTGCAGCACGGCGCGGGAGGCCTCCGGCATGTCCGCGAGGGCGCGAATGACGCATACCTCTACCCCCTCGCTATCCAGCAGGGTGATGTAGCGGTCCAGCAGGCTGACGGGAAAGAGGCGGCGGGGCTCCAGCCCCTCCAGCACGCGGCCGTCTGCCAGGCAGACGTTGACGAGATTGTTTTCAAATTTTTCTACACGGTCGGCGGCGGTCAGATAAATTCGTTCCATGGCTACCCCTCCCCTTAAAAGTTTTCTTCTTCGCGCATGGTCTCAGCCTCCTGCGCCATAGACTGGATCTGTACCAGCTTATAATACTTACCCTTCAGGGCCATCAGCTCCTCGGGCGTGCCGTTTTCGATCACGCGGCCCTGGTCGACCACGATGATGCGGTTGGCACGGCGCAGGGTGGAAAGACGGTGGGCGATCATCAGGGTGGTCTTGCCCGCGATCAGACGGTCAATGGCCTCCTGAATGAGATGCTCGGTCTCCGAGTCTACGGCGGCAGTCGCCTCGTCAAAGATGAGGATGGAAGGATTGAGCAGCACGGCCCGCGCGATGGAAAGACGCTGCTTTTCACCACCCGAAACGCCAACGCCGCGTTCGCCAAGCATGGTATCGTAGGCATCCGGCTGGCGCACGATAAAGCCGTGCGCGTTGGCCACGTCTGCGGCGTGAATGACGTCCTCGATCGTGGCATCCGGGTTGCTGTAGGCAATGTTGCGGAAGATGGTGTCGCTGAACATCATCGGCTCCTGCTGCACGTAGCCGATCTGCGAACGGTAGGCAGAGAGATCAAAGTTTTTGATGTTATGCCCGTCTACCAGGATCTCGCCCGAGTAGCCGTCATAGAACCGCATAAGCAGGTTGATCAGCGTGGATTTGCCCGAGCCGGTCGTACCAACGATGCCGACGACCTCGCCCGGCTCGATGGTCAAGGTCACGTCGTCCAGCACCTTTTTGGTGCGGTCAAAGGAGAAGCCGACGTGCAAGAACTCGATCTTGCCCTCCAGCTTATCCGGCACCACGTGCGACTCCGACTGCGTTTCCGGCTCTGCCTCCAGGATATCCAGAATCTTCTCGGTCGAGGCAAGGGCGCCCTGGAAGGAGTCAGAGAGGTTGGCAAAGAAGGTGACGGGGTTATAGAACATAGAGGCATAGGAGATAAAGCTGACGATCAGACCGGCGGAATAGCCGTTTACGTCATTGATCACGTTGCTGCCGCCCACGCCCCAGATGATCAGCGAGCCACAGGTAACGAAGAAGGAAACGCACTGCGGGAAGGCGGTGGCGATCTTACCAAGGCGCAGATCCATAGAGAGCCACTCGGCGTTCTTTTCCTCAAACCGCTCGGCCGAGCGCTTTTCACCCGTAAAGGACTTGATGACCTTGACGCACGGAATGGTATCTGCCAGCGTGGCAAACACGGACGACCAGCGGCGCCAGATGCGGCGGTAATAGGGGCGAATCTTGAGCGAGAACACCCGCGTCAGAATGACGATGATCGGGATGGGGAGCAGCGAAAGCAGCGTCAGGGACGGGTTGAGCGCCAGCATGATGGCGATAATGCCGATCATCTGGAAGAGGTGAACGACCGCCTCCTGCGTGATACGCAGCATAAAGGCCTGCAGCGTATTGGAGTCACCCGCGATGCGGTTGATGACCGAGCCGGTGGAGGTCTTATCATAGAACTTCATGGGCAGATACTGCGCCTTGCGATAGATATCGTTTCGCAGGTCGGCCACGGCACGGTCACCCACCGTGCGCATGAGGTAAGAGCGGATGATGCCCACGCCATACTGCAGAATATAGGTAAAGAGCAGGCACAGGATCATGGAAACAAGCAGCATGTGCTTATCGTTGCCAAGCCATTCCTGGATGGCCGAGAAGAAGGCGTACTGCGTCATCCCCTCGCCAAACACGCTGTCCACGATAAAGCCGGTAATGGTTGGCGGCACCAGCGCCATAAAGGTGGTGAACAGCGAAAGGAAGATACAAAGCACGATCATCGGCATCTGCGGCTGGATGTACTTATACAGCTTTTTGACGATCTTCTTTTTGGAGCGGCACATGATACACTCGGCACCCGGGTGCAGCAGCGTGCGCCCGCACTTGGGGCAAACGCTGAGCGCGCGCTCAAAGGTCACCGCCATCACGGCAACCTCCTCCTGCAGGTCAGCCCCTTCCCGCACGTGCGAAACGAACAGGGCAGCCGCATCACACAGGGCGGCTACGGCATAGGTATAGCGGAAGAATACGCGGCGACGGCCATCCTTCATCTTGGCGGAAAGCGTGGCGTTGCCATACATACGCTTGGAGACCACGTCCTCCATATCGGCATATTCATACCGCTGGCTTTCACCCGGCACACCGTCATAGGCGACGAGGGCCTTCTCGGTGAAAAAAACAACGGTGTCGGCATATTTCCCCTTCAGCGAAAGATCGCCTACAATAGCAAATAACACACGCTCACCGTTGCCCGCGAGCTGCTCCGCGATCGGAACCGCATCGGCGGGGATCTGTTTGTTTTTGAGAATCATTTCCATGTTCATAGAGCTGTACCTCCGAACAGTTTGCCGCGCGTGACCGCGCGTACGAGGGCGACTGATCGACTCGAATGAACTTTACCACAAATAAAAGGAAATGTCAATGGTTTTGCCGAAAAAACCGAAAAATTTTTTCTTTTGGTAAAAGTAACGAAAAGCGGGGGGCTTTGCGCCGTATTTTCCTCTCCCCCTTTCATAAAAATTCTCATGTTTTCTATTGCTTTTTAGGAAAAGAAATGCTACAATTATTGTATACAGATATACATTTTATACGGAGGGGTTTCATGCACAAGATCCTGCTTGCCAAGCTGCGCGAGGCGCTTGTTTCCGTCTTGCCGGTGTCGGCCATCGTTTTTCTCTTAAACCTGACTCCTCTTGTCCAATTTTCCGGGCAGGAGCTGGGGGCGTTTCTGGTCTCCACGCTGCTGCTGATCCTGGGCATCGCACTCTTTAATTTAGGCGCTGACCTGGCCATGACGCCGATGGGCGAGCATATCGGCAGCGGCCTGATGAAATCGCGCAGCATGCTGCTGCTGCTCTCCGTCTGCTTTGCCATGGGGCTTTTGATCACGGTGGCAGAGCCGGACCTTTCCGTCCTTGCCGAGCAGGTGGCCGAGGTGATGAACGGCACCGCGCTGATCGTTACGGTGGGCGTTGGCGTTGGCATCTTTCTCGTGTTGGCCGTGCTGAAGATCCTTTTCCGCCGGCCGCTTGCCTCTATGCTGCACTTCTTTTACATGCTGCTGTTTGCGCTGGCCGCTCTGCTTGCCGTCAGCGGGAACGGCAACTTCCTGCCTATGGCCTTTGATTCCGGCGGGGTGACCACCGGGCCGATCACCGTTCCCTTTATCATGGCGCTGGGCGTTGGCATTGCCGCTGCCGTTGGCGGGCGGGATGCGGGGGAAAACAGCTTTGGTCTGATCGCCATGTGCTCGGTCGGGCCAATCCTAGCGGTGCTGCTGCTTGGCATCACGGCGGATGGCAGCATGCCCTACGATATCCCTGCCGATTATCTGATCGCGGACAATTTTGTCGCCAAGCTGCTGGAAACGGCCGCCCACACCCTTGGCGAGGTGGCGCTGGCGCTTGGGCTGATCGTGATCTTTTTTGCCATTTTGCAGATCACGCACCTGCACCTGCCCCGCAAAAAGCTGGTGCAGATCGGCATTGGCATTGCCTACACCTACCTTGGTCTTGTGATCTTTCTGACCGCCGTGGCGGTTGGCTTTATGCCCATTGGCTACCGCCTGGGGTGTGAGCTGGCAGCCCACCCCGGCTGGCTGATCGCGCTGGCCTTCTTCATTGGTATGGTGGTGGTGCTGGCAGAGCCGGCCGTACACGTCTTAAACCACCAGGTAGAGGAAATTACCGGCGGCGCCGTCAGCCGCCGCTCGATGATGCTGGCGCTCTCGCTTGGCGTGGGGGTGGCGATCGGGCTTTCGATCATCCGCATCGTCTTTGATTTCTCGATCCTCTATTACTTGATTCCCGGTTATTTTATCTCGCTTGGGCTCTCCTTCTTCGTGCCCGGCATGTATACCGCCATCGCCTTTGACTCCGGCGGGGTTGCCAGCGGGCCGCTGACCTCCAGCTTTATTTTGCCGCTGGCGGTGGGCGCGTGCTGCGTGCTGCAGGGGAAGGAAAACGTCATGATCGATGCCTTTGGCATCGTTTCCATGGTGGCCATGACACCGCTGATCACCATTCAGGTGCTTGGCTTCCGCGCGATCATGGCCAAGCGCGTGCGTGACCGCATTGCCATGCGCCGTATTCTGGATGCGGATGATGAGCAGATCATTCATTTCATGTAAGGAGGGCTGCCGGATGCCGGAAGAAGAAAAGATCGTTAAAAAAGAAAAGTCGCGCCCCCGCATTCGTACCGCACGCACACCGCGCAGCGGGAAAAGGATCGACCGCGTGACCGCGCCGCACAAGCTGAAGCTGCTGTTTACCATCGTAAACCGCCAAAAGGCCGAGTTCTACGCCGACCTTTTGCAGACCTATGACGTCAATATGCAGATGTTCCTCTCCGCGCAGGGCACGGCCAGCACCGAGATGCTGCAGTATTTAGGCCTTGCCGACAGCGAGAAGGTCGTGATCGCCAGCGTGATCCGTGAGGACCGCGCAGGAGAGGCCATGCAGATGCTGGAGGAAAAGTTCCGCACCATCAAAAACGGCAAGGGCATTGCCTACACCGTACCCATGAGCGGCACCATTGGCGTAGCCGTTTACCAATTCTTATGTAACCACCGGGGGGATCGGCCATGAAAAAATTTGAGCATGAAGTGATCATATGCATCGTCAACGCGGGATTCAGCGACGCGGTGATGGATGCCGCGCGCGAGTTTGGCGCACGCGGCGGCACGGTGATCCGTGCGCGCGGCACGGCAAATCCCGAATCGGAGAAGCTGTTTGGCATTACCGTCCAGCCGGAAAAGGAGATGGTAATGATCCTGGTGCGCAGCGCGATCAAGGACGATATTCTGCACGCGCTCTACCGCGCGGTGGGGCTGAATACCCCGGGGCAGGGCATTGCCTTCTCTATGCCGGTCGACCAGGTGGTTGGCCTGAGCACCCCGCCCGCCGAGCAGCCGGAGGAAAAGCCGGCCGAAAAGAAGGCAGAGCCGGTCAAGGCAGAGGCAGAATAAACGCCTCCGTTTTCCACAAGAAGCGGAAGAGGGAAGAGAGTGTAAAACATTCTCTTCCCTCTTCTCTTTTAAATAAAATCACATATATTGATTATCGTTTTCTTCTTCCGGGTTGCCACCCGAAGCGATTGATACGCTCCGCCGTAGTTATGATCCACATATGCTACTATTAAATCTGCATTGGTCATCATCCATTCGTTTCGCTTTAAAATTGCAAATCTTAACGGTACATTCTCAATAGGAGGATATATCGATGTATCAACCAAACCACACTGCTGCATTTCTTTCATTTTTGCTTGTTCAGAAGCGTTCATGTAAGGAGTCACATAAACAACCTCCATGCTATTGTATTCTTTTTTTAATTCTCTACACGCACAAGCGCAAATTCTGTCAAATTCGCCATATCCTCCAAGATAACAAGTAACATGCTTGACACCCGTTATGTAATTTCGTATTTGATCTTTTACCATCTCTTTCACCCTATCACCAGAAGCAACCAAGGAGTGTCCTGCAAAAGCAATTATCATCCTGCACCTCTCTGTTTCGTGGAATTCCATGATTTTAGGTATATTATATAACAGAGGTAAAACTTTGTCAATATCGTGGGATTCCACGAGACAATAATTTTATATTTACCTATAATAATTGTGGAATTCCACAAAACATAGGTAGGATATTGTTATGAACTTAAATGACGCTATTGTAAAGCGAATAGAGGAAATCTGCAAGGAGCGCAACGGGAATATATGTGATATTTCTTTAAAAGGAGGAATGTCGCCTTCGTCTATTTATGATCTTATCAAAGGAAGAACAAAATGCTCAAAGGTTGTTACGATCAAGCGTTTTTGTGAAGGTGCCGGCATAACCTTGTCCGAGTTTTTCGACAAGGACTATTTTAACGATTCTGTAGAAGATTGATATTGAATACAAAAAGACACTTATGGACTCCTTTTCCATAAGTGCCTTATGTATAACGAAAATCACGCGATAATCGCGTGGCTCAAAAGAGCTTAAGCGGCGAGCAAGCCCGCCGCAGCGAAAGCCTCCCTTGTGTAAAGGGAGGTGGCACGGCGTCAGCCGTGACGGAGGGATTGTAATAGGTTTGCGTTATGTTAAAACAAGACAGAACACCCGGCAGAGGCTTGCCCCTCTGCCGGGTCTGTTTTTCAATATCTTATTTCTCCACCTTGACGCGGGTGCCGGTGGCCTGCGAGCGGTAGGCGGCCTCCACGACCTGCTGTGCGGCAAGGCCCTCCTCGGCCGGGACGGGCGGCTCCGTGCCTTGCAAAATGGCCTCAGAGAAGGCGGCCATTTCTGCCGTGTACATATTATTATGCTCACCCTCAAATTCAAGGGGCTTTGCTGCCTCGCCCAGCATGCGGATGTAGACCTTGGCCTCCTTCCCGCATTGCGAGAAGCTGCCCTCTCCAAAGATGGCACCCTTGCGGCCGCAGATCTCAAAGCGCACCGGCTCTGTTGACATATTGTAGTTGGAGGAGACGTACATGGTCGCGCCGTTGCTCATGCGGGCCAGCAGCTGGCTGCTGTCCTCTACCGTGTAATCATAAAACTGGTTACCGGTCAGCGCCACGACCTCCTCTGCCTCCAGCCCTGTCATATACCGGAGGATATCGATGCAATGCGTGCCAACGTCCATAAAGCCGCCGCCACCGCCAAGGCGGATATCCTGCCGCCAGATGCCCTCTGCCTTCGGATAGTCAAACGACCACTGCGCCTTCAGCGAGACCAGCTCACCAAGCACGCCGGCCGCGATCAGCACCTTGGCCTTCATATGGTGGCGGTGGAACCGCTCCATAAACGCCACGCCGAATTTGACGCCGGCTGCGCGGCAGGCCGCGATCATCTCCTTGATCTCTGCCGTGTTCAGCCCAAGCGGCTTTTCACACAGCACGTGCTTGCCGTTTGCGGCGCAGCAAAGCACCTGATCCTTATGCGCAAACAGGGGGGAGGCGATATAGACCGCATCTACCTCCGGGCAGGCAACAAGCTCTGTGTCTGACGAGAAGGCGTACTTGGCACCGAACTCGGCACGCACGGCCTCGGCGACATCCGCCTTTCTGTCCTGCACAGCCACCAGCTCTGCATTCTCGGCCAATATCATGCCGGGGATCCCCTTCGTTCTGGCAATGCCGCCACAACCGATCACACCCCATCTGATCTTCATATCGTCTTTCCTCCGTTTTTTGTTTTTTCTTCATTATACAATGAAATGGGAACGGGCGCAAGAGTAAATTTGTGACATCTTTCTGCACTTTTGTACGGTTATTTTTTCAGCATGCCCCGCCAGATGGCAATGGGAATGCAGTTGGGCAGGATCTTGGAAAAGAGATGCTGCATCTTGGTAAACCAGTTGCAGGTGCAAAGGATCTTGCCCCTCTTCATCGCCCGCATGGCGCAGGAGACGGCGTATTCCACCGTCAGCAGCGGCTTTTTCTTGCGCGGGCCGACCGAGCGCTCGTTCTCTGCGCGGTCAAAAAATTCGGTCTTTACCCAGCCGGGGCAGAACACGGTCACATAGATGCCGCGCTCACGCACCTCGTAGGCGAGGGCCTGCGCGTAATGATAAACAAAGGCCTTGGTAGAGGCGTACACGTTAAAGCCGGGCAGCGGCGTAAAAACAGAGGCAGAGCCGACCTCCAGCAGGTTTGCCCCCTTGACCATATAGGGAATGACCATGTGCGAGAGCAGCACCGTGGCCTTGACGTTCAGATCGATCATGCCAACGGTATCCCGCTCACTGACCTGGCTGTAATCGCCAAACACGCCGTAGCCGGCGGCGTTGATGAGATAGCGCACCTGCGGCTTATTCTCCGTCAGCCAGGTGCGCACGGCCTCGATCCCTGCCTCGGTGGCGAGGTCTGCCTCCAGCACGGTGGCGTTTTTCAGCTCTGCTGCCAGTGCGGCAAGCCGCTCACGGCGGCGGGCGATCAGCAGGTAGCCGTCTACGTTCCCTGTTTTTTGTATCTCCTGTGCAAAGCGGTGGCCGATGCCCGAGGAGGCACCGGTGATCATAGCAATGGCCATATCCTTCTCCTTTTTACTTGCGTTTTTTTCCAGTATACCATATTTTTGCCAAAATGTAAAGCGGTAGATCGCCCGTCTGCATATACTGGCAATGTACCGCATTCCTTTTACAACGAATGAAGATCGCATTGATCGGCGGGGACGTGCGCATGTGCACGGTTGCCCGCCTTTTGGAAATGCACGGGGAGGTACGCTGCCTTGGTCTGCCGACGGGGGCGCCGCACCCAACAGACAACCTGTTTGCCGCCGTACAGGGGGCAGAGGTGATCCTCCTGCCCCTGCCGGCCACGCGGGATGGCATACACCCCACCGCCGAGGCAGGCACGGCCGTGCCGCGCCTGACAGAGATCCTTTCCCGCGCGGAGGACGAGTGCCTGTTGCTTGGCGGTATGCTTTCCCCCGCCCTTTTACACATAGCAAAAAAAGCAGGCGTAGAGACCGCAGACTACTACCAGAGTGAGCGGCTGTTAGAAAAGAACGCAGCCCTGACGGCAGAGGCTGCGCTGGCCATGGCCATCACGGCGCTGCCGGTCTCGCTGTTCTGCGCGCCGGTCTGCGTGATCGGCGCGGGGCGGATCGCCCGCCACCTGGCACGCCTGCTGCAGGCCTTTTCGGCCAAGGTCACGGTCTTTGCGCGGCGGGAGGAGGCGCGCGCGGAGGCGGCTACCTGGGGTGCGACGGCCTGCCCGATCCTGCCGGGAGAGGTGCTGCGCCTGCCGCAGGACACGCGCGCGGTCTTTTGCACCGTGCCGGCCCCGCTGTTTGACCGCGCCGCCGTAGCCGCGCTGCCGCGCGGCGTTCCCTTTTTTGATCTGGGCGGCGGCGCCATCGACCGGGAGGCGGCTGCCGAGCATGGCATTCCGTTGCCCCCCTCTGCCGCCCTGCCGGGGAGATGCTCCCCTGAGAGCGCAGGGGAATACTTGTTTGACGAAATACGTTCTATTCTATTGGAGAAAAGAGGTGTCCTTCTTTGATTGGATATGCCTTTTGCGGGTCCTTTTGCACGCTTTCCCATTCGCTTACCGCCTTGCGAGGCCTGCTTTCTGCCGGGTGGGAGGTGCAGCCCATCATGTCGGAGACCGTCTACGCGACCGACACGCGCTTTTACCAGGCTGCCGCCCTGCGGCAGGAGGTAGAGGAGCTGTGCGGCAGGCGCATCATTCACACCATTGTGGATGCCGAGCCGCTGGGCCCGAAAGACCCGCTTGACCTTTTGATCATTGCCCCCTGCACGGGCAACACGCTGGCAAAAATGGCAAACGGCATTACCGATACCGCCGTGACCATGGCTGCCAAGGCGCACCTGCGGACGGAGAGACCGCTGCTGCTGGCGCTTGCCTCCAACGACGCCATGAGCGCCAACCTGAGAAACCTGGCCACCCTTTCCCTGCGCAAGGGCGTGTACCTTGTACCGATGCAGCAGGATGACCCGGTAAAAAAGCCCAGCTCTCTCGTGGCTGATTTTTCCCGCCTTGACGAGGCCTTTGCCGCCGCGCGGGAGGGGCGGCAGCTGCGCCCGCTATTCGTGTAAGGAAAATACAAAAAGGCGAGCCTTGCTCGCCTTTTTGCTTTGGTCAAATTATTCTGCGTCGGGGTACAGCACCTTGCCGTCCACAACCACATCAGAGCCATAGATGTTCTTGACGTGCTCGGCAAGGATGCCGGTTTCGGGCGTGATAGCGGGGCTCGAATAGGTGTTATCCGCGATCTCGATGTTCATGGCGCCGTTGAGGTGGATATCTCTTTCATACTTGTTACCCAGCTCGTTGACCGTGCCGAAATCGTTGTTCTTGATCACAACACCCTTGGCCGAGTTGATGTACACGGCGTAGTCGGTGGTGCGGTTCTTGATGACGTTATCGGTAATGATGATGTTCTTGTAGAGCAGGTAATCCTCGTCTACCTGAGAGCCAAGGCCCTCGACCGAGATGGGCGCGTAACGGTCAATGTTACGGAAGTAGCCGGTATGGTCAAAGAGGTTGCGGGTAACCAGCATATTCTCGGTAACGCCGGACTCACCCCAGAAGATCTCGTACAGGATGGCGGCGCAGGACATGCCGATGTTCTTGAACGAGCAGTTGACGATCTTGGAGTCGGATGCCTTGATCAAGAGACCGCGGGAGCGGATGTTGCGCACCAGCACGTTATCAAAGATGAAGCCGTTGGAGGCAAGCGACATATTGTCGATCAGCACCTTATCACCGGGGCGGTCGTCAGGTGTGTTGCGGGAAAGATCGTAGCCCTCCAGCGCCTTGAAGTTCACGGCGGCGGTAGCAACGGTCACACTTCTCATCGGCATTTCGGTCCCGTACTCGGGCGCGATGGCAGCGGGCTCCTCGACCGTAGCCGTCAGCGCGGGGGTATCGCACACCAGCTGGCCGGCGGAGTTATACACGTATACACGGTCACCTGCCGAGAAGGGCGCGCACAGACCGCGGCAGGTATGCTCCTTAAAGTTCTCTCGGCCGTGGTAGTTGTAGGCGTACATAGACAGGCAGCCCTTGTAGAGCACGGTGGTGGTGCCGTCACCGTTATCGGTCATGGCGGCAATACGGCCGTGGGTGTGGTTCTGGTTGGTACCGTCATCACACATATTCTCAAACAGGCAGGCAATGCAGACAGAGCCCTGTGCGCAGCGGGTGGTGTGCGTGGCGTCGATAGAGCCGATGTGGCAGGGTGAGCCGCGATAGCGGCCAAGCTCATCCTGGTAGACCTCCATCGAGACGTTGTACTTTTTCTCGTACGCACGGTACTTATTGTAGGTCTCTTCGTCAATGATCTCGCCGGAGCGGGTGGTATTGAGCACGCGGTAGTAGGTGGTAGCCGTCTTGTTATCATGCTCTACCCATGCAAAGCCGGCTGCGCCGCCAAACATGGTCAGATCGTAGAAGACGATGTTCTCACAGCCGCCCTCGACCGGGATGGTGGTGCCACCGTTGCAGCCGCGGCAGGTGAGGATATCACCCTCGGCCAGGCGGCTGTACACGTCGGCTGCCACGCGCATGCGGCGGGTGCCGTCCTCCTCGGTCTCCAGCAGCGTCCAGAAGCCGGCATCCATATAGGCATAGAAGGTGCCCATTCTCTGTGCGCCCATGCCCTTGGTATTGTAGTAAGCCTTGTTGGAATCACCAAACTCATCCATCAGGCCGGCACCGGCGACCACGCGTACCCAGCCTGTCTTGCCGTCCTCCTCCAGGCCCAGCTTCTCCAGCAGGAATACCTGGCCGCAGGACTGCTGCTTGAAGGCAAAGGTAATACCCTTCAAGGTCACGTTCTTGGCACCGCGGAAGGCGGCCTGGCAGCCGATATCCTTCTGCCGCTCGGCATATACGCCGTAGGCGTAAACGGTGGTGTTCGATGCCTCACGCGGGAAGCTCCAGATCTCGTCCGAGCAGTAGGCACCGGGGGGAACGATCACGACCTCCTCGTTCAGCACGCGGTTGTTGACGTACTTGGCAAGCGGCAGCTCGCTCTTGCCGTCCACGTCACGCACGACCGTCTTTCTCGGCATGCCGACAAAGAGATCCTTGTCTACGTGGGGCAGCAGCTTCTCGTCTGCACCGTAGGGCAGGCGGGCATCCACGTCCATGAGGTTGTTGCCGTTTTCGTTCTCATTGCCCTCCTGTACGGTATCCTTACCCGTGCAGTTGCAATCGGCAATGATGTAATTGTTGTTCTTGGCGGTCAGGGCGCCCTTGAGCTTGTTCTCAATAACGTATACGGCGTGGCAATTCACCACCTCGGCACAGCAGGCGCTGTTCTTGAGGATAACGGTGTTCCTTGCCCCGTTGACCGTGATCGGCCCGCAGGAGGCGTTCATGGCGGCGATCATATTCAGGCCTGCGCCAAGCGCGATGCCGGCCTCACCCTTAACGGTATTATACATGATCTGTGCGCTTTCGGCTGCGGTGGCAATGGCAATGCCCTCACCCTCGACCTTACAATCGCGGATGACCGTGCCGCTCTTGGCGTTATCCACGATACCGGCCTTCTGAAACAGGATGACCGAGTTCAGCACGGTCAGATCGTCTGCCTCGTTCAAAATGCCGCTCTCGCCCTCGATACGGCAGCAGCAGAGCGTGGTGCCGGCGGCGGAGGCAGCAACGCGAACGGTGCCGCGCACGCATAGGCCGCAGATCTTTACGGGGGTGGTGATGACCAGCTCGCCATCATAGATCGCACCCTCGGCTTTCCATTCACCGGTGGCAATGGCGGCAGCAGCATCTGCTGCGGTAACGGTGGCTTTGGCATCCGCCGCGATCGCCTGCAGCGCGCGGGAGGAGGCCAAAAGGCGTGCGCCTTTTACACAGGGGGATGTCTTTTTCATAATTTTCTCCTTTTTCCATGTGGGGACTGAAGATATTGGTTCCCCAGAGGATCCCGATCCTTTCGGTCGATATTCGGGTTAACTACATTTTATCATGCTTTCTCACCAAATAACAATTGACGATTTTGACAAAAATAAATTTCTTTTTTGGGTAGTTTTCACAAAAAATCGATTTTTCCCCAAACTGCCGATGGAATAAGGCTTTTTTCCCCTTTTCTCATAAGAAAAAGCCGTGGTGCATACATTAAAAAATAAGCCTATTTCGTCTTTTAGGGAGGTGCTTTTCGTTGTCACCCTTTCGCCGTTATCTCAAAAACGCCCTGATCCTGGTTGCCACCGGGCTGCTTGGGCGCAGCGTTTCGCTCTTATTCAACGCCTACGTCAGCCGGGAGGTAGGGGCAGAGGGCATTGGTCTTTTTTCGCTGATCATGAGCGTATACGGCTTTGCCGTGACCTTTGCCACCTCCGGCATCCAGCTGGCCGTAACGCGCCTGTGTGCCGAGGCGCTGGGCAGTGAGCAGCCGGAGGAGCTGCGCGCCACGCTGCGCCGTGCCACCTGCTACGCCCTTTTGTTTGGCGGCTGCGCCTCGCTCTTTCTTTTTGCGTTTGCCGCCCCCGTCGGCCTCTCGCTTTTGCGGGATGCACGCACAGTCCCCTCTCTGCGCATGCTGGCCTGCAGCATGGTACCCATTGCCCTTTCTGCCGTTTACAGCGGCTATTTTCACGCGGTGCGGCGGGTGGGCTGCTGCGCGGCTGCCGGGCTGTTTGAGCAGACCCTGCGGATCGGGCTGACCGTTTTTGGCCTGCTGGCCCTGGCACCGGCCGGGCTGACCTACGCCTGCCTTGCCCTGGTTGGCGGCGGGGCGATCGCCGAGATCGGCTCCTTTCTTTTTCTGTTTGCCGAATACCTGATCGACCGCCGCCGCCATATGCGCGGCGTGCCGGTGGGGCGGGGGCAGGGGCTGACGGGCAGAATGCTGCACATCTCGCTGCCGATCGCCGCCTCGGCCTACGTGCGCTCCGGCCTGGTGACGGTGGAGCATATTCTCATTCCCCTTTGCCTTACCGCCTTTGCTGGGGGGAGAGGGGAGGCGCTTGCCTCCTACGGGCGGCTGCACGGCATGGCCCTGCCGCTTTTGCTCTTCCCCACGGCCATCTCCTCTGCCTTTTCCAGCCTGCTGGTGCCGGAAATGGCAGAAAGCCGCGCACGGGGGGAGGAGGGGCGCATCCGCTCGATCGCCGAGCGGGCGGTCGGCTTTACCCTGTTCTTCTCTTTCCTGGCGGCCGGGGTGCTGGGTGCCTGCTCGCGCGAGCTGGGGCTGCTGCTGTACGGCAGCGCGGAGGCGGGGACGTTTATCCGCCTGCTCTCACCGGTTGCCGTGATCATGTATCTGGATACCACGGTGGATTCTATGCTGAAGGGGCTGGGGCACCAGGTCTTTTCCATGGGGGTGAACATTGCCGATTCGCTGCTCTCGATCCTGCTGGTCTGCCTGCTTCTGCCCCGCTTTGGTGCGGTGGGCTACGTGTACGTGATCTTTCTTGCCGAGATCTTTAATTTCTCGCTCAGCATCACGCGGCTGCACACCGCCATCGGCTTTCGCTTTTCGGTCTACCGCTACGCGCTGGCGCCCTTTCTTGCCGCCGTGGGCAGCACCTCGCTTGGCCGGCTTTTGCCGGCGGCAGCCGGCATTCCCGGTCTTGTGCTGCATATGCTTGCCGTTATCCTGCTCTATCTGCTGCTGCTGACCGCGCTTGGTGCGATTTCACGCAAGGACCTTTTCCCCGCAAAGAGGCACCGGCATGGCGCAAAATGATATTCCCCCGTCTGCATGCATCATTGACAGACGGCCCGGTTATATGCTATAATATAGCATGATAATATTATAACACTGTATTGCACCAATACCCAATTCCAAAAAAGTGAAATTTGCAATAGAATTGGACATTACGCCCATGTTATAATAAATTTAACGCTTTCAGGGGGAGAAATCATGCCGCCTGCAGAACCGAAGACCTGTTGCTTTACCGGGCACCGCAAGATCGAGCCCCCCTTTTTGCTGCCGCTGACGGCGCACCTGGATGCCGCGCTGGAGGCGCTGGTGCAGGCTGGCTGTCTTCACTTTTATGCCGGCGGTGCCATGGGCTTTGACACGCTGGCAGCCGAGCGGACGCTTGCGCTGCGGGCGCGGTTTCCCGCCGTGCAGCTGCACCTGCTGCTGCCCTGCCGTGACCAGACGAGGGGCTGGCCCCCGGCCGAGCAGGAGCGATACGGGCAGATCTTAGCCGCGGCCAACAGCTACCGCTATATCGGTGAGCGGTATTCTGCCGCCGCCATGACCAAGCGCAACCTGGCGCTGGTAGAGGCTGCCGATATCTGCGTGGCCTTTCTTTTGCGCGCATCCAGCGGCACGGGGCAGACCGCCCGCGCGGCCAGCCGCGCCGGCCTGACCGTGATCAACCTGGCAGACCGCCTGCCGATTCACTGACAAATCCCCAACAGACGAGGTATTTCGATTGAAGCATACGTTCCGTGGCGGAATTCACATCCGCGAGCATAAAAATACCGCCGCCTGCGCGGTAACACCCATCCAAGCACCGGCTGTGGTGACCATTCCCCTTTCGCAGCACATCGGCGTACCCTGCAAGCCGCTGGTTGCCGTAGGCGACAGGGTGAAAAAGGGACAGCGCATCGGTGCGGCCGAGGGGGGGCTGGTCTGCCCCGTACATAGCAGCGTATCCGGCCAGGTGAGCGCCATTCGTACCCGCTGCAGCATGCACGGCACGCCCGTGACCGACGTGGTGATCGAGAATGACTTGCAAAACGAGTGGCATGAGGATATACGCCCCTGTGCGGGCGGGGAGCAGGCAACGGCAGAGGAGATCCTTGAAGCGATCGAGACGGCCGGCATTGCCGGCATGGGCGGCGCCTCCTTCCCCACGCATGCCAAGATCCGCTCTGCCCTCGGGCGGGTGGACACGCTGCTGATCAACTGTGCCGAGTGCGAGCCCTATATTACGGCCAACCACCGCCTGCTGCTGGAAAGCCCGCAGGACGTTTTGCGCGGCACCACCCTGCTGTTACGCACGCTGGGGCTGGCACATGGTGCGCTGGTGGTGGAGGATAACAAGCAGGACGCCATTGCCCTTTTGCGCGACCTGTGCGCACGGGAATACCCCCATCTGACGGTGGAGGTGGTGCGCACCAAATACCCGCAGGGAGACGAGCGGCAATTGATCTACGCCGTTACGGGGCGGCAGCTGCCACCCGGCAAGCTGCCGGCCGACATTGGCTGCATCGTATTTAATGCCGAGACGGCGGCTGCCGTTTACCGCGCGGTGGCATACGGCCACCCGCTGTGTGAGCGTATCGTAACGGTGGATGGTGACTGCATCCGCGAGCCGAGAAACCTGCTGGTTCCGATCGGCACGCCGTTTGCCGAGCTGATCGCCGCCTGCGGCGGCCTGCAGGAGACCCCCGCCCGCATGATTTCCGGCGGGCCGATGATGGGCTTTGCCGTCTGGCATGCGGACGAGCCGGTGACCAAGGGCACCTCCGCCCTTTTGCTGCTTTCCGCCAAGGCGACCGCCGCCTATGACGGGGCGCACGAATGCATCCGCTGCGGGCGGTGCGTGGCCGCATGCCAGATGCACCTGATGCCCAACTACATGGCCGCCTACACCCGCATTGGCGATTACGCCGCGGCTGCCGAAAACGGCGCCATGAGCTGCGTGGAATGCGGCGCCTGTGCCTGCGTTTGCCCGGCTGCCATTCCCATTGTGCAGTACGTACGTCTGGCAAAGGGGATCCTGCGCCAGAAAAAGGCGTAAGCCCGCCAAAGTAACGACCAAGGAGAAAACTGTGAAGCAAGAAATAAAGAAGGAGGCGGCCATGCCCGCACAGCTGACCGTTGCCTCCTCCCCCCACGAAAAAACGCGCACGCACGTGCCGCACCTGATGCGCGACGTGCTGATCGCGCTGCTGCCCGCCTGCCTGTTTGGCGCGGTGTGGTTTGGCCCGCGCGCGGCACTTTTGTGCGTGATCTCGGTGCTGACCTGCGTTGTGGCCGAGCTGGTCTATGAAAAGCTGCTCCGCCGCCCTGTCACGGTGCGTGACGGCTCTGCCGCCGTTACCGGCCTGCTGCTTGGCATGAACCTGCCCTACACCATGCCCATTCCCATGCTGATCGTAGCAGACCTGTTTGCCATTATCATCGTCAAGCAGCTGTTTGGCGGTCTTGGCAAAAACATCGTCAACCCTGCGCTGGCAGCGCGTGTCTTTCTGTTTATGTCCTTTCCCGGTGCGATGGCCAGCTTCCCCGCCCGCGCAGACCTCTCTCTGCCCTATGCGGATGCCGTGGCCACGGCCACGCCGCTTTCTGCCTTGAAGACCGGCGCCCCCCTCTCGGACACGGTGCTTGACCTGTTCTTTGGCACGGTGGGCGGCTGCATTGGCGAGGTCTCTGCCCTGCTTTTGCTGCTTGGCGGCATCTACCTGCTTTGCCGCCGGGTGATCACCTGGCACATTCCCGTCTCTTATCTCGGCACGGTGGCGCTGCTTACCCTCCTGTTCCCCCGCGCGGGTGGGCGGCTTGACAGCATGCTGATCGAGCTTTGCGCCGGCGGGCTGATCCTTGGTGCCTTCTTTATGGCCACCGACTACGTCACCTCCCCCGTCACGCGCGGCGGCCGCCTGGTCTACGGCGTGCTGTGCGGTCTCTTCACCGTATTGATCCGCTATTTCGGCGCGTATGCAGAGGGGGTCTCCTTTGCCATTCTGATCGCCAATCTGCTGGTCTACTACATTGACCGCTTTACCCGCCCCACACCGTTTGGTAAAAAGGGGGGCGCGGCATGAAATATTATCTTCGTATCACGCTTTCGCTGCTTGCCATCTGCACGGTGGTGGCCGTTTTGCTGGCGGCGGCCAATATTGCCACGCGCGATACCATTGAAAAAAACGCGCAAAGGGAAAAGGAGGCGGCTATCGCTGCCCTTTACCCCTCCTTCTCGGCCATCACCGAGGATAAGCGCGCTTACCCCCCGGGGGTACATACCGTTTACACCGTAACCGAGAATGAAGCGCTGCTTGGCTACGCCGTCTCGCTTGAGTCCCGCGGGTTTGGCGGCATGGTGCAAATGATGATTGGTATCGGGGCAGACGGTGCCGTTTCCGGCATCCGCATCCTCTCGCACAGCGAGACGCCCGGCCTTGGCAGCCGTGCGCTGGACGCCGGCTATCTTTCAAATTACCTTGGCCTGCAGACCGGGGAGACGGTTGACGGCATCAGCGGTGCGACCTTTTCCTCCCGCGCGGTGCAAAACGGCACGGCCCTTGCGCTTTCACTCGGCTTAGGAGGTGCAGACGCATGAAAACGACGAAAAAGACCTCCTTCTACCGTGAGCATCTGATCGAGGGGCTGTTTACCAACAACCCCACCTTTGTGCAGCTGCTTGGCATGTGCCCGACGCTGGCCGTCACCACCTCGCTGCAGAACGCGCTTGGCATGGGCCTTTCGGCCACGGCGGTGCTCATGTTCTCCAACCTGTTTATTTCGCTTTTGCGTAAGCATATCCCGGGCGAGGTGCGCATTGCCGCGTATATCGTTATCATCTCCGGCTTCGTTACGGCGGTGGAGATGCTGCTGCGTGCCTTTATCCCCACCCTCTATGCCTCGCTTGGCCTGTTCATCCCGCTGATCGTGGTCAACTGCATTATTCTGGCGCGGGCAGAGGCCTTTGCCTCCAAAAACCCGCCGCTGCGCTCTCTCTTTGACGGGCTTGCCATGGGCCTTGGCTTTACCCTGGCCCTTTCGCTGCTTGGCATCCTGCGGGAGCTGCTGGGTGCCGGCACGGTGCTTGGCTATGACGTGACCCTTGGCGTGTGGGAGCCTATGCTCTTCTTTATCATGCCGGCCGGTGCGTTTTTAACGCTTGCCTGCCTGATCGCGGCGGTCAACGCCATCCGCGCACGGGCGGCACGCAGAACGGATGCGGGAAAGGAGGAGGACCATGGCTGATATCTTTGCCCTGATGCTTTCTGCCGTGCTGATCGAGAATTTTATCTTCTCGCGCTTTTACGGCTGCTGCCCCTTTCTTGGCGTTTCGGAAAAGCCGGCAACCGCGCTTGGCATGGGCATGGCCGTTGTCTTTGTGATGACGCTCTCCTCTGCCCTTACCTACGCGCTCTATTACTTCATTCTCGTACCGTTTTCGCTGACCTATCTCAAGACCATTGCCTTTATTTTGGCCATTGCGGCCCTTGTGCAGTTTATTGAGATGTTTTTGCGCCGGTTTTTGCCCGCCCTGCACGGGGCGCTTGGCATCTACCTGCCGCTGATCACCACCAACTGCGCCGTGCTGGGTGCCGCCCTTCTCAACATTGAGCAGGGCTTTGACCTTGTTCACGCGGTGGTGTTCGGCTTTTCGGCCGGGCTGGGCTTCACCCTTGCCATTGTGATCTTTGCCGGGGTACGGCAAAAAATGGCCTTTTGTGACCCGCCAAAGGCCTTTCGCGGCTTTCCGCTCACGCTGCTGGCGGCCGCCCTGGCGGCCATGGCGTTTGCCGGCTTTTCCGGCATGCAGATCGGGTAAAGGGGGGCAAAACGCATGAACGACATCAACGAGCTGCTTCTTCCCCTTTTATGGTTTGCGCTGCTTGGCGGCGGCTTTGGCCTGGTGCTGGCGATCGCCGCACGCGCCTTTGCCGTGAAGCAGGATGAGCGTATTCCGAAAATTACCGAGGTCCTGCCCGGTGCCAACTGCGGCGGCTGCGGCTACAGCGGCTGTGCCGCGTATGCCGAGGCAGTCTGCAGGGGCGAGGCATCGCCCGGCCGCTGCGCGGCCGGCGGCACCGCCGTCAGCGAGGCGATCGCCGCTATTATGGGCGTAGAGGCTACGCCCATGGCAGACTACTGCGCACGCATTCTTTGCTGCGGGGACTGCGATACGGCGCAGGCAAAATACCGCTATGAGGGCGCACCTGACTGCGCCGCCGCCACACGCCTGGGCGGCGGGCAAAAGGCATGCCTTGCCTCCTGTGTTGGCCTTGGCAGCTGTGCGGCCGCCTGCCCCTTTGGTGCCATTACCGTGAAAAACGGCCTGGCCGAGGTAGACCCGGCCCGCTGCTGCGGCTGCGGCACCTGCCTCTCTGCCTGCCCCAAGCACCTCATTCACCTGCTGCCGCGCACGGCAAGCTACGCGGTGCTTTGCTCCTCTGGCGCCCCGGGCAAAGAGACGCGCACGGTCTGCGAGGCCGGCTGCATTGGCTGCCGCATTTGCGAAAGGAAGTGCGAGGCCGGCGCCATTCGCGTGGAGAACAACCTGGCCACGATCAACCATGATCTTTGCCCCGGCTGCGGCGCATGCGCCGAGGCCTGCCCGCGAAGGATCATCAAGAAGCTGTAAAAAAGACCTGCAACGAAAAAAAAGACCGCTTTTGCGGTCTTTTTTTCCGTTAGAGATATTTTCGCAGGGTGAACTGTGCCAGGCGGATATGCTGGCGCGAGACGGTATAGGACATGGCAAGCTCGCCGTCAAAATACTGGATAAAGGGATAGAAGCAGCTGCCCTGCATATCGGCCTGCAGCACGATCTCGCTCTTGGCGATATCCGCACGGTCGATCCGCACCACGCCGATATGCTCCCGGTCGATGGGCGCATGGAAGAGGTAGAGCTGCCCGTCATAAAAAATAAAATCCGAGCGGGACTGGCAATCCTCGATCAGGACGGGCTTTGCCCAGGTGCCGGCAGTAAGATCGTACACGGTCAGAAAGCCAAAGCGCGTATCATCCTGCTGGCGGACAAAGTAGTAGCACTTATCCTCCAGCAAATACACGGCATTCTCCCATTTCGACCAATTGGGGAAATCCGGCTGGGAGACGTATTCCCAGGTAATAAAATCCGCGCTCTTCATCAAAAAATTCATGTCTCCGCTGTACGCACCTGTATAGTAGTAGCGCACGCCGTCCTCCAGGCGGGAGGTAAATTTTTGCATAATGCCGATATCGCTGTACATCCGTTTACAGCCGATGCCGTTTTCCGCGAGGGCGGAGAGGATGCCGGAGGTGCTGAAATCGTTGACCACCCCGCCAACCTTGAGTCGGTTAACGCCCACCTCGCCCAGCACACGCCGGGAGATGGAAAAGGGGCGGTAAAGCCGGTAATAGGTATCCCCTACCTTGGCCGTCCAGAGGATGTAGAGCGTATCGGCATCCCGCCGCGCAAGGATGGTATCGTAAACGAGGTTCACCCGCTCACCGGCGCAAGCGTCGCCTACCGACTGGATATCAAAAAAGGTCTTTTGTGCGGGGTCATCCACCGGGCAGAGGACGAGCCGCGCGGTCTGGTTGTTGGGGTCCTCGGCTGCCTCCTTCGTGTTGGCGTAGTAGGTCATGTAGATCGTGCCGTCAATGACCATGAAGGTCGAGACGTGCACCATTTTGTCGCCTTCTCTTTCAAAATCGGCAACGAAGCGTTCCTTGATCTCCTGCGCAAAGGCGGCACCGCGCTCCTTGGCTGCTTCACTTGCCGCCGCGGCCGAAAGGCAGGCGGCGTGATCGGTGATCTCTACCCCCGCGATGGTCATGGCGGGCTTGGTCGTTGGAAAATCGGGTGAAAAAATGCTCATGCTCTTGTTTTCCTTTCTTTTATAAACGATAACATGATAGACAGGATGGCAATGCTCTCGTTGACCACCCCGATATACGAGCCGATGAGGATATCGTAGACGAGGAAGGCAAGCGAAACGGGGACCGAGAGCAGCTTGGTCAGGCGCGGGCGGCGCAGCCAGAGCGAAACCGTGACCAGGGTAGAGGCCGCGATGGGCAGAACGTTGATCGGCCGCGAGAAGGTAGAAAAGCCGATGCCCCAATTGAGAAGAATAAAGAAAATGGGAACGAAAACGCTGCTTGCCCAGCGCTTTTTATCCCGCTGCACAAAAACCAGCTCCCGCAATATGCCCACCAGGTTTGGCACCATGCCGCCGTAGCCGCCCAGGCAGAAATAATGAACGACCCAGCAAGCATCGGCGCAGGTCTTGCAAAAAAGCAGCCGCCTGCGGCTTTTCTGCTGATAGATCGAAAAGAGCGCCACCATGGCACCCAGGCCAAATATCCAAGCAATGATCTGCATAAGAAACGCTCCTTTTTCTTGACAGGTGCGCTTACCTGCTGTATAATAGTATATATACTTTTTTCTTTTGCGTCAAGCCAATATATTGACCGTTATGAACACAATATTGACAAGGAGAGGCCATGGAAAACCGATACGAGGAATACAGCAGCCGCCCGGACGGCGTTCCCTTTGTTTTTTCCTCCCGCCTGCATCGCTCGGCCATTCATGCCAGCCGTGAGGCAAACTGGCACGGGAATATAGAAATTCAGCTGTGCGACGGGGGCGAGGGCAGCGTGCTGCTGGACGGGCGGCGCATGACTGCGGCTTTGCCAATCTTTCCTTCTTTGCCAAGACCTTTTTCCGCTACATGGGCATGCTGCCCTCCGCCTGCCGCAAAAAGCAGCTGCCGGAATAATCCCATAGCATACAAAAAGGCCTGCGAATGCAGGCCTTTTTGTATGGATAGATTTAACCCAGCAGCTTCAGCTCAAAGGCGATCTTCGGCGACGGGTCAAGCGCAATGGACTTTTCAAACAGCTCCTTCGCGCCGGCCGGATCACCGTTATACAGCTTGCCGTAGCCCAGCATGCCGTACAGGGCGGCCAGGCGGTTCTGCGTGCCGTTGCCGACGAAGCAGTTATAAAGCGAGCCGACTACGCGGTGGTAGGTGCAGCCCTCGGCCAATTCACGCTCCCAGGAGAGGATGGCGTCACGCATGATCTTCTGCGCACGCATCTCCTCGCCACCCAGGCGCACAGACATGGCGGAATAGTAAACGAACTCGCCGCCCATGTTCCACATGCCGACGTCCTTCATGCCGCAGAGCTTCTTGATGATCTCCTCTGCCTCCTCGGTCTTGCCAAGGGCCTTGAGCGCAGCAGCCTCATAGTACTGATAGGGCATCATGACGCTCTCGTTCCAGAAGCCGACGTTGAGGTTCTCCGGCATCTTCTGCGAGGCGCGGAAGTCACGGAGGGCATCCTCATAGCGTCCCTCCTTCATGGCCAGGCGGCCACGGGCAAAGCAAGCGTACATATACGGCTCTGCGGTGGCATACTCTGCACCCTCACCGGGGGAGAAGATATGCGCGCGCATGGCAGCCTCTGCCTGGTCGTACTGGCCGGCCGCGTTGTAGGCACGGGCGATGGTCAGCTGGATCTGGTCGGTCACGTTTTCGGGCTTATTGGCATCAATGAACGCTGCGTTCTCGGCAAACGAGCCGCCCAGCTTTTGCATGACGGTGGCCGTTTCGGTCAGCAGGGTGCCATCGTTCGGATGCAGCTCGACCGCGCGGCGCAGAAGGGGCAGCGCATCGGCCTTGCGATCCAGGTGGTTGAAGTAGGCAAGCGCCAGGTTGCGGTAGGGGATGTAGAACCTTGGCAGGTACTTGATGCTCTTTTCCCACAGCTTGGCAGCGCACGAATAGAGCTGTGCGTTGTAGAGCTGGCAGCCGAGCAGGTAGGCGGCAAAGCCGTCCTTCTCGTTGGCGGCAAGGGCCGCCTTCAGTACGGTCAGCTCAAAGGCGCGAATGGGGAATGCATCCACGATGATATTCTTTCCGGCCAGCGAGCGCTGACGGGCAGCACGGGTACCCTCACCCAGCTTGTCATAGCAGTAGGCCAGCGTGTAGCGGAGCATGGCGTCATTCTTCGCGTAGGGCAGAACGCCGCTGATCAAGTTGGCCGTTACGGCATAGAAGCCGGCCTCCAGCAGGTCACCTGTGATATCCAGCACGGTCTGTGCGGGGTTGGAGCAAAGCGCCTCGTAGAAGGCGGTCTTGCCCTTGCCGGTCACAGTGGCCAGCACGTAGCGTGCAAGGTGGTTCAGCGGGTCAAGATCCAGCGCGTGGCGGCAAAGGTCGGATGCGCGGCGGGTCTCGCCGTTCTGATACAGGGCAAGTGCGGCGTAGGGGATGGCCAGCGGGTGGCGGCTCTCCTTCTCCATGGCGCTGAGCGCATGACCAAGCATGGCGGCATAGTCACCGCGCAGGCCGTCAATGGCGGCAAGCGCCGTCATGGCCGGGGAGATGACGTTCTGCGACCAGGCAGCGTGGTAGAACGCGTCATACGCCTCGTCGATCCGGCCAAGCTGCTTCAGGCAGAGGCCGCGCAGGTAGCCAACGGTGCCATCCTCGGGGTTCTGGTTATAGATGCACTCGGCGTTCCAGGCCTGATCGAGGTAGGCGAGCGCCTTTTCATACGCCTGGGTGCGGGTGTAGTATTCACCCAAGCCCTTGAGGGCGGGCAGGAAGCCGGGCTCACGGCGCAGGGCCTCCAGGTAGTAGATATCCGGCTTGTACAGCGGGCTACGGTACTGGTCAAGGTGCTGACCGGCCGTTACCAGCTCCATGGGTGTTTTGATCTTATCAGGCAGCGGAATGCCCTTGTTATCCTTGGGGATGTGGATATAATCCTGCTTTTCCTCCTGATAGGAGAGCAGCAGCACGCCGTCTGCCGAGACGAGGCGGACAGAAAGCAGCTCGTCTGCGGGGTACTCCATCGGGAGCGTGACAACGGCGGAGGGGGTTGCGTCTACGGTCTTTGAGAGCAGCTCTCTGCCGTCCTCTCCGAAAACGGCTACACGCAGGCCTGCCTGCTTGGCAGTCACGTTCAGGCGCAGCTCCTTTTCCTCACGCAAAAGGGCCACGGCGGCATCCAAGGTCGCATAGCTGGTATAGCCGATACCCTGGGTGGGATACCAGAACTGCGAGAAGGTCTTGGTCTCATAGGGGGCAAGCCAGGTAAAGTCCGGCTGGTCATCGGTGTAGGAGCCGGCCATCAGCTCGGCATACTGGCCGTCCGCATCGGTCAGCTTCCTCTCCCATGCCTCGGCATTCTTCCCGTAGCCCCAGGTAAAGAGCTTTTTACCGGGCGAGACGTGGTGATTGGCGATGTGCAGCACGCCGCAGTTTGCTACGTAGTCAAAGCCGCCAAAGAAATCGTACTTGGAGGGGGCGGCAAAGTAGGAGGTAGCCAGGCGGGAGTTCTTGTGCCAGCTGATATCCTTCGGCTCTGCAATGTTATCCGCGCCGTACTGCCCCTGCGCGATGGGGAAGGTGGTGTGGCCGGCATCGTTATGGTGGTGTACCCAGGTAACGTCCGGCGGGAATACCAGGCGGTAGCCCTCATGCACCTTGACGGCGGCATTCTCCCACCACAGGAAGTTATGCTTATTCGCCGTGCGGTTGGTAACGGCCATGCGCGTCTCAAAATACGAGGCGCCCGGGTGCAGAACAACGCCCACCATACCCTTGGTGCGGTCATTCGGTGCATGCTCGGAGAGCCAGACGATAACGGTGCCGTCCTCCTCCGTCTCGATCTCATAATCTACCGGCATCACGGTAGAGGGGCGGTGGTGGAAGGGCCAGTTGAACTCAATACCGCCGGAGATCCAGGAGCCGTACGCACCGATCAGCGCGGGCTTGATAACGTGCTGGCGATACAGGAAATCATAGCCGGTGACCTTATCAAAAGCCTCAAAAATACGGCCGCCGAGCGCGGGGATAATGGCAAGACGGATATACTCGTTCTCCAGGCGGATCACCGTCCACTCCTTTTCCTCACGGTGCTCACCGTCAGCGGCGGAGACCACGCGGGCGGGGTACGGGTTGCCGGTGGTGCCCTGGTGGTTTGCCGTTTCGGCAAACATGGGCATTTCCTCTGCTTCGGGGATCGGGTAAGTAGGGATCTTCCACTGCTCGACTGCTACTTCTACGTTCAGAAGCTGCTTTTTCATGGCGTAAACCTCGTTTTTTCGTATTGTTTCGCCCCTTGCGGGGTCAAGACCAGTATAACAATCTTTTTTTGGTTTTGCAAGGTCTTTTGCCTATTTTTTTCTCTTCATTTTTTGCACTATTTTCCACTTTGCAGATTGACAAGGAAACGGGTGCGGTGTATAATGGAGATAACGAAAAAGCAAACCGTGAGGGGCCTATGCAATTTACCTACAATCTGCAAAAATTAGAGGAGACGCTGTACGATTTTTACCGTGTGACCGGCGTTTCGATCACCTTTTACAGTGCCGAGTTCAAGGCGCTGAAGCAAAAATCCACCCAGCCAACGCGCTATTGCAGCATGGTCGGCTCTGTCAAGGGGTCTGATTCCTGCTTCCGCTCGACCAACGCGCTGCTGCATCTTTGTGAGCAAAGGCGCGAGCCGGTGCGCCATATTTGTGATGCGGGCCTGGTGGACATTGCCGTTCCCCTGCTTTACGCGGGCAGCATTATGGGCTACCTGATGCTGGGGCAGATTCGCCGGGAGGAGGCCTTCCCTGCGGTGACGTTTGACCCCTCGCTTGACCGCGCGGTGCTGGAGTCTCTTTACCGCGAGCTTCCTTGCCTGGACGAGGAGGCGATCGGGGCGATCATGCACATCGCGGTCATGCTGACCAAATACATCCTGCTGGAGAACATGATCAAGCCAAAGACCAACAGCGCGGCCGAGGCGGTTGCCGCCTTTATTGAAGCGCATCTGACCGAAAAGCTGACCGTGGCCCGCATTGCGCGGCATGTGCATCTTTCGCCAAGCGGCATCTACAAGTGCATCCACGCGGCCTACGGCTGCACGGTCAGCAGCTATATCACGGCGCGGCGGGTGGAGCGCTCGCTTTCGCTTCTTTCGGCGGGTGAGCAATCGGTTGAGGAGATCGCCGGGCTGCTTGGCTTTTCAAGCGGGGCCTATTTTTGCCGCTGCTTTAAAAAAGAAAAAGGGGTATCCCCCCTGCAGTACCGCCAGATGCAAAAGGAATGAGAGGAACTTTTTCCTCTCATTCCTTTTTTATTATATCAGTCCTTTTTAGAAGCCGCAACCTTGTTCAGCACGACGATACAGCCAATGATGATCGCGGTGATGACAAAGATGCCGGCCATGCCGAACAGCATATATTTGAGCGATTGAATCGTATTGGTAAAATCCATGATATCCCTCCTATTAAAGCATAAAGCTGAGGATCAGACCGCCTGCAATGGCAGAGGAGATCTGACCGGCTACGTTCGCGCCTGCTGCGTGCATGAGCAGGAAGTTCTGCGGATCCTCCTCCAGGCCCATCTTATGCACCACGCGGGATGCCATGGGGAAGGCCGAGATACCGGCAGCACCGATCATGGGGTTGACCTTGTTCTTGGCAAACAGGTTGATCAGCTTGGCAAACATCACGCCGCCGATGATATCAAAGATGAAGGCTACCAGGCCAAGGCAGATGATGACCAGGGTAGGAACGGTGACGAACTTATCTGCCTGCATCTGGAAGGCGATGGTGATACCGAGGAAGAGGGTGATGAGGTTGGCAAGCACCTTTTGCGCCGTCTCAGACAGAGACTCCAGCACGCCGCACTCACGGATGAGGTTACCGAACATCAGGAAGCCGACAAGCGAGGCCGCCTCCGGCGCGATGCAGCCGGCAACGATGGTAACGGCGATCGGGAACAGGATCTTGGTGCTCTTCTTGACCTGGGTGGTCGAGTAGGCCATGCGGATCTGCCGCTCCTTTTTGGTGGTGACCAGCTTAACGACCGGCGGAATGATGACCGGCACGAGCGCCATGTAGGAATAGGCCGCCACGGCAATGGCACCCGCATACTGCGTGCCAAGGGCGTTGGCCACCTTGATGGAGGTAGGGCCGTCAGCCGCGCCGATAATGGCGATGGAGGCGGCATCCTTCAGGGTGAAGAAGTCCCAGCCCGCAAACGAGCCACCCTCAAACACCGGCATGGGGATCAGGGTCGCCATGGTGAAGGTAAAGAAGATGCCGAACTGCGCTGCCGCACCGAAGAGCATCAGCTTCGGGTTAGAGAGCAGCGGGGTAAAATCGATCATCGCGCCAATGCCGACGAAGAGCAGAAGCGGAAACAGATCGTTGGCGATACCGGCGTTGTATAGCACGTGGATCGGCTCCAGCGCGCCGGACATGGGCAGGTTGAGCAGGATAGCACCAAAGCCCATGGGGAGCAGGAGCGTGGGCTCCATATCCTTTTTGATAGCTAAATAAATGAGAATGCCGCCGATCACCCACATTACAGGCTGGCGCCAATCAAAATTACCAAGGTTACCAAAAACGTTGGTAAAAAACTCTTGCAGAAAATCCATTGCTGCTGATTCCTTTCCTTACTTTTCGTATACAGAGCGGTCCAAAATGCGCACGTCGGGCAGTACGCGATATTTCTCGGCATAGTCGAGGCCGTAGCCGACCACAAATTCATCCGGCACCTCAAAGCCGAGATAGTCGATATCCACCGGCGTTTTGCGGCGCGAGGGCTTGCTGAGCAGCGCGCAAATGGCGATAGAAGCCGGCTCACGCGTGGAAAGCACCTCCTTGAGATGAGCAAGCGTGGTACCGCTGTCTACCATATCCTCCACGATCACCACGTGGCGACCGTTGATGTGCCGGTCAAGATCCTTGATGATGCGCACATAGCCGGAGGAGGTGGTGCCGGCACCGTAGCTGGAGATGGCCATAAAATCCATCTCTGCCGCAATGCTCAGCTTCTGCAGCAGGTCGGAGAAGAAGAAGATGCTCCCCTTCAAAATGCCGATAAAGAGCGGATTCTTGTCCGCATAATCCCGGTCGAGCTGCGCCGCTAACGCAGCAAGACGGGCATCGATCTCTTCTTTACTGATCAAAACGCGTTCAAATTCTGACATGGTTGCCCCCTTGTTGCATAAAGATGCCCGCGCGGCAGCGCCGCGCGGGCGTGCTTTCTTATTACAGATTCAGCCGGTTTACCGTGGCGTACAGCGACTCAATATTCGCGCGGCGGCGGGCGCAGGAGGCCTGCATCTGTGCGATCTGCTCCGGGGAGAAGCGATCCAGATCGCCCTCCTTGAGCTTGTTCTTGTACATACGGTCCAAGATAAGCGCGTAGTCGATATCCACCGCGCAGATCTCGTTGTTCACGTCACAAATGACCTCGTTCGAGCGGCCGGCCAGCAGCTCGTCCACCGCAAACTCACCCATGCGGGTAGCAAGCAGACGGTCACGCAGGCTGGGTACGCCGCCGCGGATGACGTGTGCCAGGCGGGCAAAGCGGGATCCTACCCCGGTCTCCGCTTCAATGCGCTTGGTCAGCTCCTCACCAAAGGTAGAGCCAAGGCCCTCGGCCACGATGACGATGAAATTACGCTTGCCGAGCGCACGGGACGTGCGGATCTTCTCGATCAGGGCAGCCTCGTCAAAGGGCAGCTCAGGCACGACAACGCCGGTCGCGCCGGTGGCAATGCCGGTCTGCAGGGCGATATCGCCGGCATCACGCCCCATGACCTCTACCACGCTGCAGCGCACATGCGACTCACAGGTGTCACGCAGGCGGTCGATCATCTCAATAGCGGTGTTCATTGCCGTATCAAAGCCGATGGTGTAGTCGGTTGCGGTAATATCGTTATCAATGGTGCCGGGCAGACCGATGCAGGAAACGCCGTGGGCGGTCAGGTCGGTCGCACCGCGGAAGGTGCCGTCACCGCCGATGGCAACGATACCGTCGATCGCGTGGCGGCGGCAGGTCGCCAGCGCCGCATCCATGCCCTCCTTGGTCTTGAAGAGCGGAGAGCGGGCCGAGAACAGCACCGTACCGCCGTGGTTGACGATGTTGAAAACGTCGCGCACGGTAAAATCCTTTACGTCATCATGGATCAGCCCCTCGTAGCCCGAGTAGATGCCGACCACCTGTACCCCGCTGGAGATCGCAGCACAGGCAACGGCGCGGATGGCCGCGTTCATGCCGGGTGCATCACCGCCCGAGGACAGAATACCAATCTTTCTGAATACCTTCATGTTTATTTTCCCCCTTGATTTATGTTAATCGTTTTATAAGCTCCTCTAACATACAAAGCACCGCACCCGCACGCACGGCGGTGCGATCCCCCGGCAGGTCAAGCGTGACCGTTTCGGTCTCCCCAAGCCCGCCAATACCAAGATAGACGCGGCCAACGGGGATCTCTGCCGTGCCGCCGCCCGGGCCGGCCAGGCCGGTGACCGAGACGGCAAGATCCGTCCCCATCAGGCGCCGCACGCCCTCTGCCATGGCGCGTGCCACGGGGGCCGAGACGGCGGTATATCGCGCAAGCAGGTCGCCCGGCACGCCGAGGACACGCTCCTTGACCTCATTGACGTAAGAGACCACGCCGCCTGCAAAGACGGCACTGGCACCCGGCACGTCTACCACCGTTTTGGCAAACCAGCCGCCGGTGCAGGACTCCGCCGCTGAAAGCGACAGGCCCTTTTCCTGTAACAGCGCGACCAGGCGGTGCGCTGCCTGCTGTACGGTATCATTCATGCAGCCGCACCTCCTGCAGCCTGTCCAGCATACGGCTGGCCGCCGCGCTGACGGGCAAGCGCCGCAGATAGGCAACGTAGAAGCGGCGGGGCGGGATCTCCTCCCGCAGCGGCAGGCGGATGACGCGCCCGGCGTCGATCGCCTCACGCGCGAAATCCTCCGTCACAGCGCAAACGCCGATGCCGCGCTCGGCAAATTCCATCAGCATATCGCTGGTCGCCAGCTCAATGGCCGGCTCCGGGAAGCCCTCGCCAAGCCAGGCAGAAACGTAGCGGCGGGTCGAGGTAGCCCGCTCTAACATGATGAGCGGATATTCGGCCAGGTCGCTTTTTTCCACCACCGTGCGGTGGGCGATCTCAAAATCCTCATTGGCGATGAACACGTCGCGTATCTCACGCACCGGCACCAGCTCAAGATCCTCTGCCTCCGCCGGCAGCACGGGGCCGGAGATCACGCCAAAATCGATCTGCCCGGCACGCAGTGCCTCCAGCGTTTTGGGCGTTGAGGCGCTGAGAACGTGCAAATGCACGTCCGGGTAGCGTTGGCGGAAATCGGCAATGTAGTCCAGCAAAAAGAAGCGAAGCGTCATATCCGAGGCGCCGATCCGCAGCATGCCGCTGCGCAGGCCGCAAAATTCACGCAGCTTCTCCTCCCCCGCGCGGATAAAGGAAAAGCCCTTGGAAACGTGCTCGTAAAGCACCTGGCCCTCCGGCGTCAGACTGACGCCGCGGTTGGTGCGGAAAAAGAGGCGTACCTTCAACGCCCGCTCCAGCTGCGCGACCTCAGCACTGATGGCGGGCTGGGTAACGTACAGACGCTTAGCCGCGCCCGAAATGCTGCCGCACTCGGCAACCGCCAAAAAGCTTTCGTAATGGGCGATGGTTTCGTTCATGCTTCCGCTTCTTCCTTATAAAATACGTAATCACCTTATTATACAACAATTGAAAGAATTTTACAATATCTTATTGGGATTTTTTTAACAAAAAAAAGCAAATTTATCATCGGCAGAAGGCAACGCTCCGTCTACCCTACTGTGAAAATTGCACAAAAAGCAGGAATGATATTTGACTATAATGCGAATTGCCTGCGCCTGCCGTTTATGATACAATATAGAAGGATATCTTATTTTAGCGAACCGGGAGGTTCCTGTATGAAAAAGCATTTTTACACCCTGTTATGCCTGCTACTTTTGCTTGCCCTGTGCATGCTGCCTGCCTGCGGGGGCGGCGAGCAGCCGCCAAGCGAGGACCCGCCCGGAGAAACGCCGGGTGGCGAGACCCCCGGCGGCGACGAGACCCCCGGCGGCGGCGAAGACGAGCCGGCCGCACAGCGGGCGAGAGCGTAACGCTGACGGCAAGAGAGCTGCTTTCGCTTTTGCGGGCCGACCAGCTGGAGGCCAAGATCTATCGCCTCAGCGACAGTGCGCCCCTGCAGCTTGACCGGGCATCGCGGCGCACCTACCGCGGCAACGGCGCGGTGATCCTTTCCAGCGCACCGCTGCGGCTGATCAACTGCACCGATATCACGCTGCAGGATCTGACCTGGATCAATATTGCCGGCAACGCCATTGAGATCGAAAACAGCACCCCCATCTGCATGGAGGGGGTCGAGGCGGCTGGGCAAACGGCCGTGCTGTTTGACGAGACCACAAGTGAGCTGACCCTGCGCGGCTGCCGCCTGATCGCCCATGGGGACGGCCTGGTGCTGCCCGCTGCCTCCCGCGCAACGGTCATCGACACGGCCTTTTCTGCCGGCGGCACGGCGCTTTCACTTGCCGGGCAGGACGTGCTGATCGAAAACTGCGTGCTGAACGCACCGGCCGGCGGCATGCTGCTGCAGGCATCAGAGGCAAGCCTGACCTATTCTACCCTGCGCGGCAGCCTGCAGGCCACGCGCTGTGAAAACATGCTGCTTGGCGGCAACCTGCTTTATGGCAACGAAACAACGCTGGTCCTGCAGGAGGGATACAATATCTCCTGCGTGCGCAACCGCCTGTGCGGCGTGCGCGTAACGGGTACGTATGCCGCCTATCTGGTGGACAACTACCTGGATGCGGGCCTGGCCGTTTTGGGAAGCGATTACATCCTGGCAGACGGCAACCTTTTTGCAGAGGGGGCCGGCGCCACCGTGCAGGAGACGGGTCACCCAAGCGGTGACAGCCTGCTGGACGTGGATGCCCGTGCCGAGGCCGGTGCCAAGGAGGAGCTGCTGCCGCAGGTGGACCGCAATCTGTTTGTTGGCATGCCGCGCAAGGATTCCGTGCGCCGCGCGGCGGGAGAGCCTGAGAAGATCGTAAACTTTATCACGGCGCAAAGCGCCGAGCGCGATCTGGTCTTTGTGCCGCCCGGCGCCTATGCGACCAACGTAACGCTGACCATGAGCACCAAGCGAAAGGGCGTGACCGTTTACGCCTACGGCGTGCTGCTGGAGCGAGAGAGCTACGGCGGAAGCAATCTGTACATCGAGGAGACCAACCACCTGACCGTCAAGGGTTTGGCCCTTGGGCATCCGTTCAACTCCTCCGGCAACACGGTGGTGGTTGGCAAGCGGGACGGCCGCTATGTAGACCTGATCGCGGGTGCCGGCATGCTGCCCGACTGGACAGACAAGCGGTATTACAGCTTTACCGGTCTGAACCAGACCATTTACGGCTACCGCCCCGGTCACCCGGAGCCGTATGCCGACATGGGCACACAGGGACAATCCTATGACAAGAAGACCGGCATCATCACCCTGAAGGTCGCGGCCTCTGTCTATGCCATGATGGAGGTGGGTGACACCATCACCTGCCGCGGCGCAGGGGCTACGGCCATCCAATCCACGCGGGCGGACAGCCTGACGCTGCAGGATGTGACCGTCTACGGTGCAGCCGGCTTCTGCCTCAATGACAGTCAGAGCAAGGGTGACGGCATTCACTTGATCCGCATGTGGGTCACCACGGCGGCTGCCCCCGTCATTGACCAAGAGACCTATGACCGCTACCGCGCGGCCGAGGAGCAGTACAAGGTCAGCTTTGGCGTATACGTTGACGAGCTTGGCCGCACGCGCGGCACACCGCACAAGATGTCCTCGGTGGATGCGACCCACTCCTCGCACAGTCAAAAGGGCATTACGGCGATCTCCTGCCTCTTTGAATCGATGTGTGACGACGGCACCAACCAATGCTCTGCCCATGCGCGCATGGCCGGCTGGGAGGAGCTTGGGGACGGAAAGATCGACCTACTGTTCAAGACCAACATCTCCTCCATTGGCTTGGCAAACGACTGGGGCGGCAGCACCTGCATCCTTTATTCCAAGGGCGAGCGCGTATACCTCTACCGCACGGACGGCTTGCTGGTCTGCGACACGGAGGCGCTCTCAAGCGCGCGCAAGATTCGTGAGCAGAAAAACGAATACGGCAAGACCGACACGTTCTACGCCGTAACCGTTGCCAAGGCAGACTTTGATTTCACGGCGATCAAGGACGTCGATTTGAATACAGCTTCCCCCTCGGTGCTGAAGGTATGCGTGGACAACCGCTCCTGGCAGTCGGACAACTTCCTGTTTGACAACTGCATGGTACGCAACATCCGCTCGCGCGGGCTCTTGCTCAAGGCCTCAAACGGCAAGATCCAGAACTGCTCGATCATCAGCACGGGCATGGCCGCCATCAATATTGGCGCAGAGACCGAATGGGGTGAGTCCGGCATCTCGCAGAACATAAAGCTGCTGAACAATTATATTGAAAACAGCGGCCATTACAGCAACTCGCCGAAGAACTCTTCCATCTATATTCACGGCTTGGGTACCAAGATGACGGATGCACCTTACCTCAATCTCAAGGGCATTGAGATCGTGGGCAACCGCATCGTTGACCGCAACACGAACTACGCCATCTACGTTTCCGGCGCAGCGGATCTTGACGTGCAGGGCAACGACTTTGGCACGCGCAAGAACACGGAAAACGACAGCATGCCCCCCGTGCGGCTGGAAAGCGTGCGTGGCGCGCGCTTTACAAACAACGTTTACCCCGCCACCTGCGTCTCAGCCTACCTGTACGAGGGAATCAGCGGCGCGGACGTGGAAGGTCTTCCCGATGACCCGCTGACAGGCGACCGGATAGATGCCTTTACAGATAACCTGCCCACCTGGAACGCGCAGGGCAACGTGACCTATCACGGCAACTGGAAGGTAGGCTACGTAAACCGCGCAGACGGCAGCAACTTTACCGCCTATACCACCCATCTGCAGGACGTGGGCTGGCTGTGCGCCGGCAACAACACCCTGTGGGGCGGGAACGGCAAGGGCGGCTTGTGGATCGGCCAGGGATACTGCTACGCCGCGCAGGCCAAGTATAACGTGGTGCTGGCCTATACCGCGCCCGAAAGCGGTGTGTACCGCATTCGCATGGCAAGCTATGTCGCCCCGGGCGGTGACGGCACGGAGGACGGCCTGTACGCCGTGCTCAAAAACAACCGCGAATTCGTATGGCCGGCAAACGGAAACGGAAATTACAACGACGATAGGAACTACTACCGCGTGGATGGATCCACCGATCTGGCCTCCCTGCAAAAGGCCTTTGAGGAGGTCGAGGTCACGCTGAAAAAGGGCGACGTGCTCTACTTTACCGCCCGTCGCCTGGGCGACAGCGGCTGGAGTCGCTTTGCGGCCGTCCCCGTTGTGATCAAGCCGGAGTAAGCCAAAAAAGGCAACAGCCGGGGGGCTTTGAAAAAAGCCCCCCGGCCATAACAAGCAAAAAAGAGTGGAAAATTCCACTCTTTTTGCTTGTTGGGTCATTTGCTTTCGCTTACCTGCTTGGCAGCCGCGGAGCCGGCAACGGCACCCGTGATCAGCGAGGTTATATCAATGCCGGTGGATTCCTTCACGCCCTCCATGATCTGGTTGGCGGAGGTCATGACGTCACGCACCACCTTGGTGGCATTGCCATCTCCGTACATAACGATCTTATCGGTCTGCGAGAGAGGAGCGGCGGCGTTCTTGACCACCTCAGGCAACGCGCTGAGATACATTTCCAGCACGGATGCCTCGCCCATCTTCTTCTGTGCCTCGGCCTTCTTTTCGATGGCCTCTGCCTCTGCCAGACCCTTGGCGCGGATACCCTCGGCCTCCTGCTCCATGGCGTAGCGGGCTGCCTCTGCCTCGGCGCGGCGTGCCTCGGCCGCCTTGAGGGCCTGGAACATCTCTGCCTCGGCCGCCTCCTGCATCTCGTAGCGGCGTGCCTCTGCCTCCTTCTGACGCTTGATCAGCTCAGCCTCGGCATCCTTTTCGGTCTTATACTTCATAGCGTCCGCCTGCTTCTTGATCTCAGCGTCCAGTCTCTTTTCCTGGAGCGCGATCTCCTTCTCGGCAAGCTCTGCTTCCTTTTCACGGCGAGCGATGTCTGCGTTTGCCTTGGTGATCTCGATGGTCTTTCTCTGGTTTTCCTGTTGGATGGAATAGGCGGCGTCGGCCTCGGCGCGCTTGGTGTCGGCCTTGACCTTCATATCCGCCTGCTGGACCGCCAATTCCGCATTCTGCTCGGCGATCTTCTTCTCCGCCTCCACCTTCACGGCGTTGGCCTCCTGCTGGGCGTTGGCGGTGGCGATGGCGATATCGCGCTGGGCATTTGCCTTGGCGATCTGGGCGTTCTTGCGGATCTGCTCCACATTGTCGATGCCCATGTTTTCAATGGTGCCTGCGTTGTCGCGGAAGCTCTGGATGTTGAAGTTTACCACTTCAATGCC
>JAZQLY010000037.1:0-34600 GCA_045543015.1 Eubacteriales bacterium
GTTTGTTTGTGGTATAATCTTTCATGAAGTGATTGAGTCCTTTCTGTTAGGTTTGAGTTGTGGTGACTTTATTTTAACAGAACTCAATCACTTTTTCTATTCTTTTTTGTTTTCGGTCTCACATCTATTGTAACACTACATACTCAACCCACAATATTTAGTAAAATATATTGACATCAAGCACAATATGTGGTATAATGCATATATGGGTTACATACTGAGTAGCACCGCCTGGCGATGATTACCATCACGCTAAACCAAGCGGTAAGCTACGGGGTTTATTCTATCCAGGGAATAAGCAACGGGAGCACGCAAAAGGATCCTTAACGGGACTTTTTGCGTGCTTTATTTTTTTTGCATTGGAGGTGATAAAAAAATGCGGAGATTAGTAAGCGCCGGAGGTGTATTTATTAGTGATAGCGAGGGCGTGCATCTTGAGTATGTTTGCGATAGTGAGGCAGATGTTGCAGATTTGCCAACAGGCCAAGATGGCGATCCGAGTGGACCACGCCCAGGCAGCACAGCATATTGTGCCGATACGGGCAGGACCTATATTTTAACCCCAGGGCGTATGTGGGTATTTCGCAAACGCAAAGATGATTACAGCTGAAAGGAACTAAAAAGATGATAGCAAACCCTTATAACGAGCTTAATACCTCTCTGGTAAATATCGCATCTGCATTAACTGATAAGACGGATGCGGAAATTGAGAGGACCGTAAGAACGGAGGGCACAAACGGCGTAATACGCCTCATTTCCGAGAACATAAAGCCCTTTGTTACACGGGAAGAAGTACAAGAAATGTTTGACACAGCCGTCAACAAAATTATTAAAGAATTGAAAGGAGCAGACTAATGTCTATTTTTGAAAAGGTGCTTAATGCACACAACACGATCATTGCCTTGGAAACGGGCAAAAATGAACAGATCCAGGGTATTATGACCCAGCAGTACGCTACTCTCGGTGGCGTAAGGTACCCGGTGGATCCTGCACAAAAGGCTGCTGCCGCAAAGCAGGTGCAGCTTAACTATGATGCGCTCATTGATACCAAAAAGAACGAGATCCGCACCACTTTGGAAACTGCTGAAAAGGAGGCCAAAAAGCAGTATTACAACGCTTTGCCTATGGGCTCCGAGTATGACTATACCAGCGAGATTGACCGCATTATCCGTAACCACGAGGGCTCTACATTGCACCCAAGCGTGCGTGATGGCAATTTCTTTGCCACGGTCCGTGAGCATACCGAGCTGGGCGATAAGTGGGCACTTATTTATGTGCTTGCAGGCCTTGAGCTTTTCCCCCGCAATGCAGAATTGCTGGAATGCTTGGATATTGTGGCCCCGGAGGTTGCAGATGCCAAGGCAGAAATTGCGGAGGTTGAAACGGCAAAACGCCTTGCAGAGGTGTTTGAGCTTGCGTACTTTGGTGCAAGAGCTGCCGGATCCCCCCTTGAGAGCATCCACATTAAAACCCGCCTTGCAGAGCTTGGTGCTAACCCCAATATTACCATCGGTGTTGATAACGCTGCTGTATATGATGCCTTTGTTGAGAGCCTTGGCATTAACCACGCAAAGCCCACGGTTACGGAGTTGGGCGGCCACATCGGTAATGATGCTGTAAATGATAAAAAGGTTATGGGCTTGGTCAGCGCAAAGCCCGAGCACAAGCCTACGGTTGCGGATCCCCGTTTAGTAGAAATTATTAAGGGTGCTAAACCTATCCAGAGTAATAAGCAGTAATGTGTACCGCCTTAAAACTCATATGAAAGGAGGAGTAATATATGGGTGCTGTTAGATCAAACCTTGCCATTAACGATGGTATGACACCCGCCCTGCGCCGTATCAATAAAGCAATGAGCCTAATGATCGGTAACTTTGAACGGGTGCAGCGTGCCTCTGGGCAAGCAGTAAATACAGCAGATTTAGCGGCTGCCCGCCGTGAAATTGGAGCAGCTAACGCCTTGCTTGATGAGATGGAGCGTAACTATCGCACCATTAACGATCAGCAGGAACAGCTTAACAATAAGATAAACAAAGGAGCAACAGCCTCCTCCGGTATGCTTAATAAGCTCAAGGGCGTTGCATCCGCTTATTTAGGCGTACAGGCAGCCTCTAAAATGATAGGGCTATCCGATACCCTAACCGGTAACAGAGCCCGCCTGGAGCTTATTGTTGACGATGGCGGCAGCGTTGCAGAACTTGAGCAAAAGATCTATGCCTCCGCACGGAGAGCTCGTGCCGGTTTTACAGACACTATGGCCACGGTATCAAAGCTGGGGCTCGTTGCCGGCGATGCCTTTACAAGCAACGATGAGATCATTGCTTTCCAGGAGCTGGTAAACAAAAACTTTGTTGTGGGTGGAGCCTCTGCAACCGAGCAGGCCTCTGCTATGTACCAGCTTACGCAAGCAATGGGATCCGGGCGCTTACAGGGCGATGAGTACCGATCCATAATTGAAAACGCACCGCTTTTGGCCAAGAGCATTGAGGACTATATGCACAATGTGCAAGGCGCCACAGGCTCAATGAAAGAGTGGGCCGCAGAGGGCTTGCTTACCGCCGATGTTATCAAGGCAGCTGTGTTTAACTCTGCAACAGAGGTTGAGGAGCGTTTCAAGCAAATGCCAATGACCTGGAGCCAGGTGTGGACTACCGCACAAAATGTGGCCACAAAGGCCTTGGATCCGGTGCTGCGGAAAATAAACGAGCTTGCTAATGATAAACGGGTACAGGGTACCGTAAGCGGCTTGCTCAACGCATTTGCCGTGGTGGCAAATATCCTGTTTACCGTGTTCAGCCTGGTATGCAGCGTGTACTATTTCATTGCAGATAATTGGAGCTGGATAAGCCCCCTTATTTACGGCATCGGTGCCGCCTTGCTGTTCTACCTTGCAGCCACAAAGGGCGTTGCACTTGCCCAAACCATAGGCACGGCAATTACCGGAGCCTATACAGCGGCAACAACATTTTTGAAAATCGGGTACGGTGTGCTCACCGGCAATACTGCTGCCGCATCGGCTGCACAGTTTGTGTATAACTCGGCATTACTGGCTTGCCCGCTTACCTGGATCCTGCTCATCATAATCGCTGTTATAGCAGCCATTTACGCCATTATTGGTGCCATTAACAAGCTCACAGGCTCCAGCATTTCCGCAACCGGTGTGATTGTGGGGGCTCTGTCCTCGGCCATCGCATTTATTTGGAATTTGGTGCTCGGCATTTTCGATTTGGTCCTTGGTGTTATCAATTACCTAATTAACCCGTTTATCGAAATTGCAAACTTTATTGGCAATGTGTTTACCAACCCGGTAAGCTCTATTATTTACCTATTCCAAGGTATGGCTGATAATGTGCTCGCAATTTTGCAAAAAATTGCCTCTGCTCTTGACTTTGTATTTGGCTCTAATATGGCCGATACGGTCCAGGGGTGGCGTGATGGCTTAAAGGGCAAAGCGGATGCACTCGTTGCAGAATACGCACCAAACGAAAATTACCAGGCTATTATGGGCAGCTTAAACCTCTCGGCAGAGGGCTTGGGCCTCAAGCGCTGGGCTTATACGGATGCCTGGAACTCTGGGTATAAACTCGGTGAAAATATCGAGGCTACGGTAAGCGATGCGCTGACATTTGATAACCTCACCAAGGGTGCCGACATTCCCACAGCAGAGCAGTTTGCTAATATGGGTGCCAACCTTGATGATATTGCAGGCGATACAGCAAGCTTGGCCGGCAGCAGCGATATGACCGCAGAAGAGCTTGCTTATTTGCGTGATATTGCAGAAAAAGAGGCTATTAACCGCTTTACTACCGCAGAGGTTAAAGTAGACTTAACCGCAAACAACAATATTACTGGTGGTATGGATATTGATGGCATTGCTGATAAGCTAATCGGTAGACTTGCCGATGAAGTTGAGGAGGCACTACTTGTTTGTGCAGAGGGGGTACACATATGATGTATAAAAAAACACCAAAGCAGCTGGTAGTTGAGCATTTAGGCGCCGATCAATCTATTGCGAAAATTACCGAGGAATTTAAAATCGTACTTAATGCGGATCATAAAAATTTTGACGATGCTTTTAACAGGCTCGTTAGGGTTTGCCGTATGAATTTTATAACCTTGGCGATTTATAGAAAGCTATTCAAAAATTCGCAGGATGGCGATCCTGTGCACGCAATATGTGAAAAACTCATCAATGCAGAATGGGTACGCCGTAAGCAGGCTATGCGCTTTCGTATTGATGGCATCGTGCGTAAAATGCTTAAACTATAACGGCATAAAAAAACGAGGGCATCGTGCTTTATCGGCACGGTGCCCTTAATTCTCTGTATGATATTCACACGCCAAACATTTTGCTTGCAGCTCTGCATCCCACTTTATGCCCTCCGGTAGTACCGCAGGCTTTGCCTCACGGTCTGCAACGGCACAAATAGTACAGCAGGTGGATCCGTCAACCTGGGAGCCTACAACAGGGCACAGGACCGTTACACGCAGGCTGACAATATCAGCCTCGGTAATTTCTATAATGCCCTCGTAGCCCTCCACCTTAACATCAATGGCAGCAACCTCCGGATCGTTATCCGCAGGCTGCGTATAATTGGTGCACACGCCGCAAATGGGCTTGCCGGTACCTTTGGTATGTACCTCCACATTGTGCCCCACAGCGTTAAGCATTTCCTGTTGCAGGGTGGTCATATTTTCATACCGTCTGGAAACACAAATGCACAGGGCTCAAAACTTGCCCCCAGAGCCTTTGCGATTTCTGCAAGCTCCTCATCGGTAAAGGTATCACGCTTGAGCTTTTGGTTAAAGTTTGAGGCTGTCATACCTATTTGTGCGGCCAGCTTTGCCTGGCTAATGCCGCTATATGCTGCTGCCGCTTTGATTTTCTGCTCTTTTCCCATATATCGGTTTACTCCTTGTATTGTACTTATATTGCTATTATTATAACACTTTGCAGGCGTTTTGTCAAGCAATCGCTTAACGATAATAAGCACACGCTAAAAATAATTTAGAAAAAACTTTATAAAACGCTTGACAACATTAAGCAAATGCTGTATAATGTTAAGTGTAAGGTAAAACAAATTAAAACCAAGGAGGCTATTACCTATGAGAAAAACTTATTCTGGAGCTGTAAAATCAAAAAGTGATGTATCTTTCGATGTCGGTCGTATTCACGCAATGTGTGATATTTTGTGTGACTACACCGAGAACACTGCAATGCCGGACGATGCAGATCAACAGCATATTGTAACAAACAATATTGTATATGGCTTGCAAATCATCCACGATCTTGTGTACTCCCTGGAGGCCGAGCTTGACAATACGCCGGTGTTAAAAGAATGATCAGCATAGCAGAGGCCACAAAGGAGGTAAAGGATGCACTTATAAAGCTCGGTTATGGTGTGTATGGGCATAATGTTGGCGTGCACCGGGTAATGGCTGATCTATTCAAGGTGTATTATGACGATCAATATTTTGGTATGTGGGATGCCTCCCGCAAAACCTTTATTGATTGACAGTAAAAAGGCAGGTGGGTTATGGGCCCGCCTGCCTTTTGCTTATGATATAGATATGATATAGTAAATATTGCCCGTGTATGTGCCGTATGTATTGCTTGCTGTTACATTGGGCGTTAGGGTGAGCCTACCGTACTCGGTTGCCGTTGTGTCCCCTGGATAAAACATAGCAATGGCGTACAGGTCTGTGCTTGATAAATAATAAGGATCAAAAACCTTTGAGGTGCCGCTGTTGCTAACATAAACAGTACACTCCATTGCTGTGTTGAGGTCCGTACCACCGTCTTTGAATAAATAAAATTTTCCGTTAGTCAAGGTTTGATCCGGATCTATGCTCACGGTGAGCTTTTTGTTAGATGCAATGTGCACATAGTCTGCGGTAATATCAAATGTAGTGCTTCCCTCAGTAAGTGTAATATCGGGCAAATTTATTACATACGAGCTCTCAACATTGTATGTAACCGCCATACTGCCGCTTGTTTCATTAGCGGCAGCAAAGGCTGGCACCGATAAACCGAGCATCATTGTAAGGGTTAGTAAAAGGGTTATGAGTTTTTTCATTATTCTACCTCCAAAGTAAAGTATGCTTTGGTACCATTGGCCTGGGTACCATCCAGGGTGTAAAAATCGTATTGCAAAATGGCATTTTCGTATGTACCTGCAGGCACGGTCCGTGTAAATTCTGCGGTGTATATCGCTTTACCAGGAGCGATAAGAGCAGACTTGTACACCTCGGTACCATCCGGCAGCATAATGGTTGCAAGGAAATAGCAGTTATTTTTCTCTGGGTTATAGAGCCATATATTTTGCTTGGTTTGGTCTGCCTTTATGGTCATAGCCTCAAAGCCCGGTACCGCTATATTGCCGATGCTGCCTTTTTGTGCATCCGGCTCCCGTATATCCTCTGCATTGGGATCCTCGTATAAGCTGCCTCCTGGCCCCGTAGGCGTGCCGCTACCGCCGCATTGCTGTAAGAGTATCACCATAAGCAAAGCAATGATAATGAGGATAAGAACGCCCACAAGGGCCTTGTATCGCATTTTCAAGCACACCACCTCCTTATGCTTGCACACAATTATTGTACACCCAGGAGCCTACCAAGCACAGGCAAAGTAGGTGGGTATTATTTTCTTTTCCACCGGCGTATGGTGGAGCCCTCTGCCGGGCAGCTGCTTTGCGGGGATCCTGCATCCTCGATTACCGCCGCCTCATATTGCTTAAATGGCACCAAGGACCGTGGGAGCTCGGTGTGGTGGGTTTTGCACTTGGGGCAATATAAACGCCGCACCAGGAGCCAATACACGGCGCCTGTGCTGTCAATAGCCTTACGCCTGCGGTTATCATACCCAGACATTAAAAAGCCGCAGGAGGGGCACAGCGGAGCCTCTGTGCTATGTACACGGTGCGCATCCTTGCGTGGATCGTATTCCAAGGTGTATTTATCCGTAAAAATCATAAAAGCCCTCCCGTTTTGAGCGAGAGGGCTTTATACTGTGCTACACCTCCGCTGGATAGGTGCACAGCAAAATTTTACTTTATTATACCATAAAATTGTAATTTGACCAAAGGTGTGTCTTCAAAAAAAATAAGTCATTCACCCCAAATTCACCCCAAAAGCGGTTTTTAGCGGGCATAAATACACAAAGTGCGAAAATAACAAAATACCCGAAAAGCCTTTATTTATCAAGGTTTTTCGGGTATTAAAATTTGGTTGCGGGGGTGGGATTTGAACCTCACGACCTCCGGGTTATGAGCCCGACGAGCTACCAGGCTGCTCTACCCCGCGATATAAATGGTGCCGGAAACCGGGCTCGAACCGGCACGAGAGTGAATCTCACGGGATTTTAAGTCCCGGGCGTCTGCCAATTCCGCCACTCCGGCATTCGTGCACTGCGGTATTCCGCTTTCCTTTGTGTTAATAGTATAACACGGTTTTTGCGTTTTGTCAATAGGTTTTGAAATCTTTTGCGTTTTTCTTTTGCGCGAAAAAGAGCCTATCCGATCGAAATGAACGGTTTTTGTCGAAAAGAGAGGGCAACCGCCCGGCCGGGCGGTTGCCGCTTTTGGATCTAATCATGCTCGCTTTCGTCATGCATGCGGAAGTCAAGATGGGCGGGCAGAGGGTATTCCCGCTGCTGACGGGCGGCGATCTCCGCCTCGCACGCGGTCGGGTGCTGCTTACGCAGCAGGGCGCGGTAAAGATCAAACCACAGGTGCGAGAGCGAGATCTCGCCCTCCCGGATATCATCCATTTGAAAGTCCGCGTTGATGATGGTGGCGGCCTTTTCGTACGCCTCTTGCTTCATATAGGCCATGGCCAGCAGAAGCCGCATGCGGCCACGCGCCTTGACCCTCTCCGGTGCGGCGGCATAGAACGCCTCCATTTGCGGATAGCGGCCGTCTGCAAGCAGGCAGCGCATGGCATCGGGATAGAGATTGACGCAGCCGGGGCAAAGCGCCACGGCGGCCAGCATGCCGTCTGCGGCGGCGGCAGTATCCTTCCCGTGCAGGGCAAGCAGCGCCAGGTTACGGCGGCTCCATGCATTATCGGTACAGGCAAGCGAGGCGCGGAAGTAGTCTGCCGCCTCTGCTACCCTGCCCTGCTGATAGGCAACGATGCCGAGGTGATAATAGGTATACCAATGCCTGCCCTCCTCTTTTTCAAGCGAGGAAAGCAGCCGTTTTTCCCACGCGGGGCCAATGACGTAGCTCGCGGGGTACGCGTCTCCCGCCTGGGCGGGCAGATAGCCGTTTTGCAGCAGCGACAGCCACGGTGCCTGCTTTTCGTTGCAGGACGAGGGGTAAAAATCATAGATCCCGCTGAGGCGTGCGCCGCGCTCTGCCTCCTCCAGCGCGGCAAAGCCGGAGCCGTTCATGAGCGGCTCGTAGGAGACAAATTCCGTCGGCACGGCGTTTTCTAACGCCGCGTGCAGATCCTCGGCACCCAGATTGCGGTGGATCTGCCTGCCCGCCTCGATCTGTGCCTGCTGCCAATCGGCCGAGAAAACGGCGCCCCTGTCACAGGCGATGCCGGTATAGGCCTCCGTCCACGAAAGCGTGGTCTTGCCGGCCATAGGAATATGCTCTAACTGCGTATAGGCCAGGCCGGCCTGGATCTCAATATAGCCGGCGCTGCCGTCCGAGAGGAACTTGCCCCAGTTGCGGCCGCCCTGCCCCTGCCCCCAGACGAAGAGCTTGCGCCCAAGCATCTCCACTGTGGAGCACTGTGCCAGGCCTATGCCGTCTCCCTCGACGGCGGCGATCCAACGCTCGTGGCTCTCCCGTGGGATCTCATAAAAGAAATCGAGAGAGCGGCGCAGGCGCGTGGGATAGCTGGCATCTACCCCCTGCCAGAGGGGGATATCGGTCTTATCGAGCACGTAATGCCCATCATCATAGGTAGAAAGGAAGGAGCGGCCGGTCGGCACGATGACGCGCGTCTCGGCACTCTCCGGCACGGCAATATTCGACCACCAATAGGTCCAGGTCTCCTTTTCCTGCGGGTTTTCGATGGTATCACGCAGGTAGAGCACGCGCGAGCCCTGTGGCAGGTAGGCGTTGATGCCAAAGACCGTGCCGCGAATGCGCTCGTACTCATAGATCTGCAGCACCTCTTGCCCCTCTTTTGTGCGGGCCACGCGGGCAAAATAGGGGTCGCAGGTGAGCGGGTTATGCCCCTTAATGCCCACGTTGAACTCTACGCCGCCCGAAAACCAGGCGTTGCGGATGGCAAGGTTGGCCGGCTGAAAGACGGGGTTGACGTACAGCAGCTCCTTGCCGTGCTCCTTATCGTAAAGCGACCAAAGGCGGCCGCCAAGCTCCGGCAGGAAGGTGGCCCTCAGATACTCGTTCTCCAGAATGGCAGCGCGAAAGGCGCGGGGCGCACGCACGCGGTCAAAATTATCCTGGATGGTGTAGGGCAGGATGGTGCCGATCATGCCACGGCCGATGCGGCTCCTCTCCTCCTCGCTGACCTGCGCGGTCACCTCATAGCCCGCATGGATATATTCAATATTCCCGATATCTGCCAGGGGGTTCTCTTCTCCCATCGAGGCTGCCGGGAAGGTGAGCGTTTCCCATCTGATCATGCGTTTTCTCCTTTGTGGCATTGCCTTATCATTTTTTCCTATTATAATATCTTTTTCGCATACTGTAAATATCTTTGCTTTTGAAAAAGATATCATTTTATCAGATTGCCGCGATCAGACAACCTGCACGTTTTTTTCGGAGAAATCAATTGTTTCGGTTCTTGTGCTTCCGTTTTCGGCAATGCAGAAGGTCACCTTACCCGTTCCCTGCACGCGGATGCCGGTGCTGGAGACCGAGAGGACCTCGCCCTGCTCGCTCGTGGCCCAGGCGGCACGCGTGCCGTCTGTCACGCACTTGAGCATAACGCCAAAGGGCATGCTGACCGGGTAGGCCGTCTGCCCCAGGCGCAGGGTGGCGGTGCGGGTCTTCTCCTCGGGCCGGTACCAGTCAACGGCCAGGAAATACAGGTGCGTGCTGCCGTCTTCCTGGCGGTAGGCGGTAAAGCTGACGTCATCCCCCGTTTCTGCCCAGACCGGCTCGGCGGCCACAGCGTCGCCGACTAAGGAAAGCACGGCCCGCTCGTAGGCCGGGCGAAGGGCCTTTTGCGCCGGGTATTCCTTGGTCTGGAAGAGCAGCAGGCTGCCCTTGCCCACCCGGTAACGGCAAAGCAGGGGCTGGCCCTCGTCCGTGCGCAGCAGCACCTCGTCTGCCGGGGCGGCATTCTGGCAGAGAGAAAGCGCCAGGCCGCCAAGATGTGCCTCACAGAAGGTTGGCTCACCCATGGCAAAGGAAAGTGCGGAGGGTGCAAAGGTCAGCTCACCGCGGCGAATGGCCTCGATGCTGGTGTTATCGCTCAGGTGCGCGCGGGAAAGCAGCAGCGTTGCGCCGTTTTCCACACAGGAGAGCAGCTTGTCAGCATCTGCCCCGGTCATGCGGTTATAGCCGAGGAAGATGAGGGCGCGGTAGTCGCCCAGTGTTTCTTTCTTTGCCTCGACCGGGATGATATCCGCATTGCCGTAGGGCGTGCTGGTATGGAAGCCAAGCGGCCTGTCAGTGGGGCAGCCGTGCAGATAGATGCAGGAGCCCGTCTTTGCCTGCGGATAGACCGTCTTAAGCAGCCCCCAGCTATCCTCGGCCAAGGTCTGCTTCTCCAGAATGCCCCAGGTCATGTCGGGGTTGAAAAAATTGATGCCGTCATCCCGCCCGTGCAGGAAGGCATACGGCGTATGGAATCGGCCGGTACGGGTGTGGGAGGAGATATAGCGGTAAAAATCCTGCTGGTGGCGCAGGTGGTTGATGCACACCGGGACAAAGCGGTGGTGATGCTCGTAATATTCCTCCATGTGCCAGTAGCCCTCTTCGGTGTTGATATCGGTAGCGCCCAGCATATACGAGCTGTAAAGCGCCAGGCGCAGGCGGCGCGCATGCTCAGGCGCGGCATGCGGAGAGGAGGACCATTGCACGGCGTGATGCACGCCCCATGCGGGCATTGCTTGATCCTTGGCGAAGCCACGCAAAAAGCCGAGCAAGGGCTCCATGGTGGAATACATGGTCTCTGCCCCCAGCCAATCGTAGCCGCCCTCATGCATGTATTTGAAGCAGCAGGAGGGGCCCGTGTGGCGCGTAGCGCCCTCGGTGATGGTCTCTTTCAGCTGGGAAACGACCTGGTCGTGGCAGGCAACGGTATCGCGCGGGCGGTCACGGTCGGTCATGCCGAACAGGCTCTCGCCCTTGCAAAGATAGGCGTGATCGTTGCAGGAGCCCCGGACGTGCGCCGGGTCCTCCTGCCAGCCAAACTGCATCAGGTTGGCGGCCTGCTCAGCGGTGGGGGTGACGAACTTATTGACGCCGCCGTAGAACTGCGCATTATCCCGCTCGTGATCCTGGCGGCCAAGATAGCCGGCGCCGGCCATCTCCTCATTCGTGGGCTGGGCGGCAAGACCGGGCATCTCCCGCCCGTCTACCATCAGCACGTATTTCAGGCGCAGCTCGTCCATCAGGCGGGCAAACCACCGCCACAGCGGCCGGTTGAGCGTGCGCGTGCCTGACCAGCGGTAGGCCGGGCGCACGGTAACGAGATCACCCACCTGCTCGGAAAGATACCAGGAAAGGTATTCCTCCATATCCTCCTGCTTCTGGCAAACGTAGATCATATCGCCGGAGCCGGTGATCACGCCGTCATCCTGCTTCTCCAAAATACCCTCAACCTCGCCGCGCTGCACCGTGCTTCCGGCGCTGACGGTAAAGGCCGCGTGCGCGGCCGGGGCAAGACAGGGCAGGCAGAGGCCGTGCAGCCCCTTTTCCTTAAAGAGGTATTCCCCCTCGCCGCCAAGCGCCTGGCACAGCGACGCAACGCGCACGCGCGTGTTCGGCTTGGCCGTGCGCAGCAGCACACGCGCAAAGCCGCCAGCCGGGGCGACTGCGGAGACCGATAAAATAGAAACCGGCGCATCCGGCTGCTCGATCAAGCCGGCCTCGTAGACGGTATAGGGCAGCGGATCGTGGTAATCTGAAAGCAGCTCGTAGGTGAGCGTATTTTCCTCCCGCAGCAGGCGGGCGGGCAGCGCGATCTCCCATTCCGAATAGCGGTGTGAGCGCTCAAATACCTCGCCGGAAAAGACGGTCTTGCCGTTAAGGCGCACGCGGAACACCGGCCATTCCTTTTGGCTGAGGAATTGCCCGGTCCAGGAAAACTTTTCTTTATCGGCCACGTCCTGATCAAAGCAGGGCAAAAGATTTTGCCCATCGGCTGACAGGAAGGGCTGCTCGACGTACAGCTCACCGGCGTACCCCTTGCCCTCAACGAACACGCCAACGTGCGCGGCATCACACGGGATGGTGATCTCTTTTTCCAGCCGCTTGGCGGTATAGCTGCCGGCAGGGATGGGCAGCAGGATGCGCTGATCCGGCTCGCCGGCAACAGAATGGCGGCTCACGCCCGGCTTGTTCAGCCGGATGTCCACGCGCAGCTGCACAAAGCCTCCCTCTGCCACGCGCAGCTCCTTGGCGCTGGCCACAAGGCCCACGCGCCACCCCTCCGGCACCGGGTTCATACCAAGATAGGAAAGCACCGGCGGCCACATGACCTTTTTATAAACGCGCCGGGTATACGTCTCTTCCTTCTTGGAGGAGAGGTTCAGGCAAAAGCGGTCGCGCAGCGCGTGCGTCCGATCTAAGGCATCGGCGATCGCGCGGTAGCCGTGCGGGCCGTCCGGCTCGTCCTTCCACATATAATACTGCGCGGTCTCCCCCACCGTAAACAGGCGATAACGCACGTCCTTTTTCGGCTCGGCGTGAAAGGTGAAGGTGGCACGCCCGCCTTTGGGGCGAAGGGTACAGCCCTCCTCACCGCCGTCATAGAAGCGAAAATACCGTTCAAAGCTCATATCCGTTCTCCTTTGTGGATCTTTGTACTGTCATTATAGCAAAAACCATGCAGGTCTGCAAGGGCATTTTGTTTGTTTTTTTCTTCATTATTTTTTGTTCATATGCGTCAGGGCGTAGCGATTGCGGAAGGCAAGCGGTGTTTCCCTTTCGTGATAGCGGAAAAAGTGCAAAAAGGTATTGGGGGAGGAAAAGCCGAGCAGGGCGGCGATCTCCTTGACCGAGGCGCCCGAATTGAGCAGCTGCTCCTTGGCGCGGGAAAGCAGCATACGGTCGATCAGCGCACGGGTGCCGATGCCGGCCTCCCGCTGCAGAATACGGCAAAGATGCGCCGCGCTGTAGCCGAAGTGCCGCGCGCAATCCTCGGCACGCAGGGTGGCCGAGGCGTTGATGCGGATCCATTCTGCCACCTCGTGAAACAGGCGGCTCTGCTTATCGGAGGCGCTATGCTTTTCAGAAAGCAGCAGCAAGAGATAGGCCAGCATGCTTTCGGCGCGGTCCTCGCCGCCGCCATGCGGCAGCATGCTGCTGTGCAGCAGGCGGCGAAAGATATCGTCCCCTGCCCCGTGCTCCATAAAGGTGGGCAGCGGAAAGGGGAGCGAGGGGCAGGAAAAATGCAGCCAGTAAAAGGAGGTATGCCCCTCACTTTTCCGGTAGCCGCCGTGCGTTTTGCCCGGGGTGAGCAAAAGCAGGTTTCCCTTTTGCAGGGGGTACTGTACCCCCTCCTCCTCCAAAAACACCCGCCCGCTGACCACCAGGATCAGCTCGTAGGTGACTTCACATTTGACGGGGTGGATCCATTCCTCCTCGGTGGTGAAAAGGCCCATGCCACGCATGGCAAAGGGTTGGCCGCATAAGATCATGTCAGATTTTCTCACTTTTTGTTTGTTTTTTGACTTGAATTGCACTACACCACTATGATACAATGAAATCAAAGAAAAGTCAATTCTTTGGAGGAAAAAAACATGAACAGCATTCCCTTTGAACAGGTCACCCTGCGCCGCGGCCTGCTGGCAGAGAAGGAGCGGCTTTCCCGCCGCAAGACCATTCCCGCCGTGTACCGGCAGTTTTCCCTCTCCGGCCGTATTGGCGCATTTGCCTTCAATTGGAAGGAGGGGAAGCCGAAGCAGCCCCACTTCTTTTGGGATTCGGACGTGGCAAAATGGATAGAGGGCGCTGCCTATTCGATGCGCCTGCAGCCCTCTGCGGGTCTTGAAAAGAAGATCGACGCGCTGGTGGCCAATATCGAAAAGAACCAGCGAGAGGACGGGTATTTCAATATTTTCCACACGGTGTGCGAGCCGGGCACGGAATGGCGCAACCGCGACCATCACGAGCTTTACTGCGCCGGTCACCTGCTGGAGGGAGCCATTGCCTATTTTGAAACGACAGGCAAGCGTCAGTTTTTATCCTGCATGGAAAAATACATGGCCTACATCCGCGAGGTGTTTATGGTGAAGCAGAGCGCCGCCTTCGTCACCCCCGGCCACCAGGAGATCGAGCTGGCGCTTTTGCGCCTCTACCGTCTGACACGGGACGAGAGCGCCTTGGAGCTTGCCCGCTTCTTTATCGAGCAGCGCGGCAACAACGAGAAGGATACGCACATCGGCTTTGGCTTTGCCTACGCGCAGGATGACCACCCCGTGCGCGAGCTACGGGAGGCCAAGGGACACGCGGTGCGCGCCCTGTACTACTACTGTGCCGTAGCCGACCTGGCGGCCGAAACGGACGATCCTGCCCTGCTGGAGACCTGCCGTGCGATCTTTGACGATATCGTCACGCATAAAATGTACATCACGGGCGGCCTCGGCTTCCCGCATGGCGAGGCATTTTCCGAGCCGGATTATCTGCCAAACGACATCTCCTACTGCGAGACCTGCGCCTCGATCGCCATGGTCTATTTCTGCGCCCGCATGCTGAACATTGAAAAAAAGAGCTGCTACGCCGACGTCATTGAGCGCGAGATCTACAACGGCGTGCTTTCCGGCATCTCGCTCTCGGGGGACGCCTTCTTCTATGAGAATCCGCTCGGCATTCACAAAAAGGCGCGTGCCGCTGCCGGCCGGGTGGTTCGCTATTCTGCCATTACCGAGCGGGTTGAGAATTTCTCCTGCTCCTGCTGCCCGCCCAACCTTTGCCGCTTCCTGCCATCGCTTGGCTCGCTCGTTTACTCGCGTGACGGAGGTGACCTGTATGTGCATCAGTATGCCGACAGCTGCTACGAGGGTGACGGCATGTGCCTCTCTCTTTCCACCGCTTATCCGATGAATGGGGAGATCACGATCAAGGCCGAGGGCGTATCCCGCCTCCTGCTCCGCATTCCGGACTGGTGTGAGGAGACCTTTACGCTGGACGCGCCCTACACCGTGGAAAACGGCTATGCGGTGATCGCACAGCCGGCGGGTGAGGTCCACCTCTCGCTGCCCATGAGGCCGGTGCTGATGGCGGCCCGTGCCAGCGTAGCCGATTGTGCCGGGCGCGTTGCCGTGATGCGCGGCCCGATCGTTTACTGTGCCGAGGAGGTTGACAACGGCGCCGACCTGGATGCGCTCTACCTCTCCTCACACTTCCGTGCGCGGGTGCGCCGTGAGCCTGCCTTTGGCAGCCTGCCCGTGCTGCTGACGAGCGGCTACCGCCGCCGCGCAAGCGAGGCACTCTACGAGCGGGCAGAGCTTGCTGAATTTGACGAGACCGAGATCCGCCTGATCCCCTACGCCTGCTTTGCCAACCGTGGGCCATCCGACATGCTGGTCTGGCTGAACGTAAAATAAGATGCTTTTGCAAAAGCAGGGCGAAAATGCAAAACATTTTCGCCCTGCTTTCTTGACTTTTTCACCAATCTATAGTATGATAGAGAAAAGCCGTATGCATGACGCCGCAAAGAAAGGAATTTTGACCATGGCAAGAATACTGATGAATCTTGACCGCGAATGGCGTTTTCATTTGGGAGACGTGGTGGTCGATACCAAAAACAGCCACAACCAATCCTACAACAGCTGCAAGGCCGGCGCACAGGGTGGCCCGGGCGGCAAGACCTGGCACGATGGCGAATGGCGCGTGGTGAACCTGCCGCATGACTACTATGCCGAAAGTGACTTCTCGGCTGACAACCTGCACTCGCACGGCTACCGCACGCGCAACAACGCGTGGTACCGCAAGTCCTTTGTGCTGGACGAGAGCATGGCAGGCAAGGAGCTGTTCGTTTGCTTTGAGGGAACGGCGGTGAATGCCGAGTTTTATTTCAACGGCTCGCTGATGGAGCGCTCCTTCAGTGCCTATACCGAGACCATCTTCAACATTACCGACCGTGTATACTTTGACGGCCGCCCCAACGTTCTTGCCGTTTACATCAAGGGCTTTGAGACCGAGGGCTGGTGGTACGAGGGGGCGGGCATCTACCGCCACGTTCGCCTGTACGCCAAGGATAAGCTGCACATCGCCCACAACGGCGTGTTTGGCAAGCCGGTCTTGAAGAAGGGCACGCAGAACAGCTGGGTGGTAGAGGTAGAGACCACGCTGGAGAACAGCCTCTCTGAGGATGCGGCTGCTGCCGTGCGCGCAACCATCCTCGACGGTGACAAGGTGATCGCCACTGCCACCACCGCCCCCGTAGCCTGTGGCTTTGATGCCCAGAAGGCCGTGCTGCAAAAGCTGAACGTCAGCCGCCCCACCCGCTGGGATGTGGATAACCCCAAGCTGTACAGCCTGCGCGTGGAGGTGCTGCGTGACGGTGTAGCGGTAGACGAGGAGACGGTACGCATCGGCTTCCGCACGATTGCGATCGATGCCGAGCGCGGCTTCTTCCTCAACGGTCGCCCCTTGAAGATCAAGGGCACCTGCAACCACCAGGACCATGCCGGCGTTGGCGTTGCCGTGCCGGATTCCGTACAGTATTACCGCGTCAAGCGCCTGAAGGAGATGGGCACCAACGCCTATCGCTGCTCGCACAACCTGCCGGCCAAGGAGATCCTTGACGCCTGTGACGAGATCGGTCTGATCGTGATGGACGAGAACCGCCGCTTTGAATCCCGCCGCGAGGTGCTGGAGTACCTGGACATCATGGTCAAGCGTGACCGCAACCACCCCTCTGTTGTTTTCTGGTCGCTCTTTAACGAGGAGCCGCTGCAGAACACTGCGGAGGGTGCGCAGATCTTCCGCCGCATGAAGAACCGCGTGCTGCACCTGGATGACACCCGTCTGATCATGGGCGCCATCAACGGCAGCATGGAGGGGGCAGGCCTGGAAATGGACGTGACCGGCATCAACTATGCCATTGGCAACATTGCCAAGTTCCATGCGCAGCATCCCGAGCAGCCCATCATCGGCTCGGAGAACAACAGCGCCGTTACCACCCGTGGCTGCTACAAGAGCGACCGTGAGGTCGAGCAGGTGCTGCACAACTATGACGAGGAGGTCGTGCCGTGGGGCCAAACCGTTCGCCAGACCTGGAAGTTTACCCGTGAGAACGATTATTTTGCCGGCATCTTTATCTGGACCGGCTTTGACTACCGCGGCGAGCCCACGCCCTTTAAGTACCCCTCCGTTTCCTCGCAGTTCGGCATCATGGATACCTGCGGCTTCCCGAAGGATTCCTTCTATTTCAATAAGGCCTGCTTCACCGACAAGCCGATGGTACACCTGCTGCCCCACTGGAACTGGAAGAAGGGGGAGACGGTACGCGTGATGGCCGTTTCCAACTGTGAGGAGGTCGAGCTCTTCCTCAACGGCAAGTCGCTTGGCCGCAAGCCTTGTGACGCGTGTGAGCCGGCTGAATGGCAGGTAGAATTTGCCCCCGGCCGCCTGGTGGCCAGAGCCTACCGTGGCGGCAAGCAGGTGGCAAGGACCGAGCAGCGCACGGCCGGCCGCCCCTACGCCATCAAGATCTGCCCGGTCAGCACCGTGATCAAGAATGACGGTGCCGATACCGCCATCGTCAATTTCTGCGTGGTAGACCGCCGTGGCGTGGTGGTACCGAACGCCGACCACCTTCTGCACTTTGACGTGACGGGTGACGGCTTCGTTCGCGGCGTTGGTAACGGCGACCCGAACAGCCATGAGTCTGACGTGCTGCCAAAGAGACGGGCCTACTGCGGCTGGTGCCAGGCACTCATCTCCACCACGCCGGAGGGCAAGTCCCTCTCGCTGCGCGCATGGAGCGACAAGCTGGAGCCTGCTACGCTTGACTTCACGGTAGAGGAGGTGCCTGCACCGCTCTGCCCGAAGAACGTGACCAACTACCTGCTGGACGGCTTTACCATGTCGGACGTGACCGACGAGAAGCCGGATCCGCTGGTCAAGATCAGCGATGACGATATGAACTCCTTTATCCCCGTACAGTTCGTAGAGGCCTGCCACCAGCGCGACTTCCGCAACGGCTGGCGCATCTACCGCGTATGCCCGAAGGTACAGGGCGGCGGCACATATACGCTGAACTTCTCCTATGGCCGTTCGCTGTACACCGAGATCTACGTCAACGGCAAGCACGTGGAGACGATCGACAAATACATCAACGGCCAGTACACCACGAAAGCGTTCACGGTGGCAGCAGGTGACACGCCGGACATCCGCATTCTGATGCATTGCCAGAATGAAAGCGAATACGGCGCAGGCTTTGCCGGCCGCGTAGAGATGATGGAAGTGATCTGAGGCATCCATCGTTTACAAACAACAAAACCGGTAGAGAGACCATAGTCTCTCTACCGGTTTTTTCTTATTTGGTAAGTCGAATCTCCAGCGTTTTGCTGCCGGGAGTGAAGCGGTATTCCTCCGCAGCACTCTGCCCCTCTGGCAGGGCGGAAAGCACCAGGTGATAGGCGGTGATATCCTCCCCTGCGGCTAAGGAAAAGGTCATCTTGCCGTTTGCATCCGTCTTTTTAGGCAAGAGACACGCCTCATCCTTACATAGCTGCACAGAAACACCGGCAGCGGCGTGGCCGTCTGCCCCCAGCACCGTAACGGTATAGGTCACCTCTCCCGTCTCGCCCGCGGCACAGGCACACAGGCTACATGCCAGCAGCAAAAGCACCGACAAAAGTATTACTTTTTTCATAATAGCTCCTTTCTCCTATCGGGATATCACGCATCGGCAGGGACAAGGGAGAATTCGCTGACCGGCCGGATGCCGGTGGTGTCATCTACCGCATAGCGCAGCAGCACACGGTCACCCACGCGGAGGAAGATCACAGCCTCGTTCTTTGCGTTGAATTCAATGCGATAAACGTCGCCCTCCCCGTCAGTCAGGTACACATACGTCTCACCCGACATTTGCGCGTATTGCAGGGCGCTGACCGTTACCGTCTTTTCCTGCAGGCGATCGTTGCCGGAAACGTCTACCCCGCTCTGCGCAAGCAGCTTGAGGTAAGCAGCCTTCGCCGCCTCCTGCGTCTCGCCGGTCGCAACGATGCTGTATTGCTCTACGTGCACCAACGCATAAAGCTCGACCAGGCCGTGCTGGTTCTTCAGCACCATGATATACGTCGGCTCACCCGCAATGTTGATCAGCGAGGGGAAGGATGCCTCGTATCCCTTTTCCTGCACCTCGCCCTCTGCTGCGCCCATGGCAGAATACTCCTCAGCGCCTACCACCGGGTAAAACTTATATTCACCCGTGCGGGCACAGGAAAGGATGAAGCCAATGTTGGAGGCATCCGAGGTCACGGAGGTCACACCGGTGAAATACCACACGTCATCCTCCAGCATGATATAGCCGAAATCGGCCGTGGTCTTCTTACAGCCCTTATTGCCGATGATGCTATTGATATAGCCGCCTGAGAGGGTGCCGTACCAATCATATTTTTCACAGGCCAGATAGCCGTCAAACACGATATCGACCCACTTTGGCACGTCAGCAAGCGGGCAAAGCTGCCCCTTACCCGTCACCGGGTCGAAGATGATGACCTCGTTGACGTCCATAGCACCAAAGAGCCCCACGCGGGGAGAAGCGCAGGAGACGATATAATAGGCACGCCCCTCCTCATCCACCTCAAAGCTGATATGATCAAATATCTTGGTCGGATAGGAAAAGCGCAGGGCGCGGACAAGATCCTTCCCGAAAAAGGCACTTTCTGCATACAGCATGCCACTTTCCAGCTCCTTGTATTCCGCCTTGTTGCCAATGGCGTCTACCATAATATAGCCGGGTATCCCCTCGTGGCGATTGGTAAGCCATTTGAAAAAGCCGTCATATTCCAGATTCGCTACCTTCATCGGCTGGCCGCGATAGTTGATCTGGGTATATTGCTCGCTTGCCACGTATTGCGAGACGACGTTTGCCAGATCACCCAGCTGCCTCGTGCCGAGAATACGGGCCGAATCCGTATCCATGAGTGCGATGTTGGTGATCTGATCGGTCTCCGGCATGTCGGTCATAAAATCCTCATCCGCTACGGTGATCACACCGGCATAGCCCGCCGCATTAAAGACCGGCGAGGAGATGATCGCCCCCACCAGCATCAGGGCAAGCGGCAGGGCAAGCACCGCAAGAAAGATGCGGGAGACCCGGCCGTGGCGGAAGAAGCGTTCCTTGTTGCCGAATTTGATCTCTGCCCCACGGCCGGTCTGCTGCAGGACGAGGAGCGCGCGGATATCGTAGAGGCGGGCCGCCCAAACGACCGCCACCAAAACAAAGAAAAGAAACGTCCAGAATTCATAGCTTGCTGCATTGATCGGCGGCAAACAGACGTAATACGCCAAAAAAACAAGCAAGGCGGCGACCGGCGCACGAAAGGCCACCTTATCAAGCAGACGGGAAAAACCTTTTTTCATAGAAATATTCCTCCTTTTCTTTCATTGTACACCCTTTCCCTGCGTTTGTCAACCACAAACAGAAAAGGAAAAAATTTAATAAAAAGTATTTACAACCCATTAATTTTGGGGTATAATAGAGTGAAGGATTTTACAATTCTTAAGGAGGGCTTATGAATTACCAAATTTTGATCCTCGCTTTTTTACTGGTCTTTACTCTTGGCTGCGCCCTGCGCGCTGCCCTTTCACCACTGGGCAAAAATATTCGCCGCTTTATCGCCATTCCCATTGCCTTTCTGATCTGCTATCTGCTGCAAAAGGGTCTGGTGTTCAGCGCGATCGGCCGCTTTGCCGAGGGACTGCTGGAGGACGTTGACGGCCTCTCCGGCATCCTGCAGGCCTCCCCCTATCTGCAGGGGCTGGTAGAGGGAACGGTCACGGCGATCGCCTCCTCTCTCCTCTTTCCCCTCTTTTTCATCCTGGTATACTTCCTTGTCCGTCTCGTGCTTTGGCTGGCACTCGGCAAGCTGCTTGCACGCTGGTTAGACCGCGAGACCAGCAACAAGGGCGTGATCACCGCCCGCATTGCCGGCTCTACCGTGGCGGGTGCTATTGGCGGTCTGTTCCTTTCAGCCGTGATGCTGATGCCGGTCTTCTACACCTTCTCCTTTGCCTCTGCCGTGGCAGATTGCGCCCACATCCCGTGTGAGGAGGAGATCGCCCTGCATGAGGAGTTGGAGCTGATCGACGAAAAGCTGATCTCCCCGTATGAAGAATCGTCCGCCGTGAAGTTTTACGATGCCATTGGTCTCTCCGACCTGATGTGCCACACAGCAGAGCTTGGCAGCCGCGTGGAGATCGACGGAAAGCGGCTGAGCGCCTGCCAGACGGTGCGTAACATTCTCACGCATGTGCCGAACATCTACGTACACATGGAGGCGTGGTCGGTTTCGGATGCACCCATGGCAGAGGACTTTGTTGCCCTGTCTGATGACCCCTTTATTCTCGGCGCGATCGCCGATATCCTGCAGCACGAGGCAAAGGCCTACGCTGACGGCCGCCCCGGCATCTTTTTACACCCGGAGGCAGAAAACGAGACCACCTCGGCCTATATCGTTGAGATCTTTGCCGAGACCTACGGCTCCTCTACCCATGAGGAGATCGAGACCGACCTGCACACCATTCTGGCAGCGGGCGGCATGCTGGCGGAGAGCAACTTCTTTAACAGCTTTACAAGAAGCTTTGAGACCGGCACGGAGGGCGACGAGGCCATGGCAAACGTCCTGCTTGCCAATCTCGGCTACGTTGGCCGCGTGATGGACGCGCTGTTTGCCTCTGACCCCACGCACAAATTCTCGGACACCATCTTTGACATCCTGCTGGAAAACAAGGACGTGCAGAAATTCATCACGCACGAGACGATCGACCAGCTCAACAGCTCGGTGGAGGCGGGGGATACGACCTACGAATCCTTTACCCTCTTCCTTGGCGGTCTGATGGGCCTTGTTACCAACCAGACCGGCACCACCAACTAAAAAAGGAGATGCATCTGCTATGAAATTTGCAAAACTTTTGCTTTCGATCCTATCGGTCGTTCTTTCCTTCGTGATCATCGGCTCGGCTGCCGCATCGGTCGCCTCCTCCTTTGATATGGAAGCGTTTTCCGATCAGCTGAACGAGCTGGCCGACCCGGAGCACGAATGTCACATCACCTTTACCAGCACCGTTGGCGGACAGCTGAATTACGCGACCGGCATTTACCAGAACGGCCAGCACATTGAGCTGGTAGCCACGCCGGAAAAGGACTACGCCTTCTCCGGCTGGTACGGTGCCGACCACACCCTGATCAGCACAGAGCCCGTGTTGGTCTTTGATGCGCACCACAATCTGAACATCTATGCCGAATTCAAGCCGGCCCCCTCTACACCGGGCGGCGGGAACGGTGGCAACAACGGCGGCGGCTCTACCGATAGCGATACGGGCAGCGGCAACGCCGGTGGCAGCACCGAAAACGGTGGCAGCAGCGAAAGCACGAAAAACAAGAACGATCATCATTTCCGTGATATCTACCAGAACTATAACGAATCCAACGCCGCCATGACCGAGTCGATGTTTGAAAACTCGCTGGATGCGCTGTTCGGCACCGAGAACGAGGAGACCAAGGAGATCGTCTCTACCCTGATCGGCACGTATACGGAGAGCCTGTTTGCCCAGATCGGGGATATGAAGTCCAAGGAGGATGAGCAGGGCACGCAGGAGGACCTGTTTATGTCTACCGAGCCGGAGGCATTTGACGCCCTGTACGGCCAGATGACCGGCATCCTGCAGGACGGTGCCAACTACCGCCCGGAGGAGGAGGACATCGTTGACATGCTGGAGGCAGTTACCAAGTCGGATAGCTGCATGTCCACCATTGAGGCCGTGGTAGAGACCGCCAAGGAAAACTCCGCCCTGATGGATAGCGTCAGCAGCATGCCGGAGGAGGTGCAGTCGGTCCTCTCCAACGCGCTTTCCTCCTATCATCAGACGACCGAGACCGGCTCCAAGAACCAGACCGTTTGTGAGCAGATCGCCGGTCTGCTTGGCATTACGATCCCGGGTGTTACGCCCCCTGAGGATCTGCCGGGTGATATTGAGATCCCCGGTGATATTGAGATCCCCGGTGATATCGAGATCCCCGGTGATATTGAGATCCCCGGTGACATTGATCTGCCCTTTTAAAACAGACTGCGAGAAAGCGCCGCCTCACGAGCGGCGCTTTCGATCCCGATCACCATCTTCACTACCGGATCGGAGCAACGTGAAAAATCGAAAATCCGGAGGAACCTATGAAGCTTATCAAAGCATGTGCCTGTTTATTCGTATGTGCCGTAGCCATTCTGCTGGGTGCTTGCGGGGCCCCGCAGACGCAGCCGGAAAAAACACCCTGCGAAACGCACACCTACGGCGAATGGACAGTCACCACCCCTGCCACCTGCAAAACGCTTGGCGAGGAGGCGCGCACCTGCACGGTCTGTGACAGCCGGGAAACGCGTCCCACCCCCACCACCGCGCATACCTATGGCGAATGGGCAGTCACCAAGCCGGCCGCCTGTCAGCGTGCGGGCGAGGAAACACGCACCTGCACCGTTTGCCAGGACAAGCAGACGCGCACCATTCCGCCGATCGATCATACCTACGGGGAATGGACGGTCAGCACCCCCGCCACCTGCCTGGCAGCAGGGGAAGAAACGCGCACCTGCCCCTCCTGTGGGGAAAAAGAAACACGCCCCCTTTCGCAAAAGGCGCATACACCTGGTGAATGGGTGACCGTCAAGGAGCCCGCCTGCCTTACGGAGGGGAGCAAGGAGATCCGCTGCACCGCGTGCGATACGGTGCTGGAGCAGGAAGCGATCACCGCCGTGGGACATGCCCCCGGCAAGTGGAGCATCACAAAAGAGCCTACCTGTACAGCCCCCGGCAGCAAGAGCCGCCGCTGCACCGTGTGCGATGAGGTGACCGAAACAGCAGAGATCGCTGCCCCCGGCCACACGCCGGGCGAATGGGTCATCACACAGGAGCCTACCTGCACCAAGGGCGGCGAAAAGCAGCAGTCCTGCACCGTATGCACCGAGCTGCTGGAGCAGGAGACCATTGCCACCCCTGGCCATACGCCGGGCACCTGGGAGGTAACCAAGGAGCCAACCTGCACCGAGGATGGCAGCGGAAATTATACTTGTGTCGTTTGCACCGCCAAGATCAAGGATGAGGTCATTCCCGCCCTTGGTCACACGCCGGGCGAGTGGGAGACGATGACCGAGGCGACCTGCACCGGGGACGGCCTGCGCCGTGCCTTTTGCACCGTTTGCCTGGAGCAGTTAGCGGAAGAGACGCTTCCCGCCCCCGGCCACACACCGGGCGAATGGGAAACGGTGACCGAGGCAACCTGCACCGGGGACGGCCTGCGCCGTGCCTTCTGCACCGTTTGCCTGGAGCAGTTAGCGGAAGAGACGCTTCCTGCCCTTGGCCACACGCCGGGTGAATGGAAGATCACCAAAGCCCCCACCTGCACGGAGGAGGGCAACCAAAAGCAGGTCTGCACGGTGTGCAGCTCAACGGTAAAAACCGAGCCGATCGCCGCCCTTGGCCACACGCCGGGTGAGTGGATCGCCACGGCAAAGCCGACCTGCACCGATGTCGGCAGCAAGCAGCAGGCCTGCACGGTTTGCGAGGAGGTGCTGGAGACCGAGGAGATCCCCGCCCTTGGCCACACGCCTGGCGAATGGGTGACCACCGCCGAGCCGACCTGTACCGAGACCGGCAGCAAGCAGCAGGCCTGCGCCGTCTGCGAGGAGATCCTAAAGACCGAGGAGATTCCCGCCCTTGGTCATACACCAGGCGAATGGGTGACCACCGCCGAGCCGACCTGTACCGAGACCGGCAGCAGGCAAAAGGCCTGCGCCCTCTGCGAGGAGATCCTAAAGACCGAGGAGATCCCCGCCCTCGGCCACACGCCTGGTGAATGGGTGACCACCGCCGAGCCGACCTGCACCGCCGCTGGCAGCAAGCAGCAGGCCTGCACGGTTTGCGGGGAGATCGTGGCACGGGAGGTCATTCCCAAAAACGGCCACACGCTTGGTAATTGGAAGGTCACCAAAGAGCCTACCTGCACCGAAGAAGGCACAAAGCGGCAGGGCTGTACCGTATGCGGCTCTACCATTGATACAGATCCGATTCCCGCCTTGGGCCACACGCCGGGCGAATGGATCACAACAAAGGAGCCGACCTGCACCGAGAATGGCAGCCAAAGCTGCTCTTGCACGGTTTGCGGTGAGGAGCTGGAGACCGGGACGATTCCCGCCTTAGGACACAAAGAGGAATGGAAGGTCACCAAAGAGCCAACCGCTACCGAGGAGGGCAGCAGAAAGCAGGTCTGCACCGTTTGCGGCACCACCGTGAAGACGGAAACGATTCCCGCATTAGGCGATCAGTAAGCACCAAGCGAAGCTTCGTTGCTTGACCATTTTATTAAAGGAGAACAACACCATGCCTTGTGTAGATATGCCCCTGGAGAAATTGAGAGAATACCAGGGTATCAACCCCCGCCCGGCCGATTTTGACGAATTCTGGGATCGCTCACTTGCAGAGCTTTCCGCCATTGACCCGGCGGCAGCATACAAGCCCTTGGATTTTCCCTCTGCCGTTGCCGATTTTTACGAGCTGACCTTCACCTCTACCAAGGGGGCGCGGATCTACGCCAAGTTTGCCCGCCCGAAAAACGAAAGCAGCAAGCTCCCCGCCGTGCTCATTTTCCACGGCTTGGGCGGCTGCTCACCGGAATGGAAGGATCTGCTGCCTTACGTTTCCCAGGGGTTTGTGGTTGCCGCGCTGGATACCCGCGGCCAGGGCGGCCTTTCGGCAGACGTGGGCGGTGCCATTGGCACCACCAATGCCACCCCCTTCGTGCGCGGCCTGGATGACGAGCCGGAGGAGCTGCTCTGCCGTGACTTGTTTTTAGATACGGCCATGCTGGCCCGCATCGTCATGGGCCTTGACTACGTAGACGAGACGCGCGTGGCCGTCACCGGCGGCTCCCAGGGCGGCGCACTGACGATCGCCTGTGCCGCACTGGTACCCGAGATCAAGCTGTGCGCACCGATCTACCCCTATCTTTCTGATTACAAGCGCGTGTGGGAAATGGACCTTGACCAGGGCGCCTACGATGGCTTGAAGTATTATTTCCGCCATTTTGACCCCCGCCACGAGCGCGAGGATGAGATCTTCACCAAGCTGGGATATATCGACATTCAGTTCCTTGCCCCCCGTATTCGTGCCAAGGTGCTGATGGCCACCGGCCTGCGTGACACGATCTGCCCTCCCTCTACCCAGTTTGCCGCCTACAACAAGATCACCTCTGAAAAAGAGGTGGTCATCTACCCGGACTACGGACACGAGGGGTTGAAGGGACATAGCGACATCGTCTTCCGCTTTTTTGCGGAGGAGCTGTAAAACCATAAAAACAGGCCCTGCTTTTTTAAAAGCAGGGCCTGTTTCTACTTGCATTTTCACCGCAACTGTGCTACAATATCATCGATATCAACCATCGAGGCATCTATGACGACAACACTTTATATTTGCGGCGCTACCGTCGCGCTGATGATCGCGGCCATCATTTTCTTTCCCCGCTTGACGCTTGGCCGCCTTTCCCTTGATACCTACTGGCCGATCGCCCTGCTTGGTGCGCTGGCCCTGCTGCTCTGCGGACAGGCAGACGTGGGAGAGCTGCTCTCCGCCCTGGTTTCAGACGCGGCCATCAACCCGCTCAAGATCGCCTTTCTTTTCCTCTCCATGACCATTCTTTCCGTCTTTTTGGATGAGGTAGGCTTTTTTGGCTATATTGCCGCCCTGGCCCTTTCCCGCGCGGGGCATAGCCAGACGCGGCTGTTCTTTGTGCTGTATGCCGCCGTCTCGGTGCTGACGGTATTTACCTCAAACGATATCATCATTCTCACCTTCACCCCCTTTATCTGCTATTTTGCCCATGCAGCAAAGATCGACCCGCTGCCCTATCTGGTTGCCGAGTTTGTGGCGGCCAATACCTGGAGCATGGCGCTTCTCATCGGCAACCCGACAAACGTCTATCTGGCGGCTACCTACGGCATTGATTTTATCTCCTATCTTTCCGTGATGCTGCTGCCCACGCTGGCTGCCGGGCTGGCCGCGCTTCTGGTCTTGTACCTGCTTTTTTGCCGCCGGCTGCGCACCCCGATCGAGCCGGTGAAGATCGAAATGCGCTTCCGTGATCGGCTGCTGCTGGCCGTTGGTCTGCTGCATCTTGGCGGCTGCACGCTGCTGCTGGCCATCGGCTCTTACGTCGGGTGGGATATGTGTGCCATTGCGCTGGTCTCTGCCCTTTCGCTGATGGTCGTTACCACGGTTGCCTGTCTTGCCCGCCGCCGCGCGCCGCGCGTGCTGCTTTCCTGCCTGCGGCGCGCCCCTTGGCCGCTGTTGCCCTTTATCCTCTCCATGTTCGTGCTGATCCTGGCGCTGGGTGCCTCCGGCGCGACCTCCGCCTTTGCCGATCTGCTGGCCATGACCGGTGAGGTAGGCTGGACATACGGTATTTCCTCTGCCCTGGTCTGCAACCTGATCAACAACATTCCCATGAGCGCGTTTTACTGTGCCGTGGCCGGCATGCTGCCGCCCACCACGCAGACGCTTGGCGTGTATGCGGCCGTGGTCGGCTCCAATTTAGGCGCCCTGCTGACGCCGGTTGGCGCCCTGGCCGGCATTATGTGGACGGGCATGCTGAAAAAGCAGGGCCACCGCTTTGGCTACCCGGACTTTTTGCGCCATTGCGCACCGGCCGGCGCGGCCGCGCTGGTGGCTGCCCTGGGCGTGCTGATACTTGTTACATAACGGAGAGACGATCATGAACGGCATCTATATATTTGATCTTGACGGTACGCTGGTCGATTCTATGCCCTACTTCACGCGCGGCCTGCTTGGCCTGCTGGATGAGGCGGGTATTCCCTACGGGGAGGAGATGGCCGGCATCATTACCCCCTTGGGGTATACCAAAAGTGCCATCTACTTTCGGGAAAGGCTGGGCTTGACCGACAGCGTGGAAACGCTGGTCAAGCGCATGCAGGATCGCCTGGTAAAGGATTACGCAAACAACATCCGTCTGAAGCCCGGGGTATACCGCTACCTGCACCGCCTGCATGAGGCCGGTGAGCGGCTGTTCGTGCTGACGGCCAGCCCGCATTGCGCCACCGACGTATGCCTGCAAAGCAACGGCGTGCTTGATTGGTTTGAGCAGGTCTGGTCTGTAGAGGACTTTTCGCTGGACAAGACCGACACGCGCCTGTTTTTTGAGGTGGCACGGCAGATCGGCTGCGCCCCGGCAGACGTGCATTATTTTGATGACAACCTGACCGCCCTGCAAAATGCGCATGCAGCAGGCTACCGTACCTACGGTGTGTACGATGGGCAGAGCGACGAGCTGCCGGCCACCATGCAGCCCTATTCGGACGAGACGGTGATGAGCTTTGAAAATTTTTAAAAAGGAGAACGAGATATGTTGATACCCAAAAGAGCTGGAGAATGGCAGGTCCTGTTCCGCCCCGAGAAGCATGGCCGCTACGTCAATGACCATTGCATCCTACGCGGTGCCGACGGCCGCCTGCATATGTACGGCATTACCAGCCACAGCGACGGTGACCCCCGTCAAGAGCGATATTTCGTGCATGCCGCAGGCGACAGCATGGAGGAGCAAATGACCGAGCTTGGCAAATCCATCGATCACGGCCCGCTGGCCTGGGCCCCTTGCTTAATCAAAAAGGAGGCCGATTATTATATGTTCTACGGCCCCTCTCCTACCTCGCTTGCCATCTCACCCGACATGTACGAGTGGTTTGGCTACGCCGTAACGATCAAGGACGAGCCGCCCATGGCCGTACATCGCGACCATTTCGTCATGGAGGTAGCCCCCGGTGAATACCTGATGTACGTGGTCGGCATTCGCGAGCATCGCAGCGCGGTATCGGTGCTTTCCTCAAACGATCTTCTGCATTGGCAGTTTGAGGGCTACGCGCTGACAAGCGGCGAGTATTCGGAAATGAATCCGCCCTGGGGTGCCTTTGAATCGCCCTTTGTGGTCAAGCAGGGAGACCTGTACTATCTCTTTATCACCTACACCAACTGCAGCCGCGAGACCTACAACAATACCCTGGTATTCGTCTCGCGCGATCCGCGCTGCTTTGGCGAATATGACGGCATGGCCGGTGCGCTGAAGCCGGTTGCCATGCTGGATGCCCACGCCCCCGAGATCATTTTTGACAACGGTAAGTGGTATATCACCACCTGCGGCTGGCCCAAAGCGCCTACCCCGCACCCAGGCTGCCTTTCGGTTGCCCCGCTCGTGTGGGAGGAAGTATAATTTTCAAGCCAAGTGCGTTGCATATGCAACGCACTTGGCTTTTTACTCTTGACAAGCCTATACTGTGTGTGGTACAGTATAATGCGTAAGGAGGTATTGCGATGGACATACAAATGAAGCGGGGCCTGCTGGACGTATGCGTGCTGGCCGCCATCAAGCAGGAGGAATCCTACGGCTATCAGATCTTAAAGGATATGCAGCCGTATATCGCGCTGTCAGAATCCACGCTCTATCCCATCCTGCGCCGCCTGGAGGCGGCCGACCTTTTGACGGTACGCGCGGTGGCGCACAACGGCCGCCTGCGAAAGTATTATCGCATTACCGAGGCGGGGCGCAAGCGCATTGCCGCCTTTGCGGAGGAATGGAGAGAGATCGTGTCGATCTACCAATTTGTAGTGCGAGAGGAGGAAACGCCATGCGCAAGCAAGAATTTTTAGAGACACTTGCCAAGGAAATGGCCAGGCACGGCATCCCTGACCGTGAAAAAACGCTGGATTATTACCGCGAAATGATTGAGGACCGCATGGAGGACGGCCTCCCGGAGGAGGATGCCGTAGCGGCGATCGGCACCCCGGCAGAAATTTTAGCCACCCTGCTGGCTGCCCAAGGGGCAGACAGGCAAAGGAGCGAAAAAAAGCCAATGCACCTGGGCATCATTCTGCTGCTGGCGCTTGGCTCTCCCCTTTGGATCTCGCTGCTGGCAGCCGCCTTTGCCATTCTGCTTACGCTGTTTATCCTGCTGTGGACGTGCGTTGTTGTCGCATACAGCGTCTTTCTTTCGCTGGCGGCGGCTGGGGTGGCGGTGATCGCCACGGTGCCGGCCATGCTGCTGGGCGGTGAGCCTGCTGCTGCCCTGCTTTTGCTTGGCTGTGGGCTGTTTTGCGCCGGCTGCGCGATCTTTGCCTTCTTTGGCTGCCTGGCAGCCACGCGCGGCAGCGTATATCTGACAAGGCAAACGGTACGCGGCTTGTCAACCATCTTCAAGAAAGGAAGTAGCCTATGAAAAACGGAACGAAACGCGCCTTGATCACGGCTACCGTCTGTACGGTAGCAGGGCTATGCATCATGCTGCTTGCCCTTGCCTGCATCGGTTTTCAGATCAAGGAGGTTGGCGGTATGAAAACGCAAACGAACACACACCCGATACAAGAGCCCTTTTCTGCCATAGATATCAAGACAGTCTCGGCTGACGTCTCGATCCTGCCGGCCGAGGACGGCGTTTGCCGGGTAGAATGCCGGGAAACGGATAAGATCACGCACACCGTAGCTGTAGAGGGCGGCAGACTGACCGTTCGAGAGAAGGATGACCGCCGCTGGTTTGAGCGGCTTGGCTTTTTTGGCTTCTCCCCGCTTGCCGTTACCCTCTACCTGCCGGAAGAGACCTACGGGCCGCTGACCGTCTCGACCGTCAGTGGCAAGATCGAGCTGAGCGATGCGCTCTGCTTTGGCAATACGGTGCTGTGTACCACCAGCGGCAGCATCACCTCTCCCGCCAAGGTAAACGGCAGCCTGACGGCCACGACCGTCAGCGGCAGCGTCTCTCTCTCGCGCCAAAGCGGCGGCGAAGTACGCGCCAGCACCACCAGCGGCAGCATCACCCTCTCCGGGATACAGGCCACCACCCTTTCGGCCAGCACCACCAGTGGCAGCATCACCATGACGGATGCCACCGCCGCCGCTGCGCTGCGGGCCGAGAGCGTGAGCGGTAGGCTTTCTCTTACCCGCGTAGACGGGGCGCAGATCTCCCTCTCCACCGTCAGCGGCGGCATCACCGCCTCGCTGCGCACGGGCAAGACCTTCTCGCATAGCACGGTCAGCGGCAAGGTTGACCTGCCGCCCAGTGTAGCAGGGGCAGGCCCCTGCCACGTTGAGACCGTGAGCGGCAGCATCCGCGTGACGGTTGAGGAAGCATAAAGCAAAAGAGCCGATATGGGTTTCCATATCGGCTCTTTTGCTTACAGCACCACCCGTTCCCCGGCCGGGATGCGGATGATCTGCGTTTTGTCCTTTTCTACCCACAGGTCGATGGCGGTAGGGTTTTCAAGCACCGTTTCATCCACCGAGATGCGCAGCATCTCTTGCGCCTTCATGTAGGTGTAGATCTCCATATTGGTGGCGTACCAGATCCTTTCGTTCCCCGCAAGGCAGGCAACCACCTGCTCGATCTGCTGCCAGTCCGCCTCCGTGCGGAATTCATGGCTATGCCCCCAGATGTAGAAAAGCGGGTGCCGCCATTCGGACTCCAGATCGGCCAAAAACCGCTCACAAAGCGGCAGCGCGTCACGGTGGTGGCAGGTTGGGTGCCAGGCCATAAAATCCTCGGGCAGCAGGAATGCGCCGGTGTTTTTCGTGGTGCGGCTGTAAAGGATCCCGCAGGCACGCATGGCGGCAATGGCCTCATCATCATACGAGCCGCTGGGATAGGACATCCCCTGCACCGGGTAGCCGAAGAGCCTTTCAAGCGCAGCGCGGTCCTCTATCGTTTCGCGCACCACCGCCTGCGCCGGCATGCGGGCGGGCCAGCCATGGCGAACGGTGTGGCAGGCAACCTCGTGCCCCGCGTAGCGCGCGCGCAGCGTCCCGGCATCTGCTGCCAGCCAGCTGCTGTTCAGGTGAAAGGTGCCCTTGACACCGTACCGATCAAACAGCGCGATCAGACGTTCGTCATTGGCATGGCCATCGTCATAACTAAAGGTAACGATCCGCTTTTTCCCGCCGGGATAGACGTGATACTGTATCATCCTTCTGCCAGTGCGATCTCATCAATGAGACGCATCTCCTCCTCGCTGAAATTGGTATGCTGCAGCATGCCGATGTTCTCGCGGATCTGCTCCGGGCGCGAAGCGCCGATCAGCACGCTCGTCACCGCCGGGTGAGCATACACCCAGGCAAGCGCCATTTGCGACAGGCTCTGCCCACGCGCAGCGGCCACCTCACGCAGGCGGGCAAGCTTGCCAAGCAGCGCGGGGGTAAGAGCGCTCTCCTTCAAGAAGCGGCCGTCGGTGCGGATACGGCTATCCGCCGGGATGCCGCCTAAATAGCGGTCAGTCAGCAGCCCCTGCGAAAGCGGGCTGAAGATGATGACCCCCTTCCCCTCCTCACGCGCGGCATCCAGCAGGCCGTTGTTCACCGGGCCGCGGTTGAGGATGGAATAGCTGTTTTGGTTGATCACAAAGGGGCAGCGCAGCTCACGCAGGATGGCGGCCGCCCGTTTCATCGTCTCCCCGTTGTAATTGGAAAGGCCGGCATACAGCGCCTTGCCGCTCTTGACGGCGCGGTCAAGCGCCCACATGGTCTCCTCAAGCGGCGTGTCCACGGTCATGCGGTGGTGGTAAAAGATATCCACGTAATCAAGCCCCATGCGGCAAAGGCTTTGATCCAGGCTGGCAAGCAGATATTTGCGGCTGCCGCCGTCCCCGTATGGCCCCGGCCACATATCGTAGCCCGCCTTGGTGCTGATGATCATTTCATCACGGTAGGCGCGAAGCTCCTCGCGCAGCAGGCGGCCAAAGTTCTCCTCGGCGCGGCCGGGGGGCGGGCCGTAATTGTTGGCCAGGTCAAAGTGCGTAATGCCGCCGTCAAAGGCGGTCTCACACATGTCGCGCATGGTCTCGTAGCACCCGGTCTCCCCAAAGTTATGCCAAAGCCCCAGCGAGATGGCAGGCAGGCGCAGCCCGCTCTCGCCCGCCGGGCGGTAGGCCATGCCCTGGTACCGTGTCTCTTTTGCCGTATATGCCATAAAAAGCACCTCCGTTTTCTTTTTTCCAGTATAGCACAGAACGGCGCATATTGCAATAGAAAAAATCAAACCTGCCCCTCAAAAGAGCCGATACGGTTTTTCCGTATCGGCTCTTTTTTGCCCCCCGCCGCGCGGCGGGGGCGGCGGGGCTTTGTCAGGCAGCGGGGCTCTTTTCCTCAGGCACGAAAGGAGTTACACCAATCGAAAGCAGCCATTCCGCTGTGGGACGGTCTTGAATTCTGGACACCAAGCAATAATAACGAACATTTCCCTCTTCTATACACAAAGCAACAGAAGATGGTTGACGATTTTCATTTTGCCATGCTTTATCGCTATAGGTTTCATGTACGTACACCTTTTTTCCATCCCGCATCAGCACATAATCTACCCACCAATGAACATTTTCCGAGGACTCATATCTCCACTGATAGACCGTTGCATCTCTTACTGCTGTTTTTTCTTCAGATAGAAGAATTCTTTTATCCCAACGGGTAGTGTTATCAAACATAGCGGAATACATTTCTTCATATCCTGTCTCTTTTCCATTAAACAGAACCTCTGAAGGCAAAATCATAATATAGGAAGCATGCTCACAGGAAGCGATCATTTTCAAGTTCGCGCCCTTCCATTCGATTTTTCTACTTGAAAATTCGGTACAATCACACGGAAAAACCATTGTATAGAGATCTTCTATATCTAACATCAGAATCCTACCGCTATCATCGCGCCAAAAGTACTCTTTTGCATACGCCAGCGCCCCTTTAGATAGACCCGTATAAAGAAGCCTTTCGTAAAAATCTGCAACAGAATCGAACTTTATAAAATTGCCCTTATACCCCTCAAGATCATCAACGTCCGGGATTTTTGCTTCATCCTTGAATTCCAAATACCACTTTCCGTTTTCTTTATCAAGCCGATAATATTCATTCTCCATTTCCAACGGCGAGGAATTTTCCGGATCTTGGCAAGCGGCCATGGAAAGCAGCATAAAACAAATAAGAATACAAAGCAATAGTTTTTGTAAATAGGATTTCACTTCCGTACTCCTTTCTATTGTCTTGGTCCCCCCCGCCGCGCGGCGGGGACGGCGGGGGGCTTTGTCAGGCAGCGGGGCTCTCCTCCGGCACAAAGGGCTGAACGCCAAAGGACAGCAGCCATTCTGCCGACAAGCAAGATGCACGTCATATCACGCATCATACAAACAGATCTTCTAATAATAGAATACCATACCGTCCCCTTGCTTGTCAATATGGCAATTTACCGAAATTT
>JAZQLY010000038.1:0-21290 GCA_045543015.1 Eubacteriales bacterium
AGCCTTTATTTTTCATCTATCGTAATTCACCCGGATTATCAAAACTCCGAGGTGTTTATGGAGATATTCAACGCAATCATTGATAAATTTATTTCATTGGGTGAACACGATGTATTTATTCGCAGAATGATCGCCGATGCGGTAACTAAAAACGGCGAGAAGTTTTGCAAGCTTTTCGGTATGACAAAAATAAAAAACAGCAACCACGATTCCTCACTTTATGAAGTCACAATGATTCCGCCCAAATTCAGAATCTTATCAAAGAAATCAAAGCTTTTGTACGATTATTATCAAAGAAAATATAATGATGCTCCGTATCTTTTTATGGAGGATTAAACAGCCACATACTGCCCCCCCCAAAAAAGTGTGCTATAATCAAACTAGAAAGGCGGTGGAATCATGTTCAACGAAATCAAAACGGAAAAAGACATACAAACTTTTCTCGAAAAAACTAATCAGCTTCACGACGGGTACATCCTCTCTGCGATATATACCAATAACGGGATCAAGAAAACGGAGAGCGGACATTCTTATTTTCCTTGGATGACAACTCTGACGCTCAAAGTATTGGTGACAAGTATATGGGATGCTATTGTAGAAATCGAATTTGAAGGCTTGTGCGAATGGCAGATCCACGATAAATTTTCCTACATATTCGCAACTACACTCTCTTTTGATGACGAGGGGCATATCGTATGGGCTGACGTCACATGGCAGACACGAGAGGAGTTGAAGAGCAGTTCCTTTGTCATTGCCGCATCTATGAAATGGCGAATTGTGGAATAAAACAAGGTGGTATCTTTTTTGTCAACACGTCTCAAACAAAAGAGCACTGCGAGAGCAGTGCTCTTTTGTTTGGAACGATGTTTGCCCTTGCGAGCAAGTGATGCAGCCTTCGGTAATGATGTTCACTGCGTGAGTGATGTTTCGCCTTGCGGCGAAGTGGCAAACATCACATCACTTTGCGACGAAGGAGCAATACATCACTATGGCGAAGCCATAACATCACTTCGGCGTAGCCGATACATCGCTCTTTACAAGCGCCCCAAAGTGTGCTATAATAAAATCAGAAAGGTGGTGGTGTTATGAAGAAAGACGGCAAATTATCTCAAGCAATTGTTTTGTTGTTTACGTTTTCGATTGCTGTTCTAATGGTATTGTTCTTGCTTCTTTACACACCGATTGATTTTGCCAGATATTGTTTTTCAAATCGTCGCAGAGAAATGAAACGGTTATATGGGAAAAGAGCAAAATACTCTTGGGTTGTTACGCTGACAGACCATTATAGAATATTTGAATTGATTGCCAAAAATAATCTTCCAATTTTGTTTGTTCCTGAATGTGAAAATCCTTGCCAACATGGGTACTTCTATTGCAATCAAACGTTGTTTTTGCATGATGTTGTCCCACATTTTGATGCGGAAAATGGCAATTGGTATATTGTTCAAGAGCACGATGAATCGGATTTATACGGCTATATAGAAGCAGAAAAAGAGAATTTCCACAAATGTATGGGCTTCAACGAAAATGTAAAATGTAAGAGAGTTATTTTTCTTGTCAAAGAAAAGGACGTTTATGACGAGGAAAAGAATTTGATTGAAAATTCAGATTTTATTTTGACATATAATAAAAAGAATTTTGCTGAAAAAATCAATAGATTTCTTTCAAAATGAGATGGCATTTTTTTGTCATCACGCCTCAAAACAAAAAGCACTTCGTAAGAAGTGCTTTTTGTTTTGGAACGATGTTTGCGCCCAATGATGTTGCGCTTCGCGCAAACGGATTTTAGCTAACCTCTTGCACCCCGCTCCCGAACGTGCTATAATAAAGCAAAAAAAGAAAGCGGCTCCGATATGCGACTGAAATTTGATATTGAAACGAAGCATCAGGCAGACCCCTATATTTTCAAAGATGGAGACACCTATTATTTGTACCCCTCTGATGCATTTGGCGCTGACGGCATCCCCGTATACACCGCCAAGGACCCGCTGGGGGAATGGCATTACGAGGGCATTGCGGCTAAATTTGAGGATGCCGAGAATTATTGGGCTCCCTCGGTCATCAAATACAAGGGCAAATATTATATGTATCTTTCTTTTGCTCGTGGAGGGAACAACGAGTTTATGCACGTGGCAGAGGCGGATTCTCCTCTCGGGCCGTTTAAAAACGAAAAAATGCTGTATAACGAGTTTTCCATTGATTCTCATATTGTGGAAACCGAATCGGGGCTTTTCCTGTTTTTTGCAAAGGACAAAAAAACGCCCGATTTTGAGGGAGACCGTATCGGAACGAGAATTTTTGTGGATCGGATGATCGATCCTTACACCCCTGCCCACGCCCCGGTTGAAAAGGTGGTGCCGGATTTTGACGAGGAAATTTACACACCTACGTATTCCGAAAGCAACCGCTGGCATACGATCGAGGGGGCGTTTTGGTTCCGGGAGGGAGACTATCAGTATTTGACCTATAGCGGCGGCTGCTTTCAGGATGAGACCTATCATGTAGGCTATGCCGTAGCCAAAAGCGATGAAACCGACCTTACCAAGGTTAACTTCATAAAGGCCACGAAGGATAGCGGGTTCCATCCGATCATCATCAAAAATTCCTTTGAAGAGGGAACCGGGCATCACAGCATTATCAAGCACAACGGTGAATACTACGCCTTTTATCACGGCTGGGATATCGGCGAAATGCCAAAGGGAGAATTCACGGAGATTCGAACAGCCAGAGTCTGCAGGCTCCACGTAGAAGACGGCGTTTTGCGGACCGAAATGAAGGAGCAGCTTTAAATAAGCGCGGCGGTCTTTTCCCAAAACGAGCCAACGAAGCACCCCCAAGCGGGGTGCTTTTTCGTTCACGTTCGGCGCCACTCCCTTATGCGAGGTGGCTCTGCGCGCAAACGATGTGCTTCGCAATGATGTGGACGTCTGCATGCAAACAACTGAAAACTTCTGAAATTTCACTTCTTTTTCAGTTCTTGAACAAATCGGCCAAAAAATTTCACTTCTTTTCTGAAAACTATTGATTTTTTCTTTTCTTTTGCATATAATAATGGTAACAGGAGGTAAAATCATGACAAGTGAAGCTTTATTGGATCTAATTGACGCAGTTGTTCGTGCGAGATCTGAATATCAGCACGTAGAACTGAAGGCTGCACGGCTTGGTTGTCCAGAGCGATTCTATGACACGCTTTCCAGTTTTTCAAACCGTGACGATGGTGGAATTATCATCTTTGGCATTGATGAAAAGAAAAATTTTGAGCAGTGCGGCATATATGATCTTCAGGATATTCAGCAAAAGATCACCGAGCAGTGCGACTCCATGACCCCTAAGGTGCGGCCGTTGTTTTCTTATGCGGAACGGAATGGCAAGTATTTCTGTTCGATCGAAGTGCCGGCAATCGATATATCGGAAAGACCTTGCTATTATGCCGGAAAGGGAAGATTAAAGGGCTCGTACGTTCGCGTAGGAACGAACGATGAACCCATGACGGAATATGAAATATACAGCTATGAGGCATATCGCAAAAAATACCAGGATGATATTCGAGAGATCCCCCGCGTGTCGGAAAAATCTATTGATCTGAATGCGTTGAATGAATATATCCGGCTGCTTTCAGAAAACAAGCCCCATCTTTCCAGGCTCGACAAGGAACAAATATGCGAGCTTATGAGCATTACAGTAAATGGGCATTATTCGCTGACAGCGACGCTTTTATTTGCTTTATATCCGCAGGCGTATTTTCCTCAACTATGCATCATTGCAACGGTACTGCCGGGAGATGCCGTGGGGGAGGTTGGAAATTTACAGGAGCGCTTTGTTGATAATTTAAGAATTGAAGGATCTGTTCCGGAGATGCTTTCACAAGCGTTGAATTTTGTGCGCAAGAATCTTCGAAAAAAGACCATTATTGATAAAGTCACCGGAGAACGCAGAGATATGTGGGATTATCCGATAACCGCCGTCAGAGAAGTTTTGCTGAATGCGCTCGTTCACCGCGATTACAGTATTCATACGGAAGGAATGCCGATTCAATTGCAAATATTCCCCGACCGTATCGTTGTCACAAATCCGGGAGGTCTTTATGGGCGCATCAGCTTGGATCAGCTCGGTCAGGTTCAACCGGACACAAGAAACCCCGTATTGGCAACAGCGTTGGAAACGCTGAATATTACAGAGAATCGATATTCTGGAATCCCTACGATCCGTCGGGAAATGCGTGAATCGGGACTCCCGATGCCTCAGTTTGAAGATAACAGAGGCTCGTTTCGAGTTACTTTGCTTGGTGAGCGAGCAGAGATCGTAAAGAGATCCATAGAAGCAGACGACATATTGGCGTTTTGTATCGTGCCACGTTCCCGCGAAGAGCTCGCAAAGTTCTTAGGAATCAAATCTGTACCATATGCGATAAGGACGTATATTACTCCTCTGGTTAATGAGAAAAAATTGCTTCTCAGCAATCCGCAACATCCCAAAAGCCCCTCTCAGAAATACAGAACGAATGAATCCTATCATAGATCATGACCTTGAACACGAGGCTTCCTTTTTGTCAACGCGGCTGAGCGAAAAAAGCACCCCCAAGCGGGGTGCTTTTTTCGTTCACGTTCGGCGCCACTCCTTCATGCGAGGTGGCTGCTTGCCCGCGAAGGGGACTTTATTCTTTATCGGAAAGACCGATAAAATAGTCTGCACTGACCTGATAGAAGCAGCAAAGCTTGACCAGATCGTCAATTTTCAGCTCGGCTCTCCCCTCTTCGATGTGGCTGTAGCCCTGCTGAGATTTGTTGATCACCGCAGCAACCTCGCGCTGTGTCAGGTCTCTGTCTTCACGGAGATGTCGCATTCTTGTTCGATAATTCATAAGCGTTCTCCCAAACGATGGTATAAAAAGTTTATCATACTCCGAAATTGAGTATTGACAAATACTCAAAATTTGAGTATAATATTCCTATAAGCGCCCGGGGTGTAACTGGCGCTTGCCGCTTCGACGGTGGAAACTTTATATTTTGGGAGGAAACTACAATGTTCATGTCTGTTTTAGATCAAACGAAAACCAAGCTTTTGAACGGCGATTTCAACATGGTCACTTCTTATTATATAAGGGCCATTGACGAGGGGGTTGCACCTTGCATCGTAAATTTGCGATATCTTACCAAGGAATATCTTGTCTACCCCTTGGAATATGAAAACTCCGTTGCATATTTTGATCTGATCAAGGAGCTGAAGGCGCTTGCAGCAGATGACCCGGCATACATAGACGAATACAAGATGGCAGCTGCCTCCCTGGCGGATATCAAGCGCTTGTTCTTAAGAAGCTTGTCTTTGTTTTACTACTCTGATATTTTGGTCTCCTCCTCCGATTCGGTGGTTTTGACGCAGATCACAGAGATCCACCGTTACATCATGGAGCACAAGCTCGAATTGACCAAGGAAGATGCCTATGCCTTGAAGGAATTTGTGCCTAAATATAACGAAAAGCGCTTCCAAAGAGATCTGGACGAAATAGAAGCCTACTGCATGAACATGATGCTGTCCTATACCGCAGAGCAGCATAGCGTGTATCAAGGCAAAAGATACAGCGCCATTACCGTTGATTACGGATATTTTTACAGCACGACCGTCTCTGAACGCGACAGCTATTATAATTATGCCGATGTAAAGCCCAGACTGTTCCTGGTAGGAAGCCCGGCATATTATCACGATTATCGCCAGGTCTATGAAAAAAAGTTAAAGGAAATGGGGGATTTTAACTCCCCCAAGCGCCTAAAGGAAGAGCTGACGTATTACATGGAGCACAAGGATAAAACGGATGACTCCGCAAAGGATTTTATAAAATACGCAAAGCATTTTGAAAAGCAGGACAGCTCTCGGCAATCCTGGTACCGATCTCTTATGAAAATGGGAAAAACACTGAACCCCCTGCTAAAGCTCGTATCGAAGATCAACCCGTTTGAATCCTCTGTAATGAAGGACAACGTCGGTTCCTTTGAATTGGACGTATACTTCCCGCAAAAGAAGTTTTGGGGCGTATGCAGCATGCTGGCGGCAGGAAAAGGGTGGAAGGTGGATACCGTGCGTGCCGTTATCATGATCAGCTCCTTCATCGGTGTTGGCGTTTTGGTATATCTCGGACTGGCTCTTGCCATGAAGCAGGGATATTATTTCGGCGTAAACATAGAAAAGCCGTAACGAAATAAAAGCCGTATAAAAGGCAAGAGAGCAGTGCTGCGCACTGCTCTCTTTTTCGTTTCTTTGGCACGAAGCGTGCCTTTTTTATTGACATCCTCTCGGCATTTTGCTATAATACCAGGTGTAAGGCTCCGGCCTGCGCAAAACAGAAAAATGAGGTGCATTATATGAAAGCCTATATCATTCAACCCTATTATTCCTTTGCCGAAAAGGACCTGGATGCCTGCTACCGCGGCATGATCGATCTGCTGGACACGGTGGAGACGGATGCAGATATCATCGTCCTGCCCGAATATGCCGACGTGCCGGCCGCCTGCGAGGGCAAGGAGGCCTTTCACGCCTCGATCGCAAAATATAACGCCGACATCAAGGCGCGCGCACGCGCGGCCGCGCAGCGGTGCCACGCCATCGTCTTTTTCAATGCGGCAGACGAGACGGCGACCGGGTGGCGCAACACCACCTACGCCCTGGACCGCGAGGGCAACGTGGTCTACAAGTACTACAAGGCGCACCCCGCGCCGAGCGAGGTCAAGACCGCGCGCGAGGGGGGCAACGAGCTGGACGTTAGCTACAGCTACGAATTCCGCCAGCCGGACGTCGTTGAGATCGAGGGCATTCGCTTTGGCTTTATGACCTGCTACGATTTCTATTTCTACGAGAGCTTTGCCCCGCTTGCGCGGCAGAACGTGGACGTGATCATCGGCTGCTCGCACCAGCGCACCGACACGCACGAGGCGCTTTCGATCATCAATCGCTTCCTCTGCTACAACACCAACGCCTACCTGCTGCGTGCCTCGGTCTCGCTTGGGGAGGATTCTCCCATTTGCGGCTGCAGCGCGGCCATCGCGCCGGACGGCACCGTTTTGCGCGATATGAAGAGCGAGATCGGCGTGGCGGCGGTGGAATTCGACCCGCACGCCAAGTATTACAAGGCGGCCGGCTTCCGCGGGGCGCCCAAGGCGCACTACGAATACATTGAGGAGGGGCGTCGCCCCTGGCTTTACCGCAACGGCGGCGCAAGCGTGCTGCCCTTTGACAAATACATGCCCTATCCGCGCATCTGCGCGCACCGCGGCTTTAACACCGTGGCACCCGAAAACACCATGCCCGCCTTTGGCGCGGCGGTGGCCATGGGGGCAGAGGAGATCGAATTTGACCTGTGGGCGACCAAGGACGGGCAGCTGGTAACGGCGCATGACCCGAACCTGGAGCGCGTTTCAAACGGCAAGGGCAACATCTGGGACTACACCCTTGCCGAGCTGAAAAAACTGGATTTTGGCAGCCACTTCAGCGAAAAGTACAAGGATCTGCGCCTGCCGACCTTTGAGGAGATCCTTGCCAAGCTGGCCGGCCGCGTAATCATGAACATCCACGTCAAGATCTGGGACGTGGGGCAGGCACCCATGATCGAAGAGATCGCCGCGCTGATCGAGAAATACGATTGCGAGCGGCACGTCTACTTTATGACGGTGGATACCAACGCGCTGCTTGCCATGCGCAAGCGGCTGCCAAACGCCGGCTACTGCCGCGGGGCAGAGCCGAACAACGCGGTGATGATCGAGGAGGCGATCAAGCACGGCTTTGACAAGGTGCAGATCGTTTCCTGGCACCCCTACGACCGCGAGATGGTCGAGCGCTGCCACGCGCACGGCATTATCTGCAACTATTGCCAGGCGGACACGCCGGAGGACGCCCGCCGCATCCGCCGGATGGGCTTTGACTGTATTCTGACCAACGATCTCCACGCGATCAAGACCGCGCTGGAGGAAGCATAACCGACTACGGTACTACACGAGGAGGAGAATTTTATGGGAAATTTAGGCAGCCTGTTTCGCATGGGCAACATCTTACTTGCCGCTATTTTGTGGCTTTTGCTGCTCTCGATCCCGATCGTCATCAACTGCATCGTTTCCAAGAAGTTTGAAAAGATCGCGTTTCAAAAGGGGCACACCACCGCGGTGCACGCCTTTGCCATGTGCTTTTGGCTGGGCGCTGTTGGGTATCTCTACGTCCTGGCCCTGCCGGATCTGCGGCGGGAGCAGCGGGAGAACGAGATGCTGTTGCTGCTGCGGGAAAAGAACGCACAGCTGTAAAAGGGAGGAGAGCCGGCGATGGAAAACGAATGCTCGATCATCGAACTGAACCGCGACGTAGAGGAATACCTGCTCTCGGCGCCGGGGCTGACCTTCGTCCACACGGCGGATATGCACGGCATGCCCGGCCTGTGGGACAGGATGGTGGCCTACATCAACCACTATGCAGACAAGATCTCCTTCGGCCTGCACACGGGCGATTACTGCGGCGGCTACCAGGGGATCTACAGCGATATGTATGCAGCAAGCCCCTGCAAGCGGCCGATCTACAATTGCGTTGGCAACCACGATTGCTTTCCCGGCGGGCCGGTTTGGTACCTGGGTGAAAAGAGCGTGGCGCACGGCCTGCTCTTTAACCATACCGGGGACTGGGGTGCGACCTTCTTTGACTGCCCCCATTCGATGAGCTATTACAAGGACTTTGGCGACGTGCGGCTGGTGGTGCTGGACGATTATTACGATATCTGGCCCACGCGCGTGTGGCTGCGCGGTCTTTTGCGCGAGGCGCGGGAGCGCGGCATGCACGTCATGACCGCCCAGCACGAGCCGAGCGGGTACGTGGAGAACGTGTACGGGGTGGGCTACCACACCTGCGAGACCGATCTGAACGCGCGCTTCCGCGAGATCGAGCTTGCGCGCACCAATTACGATTTTGACCACCGCGGGCGGGTGCTGTACGAGGACATCATTGCCGAGCATATCTCCTTAGGCGGCCATTTTATCTGCAACCTGGCGGGGCATGACCACCACGATGAATTTGGCCCGACCGAGCGGGGCGTTTTGAACCTGGTGGTGCAAAACGGCACGACCTGGGACGCCATCAGCGACACCGTGCGCGTGCCTGGCACGCGGTCGGAGGATTGCTTCAACGTGGTGGCGGTGGATACCGCCGCGGGGCTTTTGACCGTCATTCGCGTGGGGGCGAATACGGACAAGGCCGGCCGCGTGAAGCGGATGTTCCGGTTTGATTACCAGAACCGGCGCGTGGTGCTGGAGGAAAACGGCTGACCGCGCAAGCAGGCAGAAAACCGGGGCGGGTGCATAGCACCCGCCCCGGTCGTTTTGAACCTTTTGCCTTCCCCAGCGGGGGGAGGCAAGGGATTTGCGCCGCATCCCTACCGTAGGGGAGAGGGAGGCTTTTATCCCTTTCCCGGCGGCGAGATTCCACCGCCTTCGGCGGTGCCCTCCGGGTTCGGCTGCGCCCCCTCGCTGTCATCCTGAGTGAAGGGCGTAGCCCGTAACCGAACCCCGTAGGGGTGCCACCGGTAGGTGGCAGGATCTTGCGAGGGGGGCTCCGCTCAGAATGACACCCTGCGGGTGTCGCCGCCCGCGTGTTCTGTCTTTATGATGCGGGCTGCCGGGCATGAAAAAAAGCGGGCGCACGTTGCGCCCGCTTGGAGGGGGGAAAGAAGCAAATTTGGGGGTGGAGCTTAGTACATCTCCACGTAATCGGAGATCAGCTGCCCAAAGCCGGAGCTATAAGAGGGGAACTGACTCGAATAATAGGTGCTGGCGTCGGTGTTCAGGTCGGTCTTCAGCAGGTGGCGGAAGAAGAGACCAAGCGACTGCTCGTCACCGGAGGTATTGCCGGCAATTTCAGCATAGTGGTAGGTGGTGAGGTCATAACGGCGACCCTTCATGATGATATCGATCATACGGACGGAGTTCTCATCACGCGTGCTGTTATACTTCAGCATGGACTCGAAGTACGGGTCCTTGACGCTGTTGCAGCTCTCGGCAGACATTGCCTCGACCAGTACGTCGGTCATCTCCAGTTTCTCGCCGATGTAGAGCGGGATAGACAGCATGGTATAGTGATCCATGGTGCCGGTCAGATACTGCTTCTGGCTAAGGCTCAGCTTCGGATAGGGGAGGATGCCGTAGTCGGAATCCATATCATGGAAGACGTCTCCCTTCAGCTGCTCGAGGGTCGAGAGATCGAAGAGGGCATGCCCGTCTACAAAGAACTGCGTACGCGTGGCATAGTCGTCACACGTGGCAAGGCCGAAGGTGGCATCGCAATGAAGCAGATCGCGCAGGGTATTGACGGCGTTATTGACGTTACCGGAGACCGTCCACAGCTCGGGCATATTGATACCGTCGTTATGGATATACTGGAAGCCGAGTGCAAATGCCCAGGCATCCGAGTCCGTGCCGGCGCCGGCAGCAAGGCCAAAGCGGTCCTCCTTATCCACTACCTGCTGGGTGCCGGAGGTGGTAGAGTCACGGTAGAAGTCCTTTACGATGTTATAGAAGGCATCGATCGTCCATTCGCCCTTATCAACGGCCTCATAGAGCGTCTCGGTGCCAAACTGCTTTCTGGCTACGTTCTCACCGCTCTCCATATCCTTGTTAAAGAGGACGGAATAGCACATCTCCATAGAGGTGAGGCACATATCCGAAACGGCGAGATACCGGTGACCCAAAACGGTAGAGGCAACGTTGATATCCTCCGGCCACCATTCTGCACCGGCATTCATGCTCTCCTTGCAGTACTTGGTATCGGCCAGCCAGTCAAGGTAGTAGCCGCTGGTGATCAGCTTACCGGTCTGGTAAGCCATCAGCATGATCAGATCAAATTCGGCGGAGGCGCTTTCAAGCTCATCACGCACGTAATTGAAATGCGAGTCCAGATCCTGCTTGCCGGTCGCCGTGGTCTCGTCTGCCACGATGGTGACGCCAAAGCGCTGCTGCATGAGCGTGTTGCGCCTGTAGACAAGCTGGTCGACCGTCTCTTTAGAGTCCTCTTCGCCATAAAGCTCGTAGTAATAGTTGCTGTCAACTGCGACAACGAATTCCTCGCCAACGTAGGCGCCGTTAAACTTGTCAGGCAGATTGTCAAGATACTCGTAGGTCTGCGGACCCTCCGGCGTAACAGGGCCGTTACCGCCGGGGCCGGCAGCGCCGCCGCAAGCAACGAGCGAAAACAGCATAGCAGCCAACAAAACTGCCGCGATCAATCTCTTCATGGTTTTCTCCTTGGAAAAATGTTTTTCTTTATTGAAGATATTATAGCACACAACTTTTTCTTTGTAAAGAGTTTTTGCAAAATTTTATTACGTTTTTTTGCTTTTTTGTGGGTTTTTACCTGTTTTTTCGCTTGCGGAGGCGGGGAAGGCCGAAAAAAGCGCGTAAAAAACGGCCAAAAAGCAGGCAAGGGCAAGCAGGACGGTGACGATCACGGTCGGCCCGTCGTAGAGCGCACCCGTCCCCAGGCGGGGGACGAGATAGCCGCCCACGTTGTACAGGGTGTGAAAAAGGACGGGAGGGAGCAGCGAGCCGTGCAGGCAGCAGAGCGCGGCACAGGCACAGCCGATAAGGAAGGAATAGCCGACCTGCAGCAGCGTGCTGCCGGGGTCTGCGCCGCCGGCCAGGTTCAACAGGTGCAGTGCGCCGAACACGGCAGAGGAGAGCAGCACGGCGGCAAGCACGCCCTTGCGCGTGTGCCCGGTGCGCGAAAGACACAGGGGGAGCAGCATGCCGCGAAAGAGCAGCTCCTCAAACAGGGCGGTGGCAAGGCAGGCAAAGACCAGGGCGGGGAGCGCGTGCCACGCGTTTACCTGCGCTTTGCCGGCAAGGAGGGTAGAGATCGGAAAATTGTTGACCGCCACGGCAAAGATCAGGCAGGCGGCAACGGTGGCAGACGGCCGGCCGGCTGCTCCTTCCCGGCCGCAATAGGCCGCGCGCGAGGTTCGCAGGCCGTACAGGCCGAGCATGGCGCAAACGGCGGCGGCGTACAGTAGGCGGCAGCCGCCCTCCCGCCACAGGCCGGCGGCCAGCCGGCCGGCCGGCACGGGAACGGCGTATTCGACTACGGCGCCAAGGGCCAGGGCAAGCAGAAAGAGGGCAAAAAGCAGGGCGCGGCGGCCGCCGGCGCGGCCGGTCATGCGTCCGTCTCCCCGCTGTCGGTCTCGGCGGGGGCGCTTTCCTCCGCTGCGGGCGTACTTTCCTCTGCGGCGGCGGAAGTGCTCTCCTCCACCACCGTGAAGGGGGGCGGCGCAGCCGCACGCAGGCGGCCCTCCAGCCAATAGAGGAAGATGCCGAGGGCGATCAGCAAAAGGGCGGTCAGCTGCGAGGGGGAGAGGAAGGAGACCGGGCTTGCGCCGCGGTCATCCCCGCGCACGAATTCGATAAAGTAGCGGAAGGTGCCGTAGGCGACCAGGTAGAGGGGCAGGCCATCCTGCTTGCCGCGCAGGGCGCGGATGGTGAGAATGGCGCAAAGGGCGAACAAAAAGGCCGCTTCATAGAGCTGGGTGGGCAGAACGGCTGCCTCAAGCGAGGGGAAATAGAGGTCAAGTGGGGAATTGGTCTGAATGCCGTGGCAGCAGCCGATGAAAAAGCAGCCAAGGCGGCCAAAGCCGTGCGCAAGGGTAATAGAGGCGCAGGCCATGCCGGCAACGGCAAAGAAGGAGGAGAGATGCTCCCCGTGCGGAAAGGCGAAGCGGCCGCCAATGAAATAGACGCAGAGGAAGCCGGCGGCACCGCCGATCAGCCCGCCGTAAAAGGTGGAGCCGGTGTAGGCATCGAGGAAGAAGCCCGCGCCGGCAAGGTAATCGTAAAAGGCCTGAAAGAGGACGGCGCTGCCAAAGCCAAGCGCAATGCCGACAAAGCCGCCGCCAAGCGCGAGGTTGGTCAGGCGGGCGGAGGTCTGCGTGCGGTCGGAAAGGTAGCGGAAGAGGAGGATGCAAAGCACCGCCCCCAGGGTGATGAGGATGGTGTAGAGGTCAAAATCACCGAATATTTTGTATGGGTACATCGAGAGTCTCCTTTGGGTGTGAAGGCTTTTGAAAAGCGAGGGTGAGGGGGGAGCTTTTTGAAGAACGAGGGGGGGTTGTAAAAACTTTTTGAAAAAAGTTTTCACACTTTCAAAAACGTTTAGGGATAAAGGATAGGGCTTGCCGCAAGGGGCTTGCCGGTTGGCTGCCTTGCCCCCTTTTGTGTCATCCTGAGCGGAGCCCCCTCGCAAGATCCTTCGCCGGAGGCTCAGGATGACGGCGAGGGGGGCGAAGTCGAACCCCGCAGGGGTGCCACCGGCAGGTGGCAGGATCTTGGGGGGGCAAGGCGTATGCCGCCCGCAAGAGGTCGCGCTGACGGTTATGGCCGGGACTTTCTCTGTGTCCGCCTTGTTCGGTACAACGCCGAGGGGTAGGTAAAACGGAGAATTGACGAGGCCGGGCAGGCGCTCGATATGGGGTTAACCGCGGGGAATCGTTTGCGTTCGCAAACTGGCACCGGGTAGCATAAGCCTCCCCCATAGGGGGAGGTGTCACGGCTTGCCGTGACGGAGAGGGGCCCTCTCAGTCACCTACGGTGACAGCTCTCCCGGGAGGGAGAGCCTATTCACAGCCGGCCGCTGCGCTACCTTCGCCCTATGGAAAAACAGCACGCGCAAAATTTCTGTAGGGGAGGGGTCTCCCCTCCCGCTCGGGCGTTCTGCAACCACGGCCGGGGCTATCATGCAAAAAGCAGGGGCGGAGCCCCTGCTTTTTGATGCAAAGAAGGGATGGCCTTCTTTACGGGATATTCAAATTATTCCTCGTCCTTACGACGGAAGGCGAAGAAGCCGGTTGCACCAACCAGTGCGATCATAGCAACCGAGGTGCCTACTGCGATAGAGGAACCGCAGCCGCCGCCGTTTGCGGGAACCGTAGTGCCGGGATCGGTATCGGGCTTCTTGGTGGTAGTGGAAGTATCATCGCCACCATCATTACCACCAGTAGGCTTGGTAGTAACGTTACCGGTCACGCGGCTTGCGTTATCACGGGAAACGGTCTTCTTCTCGGTCCTGGAGATCTCCTGCTCGTGCTCTTCTTCCTTGTACTCGATGTTCGGGTCAGCCTTACCGTACTTGGTCAGCTCCTGCTCGCTGATCTCGTTGGCGGTCTTGTTGCCAACGGTCTCGTCAGACAGGGTGAAGTAGTCGTAGTTGGTCATAACGCCGCCCGCACGGGGATCGCCGGTCTTCTTACGGAATGCGGAAGAATAGTACAGAGTTACAGACTTACCGGTGTTGTCAACGCCAACGCCGAAGCGGTCATTGACCTGGAGGTCGAAGAGGATCTTGCTGCCGGCCTTGAGCTTGCCCTCGGGGCACTCAATGCGGTACTCAACCATGTAGCCCTCGCCGTCGGAGAAACGATAGTTGCCCCAGCCGGTCTTGGTCTTGTCGGTGCTGAACTTCCAGCCGAAAATATTTTTATTCTCATTGATCAAGTTGTTGTTTACGTCATTTACCAGTCTACCGCTTTCTTCATCAAAGAAGTAGGTGTTAGCGAGGTAGTCCTCCTTGCCGTCAACATAGTTGTCGGTATGCAGACACTCTTCTTCGAGGAAGCAAGAAACGAAGGTCTCCTCGTCGTAGCCGTCGATACGGTACTGCAGACCGCGCTTCAGAACGCCGTCCTCACTCTTCAGCTTATCGATGCCCCAAGCCTGCTTGTTGGTGCCGTTCCAGCCGATGAACAGCTCAACGGAGTCAGCACGCCAAGGAATGCTTTCGCGCGGATTGGTCTCTGCATCGTTGATCAAAACGAGGCAGTACAGAGCATTGTCAGCCTCAGACCATACAAAGCGCGCCCAACCGTAGGTATAAACGCCTGCATGTGCTTCGGTACGAGTGTTAATAAGCAGAGGAGTAGCCTGCGTGTAGGCCTCGTCCATCTTGCCGTCTACGACGATCGGGTCTGCGCCGTCAGCCAATTTCTTGACTACGCCTACGTCCTGCGTATTTGCCGTATCGCCGTCTGCTGCGAATACAGTACCCGTCAACAGCGTGACAAGCACGAGCACGAACGCCAATACGCCCAAAAGTGTCTTTTTCATTGCCAATATCCTTTCAAAAATGAGTTTGTTTTCCGGTTGAAGGGGGGAACAAAACGACCCTTTCGGGCATTTTGCACAATTCAAACAAGTTGGTTTTGTGCAATATTACCATTTTTGTGCCACTTCACCTGTTCAATTGTAATTATACTATCCCGCGGCGAAATTGTAAAGAATAAAATTATATATACTCACCATATCCAAAAAGATATAGTTGCTTTTTTCGCCCCCTTGACTTCCGCAAAGGAATTGTGCTATAATACCATAGGTGGAGAAGGAAGGCTCGCTCGCCCTCCCTCCACCGATGAAATTCTTACCTTTATATATAGGCAAGAGAGAAATTATTTTTCCCCTGCGCGGCAGCGGCCGGGCAGGAAGCGACGTATGCGCCCGGGGCGGGCTCCTGCCGGGGCGGCGGAAAGGGAAAAGGTTAATTTTTTATGAAGAAGGTACAAAAAGCGGTGATCCCTGCGGCGGGGCTTGGCACGCGCATGCTGCCCATCTCGGCGGCGGTGCCGAAGGAGATGCTGCCGATCGTGGATCTGCCGGCCGTCTACCACCTGGTAGAGGAGGCGGTTCTTTCGGGCATTACCGACATGCTGATCATTACCAACCGCGGCAAGGGCGCGATGGAGGACTTTTTTGACCTCTCGCCCGAGTATATCGCTGCGCTGCAGGAGAAGGGGCGGACGGACGATCTGCGCCGCATGCGCGAGATCGCGGAGATGGCGAACGTGACCTTTTTGCGCCAGCGGGAGACGCGGGGGCTTGGCCACGCGGTCGCGCGGGCGCGCGCCTTTGTGGGCGACGGGCCGTTTGCCGTGCTGTACGGGGACGATATCATGTTTGCAGAAAAGCCGGTCACGGCACAGCTGATCGCGGCTTACGAGGCCTACGGCCGCTCGGTGGCGGCGGTGAAGCCGGTGCCGCCTGCGCTGCTGCAGAAGTACTGCTCGCTGAAGGTAGAGCCGATCGCGGGTGACGAGCGGGCCTTTCTCTGCACCGATATGATCGAAAAGCCGAAGCCGGGACAGGAATTTTCCAACCTGGCCATCCTTGGCCGCGTGCTGCTTGAGCCGCGGGTGTTTGATATTTTAGACGAGCTGCCCCCCGGCGCGGGCGGGGAGATCCAGCTGACCGATGCGATGGCCATTCTGGCCCGCAACGGCGGCATGACCGCCCTGGATTACGAGGGGGAGCGGTTTGACCTGGGCTCCAAGCTCGGATTTCTGACGGCGAACGTCACGCGCGGCGTCTCTCACCCCGAGGTGGGCGAGGCGTTTACCGCCTGGCTGAAGGAGTTTGTGCGCGGGCTGTAAGGCATGACCCCTCTCCCCCCGGTGCCAATTCGCCAAGGGCGAATGGGTTACAAGCGGTAAAGCCGTTCAGAGAGCCGGGTCTATCCCGTCAATTCTCCGTTTCACCGGGTCTTGGCGTTGCACCGAGCAAGGCGGACACGAGAAGAAGCCACGGCGTAACCGTAGATAAAACCTCTTGCGGGCCGCCGAGAACGTCGGCCCCTACAGGGGTTTCTGGGTGCGCCTTACCATTATCCCTAAAAATTTTTGCGGGGTTTGGGGGCGCCTTTTATAAAAAGCACCCCAAGACTCCCCCTTCTTTTTCAAAAGTTTTCACACCCAACAGGAGAAGCCATGAAAAAGCTCTTATCCATCCTTTTACTTCTTTCCCTCTCCCTTACCCTTTTCGCCTGCACGGGCGGCGAGGTGCCGGAGGAGAGCGACGCGCTGACCTTGACGAGCCCGCAGAGCGGGACCTACCACTGCACCGAGACGGGCGTGACCTACACGCGCCGGCCGGCGATCTATCTGCCGATGACGCTTTCGCGCAAGCCGTACGCGGTCCACACGACCGAGGGCGGGGCGGTCTTTTCCTTTTTCTCCTTCAGCGAGGGGAGCGAGGGCGACTATCTGATGCTGGCGGACGAGGAGGATCTGTACCCCTACTACATCATTGCCGAGAAGGACTACGAGATGCCCTCTCTTTCCAAGATGGACCCGCACCAGATCCTGATCTGCAATGCGGAGGAGGAGTTTTTCTGGCTGACGCCGAACGTATTTGACCAGATCCGCACCATTTCGGTGGTACGCGAGATCGTTGCCGGCTACGAGGCCGGGGTGAAGGAGAGCCTGCCCCTGCTGAAAACGCCGACCGTGTGCGTGGAGCTGATCTTCGTTTCGGCCATCTACCCGGATTTTGCCTACACCTGCACCTACCTCGAATACGAGGACGGCAGCTGCTACATCAGTGAGACCGACACGGGCGTCTGCTTGCGCGTGGAGAGCGGTCTGTTTGACGGCTACCGCCTGACGAAGGAGGAGCCATGATCACCGTCCGACACGCAAGGCCGGAGGAATCTGCATCTTTAGCGGCGATCGAGCAGGCCTGCTTTTCCCGCCCCTGGAGCGAATATTCTATCCGCTCGCACGTGGCGGGCGAGAACGCGTTTTCCCTGGTTGCGGAAGAGGATGGCAGACCGCTTGGCGTGCTCTTTCTCTCCTGCCTGCCGCCGGAGGGGGAGGTCTACCGTCTTTCCGTCCTGCCCGCGGCACGGCGGCGCGGCATTGGCCGCATGCTGCTGCAAAAGGGGCTGGCTCTGGAGCAGGCAGCCGGCGTGACCAAGATGTTTTTAGACGTGCGGGTGAGCAACACGCCCGCCATTGCCCTCTACCGCTCGTTCGGCTTTACGGCCTGCGGGCAGCGGGCCAATTATTATCACGCACCGCGGGAGGACGCGTTGCTGATGGAAAGGGAGCTGACTGCCGATGAAATATTTGGGGATCGAGAGCTCGTGTGACGAGACGGCGGCAGCCGTCGTAGAGGCGCTTGACGGGCGGCTGATCATCCGCTCCAGCATCGTGGCATCCCAGATCGAGACGCACCGCCTGTACGGCGGCGTGGTGCCGGAGATCGCCTCCCGTGCGCATATTGAGGCCATCTCCCGCGTGGTGGACGAGGCGTTGACGGCGGCGGAGACAGAGCCGGGCGAGCTGACCGCCATCGGCGTGACGGCGCACCCCGGTCTGATCGGCGCGCTGCTGTGCGGCGTGAACTTTGCCAAGGGCCTGGCGGCGGCCTACGATCTGCCGCTGGTGCCGGTTGACCACATCAAGGCGCACATTGCCGCCGCCTACTGCAAGGAGGCAGGCGAGGAGCTGCCAAAGCCGCCGTTTTTGGCGCTTGCCGTTTCGGGCGGGCATACCTCGCTGTATTTGGCACGGGATTATATGCATTTTGAGCCGATCGGCGGCACGCGGGATGACGCGATCGGGGAATCGTTTGACAAGATCGGCCGTGTGATCGGCATTCCCTATCCCGCCGGGGCGGGCTTTGACCGCCTGGCACAGACGGGATTTCTGCGCGCCACGGGCGAGAGCGAGGCCGAGGCGGCTTACCGCAAATTCAAGAAGTGCGAGGCCTACAGGTCTCCCGACTACAAGCTGCCCTCACCGGCCATGACGGACGGCACGCTGGACTTTTCCTTTTCCGGTCTCAAGACGGCAGCCATCAACCTGCTGCACCGCTTTGAGCAGACGGGCGGCGAGCTTGACCGCGCGGTCTTTGCCGCAGCCTACACCTACCAGGCGGTAGAGGCGGTGGCAAAGCAGGTGGAGGAGGCGCTTTCCCGCTACCCGAGCCACGCGCTGGTGGCGGCGGGCGGCGTAGCGGCCAACAGCCACCTGCGGGCGCGGCTTGCGGGCATTGCCAAGCGGCGCGGCGTTGCGCTGCACATCCCGCCCCTCTCGCTATGCGGAGATAACGGCGTGATGGTGGCGGCCGAGACGCATTTTGCCTATCTTGCCGGCGTGCGCGCCGGGGACGAGCTGAACGCCAGCGCAGCGGACGGCATTTAGTAGCGCAGCGGCCGGCGGATAGAAGCCTTCCCCAGTGGGTAGCGCAGCGGCCGGCTATTAGAAGCCTCCCTCCGGGAGGGAGGTGGCATTTTGCCTTGGCAAAATGACGGAAGGAGTACCGGGTAGGAGAGATTACAGAAGGAAAAAGAATATTCTTAAAAATAAATTCTCTCTATAGGTATTTGTTTCTCCGTTTGCTTTGTTTTACGAAACAAAGCAGGAATAGAAATTTTCTATTTGCTTATTGTTACTACCCGTTACTCCCTCAGTCACTCCGCTGCGCTCCGTGACAGCTCCCTCCCGGAGGGAGCCTATGGTTACAGAACACCGGGGCGGGCCGCTCCCCTGCGGTAACCCCTACGAAGAAAGCCCCCCAAATACGAAAAAAGCCTCCCCAAAAAGGGAGGCTTTCCATCTTTTTTACAGGATCATGGCGCGGAGGAGGTTATACCCCTCATCGCACAGGATAAAGTCCGCGTCGTAGCCGATCTCGATGCGCCCCTTCCTGAGCCCCATCATGGCGGCAGGCGTCTCAGACGCCATGGCAAACGCGTCAAGCGCGGGAATACCAAACGAGATGGCCCGCTTGACACATTCGTACAGCGGCGTGGTGCTGCCGGCCAGCGCACCGCTCTCGGTCCGCGCCTCACCGTTCTTGACCGTGATGGGCTGACCGCCAAGGTCATAGACCCCATCCGAGAGGCCGGTGGCACGCATCGAATCGCTGATCAGGATCATCCGCGCACGGCCGAACATCCGATAAAGCGCCAGCACCATGGCGGGGTGCAGATGCACGCCGTCCGAAATGACCTGGGCATAGCCACCCTCGGTCAGCGCGGCACCGATCGGCCCGGGGGCGCGGTGCAGCAGGGGCGGCATGGCGTTGCAGGTGTGGGTAAGGCAGGCTGCCCCCGCGCGGAAGGCGGCGGCGGCGGTCTCATAATCACAATCGGTGTGGCCGAGCGCGATGACCGCCCGCCCGCTGGCGCGGCGGATGAATTCCTCGCTGCCGGGCAGCTCGGGCGCGACCGTCACGATGGCGGCATGCGAAAAGGAGAGAAATTCCTCAATATCGGGATCCTTGATGTTCCACTCGGCTTGCGCGCCCTTGTACTTTTTGTTGATATACGGCCCCTCGATATGGAAGCCGGGCATATGCGCCCCACCCTCGACCGCAAGCGGCTGGGCAAGGGCGGCACGGATGTTCTCCTGCGTCTCGGTCATGGTGGTGGGGTACCAGGTGGTCACGCCCTGGCGCAGGTATTCCTTTGCCATACGGGCAAGACCCTTGCCATCCATGGCGTCATCCCCGATGCAGCCGTGCGAATGAATATCGATCAGGCCGGGGAAGAGATAGGCGCCCTCTGCATCGATCTCCCGGTCGGCGGCAACGTCCACGCGGCCGATGGCCGCGATCCTGCTATCCTCGATCAGCAGGTCACACGCCTCGCCACCGTACGGGCGGGCATTTCGGATCAGCGTTTTCATGGCGTTACCCCTTGTAGGCTGCATTGTCACACAGGAACACGACATCCGGGTGACATTTCAGCAGGGTGGCCGGGATCTGCGTGGTAACGGTATCGTCCAGCATGGCTTGTACCACGGCGTGCTTGTTTTTGCCGCAGGCCAGCAGCACGATCTTGCGGGCGGTGAGGATGCCGGCCATGCCGGTGGTGATGGCGTGGGTAGGCACCTCGTCGATCGAGGCGAAGAAGCGCGCGTTGGCGTTTCTCGTCGATTCGGTCAGTACCTCCACGTGGGTGGAGGCGTGCAGGGCGGCACCCGGCTCGTTGAAGCCGATGTGGCCGTTTTCGCCAATGCCGAGCAGCTGCAGGTCGATGCCGCCCAGGCGCTTGATGCGCTCGTCATAGGCAACAGACTCGGCAGCGGGGTCGGCGGCCTTGCCGTTCGGCACGAAGGTGTTGTTTTTGTCGATGTTGATATGGTCAAAGAGGTTTTTGTCCATAAAATAGCGGTAGCTCTGCTCGTGCGTGGGCTCGATGGGGTAGTATTCGTCCAGGTTGACGGTGGTCACGCGGGAAAAATCCAGGCCGGCGCACTCGTGCGCGCGGATCAGCTCACGGTAAAGGCCGAGCGGGGTGGAGCCGGTGGCCAGGCCAAGCACGCTGTCCGGCTTTGCCTTCAGCTGTGCCTCAAAGATCTTGGCGGCCTCCTGCGAGACCTCCTCGTATGTATTGCAGACTAAAAATTCCATAGTTGCCTCCTGTGGTGTGCGTTTTTCTATATTATATATCACCGCGCGAAAAAAAACAAGAGGGGGAGAAGTCGGAGGCCAAGCGGTCTTAGGGAGACAAAT
>JAZQLY010000039.1:0-35828 GCA_045543015.1 Eubacteriales bacterium
CAGCGCTCTTCTATGGTAAAATGTTGGTAACTCATATTGAATCCTCCTGTTATGTGGTGTGTGGTAACTTCATTATAACACAAGATTCAATATGAGCCTTTTTATTTTCTTGGGGTGTTGCACTTGATAGTATAATTCACCTGTTCCCAAACAAAAACCGCGGCATGTGCCGCGGTTTTTTCTTATGCTTATTTTTTCTTTTTATTTCCCATCGCTTTGATAAGCAAGCGGTAAAGCGCGGAAAGGCCAATGTGCAGCGGAATGCTGAGCAGAACGAAGGCCAGCGTCAGCAGCACAACGGGCAGGGTGAAGGCGGTCACGCCAAACCAGTTGCCGCCAAAGATAATGCCACAGGCAATGCAAATGGCAGAAAGCGCAACGCAAGCCGCGCGGATCGGGTTGAATGGTCGGCAAAGGAATACCAGGTTCATAAAGGCCGTCAGGGTAAAGGCCAGCATGACCAGCGTATGCGCTTCATCCGGGGCAAGGGCAAGCAGCGTGCCGCAGGCAATAGCCAGTAAAATGTTGATCAGAATGGTCAAGCCGTAGGGGACGCATTGCTTCAGCACAACGGAAAGAAAACGGCCCTCTATCAGATTGTGGTTAGGCTGGAAGGTTAAAATGACGGAGGGAATGGCAATGACGAAGACCTCCACCATGACCAACGAGGCAGGGGTGAACGGGTATTCGATGGCAAAGAGAATACAGATCACCGACAGCAGGACAGAGACCAGCGTTTTCATCAAAAACAGGGTAGAGGAGCGCTGCACGTTGTTCACGACCTGCCGCCCCTCACGCACTACACTGGGCAGGGTGGCAAAATTGTTGTCTAAAAGAACGATATTGGAAATATTGCGTGCAACGCTGCTGCCATCCGCCATGGCAATGCTGCAATCTGCTTCCTTCAGTGCCATGGCGTCATTCACGCCGTCACCAGTCATGGAAACGATATAGCCAAGGCTTTGCAGCTTTTTCACCAGGGTGAGCTTCTGCTCCGGCGTTACGCGGCCAAACACGGTATACTGATCGGCAAGGGCGGCAACCTCCTCCTCGCTTTTTCCCTCCAGCGAGGCGTATTTTTCTGCATGCTCAACGCCAACGCGCCCCGCAATGGCAGAAACGGTTACCGGGTTATCACCCGAAATGATCTTCACCTTGACGTTGTTTTGGGCAAACCAGGCAAGCGTGGCCGGTGCCTCCGGGCGGATGTGGTCTTCTAATATGACCAGCGCAAGCGGTGCCATGCCGTCGGGCAGGGCATCCTCTGCCGTTTCAACAGACGAGGCGGCAAGCATCAACACGCGGTGGCCGGCAGCAGCGTGTTCTCCGATCTGCTCTTGTATATCCTTTGGAATTTCTCCGATCGCCAAGAACTCCGGCGCGCCGATCGCATAGGTGCCCATGCCGGCAAAGGCGGTAGCCGTGAATTTCCTTTTGGAAGAAAAGGGGATATTGTAGGTAACAGACAGCGGCGTTTTTACTGCATAATACGCCTGCAGCGCATCCGAGGTGAAGTTTTGTGTGCTTTGCGCTGCCATAATGCCGGCAATGATGTTGCCGCATTCCTCTGCGGCAACCGCGCCAAGCGTCACCTGCTCGATCACGCGCATGGTGCCGTCCGTAATGGTGCCGGTCTTGTCTAAGCAAAGCATGTTGGTGCGGGAAAGCATTTCTATGCTGTAGGTGTCTCTTACCTGCGCTTTCTTGCGTGCCAGCTTTAAAACGCCCATCGATAGGGCAACGGTCACCAAAAGGTACATGCCGGCCGGGATCATACCGACCAGGGCGCCCGCCGTGTTCAAAAGCGCGCTTTCTATGTGCGAGGTCAGAAAATAGTTGTTTACGCACAGAATGACGGCAGCCGGGCCGATAAAGATGGCGATATAGCGGATCAGCTTGTTCATATCGCGGAACAGGTAGGATTGCGGTGCCTTGACCGATTTGATCCTTCTGGCGATCGATTCAATATAGTTGTCCTGGCCTACGCGCTCCACACGGGCACGGCAGCTGCCGGAGATGACAAAGCTGCCGGATAAGATCATGTCTCCCGCCTTCTTTTTAATGGCATCCGATTCGCCCGTCAGCATGCTTTCGTTCATTTCCGGCATGCCGTCCAGCACGATCGCATCCGCAGGGACTTGTTCCCCCGCCTTCAGGATGATCACGTCATCCAGCACCAGCTTGCTGGAAAGAATAGATACGATCTCGCCATCCCGCACGGTGTCTATGTGTGGTGCTGTTACCAGGTTCAGCTTTTCCAGCGTGATCTTGGCGCGGATCTCCAGTACCACGGCGATCACCGTGTTCATAATGATGGTAAAGGTGAAAAATAGCTGGTCATACGCCTGCAAGGCCAGGATCGTGCCAATGATGATCGCCCAGATCAGATTAAAAAAGGTACATACGTTATCTTTTAATATCTTCCATACCGGCTTGGCCGAGGGGCGCTTGGTATAATTGGTATATCCCGATGCAACGCGCTCTTCAACCTGGGCAGCTGAAAGGCCGCTGTCTGTTGAGGGGGAATAGCGTATCGGTGCTTCTGCTTTGCGGTGCTTTTGCTTCATAAAACCGCCTCCGTTGATCAATATGCTTCATTATAATACAAACACAAAAGAAAATCAAGAATATTCGCTCAATGCGTGATCAAATTTCAAAAAGTTTACAAAAGGTAAAGGTTTTGCGGTATAATAGAAGGGGAGGTGATAGCATGATACGAAGCATAAAATACGAGGAGCGGGAGATCACATATGAATTTTCCCGTAAGAAGATCAAAAATCTGAATGCCCGCCTGCGGCGGGATGGAAGCCTTGCCGTCTCGGCTCCGCTTTGGTGTACAGACGAACAGGTGGAAGCCTTTTTGCACGCCTGCCTGCCGCGCTTGCTGCGGGCGCGAGAAAGGCATCTTGAAAAGAAAAAGGCCCCCGTCCAGTTGGAGGATGGGGCGTGTATGTCGTTGCTCGGCCGTCCGATCGTTCTGCGCCTTGCGCGTGGTAACAAGCGGCGGGCAGCAGAGCAGGGGAACGAGCTTTGGTTAACGGTTCGGCAGTCCGATCCGCCGGGTGCTTATCAGGTGGTGTTGGATACGTACCTGCTCACCCTTGCCAAGGAAAAGCTGACCGCGCTGTACCGGCAGACCTATCACCGCTTTTTTGAAAAGTCCTTTCCGTGTCCCGCCTTGCGCTTTCGGCGCATGGTCTCCCGCTTTGGAAGCTGCAATTGCACAGGCGGTATTATTACCTTGAATACCTACCTGCTCTATGCCGAGCCGCGTGCTGTAGAATACGTGATCTTACACGAGCTGGTACATATGCTTCACCCTAACCATTCTGCGCGGTTTTACGCCGCCGTTTCGCGCTGCATGCCGGATTATCAGGCAAGGGCGGCTTCTTTAAAGACGGTCTCCCTGCCTGGCTGCCCGTGAAAAAATTCCGCCGGAGAACATCGTTCCCCGGCGGAATTTTTTTCATTCATACAGCGCAAGCAGCGCATCCGTTGCCTTTTCAGCATATTCTTCAAACTTGCCAAGGTCGCGGAGATAGAACAGAATCGTATACCGGTCACGCATGATCAAGGCACGCTTGATGCCGCTGACGATGACCTCTCTGTCCGTCACGGTGGGGGGCATTTTCATTTTGATGCAGAATTCCTCTACTGCGTCAAAATAGGGCATGTATTTTTCGATCAGCTCCTTCAGGTGCGCATCATTCGTTTCCTTATAGAGCATCTTGTACATGATCGCGATCAGTCTTGTTCCCTCACAGACCTCCAGACCGTGCAGATGCGGGCGGTAGCCGTGCTCTACGTCATAAAGCTCCCAGGCGTGGGCAACGATATGCTCAGCACCGGAGGCCGGGCGGGAGTTGCCGGTATAGGCCATGCCAAGCCCGGTGACCAGAAAGCCCTCCATGATCGCCTTGATGGCACTTGTGTCACGGCTTTCCAATTTATAGCCGTTTTCTAAGCACTTGTTCGTGGCATCAATGACGTCTTTACCGATCTTTTCACAGAAATATTCACCAGAATAGTCTCTTGCCAGCTCCCAGTCAAGCATGCCGGTATACTTGCCAAACATGTCACCAATGCCCGCCAGCATCATTGGATAGGGGGCATCCTTCAAAACGTCCAGGTCGGCTATGATGTACTTGGGCGTAGTGGCCTGTACGGTAGCCTTTGAGCCGTTAAAGAGGAATGGCGTGCCGGCCGAGGCGTATCCGTCCATGGACGGCGCGGTGGCCACGATGCCATAAGGCAGCTGGAGCCGATAGGAAGCAAGCCTGCAGGAGTCATTGACTGTGCCAGAGCCGACGGCAAGAATAAAGTCCGGCATGGGAGAGTAGGCAAATATATTCGCTTTTTCTGCCGGATCATTGGCGTGCAGCAGGATCTTTCCCAGCGTTTCGACGTTGGGAAGGACGATCTCTCCATCCAGCACCAGCGTGCGAAAATGCTTGCCACAGGTCTTGAGGATCTCCTCGACCCGCTCACCCGCGGCTGCGTAGGTATTTTCGTCTGCTATGACGTAAATTTTTCTGTAATCCTTTAGGATCTCGGGAATTTTATTCAGCGCGCCTGCTGATATCTCCCACCCCTCAATGGGGGCTTTGTGTTTTTTCATTTGGCAGCTGCAATCAAATTCGATCACCGTTTTTACCTCTCTTTCTTTTTAATTATACGCCAAAGGCTCTTGTTTGTCAATAAGCGGCCTGCAAAAAACGGGAACGGCAGCTTTTTATACCTCATCCTTTCGCTGCAAAGATGCCTTGAACTCCGTGGGGGTCATGCCTGTTACACGCTTGAAAACGCGGGAAAAATATTGCGGGTTGTCAAAGGAAAGATGGTCGGATATTTGTGCGAAGTTGAGGTCCTTTTCGCGTATCAGCGCCTTGGCTCTTTTGATCTTGACCTTTGTGGCGTAGGAGGCGAGCGTTTGTCCCGTTTGCTCACGAAACACACGGCTGAGATAGCTTTTTCCGTAACCGATCTTTTTGCAAAGCGCGTCTATGCGAAAGGGCGCTGTCACGTTCTTTTCTATATAGTCCTTGATATCGACCACCAAATGGGTCTCCATGCTTTCCTTGCTTTGGAACACCATCATGCTCTTTTTGTCCGCAATACCGCGTATAAGATGGATCAGCAGCTCCTCTAAATACAGCTTGATCAGCTGCTCACCGCCAAGGGTGGCGTTTTCTTTTTTTACGAGCTTTTTAAGCGACGGGTCGTTCTTCGGTATTTGAAAGGTCTTCTCGGATTCGTATATGATCGAAGAGAGAAAGGGCTTTAAGCCCGATTCCAAAACGGTGTGAAAGTCTTCAAAATGCGCCATGGCGGGGGAGAGGCAAACGAATGAAATGACGAAAAAGTTTGGCGAGGAGTTGAGTGCGCGTATAGCGTGAAACTCATTGGGGCGGTGAAAAATAAGCTCCCCCTGTGAGAAGGTCTGCACCGCATCCTCGCGGCGGATCTCAACCTGTCCCTTATCCACGTACACCATCTCCCAAAAGTTATGGCGCTCGCCTGCAAAAACAAAATTCTTATCAACCTCATAATAATGAATGGTTACAACCTTGGATACGTTGATGATGCTTGTCAGATTGGTTTTGATATAGGTGGCCTTCATATTCATCCTCACAAAAATAATTCATGCACGAAAATGAACGCATAGCGCAAAAAAATGAATGTTCATAAAAAACATCGTGTGCTACAATTAGTATAGCACATAAAAACAATATTTGCAAGGAGGTTTACCGTGAAAAAAGGAATTAACATTTGGTCCTTCCCGGCGGGTACGATAAGAGAGACGCTATCTCTTGCAAAGGACGCAGGATTTGAGGGCGTTGAGCTGGCGCTGAACGGCACTGGCGAGCTTTCGCTGGAGTCAAGCGAGGCAGAGATCAAGGCGGTCAAGCGCATGGCAGATGATATGGGACTGGCCCTTTACAGCCTTTCCTGCGGCCTTTGCTGGGATTACCGTCTGAGTGACGATGATCCGGGCATGCGTGCCAAAGCCAAGGACATGATCAAAAAGCAGCTTGAGACGGCCAAGATCCTTGGCGCTGATACCATTCTTGTTGTGCCAGGCGTGGTGAACGTAGAGTTTTCCAGCCCGGAGAAAAAGGTTGCGTACGACGTTGTGTATGAGCGCTCCTTGGAGGGATTGAACGAGCTTGAGGGTTATGCCGAGAGCCTGCAGGTCAACATTGGCCTTGAAAACGTATGGAATAAATTCCTGCTCTCTCCTATGGAGATGCGTGATTTTATTGATAAGATCGGCAGTAAGTACGTTGGCAGCTATCTGGATATCGGTAATACGCTGTATTGCGGCTATCCGGAGGATTGGGTGCGTATCCTTGGCGGTCGCATCAAAAAGGTCCACTTTAAGGATTATCGCATGGCAGCCGGCGGCCTGCACGGCTTTGTTGACCTGCTGGCTGGCGACGTGGACTATCCTGAGGTGGTCAAGGCTCTTGGCGAGATCGGTTATGATGACTGGGTATCTGCTGAGATGATCCCCAACTACAAGCATCACACAAGTGCCATTATTTATAATACGTCCTATGCGATGGATAAAATTTTAGGGAGGAAATAATCATCATGTTAAAGGTTGGTTTGATCGGTTGCGGCTTTATGGGTACCATGCACGCAAACTGCTATAAGAATATTCAGGGGGTACAGCTTTCTGCCGTTGCAGATATTCGCAGAGAAAAGGCAGAGGCAATTGCCGCCGGCACGGAGGCAGAGATCTATTCTGCAGGCCTTGATCTGATCAAGAATGCAGACGTGGACGTGATCGACATCTGCCTGCCCACCTATCTCCATGCCGAGCATGCGCTTGCCGCCATGGATAAGGTCAAATACGTTTTTGTAGAAAAGCCGGTTGCGCTCACCGCAGAGGAGGGCGAAAAAATGCTCGAAAAGAGCCTTGCCACGGGCTGCCAGGTGCAGGTCGGCCAGGTCATCCGCTTCTGGGATGAGTACGTCGAGCTGAAAAAGATCCTGGAGAGCGGCAAATACGGCAAGGTCGTCAACGCCAACTTCCGTCGCATCAGCCCTCGCCCCGATTGGGGATGGCAGGATTGGCTGCTCGACTATGAGAAGTCTGGCGGTGCAGGTCAGGACCTGTACATCCACGATATCGATTACGTGCTTTCTCTCTTTGGCGAGCCGGAGAAGACCTACACGGTAAGAAATGCTCGCGGCGAGAAGAATTCCTACGTCAACACGCTGATGCAGTATAAGGATTTTGTGATCTCTGCCGAGGGTACGTGGGATCTTCCTGCCTGCCACCCGTTTGAGGCGACCTTTCGCGTTGTGCTTGAGGGGGCCGTTGTGGAAAACGCAGGCGGCAAGTTCATGCTCTACACGAACGAAGGGGCAGAAGCGATCAAGATTGAGAAAATGGAACTTGCTGTTGATGCCGGCGGAAACGTTTCCGATCTTGGCGGCTACTATAACGAGCTTGTCTATTTCTGCGAAAAGGCCGCAAAGGGCGAGAAGATCGAGCAGGCCAAGCTTGCAGACGGTGTTTCTTCGCTTGCCTTCGTATTGAAGAGGTTGGCTTGATACAAAAGAAAAAAAACACTCTGCTGTGAAGCAGAGTGTTTTTTTATGCCGTTTTGATCAATCGCTTACGTAAGGAAGCAGGGCAACCTGGCGAGCACGCTTGATAGCGGTGTTCAGGTCGCGCTGGTGCTTTGCGCAAGTGCCGGAAACACGGCGGGGAAGGATCTTTGCGCGCTCAGAAATGAACTTTCTCAGCTTGGCAACATCCTTGTAATCGATAGCGTCGATCTTGTCCACGCAGAAGATGCAAACCTTCTTCTTTCTGTGTACGGGACGGAAGGGACGCGCATTCTCGTTGTTTCTTTCCATGAAACGGTCCAAAACCTTTCTGGCTCCAAAATACAATTGTGTACCATCCCGGCTGTGAGCCTGGCGGGGAGGGCAACCGAATAAATCAGTAGAACGCCTTTCCTTAGAAGGGCAGGTTGTCGTCGCTCGTGATTTCCTCGAAGTTGTTGTTCTCACTACTGTTATAGGAGGGAGAACCGTATGCGTTCGGCGTATACTGGTTGCCGCCGGCTGCATTGCCACCGGCGTTGGAGTTATCGCCACTCTTTGAGTCGGCAAAGGTAACTTCGTCGGCTACGATCGAGGTGGAGTAGTGCTTCACGCCCTGCTGGTCCGTCCAGTTGTCGTTCTGGATCTGACCGCAGACCAAAATCGCACGGCCCTTGGTGAAATAACGAGAGACAAAATCGGCGGATTGACGCCATGCCACGATGTTAAAGAAATCGGCAGTGGTCTGACCCTGCTCGTTGCGGCCAAAGCGACGCTGTACCGCGATAGAGAAGCGACAGACGGAAACGCCGGAGGGCGTTTGCTTCAATTCCGGGTCGGCGGTAAGATTACCAACCAAAATAACCTTGTTAAAACTTGGCATAGTATTCCGTCTCCTTACAATCGAAATTAAGCCTCTGCTTCTTCAGCAGGAGTCTCTTCTGCAACGGGAGCAGCTTCGGGAGCCTTCTCCTCAGCAGGAGCGACATAACCCTCGGAGCGAACAACGATATTACGCAGAATCTCGTCGGTGATACCGAATACACGGTTCAGCTCCAGCGGCAGGTTAGCCTCGCTCTTAAAGTTCACAAGCACATAGTAACCCTCAACGTGTTTCTCGATCGGGTATGCCAGTCTGCGCTTGCCCCACACGTTCACGTTTTCAACGGTACCGCCGTTGTCAGCGATCAGTGCAGTAAACTTGTTCACAACAGCCGCAGTAGCCTCTTCGGTCAGATCCGGCTTGATGACGAACAGAGTTTCGTAAGAACAAATGACTTTCTCCATTCTGATTACACCTCCTTATGGACTTTTGGCCGCCACATGGCGGCAAGGAGTGGGTTGATCGATCAACCTCACCATTTTGATATTTTACCACAGATTTTCTTGCTTGTCAAGCAATTTTCAATAAAAAGAAAATTATTTTTGCTTTTTATTCCGTTTTTTGAAAAGAAAGGCAAAAAACGCTTTTATTCTACGCCAGATCCTGGCACAAAGCTGCCGAAAGCCGTGCCAGGTCGCTTCATACTCCGTCACGTCCGGCTCCTCGTCCGCTGCGGCACTGTCCTGCGCACCGGCCTCTTGCGGCGTGTCCTGTGGCGGCTCTTCCGTCTGCGCCTCTGCCGCGGCCGATGCCAACCCCTTCTTTTGCAATCTGCGGTTCAGAAGTCGGCCTGCCTCTGCGGCTACGGTGACCCAGATCGGTACGGCAAAGATGGCCCCCGCGAATCCAAAGAAATGGTTGAACAAAATAACGGATACTAAAATCACGCCGGCGCTTGGGCGCAGCCGTTTGCTGAGCAGGCAACGCTCGATCAGATACTGCTCTGTCAGATTGATCAGCAGCAGGATCAGCATAAACAGCCAGGCAACCTCCGGCTGCACGATGAAGACGATGACGGTGCAAAGCGCCGCCGCCAGCAGCGGCCCGAAGAAGGGAATGATATTCAGAATAAAAACGATCAGTGAAAGCAGGGGGTAAAACGGGATATTGAGCGCCCAAGTCAGCAGATAGCAAAGAACGCCGAGCAGGAATGAGCAAAGCAGCCGCGCCGAAAGAAACTCGATCACGTTGGTGTATAGGCGGCGGAAGAACCGCGCTACCCATTGGCGGAACCGCTCGGGCAGGACGGCAGCAGCGATCTTTCTTGTCAGCCCGGCGATATTGCCTCTGGCAAGCAGGAAGTAGAAGGAAAGGATCAGCGCTACGATCATGTCGGAGGTGATGGTGATGATATTGGTCAGAATATTCATCAGATCCCCGGCAAAGCTGCTCAGATACGCGGAATACTGCAGAAGCAGGTTGTTGATGAATTCCTGCGCTGTCTGGCCGGAGGCACCGACCAAGGAAACGATCCACTCATAAATGTATTCGTTCTTTTGCAGCAGCTGCAGCAGGGAGTTCACGTATCCGGTCAAGGTCGCCTGCAGCTCTGCATAGTTTTGATGGAGCAGCGGCAGGGCAGAAACCACCACGATGCCAACGAATGCCACCGCAACCAGATAAGACAGAGAGACGGCCGTTATACGCAGGGATTTACCCTGCCATGTGCGGTGCAGGCGCTTTTCGGCAAAGCCGCCAAGCCCACGCTCCAAAAGATTACAAAGCGGGAACAGGATAAGCGAGATCAGCACGCCAAAGGCAACGCTCTTGGTGGCAAACAGCAGGAAAAGAAAGGCATCCCATATGTAGCCGAAGTTTAATATAGCGAAAAAGAAGAGCAGCGTGGCCAGAAGAACCAGCAGCACATAGACCGCAATGGTGGTATAGTTTTCATTCGTCCACTTTTTCATGCGATAGTACCTCTCCTTTCCCGTCTTCCGTATTTTCTTGCGTCGCAAAAAGAACCGGATCATCGGCCACCGGCGTGTTCTCATAGTAGGAGAGCGCAATGGGGCGGTTCATCTTTTTCAAGCGATGGTTGACAAGGTTGCCCACCAGCCGATAGATGACCGCAAACAGCGGTACGCCGATAAACCAGCCGATCGGGCCAAAATAGGCGCCCATCAGCATAATGGCGGTGATCACCCAGACAGAGGAAAGCCCCGTGGCAGAGCCAACGATCTTGGGGCCGATGATATTGCCGTCTACCTGTTGAATAACGATCAGGATCACAAGGAACCACAAGGCCATCATCGGGGATTTGACAAATACGATCAAAAAGCAGGGGATAGCGCCGATCACGTATCCGAATGCGGGGATGATGCTGGTGATGCAGATGATCGCGCTGAGCAGCGGATAATACGGCATGTTTACAATGGCAAGCACGACGAACGCGATCGCACCAATGATAAAGGAATCGATCAGCTTGCCAACGATAAAGCGGCCAAAGGCCCGGTCGGCATAGCGGACGGAATCCAGCGTTGCGCGGCATGCCGCTTGTGGGAGCAGGGCAGAGACGGTCTTTTTGCAGATGTTTCGGATTGCTTCCTTGTGGTACAGGATGTATACGGAAAGCACCGTGCCAAGCAAAACGACCCCTGTTGTCTCCAGCAGGCGGATGCCTAACATGCCAAGCTGGGTACCAAGCCAGGCGATCACGGCAGAAACGGTCGCTGCCAGATCCTCTACACGGAACAGCTGATCAAGCGAGGACTGATTTTCGTTCAGAAGACCGATCTCGTATAGCCAGGCCTCTACGCGCTCGGTCATGCTGCGGATATATCGGCCAACGTTGACGGAAAAATCCTGATAGTTGTTCACGATCTGCGGAACGATCATAAAGACCAGAATCAGCAGGATCGCCAAAAGGAACAGATACGTAAGCGCAATGGAAAGTGCGCGTGAGGCACGCGGCTTACCCTTCATGCGCTTTAGCAGCCTGTTTTCCGTATAGCGAACGATCGGGTTGCAGATATAGGCAAAAACAAAAGCAAAGGTAACGGGGCGCAAAACGTTGAGCAGCCGGAAGAACTGACCAAGCAGGTAGGGAATGTTGATAATAAAGACCACTGCCAGCATCAAAAGCGCCAGTACGATGAATGCATAAATGGCGATAGCAGTATATTTGTCATTTTTGCGGAAGCCAAACATGTGCGCCCTCCTTTCTCTTTATAATATCTATTATAAATATTATACACTATTTTCAGATGAAATCAAGAGTGCGCGGGGGGATATTGAAAGAAAAATAAAAAACAAATTGTAAAATTTGCAAAAATTGCTGTCATGTGCTATAATATAGACAACAACACCGTAAGGGAGTCAGCCGATAACGATGGATAAAAGCGACAGAAGCTTGCGCGGGCGTGTTACGCGTGCCGCCTATGCCAAGATCAACCTGTATTTAGACGTTCTTTCCTGCCGTGAGGACGGGTATCACGATCTGTTAACCGTCATGCACAGCATCTCGCTGCATGATGACGTGCGGGTAGAGTGGTTTTTTAGTGGAGAAACGAAGATCAAGCTCACCGTTCAAGGGGCGAGGCTGCCGCTTGATTCCAAAAACCTGGCTTATCGTGCGGCAGATGCTTTTTTGCAACGCACCGGGCAAACAGCCTGCTTGCACATTCATCTGCAGAAGCGGCTGCCGATCGCGGCTGGTCTTGCAGGGGGCAGCAGCAACGCAGCGGCCGTTCTGCTGGCGCTGAATGAAATTGCCGGCTATCCGCTTTCGGGGGACGAGCTGCTCTCTCTCGGTGCAACACTCGGGTCAGACGTGCCGTTCTGTATCGCCGGCGGAACGCAGATTTGCCGTGGCCGCGGTGAGATCATGCGTCCGCTTGCCTGTGGCGCGCCGCTGTATATGGTGCTGGCAAACGGGCGGGAGCGCGTTTCTACACCGCAAGCCTTTGCCGCGATGGATGAATATTTTCACCGCTTTGATGGCAGCGTGCCGCACGGCGGCCAGCCGGAGCGGCTGTACCGCGCGGTGGCGGATGGCAAGCTGCACACTGCATCTGCCTGCATTTATAATGCGTTTGAACCGGTCGTTTTGCCTACTTGCCCCGTTGCCACCGCCTTGCGCGCGCAGCTTTTGTCGCTTGGTGCGTATGCTGCGTGTATGAGCGGTAGCGGGCCTACGGTCTTTGGGCTTTTTGAGAGCATGAGCCGGGCGCAACGCGCCGCCGCCGCCATCGGCAGCCACGCCTACGTGGCAACCTCGGCCCCGGAAAACACCCTATAATATGAAACAGGCGAAGACTTTCTCTTCGCCTGTTTGCTTTTTTATTGCAAAAATCCGTCTACGATCACCTTTTCGGCTTCCTCTTCGTTCATGCCAAAGGTCATCAGCTTGGTGATCTGGTCACCGTTGATCTTGCCGATCGCTGCCTCGTGGATCAGCTGCGCCTCGCTGTCGTTGGCGCGAATTTCGGGCACGGAGCTGATCTGTGCGTGGTCCATAATGATGGAGTCACACTGCACGTGTGCGCGGCAGGGCGCATTGCCGATCACGCAGGGGTGGAAGACCTGGCGGGAGTTGTCCTTGCCGATACTGCGGGAGATGACCTGGGTCACGGCATCCTTGCCGTCCAGCGTGATGGTCATATTGCTTTCGGCAAACTGCTCACCGTGCGTCATCAGTCGCTCGGTCATGATCAGCTTGGCACCGGCGCCTACCTTTGCCTCGGTATCACGCAGGGTAGAGTCTACACCGCGGATCTGGATCATTTCCATCTCGCAGTAAGCGTTTTCCTCCATGGTGACGACCGTTTTGGGGTTCAGGATGCGGCCGCCCTTGCCATCCCCGTCGCCGTAGTGCTTTTCCACGTAGCGAACGCGGGCGCCACGCCCGATGTGGAAGGTGTGAATACCGTCATGCTGGCTGGTCTGGTCACCGCAGTTGTGAATGCCGCAGCCGGCTACGATCAGCACGTCGGCATCCTCACCGATGTAGAAATCGTTATACACCATATCGTGCATGCCGCTCTCGGTCAGAATGACCGGTATGTGCAGGCTCTCGTTCTTGGTGCCGGGTGCTACGCGGATATCAATACCGGGCTTGTCCTCCTTGGGATCAATTTGAATATTGACGCTGGAGGAGCGGCCAAGCGATTGGCCGTTTTTACGGATGTTGTATGCCCCCTCCGGCACCTTGTGCAGGTCTGCTACCGCCTCCAGGAGAGAACGGTCGATCTTATTCATTTCAGCCATTTTTTGCACTCTCCTTTCCGCCGCGGAAGCTGCAGCCGGAATTGACTTGGTTGATCAGCTTGGGGAAGATCTCGTCCTTCGGGCCCATTTCCTTGATCTTGCCGTCTGCCAGCACGATGATATCGTCTGCCAGCTGCATAATGCGCTCCTGGTGCGAGATGATGATGGTGCTTTCGTGTCTGTTCTGCGAAATAGAGCGGAAGGACTTGATCAGCATGGTAAAGCTCCAAAGATCAATGCCGGCCTCCGGCTCGTCATAAATGGCAAGGCGCAGGTTGCGTGCCATCAGCGTGGCGATCTCAATACGCTTGACCTCGCCGCCCGACAGAGAGGTATCTACCTCGCGGTTCAGATAATCGGCAGAGCAGAGGCCAACGTTGGTCAGGTAGGTACAGCATTCGTCCACGGGCAGCTCGCTGCCGTGTGCCAGGCTCAGCAGGCGGCGCACAGTCAAGCCCTTAAAGCGCGGCGGCTGCTGAAAGCCGTAGCCGATGCCGAGCTTGGCACGCTCCGCGATCGAAAGATCGGTAATATCCTGTCCGTCCAAAAGAATACGGCCGGCCGTCGGCTTTTCAATACCCATGATCAGCTTGGCAAGGGTAGATTTGCCGCCGCCGTTTGGCCCGGTGATGACGGTGAATTTGCCGGTATCCAAGCATAAAGACAGGTTATCAATAATTTCATTGACCTGGCCGTTGGCGGCAGGTACATGAAAGCTTATGTTTTTTAATTCAAGCATAGTCGCTCTCCTTTGCTGTGAAATTTCCGAATTGCCATCTGCAATTCATAATATTATAGCACAGGAAAAACGAAAAGTCTACATTTCTTCGAAAAATTGTTAAGAAAAAGACAAAAAATTTTATATCCGCATGGGGATTGACAAAAAAGGCAAAAAAGGGTACAATGAAAGAAAAAAGAAACAGGGAGAAGGGCATGAAAGAGATTCAAAAGATCACCAGCTTTACCGTTGACCATACCGTCCTGCAGGAAGGGATGTATATCTCCCGCGTGGATGGGGATATCACCACGTTTGATCTGCGCACGCGCAAGCCAAACGCAGGGGATTATATGGATCACGCCACGATGCATACGCTTGAGCATCTGTTTGCCACCTACATCCGCAACAGCGAGATCGGTAGTGCGGTGATCTACTTTGGCCCGATGGGCTGCCAAACCGGCTTTTACCTGCTCACGCGGGACGTAGCGCCGGAGGTGGTGCGCCAGGCCGTTATCGCCGTGCTGCAAAAGATCCTTGCGCACACGGGCGAGGTGTTCGGCAATAGTGCCGTAGAATGTGGAAATTACAAAACTTTAGACCTTAAAGCCGGGCAGACGGAGGCAGAACGGTATCTGAACGTACTGCTTGCACGCGGCGAATGCGGTTTTGATTATTAAAGGAGAAGAAGAATGATCGGTATTATCGGTGCCATGGAGATCGAGACGTCAGCGCTTGCCGCCGCCATGGAGGAAAAGCAGACAAGCGTGATCAGCGGTATCACCTATACACGCGGTCGGTTGGACGGACAGGCGGTCGTCGTTGCCACCTGCGGTATCGGAAAGGTCTACGCCGCCATTTGTGCGCAGACCATGATCTTACAATACCGGCCGGATGTGATCATCAACACCGGCGTGGCCGGCACGCTGACGGGGGAACTGGGCATCGGGGACGTTGCCGTTGCCACCAAGCTGTGCCAGCACGATATGGATACCTCGGCGATCGGTGATCCGGTTGGCCTTGTATCCGGAATAAACCAGATTTATTTTGAGGCAGACGAAGAAACGAGCCAAAAATTGTTCGCCTGTGTCGCACAAAACGGCGGCAAAGCCGTGCGTGGCTGCATCGCCTCGGGCGATCAGTTCGTGGCTTCGGGGGAAAAAAAGACCTATATCCAGGACACGTTTGACGCCATCGCCTGCGAGATGGAGGGGGGCGCAATCGCCCATGTGGCAACGGTGAACGGCGTACCGTTTGCCGTGCTGCGCGCGATCTCGGATGGCGCGGATGGGGATGCCACGATGGACTATCCCAGCTTTGCCCGCATGGCGGCCGCCCGTTCGGTGGCGGTCTTGCGCTCCTATTTGCAGTCTCTTTAATTGGAATCACGAACGTAAAACAGGCATGCGCGTGCGCATGCCTGTTCGTGTTTTTTTGTATGGAACTTTATTCCACGGTTACGGATTTTGCCAGGTTTCGCGGCTTGTCAACGTCACAGCCACGGTGTTTTGCTGCCTTGTAGGCGATCAGCTGCACGGCTGCCATAACGGCAAATTCAGCTGCACACCCATCAAAATCGATGGGAAAAACCGTAGCAGCTTCTTCAAACGCTGAAGAAAAGCGTGCCTTGCACAGAACGGTTACTGCCGCGCCACGGCTGGCGACCTCCTTGACGTTGCTGCGTATCTTTTCCTCAAGGGCCTCCTCGGTGCAGATGGCGATCACGGGCGTTCCTTGCTCGATCAGGGAGATCGTACCGTGCTTCAGCTCACCGGCCGCATAAGCCTCGCTGTGGAGATACGAGATCTCCTTCAGCTTCAAGGAGCCCTCCGTTGCCAGGGCGTAGTCGCTCCCTCGCCCGATATAAAACAGCCGCTCGCAGCCATCAAGCCCTGCGGCGATCGCCTGCAGCGCCGCCTCGCTTTCTATCACGGCGCGGATCGCTTGCGGTGCTTCGCTTTTCAGCGAGGAAAACCGGGCGCGGATGACGTCGAGCGGCAACGTCTCTCGCCGCATTGCCAAAAACAGGGAAATAACCTTGAGCAGAACGACTTGCGTGCAGTACCCCTTGGTAGTAGCCACGGCAATTTCCGGCCCGGCGTGGGTGTACAGCACGTGGTCGGATTCCCGTGCGATGGCCGTGTTTTCTGCGTTGACGATGCCAAGCACCGGCACATGCAGTGCCTTTGCCGCACGGACGACGGCCAGCGTGTCTGCCGTTTCGCCGGATTGCGAGATCGCGATCAGCAGCGTGCCATCCTCCTTTGGCGGCATGTGGTAGCGATACTCGGATGCTATAAAAACAGAGACCGGGATGCCCGCCTCCTGCTCGATCGTGCGTGCGCCCAACAGGCCTGCGTGCATGGCAGAGCCGCAGGCAACGATGTGTATGCGCTTGGTGCGATCAAAGAAATCGATCGGCAGACCGTCCTGCGTAAGATCCGGCAGACCGTCCCTTTCGCGCCCGCACAGGGCGGCGCAGATAGCCTGCGGCTGCTCGCATATCTCCTTTTTCATAAAGGTGTCATAGCCATCCCGGTCGGCAGCCACGCGCTGCGATTCAATGGCGCGGTAGGCAGGCGTTTCGCATTGGCCGTCCTCATAGCAAAAGGAAATGCCGTCCTTTTTCAAGCGAATGACCGTTTTCTCGGGTGGCAGGCAGTATACGCTTGCATGCGGGGCAAGCGCCGTTATGTCAGAGGCCAGATAGCATCCGTCCTCACCCGGGGCAGCAAGGATGGGGCTATCCTTGCGCACCGCATAGATCTCATCCTCGCGCCCGGCAAATAGGATACCGAAGGCGTAAGAGCCGCGCAAAAGGGGTAATACTTGGTAGATCGCCTTGACCGGATCGTTCGTCTCGCCGTATGCCCGGTCAAGCAGAACGGCAGCGACCTCCGTATCGGTTTCAGAAATGAAGCGGCACCCTTTTTGAGAAAGCGTGCCGCGCCACTCCTTTTCGTTTTCAATAATGCCGTTGTGTACCAAGGTAACGCGGCCGGCCGTGTGAGGGTGGGCGTTTTTATCCGTTACGCCACCGTGCGTTGCCCAGCGGGTATGGCCGATGGCGCAAAGGCTTTGTGCATCGGTCATCTGCTTTTCTAACTTTTCCTGTAGTGCAGCCACGCGGCCGCAGCATTTTACGGTAGTGATCTGCTCGTTCTGGATTGCAGCGATCCCTGCAGAGTCGTAACCGCGGTATTCGAGGAGGGAAAGTCCCTCTACGATCTTCGGTATCGCATTCCGACACCCCGTGTAACCAATAATTCCACACATAATCATTCCTCCATGCGAGGCAATCTATGCATGATCGAAGTGACGAAAGCAGGATTGCTTCGCATTTTTTCGTATCAAATTTTTTGGGGAAAGCCCATTGTGTTTTGTTTGTTGGTTGCCCAACGGTTTGTCACAATGGTACGACATTTCCGCGTGCCGGAGAGACTTCCGCCGAATGCTTCGATGATCTCTCACCTCGTCAACCGCGTAGCGGTCTAGCGCTATCCTGATCCCGGGATTTACGGGGGACTTCCTTTTTTCTGATTTCTCGGGTGCTTTCAAAAAATGTTAGTGTTTTTTTACAATGTTGCTTGCTGCCTTATAAATGCTTTCTGCCGGCACAAAGCCGCGCACGGAAGAAAGCGGGTAGACCTGCGTGTGGCGGCCGATCACGGTGCCGGGGTTGAGAACGCAGTTGCAGCCGATCTCGGCATAGTCACCAAGCATGGCGCCGAATTTCTTGCGCCCGGTTTCGATCCGCCCGCCAGGCAGACGCACGGAGACCGGCGTTTTGTCACCCTTGACGTTTGAGGTGACGGCGCCTGCGCCCATGTGCGCACGGTGGCCGAGGATAGAATCGCCTACATAATTGAAGTGCGGCACCTGCGCACCGTCATACAAAATGCAGTTCTTCAGCTCTACTGAGTTGCCGACTACGGCATCACGCCCGACGATCGCCGTACCGCGGATAAACGCGCCGTGGCGGATCTCCGCCCCCGCACAAATGATACAGGGCGCGCCGATATAGGCGCTTGCTGCGATCTTTGCCGTATGGGCTACCCAAACGCCGGGGGTGCGTTCCTCATATTCCTCCCGCGGTAAGGTGGGGATCAGCGCAGCGATGATCTCTCCAATGTGATCCAGCGCCTCCCAGGGGTACGCATAATCGGAAAGGAGCGCGTGCGCGATCGAGCAGCCGTCTGAAAAGAGGGAGGTGAAGCGTAATTCCTTTTCCATCATCCACCTCACGCAAGACCAAGCGCACGGATCTTGTCGATCACCGTGTCTACGTACCGCTCACAGGTGGCAGCCGTGTCCGCCTCCACCATTACGCGCATGACCGGCTCTGTGCCGCTTTCACGCAGCAGGATGCGGCCGGAATCGCCCAGCTCTGTCCGGATCCTTTCAATTTCGGCTTGCACCTCCGGGTGCTCCCGGACGGCCGCCTTGTCAGCCACGCGGATGTTTTTCAGCACCTGGGGATACATCTTCACCGGCTCTGCCAGCTTGCTGAGCGGCAGCTTGGAGGAAACGACCGTTTCCATGATCTTGATCGCGGTCAGAATGCCGTCCCCAGTCGTGGCGTACTTGCTGAGGATGATATGCCCGGACTGCTCGCCGCCAATGCCGTTGCCGGTTTTTTGCATGTTCTCGTAGACGTATTTGTCACCGACCGCGGTTTGCACGTATTGGATGCCGGCCTCGTCCAGGGCGCGGTAAAGACCAAGGTTGGACATGACCGTGGTCACCACCGTATTGTTTGGCAGCATGCCTCGTTTTTTCATGTCCTGCGCAAGCAGGTACATGATGTGGTCACCGTTGACCACGTTTCCTTTCTCGTCTACCGCCAGGCAGCGGTCGGCATCTCCGTCAAAGGCAAAGCCGATATCCAGATGGTTTTCCTGCACGAAGTGCGCCAACACCTCAATATGCGTGGAGCCTGCGTTGCGGTTGATGTTCAAGCCGTCGGGGGATGCGTTGATCACGTGGGTTTTGGCACCCAGTGCATCAAACACGCTTTTGGCGATCATCCACGCGCTGCCGTTTGCGCAGTCGAGCCCGATGTTGAATTGCTTGAAGGAGTGAAGAGAAAGGGAGATCAGATAGCCGATATAGCGGTTTCTCCCTGCTGCGTAATCAACGATGCAGCCGACCTGCTCGCCACGCGCAAAGGGGATATCGGTCAGGCCGGAGGGAAGGGGGTAGATGCCGTCAATATACTGCTCGATCTTTTCAAGCGTATCATCCCCCATCTTCTCGCCGCGGGAATTGACCAATTTGATGCCGTTATCGACGTACGGGTTGTGGCTGGCAGAGATCATGACGCCGCAATCAAAGCTTTCGCTTGCCGTAACGTAAGAAACGCTGGGCGTTGTTGTTACGTGCAGCATGTAGGCATCCGCGCCGGAGGCTGTCAGCCCGGCAACGAGTGCGTATTCAAACATGTAACTGGAACGCCGCGTATCCTTGCCGATCACGATGCGAACGCGGTGACGGTCAAAATCACTGTAATACCAACCGATAAACCGACCGATCTTGTAGGCATGCTCGGATGTCAGGGTGACACCTGCCTCGCCGCGAAAACCGTCGGTTCCAAAATACTTTGACATAGGTATTCCTCCGTTCGTTGTTAAGAATGCACCCGGAGTCTGGCTATGCCGTCAGAAAAAAGTCCAATAGATATTATATCACAAATATATTAAAATGTCAACTACATTTCAACAATTCATTTTGTGTGTCATACAATAAATGCTTTTCTATACCGATATTTTATCACGTCGAGAGGGCAAATAAGCAAAAAAGCCGCTGCTTTACAGCGGCTTTTTTGCTTACGTCTCCTGTAAGGAGTGGCGGTAGGCAGAGGGCGTCATGCCGGTCACCGCGCGAAACGCGCGGATAAAGGTCGAGGGGTGATCGTACCCGACCTGGTAGCATGCGGATAAAAGCGGTACGCCCGCCTTGATCAGCTCACGGCTCTTTGCGATCCGCTTCTCGCGGATGTAATCCGCTACGGTGGTGTTCAAATGCCGTTTAAACAGACGTGAGACGTATTCGCGGCTGTAGAAAAAATGCTCCGCCACCTCGTTGATAGAATGGATCTCAATAAAATGATCATCTAAATATTGCATCATGGCAGCTATGCCGTTCTTTTTGCTATTCTCCTGCTTTTTTTCGGTAAAATCGTATTGATTGATATAATAAAAGGATTGCATGGCATAGGCAACGCTCATAGCCCGGACGGAAAGCGGATCGCTTTTGTTCTTGGCGGTAAGGTGCATTTTTTCAAGTGCAAGAAGCAGCTCTTCCATAATGTTGTGGTCGGAGGGGGAATAAACGGAAGGCTCCGTGACGGTGGCGATCTTATCGGTCAACTCCTTGCAGCCATACGGGGCAAAGGCATCCAGCTCAAAGCAAAAGGTGTGATATTTCCATGGCGTTGTGTGCTGCAGCACTTCATAGTTGTGCAGCGCGTATGGCGGCGTAATAATGATGTCACCGCGCTTCAGCGGAAACGAGCGCGTTTCGCTTTTGAACCGTAGATCTCCTTCTACAAAAATATCCAACTCCCAATATTTGTGATAGATAAGCGTACCGGTTGGACAGGGAGGCACGCCTTTGTGGAGCGTGATGCTTCGATAGCAATGGTAAAGAGATAGGTTGGGGTTTTCTCCTCGCCATGACGGCGTCCATTGGGGCGGATCCGGTATCAGGGTGCCGTCGGCACGAAACTTTTTTAACTTCAATGGACACCTCCATGTGTTCACGAAATAAAAACAAGTGGTCACCAAATAAAAAGAAAATGTGGTGTTCGCCATTTATAGTGGTATTATACAACATTCTCTGCCGCTTGGCAAGAGAAAGTTTGAAAAAAGGAGTGGAACATATGTACAAAAAATGATTGGACTGATTTTGGCGATCAGCATGCTGATCGCCTCGCTGCCGATTCTGGTGCTGCCCTTGGCCGCACAGGAAACGGCAGAGCCGTACTCTACCAGCTTCATGGCAGATCGTGTGGTTTCCACCACGGCCGACCCCATGACCTACTATGCCTGGGCTGAGGCAAACAGCGGGCTGGATACAACGGCAGAGACCTATGCCGATGATCTGGCGGCTTACATGAATACCGATGCAGCCAAGGCTGCCTTCCGGGAATACTACTTCACTATGGGTAAGGTCATCTGGTCCGGCGATTGGATGACGGGCGGTATACATAATACCACCGGCGCCTTTGAGCCGATTGCCTATCATACCCAGTTCGTTGCCCCCACGTGGCAAAAGTGGTCGGGTACGCAATGGTATTCTACCAAAAGCGCAGCAGAGACCTTTATGACGCAGTATTTGGCCGGTAGCACCAATATCAAGCTGTGGGATAAGGCAAATATTCCGTTCCATTCCTATATAACCAGCACGAATGTCGGCCGTTCTTCTCTGAGCTACAAGGCTTATTTTTCCTATACCTATACTGTTCCGGAGGGCAAAAGTGGTCTCGTACAGCTGGCCATTTTGCCGGATAACTATACCGTTGTCAACAATACCGCCTGCTTTTGTGTGATGCTGAATGACGAGATCGTATGGCCGAGCGATGCCGATATCAGCCAACCGCAGACCACGTGGGGAACGGGCTATACCAGCAAGTATCAATTGGTTGCCGCCGTGGCTGAGATCGCCTTGACCGTTAAGCCGGGGGATCAGATTCACTTTGTGGCGACTGATAAATCGGCCAACAATATTAAACTTAATCCGCGTATTACCTATACCGATAGCAACGCATGGGTGCCAAGCACCTCTGCCGCAGGTAAGGATCTTTTGATGACACCCTCCTCGTCTACCGGCCTTTCGCTGCTGACCTATGAGCAGTTTTGCGCACAGGAGCTGACGACGACCGACGAGGCAAGCAAGGCAGCCTATAAGGATTACGTGCTGAATTTTACCTCTGCCGTTACCTGGACGGGGAACTGGTCAGCTGGTAACTCGATCCTTTCGGGCAATTCTTACGTTTATGAGCCGATCGCCTATCGCCTGTCCCATGCCAGCGCCAGCTGGAGCGCGCTGAAGAGTGTAGGCTCGCGTTATGCGACCGCAAGTGCGATGGTCAGTATTCTCGATAAGCATCTCGTCAGCGATGCCGGCACAACCGATGATCTTTGGAAGCAAAGTGGCGTCGTCTACGGCCAAAAGAGTAATGTCAGTGGCGTTTCCTTGCTGCTGAACAGTAGAGCGGGCACGGGCGCCGGCGTGCTGACCTGGGCCTATACCGTACCAAGTGGGGTAACCGAGCTTTCTCCCTCTGTCAGCATGGCCACGGTATATGCCAATGCTGCCAAGGCCAGCAACACCCGTGTATGTATTATGAAAAACGGCGTTCCCGTGTGGCCGAGCGGTGCCACCACGGATGCTGCTACCTGGGCAACCCAGACCAGCCATGGCTGGGCGGGTGTCTATCCCACCGCTGACGAGCTGAACAGTGCCTGGGCAAATGTGAAAATTGCCGTGCAAGGCGGGGATGTTGTGACCGTTTGCTACAAGGAGGGCGGGGCTGACGTACAGCATAAGTGCGCCTTTTCCATGACCGATACCAGAACAAATACCACGGAAACGTACGCACCAAACGCCTTTACCTCGAAGGAGCACCCTGTTGCCTATGCAGCCTTTTGTGCTGCAGGCAGTGCGGCCCGTGCTGCTACTACCGATTATGCAAAGCATGCCTATGTGCAGTATCTTTTGGATAAGACCGGCATCGCTTACCAAGGTGATTGGTCTCTTGGGCAGATGGCGGGTGCCGCCTTCCGCCCGCTTGCGTATCTGAACGTGCTGCAAGGGAAGACGCATACGGACGGGTATACGCTGACAAGCAACCCCTACGTTGCCACCGAGGATGGCATGAAGGATCTGCTTGCCGCCTATCTTGCAGGTAATACGGCCGATATGGCCAGCTCTGCTTCTGATGCGTGGCTGCTTGGCAAAGTGGGCTACGTAGCCCATGCAAGCGGTGCCAACATGCTTGCCTATCGCTATACCATGCCGCAGGCGGGCAGAATTCGCCTTTCTTTGGCTGGGGGCGCCTGCAGCGATCAAACGGCAACGCTGTCTGTTTGCGTCATGCTGGACGGTAAGGTTATATGGCCAAGCGGTGCCGCTGCCGATAAAACGGCTACGCGGGCGGTGCTGACGGCGGACAGTCTGGATGCCTTGAACGCAACCCTCTCAAGCGTGAAGCCGTATGCAGAGAAAGGGAAGCATGTTGATTTTCTTGTAGATCTTCAGGGCGCTGCCATCGGCAGTACCTATTCTCTTGACCCCTGCGTAGAGATATTCAGCCCGATTTCCGATCTGTTTGAATTGCAGGGCTCTGCCACCCTTGGCCGGGCATTTGGCGCTGCCTTTATTGCCACCTACCCGGATAAAACGGTGGCAGATGCGGCCCGCGTTGCCATTACGCCGAGCAGTGCTGTGGCGGCACACGTATCTCAGTCTATTACGGACGTAGAGAACGACAACGGCACATTGACCCGCTATTACTACCTCAACGGCTTTGCCGCATCGGAATTGACAGAGCCGATCGCTTACACCATTGAGGCATCTGCTTTTGGCGAAAGTAAGACTGCCACAGGCAGTATCACCGTTGCCGATCTGATTTCCTATCATTTAAAAATGAAGGATGGAGAAGTAGATACCGCTGATGAGACATCGGCGCTTGCTCTGGCTACGCTGAATTATGCCGCTGCTGCGCAGAACTATTTTTCGTATCATACCGAGCGGCCGGCCAATGCCGCCGTGCCGGAGGGGCAAAGAGAGGCATCGATCAAGGTGAGCGAGCGTGATCTGCCCGACCTTGATTACCGTACCACGCCAGGGGCTGCCATACGCTTTACACAGGCAAGCCTGCTGCTTGATGAGGTGGTTACGCTGAAGCTGACGGCAGATGCTGCCTCAGCGATCGATGATCTTTCTTCGATTTCCTTCGTGGTGAAGCGTGCAAACGGTGAAACGTGCGTGATCGCTACCGATATTGCCTATCGCGAGGATGACAAGGACCATACGTGTCTGAAGGCGTATGCGGATATTCCCATGCTGTATTACAGCAGCGAGCTGACCTTTGGCATCTACCGCGACGGGGCCCTCATCAGTGACGAGCTGACCTACGGCGTTGGCTGCTATGCCAAGCGTACCTATGGAAACGAAGCCGCACAGGATGCGGTGCTGGATTGCATGCTGGCGCTTGGAGATGCTGCCGCCGATTACCGCAACAACGTTGAGAACGTGTTGATAAACGGCGGCGCCGCGATTCCGGCCAAGCCTGGTGAAACGATCGATCTTTCCTGCTATCCGGTCCTGATCGGCGGTGCTGTACGCACGGGGAGCGAGGTAACGTGGATCGTGGACTGTGACGAATTGCAGATCACGCAGGATCGCTATGTGTTGGCACCTGCTGCGGCAGGCCGCTATCGGTTGCTGGTCGTTTACGATGAGTACGTGATCGCTACCGCCATTGCAGTATGTGATGAAAACGGGGAATATACCACCGACACCGTGGATAAAAACACAACCGCCACCATCGATCTGTCTTCATACGGTGCCGCCGCCGAGCTGGCCGGTGCCACCGTGCCGGACTATTGGACCTGGTCTCTCAACGTTGCCGCCTATACGGTAGACCAAAATGAGAAAAAAGCAGGCGGCAGCATGTCCTCCTTCTTCTTTGTGACCGATACGCACTGGGAGAACAATAATAAAAAGACCTTTGACGTTGCCAACTATCTGTACGAGGAGGCTGGTATTCAGCACCTGGTATTTGGTGGTGACTATATCAATGGCTCGACCACGATCGAGGCTGCAGAGCCGAAGATAGGGGCGTTCCTTGCCGCGATAGAGACCTTCCGTGGGGATTGGTATGCCGTTCGCGGTAACCACGATAATAACGGCGCCTGGGAGCCGGAAACGGCCGGTGACGTCTGGACGGATGCGGAGTATTATGAAAAATTCCATCAGTATTCCGCCAACGCGCGTGCAGATGGTGAGCTTTACAATTACGTAGATGATGCTGATGCCAAGATCCGGTATTATTTCTTTGATGACGGCTCGACAAATCCGTATGGTGCCGCAGATGTGAATACCGCCGCCTATGCTACGCAGATGGCATGGTTAAAGGAGACGGCCGCTACGCTGGAGGAGGGCTGGGGGATCGTAGTTGTCCAGCATCGGCCGAATGATTTCAAAAGCCAGCTTTTGCCGGTTCTTGATGAGATCGGCAAAGCCAATGATATCATTGCTGTGTTCGGTGGGCACCACCACCGGGATATCGTTACGATAACAGATGGCGGTTATCCGATTATTACTACCACCTCGGATGCAGGCGGTTCTACCAGTGCAGGTGACCCGCTTACCCCTAACAGAACGCCCGGTACCAATATCGAGCAGCTGATGGAGATCGTGCAGATCGACCGGGTGAACCGTAAGGTCTACCTCACGCGTGTGGGGGCTGGTGCCTGCCGTGTGTTTGAATACTGATAGTAAGGAGACAAATGGCGTGAAAGGATATCAAGAACCAAGGGCAGATCTGCTTTTGTTCTCATCCGACCCCATCATGGCGTCGGATGAGAATGAGCTGGCGATCGATAAGCTGGCAAGCATTTTTGATCTGTAAAAGGCAAAAAGAAAAAAGCGGTACCTGCGGGTACCGCTTTTTTCTTATCGGATCTCTACTGTAATTCGCTTACCGCTGTTAGCTGCGGCCGCCTTCATAAGCGCACGGATTGCCTTGGCAATCTTTCCGTGACGACCGATTACCATGCCCATATCATCCGGGGCTACAGAAAGGGTCAACTCAATGTTATCCCCATCGATCTGCTCGGTAACGGTCACACTTTCCGGCGTATCCACAATTGCGCGCGCGATGTCAGCAAGAATCTGCTTATAATCCATATCGCTTTATCGGGGGAGGCCCCCCGCCTTTCTGACGCGGCGCGTCGCTTTTTACTTCAGAATCTCGGTCTTCTTGAGCAGGGCTCTTACCGTGTCGGTAGGCTGTGCGCCGTTCTTGAGCCAGGTGTTTACCTTCTCAGCATCGATCTTCACCTCGGCCGGGTTGGTCATGGGGTTGTAGTAGCCTACCTCCTCGATGAATCTGCCGTCGCGGGCATATCTGCCGTCTGCAACAACAACGCGGTAGAAGGGAGCCTTCTTCGCACCGATTCTCTTCAAACGAATCTTAACCATTTTTTGTGTCCTCCAAATATGATAAAATATTATTTATAAAAATCCGGGTTAAAACGGAATTTTCATCTTGCCCTTGCCAAGCATGCCGCGCTTTTCCATAGAGGAAAATTGCTTCATCATCTTCTTGGTCTGCTCAAATTGACGCAACAGGCGGTTGACGTCCTCTACCGTGGTGCCGGAGCCGGCTGCAATGCGCTTGCGGCGAGAGCCGTTGATCAGATCCGGGTTGTTGCGCTCCTTCTGCGTCATCGAAAGAATGATCGCTTCTGTGCGTGCCAGCTGCTTTTCATCCACGTTCACGTCCTTGAGTGCGCCCGGCTTAACGCCCGGCATCATGGAAAGCAGCTGCTCCACGTTGCCCATCTTCTTCAGCTGCTTGAACTGCTCAAGGAAGTCCTCCAGGTTGAAGGAGGATTCGCGGATCTTCTTTTCCAGCTCGGCGGCGTTCTTTTCGTCATATGCGGCCTCTGCCTTTTCGATCAGGGAGAGAATGTCGCCCATGCCGAGAATGCGGGATGCCATACGATCCGGGTGGAACAGCTCGATCGCATCGGATTTTTCGCCCGTGCCGATCAGCTTGATCGGCTTGCCGGTGACGTAACGAACCGAAAGCGCAGCGCCGCCGCGCGTGTCGCCGTCCATCTTGGTCAGTACCACGCCGGTAATGTCAAGCAACTCGTTAAAGGATTGTGCCACGTTAACGGCATCCTGGCCGAGCATAGCGTCGATGGTGAGCAGGATCTCGGTGGGGTTGACCGCCGCTTTGATCCTTTTTAACTCTTCCATCAGCTCTTCATCAATATGCAGACGGCCTGCCGTATCGATGATGACCATGTCATGCGCGTGCTTTTTTGCATGCTCGATGCCCGCGCGGGCGATCTCCACCGGGCTGACCTTGTTGCCCATGGAAAAGACGGGAATATCCAGCGACTGGCCAACGACCTCCAGCTGCGCAATGGCGGCAGGACGGTATACGTCACAGGCGACCAGCAGGGGGCGCTTGCCCTTCTTTTTATACATCCCGGCGATCTTGCCGGCATGCGTGGTTTTGCCCGCACCTTGTAAGCCAACCATCATATATACGGTAGGCGGGGCGGGGGAGATCTCTAATTTCGGACTATCGGAGCCCATCAGCTTGATCAGCTCTTCATTAACGATCTTAACGATCTGCTGTGCAGGCAGCAGGCTTTCCAAAACAGCAGAGCCAACTGCACGCTCGGTCACGCTCTTAACAAAGTCGCGTACCACTTTATAGTTAACGTCCGCCTCCAGCAGCGCAAGCTTGATCTCACGCATGCCCTCGCGCACGTCAGCCTCTGTCAGCTTTCCCTTGTTGCGGAATTTTTTAAAGGCATTTGCCAGCTTGTCAGTTAAGCTCTGAAACAATACCGGTATCCTCCTGTTCGGTTTCTGATAGGATGATGGAGGCACAGCGTAACGCCTCGTCGCGCAAGGCAACGGCAGCATGCCCATGCTCATCCCGTATGTGGGCAGACAGTCTCTGCAGCCGGGTGGCCGCACTACGCAGGGCGGCAAACTGTGCTGCAAGGCCAAGCTGCTTTTCTAAAAAACGAAGCTCTTCTTCTCCCTTTTTGATCGCATGCCGTACACCCTGGCGGGAAATGCCGGCATTCTCTGCGATCTCGGCCAAGGAAAGATCATCGCTATAATACATCAGAAGAAGGGAACGCGTGCGCTCGGAAAGAACGTCGCCGTAGAAATCAAGCAAAAGCCCTACGGTCATATCCTTCTCAAACATAGCACGCCTCCAAGGTGTAAAACAAATTACTTTACAAGTATACCACGTTTTTTGTATTCTGTCAAGTGCTTTATCAGAAAAAATGAAAAAATTTCAAAAAAATTTCAAAAAACACTTGCTATTTTGCGTAGAATGTGTTATGATATACAGGTGAATAAAAGATGCCAAGCGCACAACCTCTCAGGTGCGCGCGGCAAACCGATCAAATACAGGAGGTTTTGACATGCCGAATATCAAGTCCGCGAAGAAGCGCGTAAAGGTTATCAAGGTTAAGACTCTGCAGAACCAGATGTTCCGTTCTCAGATGCGCACCATGATCAAGAAGTACGACGCTGCTCTGGCTACCGGTGATAAGGAGCAGGCTATGGCTGCTTACAAGGTCGCTGTTAAGAAGATCGACCAGGCAGTTGGCCGTGGCATTCTGCACAAGAATGCTGCCGCTCGCAAAAAGAGCCAGTTTACTGTAAAGCTGAATAAGATGGCGTAAGTCAAATAAAAAACGGGAAGCAAAACTTCCCGTTTTTTATTTGCTTTTTCTATTGCTTTTCTCTTGCCGTTGTGATACAATGTAGTGGTATTTTGCATGGGGAGGAAGTATAGTTGGCCACTATCGGCCACTGTCCTTGCGTAACCTGGCATAACAGCAATATCCAACTTGTCAAACAATATGAATATAGGTGAAACCATGAATTACTCACGCGTAAAATATGCTTGCTATGTAACCAATATCTCGCAGGCACTGGTCTGCAACCTCTCGCCGATCTTGTTTATTACGTTCCACAACCTCTACAACATTTCTTATTCGCTGCTTGGTCTGCTGGTTTTGATCGGCTTTTTCACCCAGCTGACGATCGACCTGATATTCTCCTTCTTTTCAGACAAATTCAACATTCCGCTTTCGGTGAAGCTGACACCTGTGCTTACCTTCGTTGGGCTTGTGGTGTATGCGGTCTTTCCGTACCTGTTTGCCGACCATGTGTACCTGGGCCTGGTGATCGGCACGGTGATCTTTTCTGCCTCCGGCGGGCTTGCCGAGGTGCTGATCAGCCCTACCATTGCCGCCATCCCCAGCGATAACCCGGACCGCGAGATGAGCAAGCTGCATTCCATCTATGCCTGGGGTGTTGTGCTGGTCGTTGTTCTTGGCACGCTGTTCCTGCTCTGGCGCGGGAATGATACCTGGCAGATCATGACGCTGCTGTTTGCTTTGGTTCCGCTTTTTGCTTGCTTTTTGTTTCTCGGCACCAAGATCCCTGTGCTGGAAAATGAGGAAAAGGAAGTTGTCTCCCCCCTCACGCTGATCAAGGATAAGGGGCTTTGGCTGTGCGTGCTTGCCATTTTCCTTGGCGGTGCTTCGGAATGTACCATGGCACAGTGGTGCTCCGGCTATCTGGAGCAGGCTGTTGGTATTCCCAAGGTTTTTGGTGATATTTTTGGCGTTGCGCTGTTTGGCTTCACGCTCGGCCTGGGCCGTACCCTGTATGCCAAAATTGGTAAGAATATCGGCCGCGTTCTGTTCTTCGGTGCGGTGGGTGCGGCGCTTTGCTACCTGCTGGCGGCCCTTTCACCGCTTCCTATCCTCGGCCTGTTTGCCTGTGCCTTTACCGGCTTCTGCGTGTCGATGCTGTGGCCCGGCAGCCTGATCGTCGGTTCTGACCGATTCCCGCAGGGCGGGGTATTCATCTTTGCCATGATGGCGGCCGGCGGTGACCTGGGCGCCTCGGTTGGCCCGCAGATCATTGGCATCGTAACAGACTGCGTTGCGGCAGCCCCCTGGGCTTCTGAGCTGGCTGCAAGTCTTTCTCTGGCACCCGAGCAGCTGGGTATGAAGATCGGCATGCTGATCGGCATGCTGTTCCCGCTGCTTGCTATTTTCATCTACCTGCATATTTGGCGCGGGCAGAGAAAAACGCAATCTGAATAATCGGCATGATTTTTCAAATCATGAAGCCGTTAGGCTTCCATTCATGACGCAAAGCGTCAATTCATTACTATCAGGAGAAAATTGTCTAAAGTAACGCAAAAGCACTTATGACAAACGATTTATTCGTTATCATAAGTGCTTTTTGTTATAACTTCGTTGCGGGGCTTGCCCATAGCCGCAGCGGCGGCTGATGCGGCAAATATCGCGGCCTAGCGGCCTTCTTTCCTGCTTTTATGATCTTGATAGATATAGCAGCATTCCTTTATTTCAATTCATCTAAAAACTCTTTTGTGCGGCGCAGCGCCTCGTGAATATGATCGATCGAGTAGCAATAAGAGGCGCGCACAAAGCCCTCGCCGCCTTGCCCAAAGGCAGGCCCTGGCACCAGGGCAACGTGCTTGGCGTAAAGCAGCTTCTCGCAGAACTCCTCACTCGTCATGCCCGTGGAACGGATGCAGGGGAAGGCGTAAAACGCCCCGCGCGGCTCACGGCAGGTAAGGCCGATATCGTTAAAGCCCTTCACGATCACGCGGCGGCGCATATCGTATTCAGCGATCATGTCGGCCACGTCCTCGTCACAGCTCTGCAATGCCTCAATGGCGGCATACTGCGAGGTGGTAGGGGCGCACATAATGGCAAACTGGTGCAGCTTGGTGACCTGCTTCAAGATCTCACGCGGGCCGCAGGCGTAGCCCAGCCGCCAACCGGTCATCGAAAAGGCCTTTGAAAAGCCGTTGATCACAACGGTGCGCTCACGCATACCGGGGATGGCAGCGGGGGAGACGTGGCGCCGCTCACCAAAGGTCAGCTCGGCGTATATCTCGTCAGACAGGACGAGAATGTTCGTATCGTGCAGCACCTTTTCCAGCTCGATCAGATCCTCGCGCTCCATGATCGCGCCGGTCGGGTTGCAGGGGTAGGGCAGGATCAGAATTTTGGTGCGCGGGGTGATCTTCTCCAGCAGCTCTGCTGCCGTCACCTTGAAATCGTTTTCCGCCTTCGTCTCTAAAATAACAGGTACGCCGCCTGCCATGCGGGCCATCGGCTCGTAGCATACGTAGCTCGGCTGTGGAATGATGATCTCATCCCCCGGGTTGGTCAGCACGCGAATGCAAGCGTCAATGGCCTCACTACCGCCAACCGTGATGAGGATCTCATCCTCCGGGTGGTAGGAGAGGGCGTATTTTCTTTCTAAGTAATGCGCGATCTCCTTGCGCAGCTCCAGCAAGCCGCTGTTGGAGGAATAGCGCGTCTTGCCGGATTCCAACGTGCGGATGGCGGCGTTCCGGATCTTCCATGGGGTAAAGAAGTCCGGCTCGCCAACGCCAAGAGAGATCACGTCCTGCATGGTGTTCGCAATGTCAAAATATTTGCGAATGCCGGAGGGCTTGATGTCCCGGATCGTTTTGCTCAACAGTTCTTCATAATTCAGCATAATGAGATAGTTCCTCTTTCATCGGGTTCTCTGACGGCAAGCGGCACGTCCAGCTCCTTGTAGCGGCGGAGGACAAAGTGCGTAGCCGTGGAGGTTACAGATTCAATGGTAGAGAGCTCCTTTGCCACGAACATGGCAACCTCTTGAAAGGTCTTGGCCTTGACCACCACGTTCAGATCGTAGGTGCCGGACATCAGATAAACGGATTCCACCTCGTTATACTGGGCAACCCGCTCGGCAATTTCCTCAAAGCCGCGGCCAACCTTGGGGGTGACTTTTAATTCAATAATGGCAGAAACGTAGCTGTGGTCCATCTTTTCCCAGTCGATGACCGCCTTATAGCCACGCAGGATCCCTTCATCCTCCAGCGCCTTGATCTCGGCAGCAACGGCCGCCTCATCCGCGCCCAGCGCGGTGGCCAGATCGGCAAGCGAAACACGCGCGTTCTTGTTCAGCATCTTTAACAATTGTCTTCTCATGATATCCTCCTAATAAAAATAAACGCCCTGAATGCCCAAAAAGGCATTCAGGGCGAAAAATTCGCGGTACCACCTGAATTCGGGAATACACCCGCACTCTGTCGGCACAAAAATGCCGTTTCTCTGTAACGGGAGAAACCCGGATGTGTATACTGTCCTTCAACACATCAGCTCCAAGACTGCTTCTGCCATCCGTCTACAGGGGCTTGCACCAACCGCCCGTTCTCTGGGTAGAAAGGAAAATGGCATACTCCTTCTTTTCATTGCTTTTAAACAAGTATAGCATGTTTTTTCTTGTTTGTCAATCCGTTTTTCAGGATTTTCTGCAAGAATTATTCTATGCTGCCTGCGGCGATCAGATCTGCCTCGCCAAGCAGGGCGGGGCAAACAACGCTGCCGCTTGCGATCGGCGCCTCTACCGATAGCGTGCGAATGATCTCCATAGCGGAAAACAGCTTTTCCTTGGAGATCGGAGCGGCGGTCTTGACGGGCAGCATACAGCCCGGGCGGTTAGAAACTGCAACCGTAGTGGTCAAGGTACGCGTAGGGTGGGTCAATTCGTTTTCAGCATAGGCCTTGCCGCGCGGGCAGGTATTGCCGGTAACGGAGAGCACACGGCCGTCCTCGGCCACCTCCGCTGTCATGTGGCAGCCGATCGGGCATACGATACAGATCAGTTCCTTTTTCATTTTGCCGCCTCCTCACAAGTCAGTATGACCTCGCCCTGCATGCGGGCAACGACCTCCGGCTTCAGCACCAGGCATTCCATTTCACCCGGCGCCATGTGCCGCTTTTTCTGCTGCAGCAGCACCTCATCCCCACAGGTAAGGGAAATGCGCGCGCCGTTCAAAACGCGCCCAACGCGGAAGTAGATGCGCAATTCACCCTGCTCGGTCGCGTTCAGCTTTTGCGGTACGGTATAGCGTACAGCGCCTGCAGCACGGATGGTCACACCTCTGCCACGCGTTATGTTTCCTTGCACATAATCTGCGGCAGACCGACCTGCCAGTGCAGCTTCCTCTGAAACGTAGTCTACCAGGTCATGCACGTGCAGCACGTTGCCGCAGGCAAAAATGCCGGGCACGTCCGTTTCGCGCGTTTCGCTGACAACGGCACCGCCGGTCACACGGTCAAGCGGGATGCCGGCCTCCTTTGTCAGCTCGTTTTCGGGAATCAGACCGCAAGAGAGCAGCAACGTGTCACAGGGGATGTACTGGCTCTCCTCGGGGATCGGACGAAGATTTTCGTCCACGCGCGAGATGGTAACGCCGGTAATGCGCCCCTCGCCGTGGATCTTGGAAACGGTGTGGCTGAGCAGCAGCGGGATATCAAAATCCTGCAGGCATTGCACGATGTTTCTGTTCAGACCGCCGGAGTAGGGCATCAGCTCACAGACGGCGGCAACCTTTGCCCCCTCTAACGTCATGCGGCGCGCCATGATCAGGCCAATATCGCCGGAACCGAGAATGACCACGTTTTTGCCGGGCATCATGCCCTTGATGTTCACAAAGCGCTGTGCCGTGCCCGCCGTGTAAATGCCGGCAGGGCGTGCACCGGGGATGTTCAAGGCACCGCGCGGCCGCTCACGGCAGCCCATGGCCAGGATGATCGCCTTTGCCTGGATGTGAAAAACGCCGCGCGCTTCGCTGATGGCGGTGACGACCTTTTCCGGAGAGATGGCAAGCACCATGGTGTTCAATTCATACGGTATACCGTTGGCTTTTACTTCCTTTTCATACCGCTCGGCGTATTCGGGGCCGGTCAGCTCCTCGCCAAAGCGGTGCAGGCCAAAGCCGTTGTGGATGCACTGCTGCAAAATGCCGCCAAGAGAGGAGTCCCGCTCTAAAATAACGATATCTCTTTCTCCGGCCTCATAGGCACCCAGTGCGGCTGCCATGCCGGCGGGGCCGCCGCCGATGATCACGATATTTCTCTGTTCCATATTATCGCTCACCTCCGCGTGTCAATCCGCTTAAAAGCACAGAGCCCTTGCCGAATTTGGTAACGTCGGTTACGGCCATGGCGTTTTCCTCCGCCACCATTTCTGCTACGTAGGTGGTGCAAAAGCCGCCCTGGCAACGGCCCATGCCGGCACGGACGCGGCGCTTGACTGCATCCATCGTGCGGGCGGGCGGGTTGCGACGGATCGCCTCGCGTATCTCACCCTCGGTTATCATTTCGCAACGGCAGATCATGTGGCCGTAACGCGGGTCTGCCTGGATTTTTCTGTTCTTTTCTTCATCACTCATGTCACGGAAGTCATGATACGATGCGCGTTTGCCGTTGAAGGAGGGGTTCTTTTGCAGCGTAAGACCTGCTTTTTCCAGCATGGAAACAACCTCTACGGCGATGGCCGGGGCAGAAGAAAGGCCGGGAGAGTCAATACCCAGAAGATTGATCGCATGGGGCTGCTTTTTGCTTGCTTCGATCACAAAATCCTCTTCGCCGACCAAGGCAGCGCGAACGCCGGTAAAGGAGGTGATGGTTTGGCGGTAGGGGATATCTGCCATGGTTTTTCCTGCCGCTTGCTTGATATAATCCAGCCCTTCCACCGTGGTGTCGCGACATTCACGGTCATCGATCGCCACCGATGTGGGGCCTACCAGCAGGTTGCCATCCGCCGTGGGGGAGACCAGCACACCCTTGCCGGCCGCCGTGGGGACCTGAAACAGCGTGTGGCTGCAGCGGGTACCCTCTGCACGGTCAAGCAGCATGTATTCGCCCTTCTTGGGGATGATGCGGTATCCCGTCTCGCCAAGCAATGCGGCGATCTTGTCCGCATACATGCCGGCGCAATTGACAACGTAGCTTGCTTCAATATGGCGCTCACCTGCAGAAATGCGGAAGTGATCGTCAGTCTGCTCGATATTATCTACGGGGAATTCGTAGATCAGCTCGGCGCCGTTATCCATGGCGTTGCCCATGGCGGCAATGGTCAGCCCGTAGGGGCATACGATGCCCGAGGAGGTGCAGCGCAAAGCACCGATAACCTTTTCGGAAACGTGAGGCTCCAACGCCAGCACCTCGTCCCCCGTCAGCAGGGAAATGCCGGGAACGCCGTTCTGAATTCCGCGGTCATACAGTTTTTTTACCGTCTCCATTTCCTCGTCCGAAAATGCGAGAACGAGAGAGCCGTTGTTGTGATAAGTAACGCCCAGCTCGGCAGTCAAGGCGGGCATCATGGCGGCACCGCGCACGTTCAGCGCTGCCTTTTTGGTACCGGGAATCGGGTCAAAACCGCCGTGTACGATACCGCTGTTGGCGCGGGAAGCGCCACAGGCAACATCGCTTTCCTTTTCCAATACCACAATGCGCAGCGAAAACCGTGAAAGCTCACGCGCGATCAGCGCGCCGCAAACGCCACCGCCGATCACGGCAACATCATATTTCATAAGGCACCATCCTTTTTGTTCATTTTTACTATTATACCGCAAAACCTTGACGATTGCAAGATTCTTTGCAAAAAACGTCAATAAAAACATGGCGAAACGACGTGTCGTTTCGCCATGTTTTTGATCAGGGTGAATTATACTATCAAGTGCAACACCCCAAGAAAATAAAAAGGCTCATATTGAATCTTGTGTTATAATGAAGTTACCACACACCACATAACAGGAGGATTCAATATGAGTTACCAACATTTTACCATAGAAGA
>JAZQLY010000040.1:0-34487 GCA_045543015.1 Eubacteriales bacterium
GTTTTCATCGAGCAAATATTGAGGATAGACGAGGCGAAAATTCGTAGCAATATAAGATATTGCAAAAATTTTCGCCGCTGGATAGACCGATATTTGCCGATGAAAACCTTATGTGTTCGGCTCTCTTATGGCTTTTCATACGTCGAGGGCGAAAAACGGAGATAGCAAACAAAAATTCAATCAAAATGGAGAAAACCGCAGGTTTTCTACCATAAAGCGCTGCGGGCAGACAAGTCTCCCCTATATGCAAAGAATGAGCGGGATATAGATCCTACTCATTCTTTTTTGTTTGCGGTTATGCCGAAATGCGACAGCCCCGTTATTCGTCGCCATATCTCTTTTTGTATTTCGGCTTGTCGATCTTCAAGCTTGAGAGCGGGTTCTGCTGCATAGCGCTTTCCATATTCTCCGAGGAGACGTGGGTGTAGATCTGCGTGGTATTTAGCTGCTCGTGGCCCAGAATATCCTTCAACACGCGCACGTCGACCTGCCCGCTCTGGTACATCAGGGTGGCGGCCGTGTGGCGCAGCTTGTGCACCGAAAGACCGCGGTTTTCCAATCCAGCCATCCTCAAATATTTGTAGACCATCCATTGCACCGTCTTTTGGCTGATGCGCTGATGGCGCTCGCTCAAAAACAGGGCGTTTGTCCGCGTGGTCCCGCTGACGTGCTGCTCCGCGCGGCGGGTGATGTATTCCAGCAGCGCACGGCGGCAGGCATCGTTGAGGTAGACCATACGCATCTTACTGCCCTTACCGGTCACGCGCAGAGAGCGCAGCTCCGGGTCTATATCCTGCAGGTCAATGCCGCACAGCTCGGAAAGACGCATGCCGCAATTGAGAAAGAGGGTGACGATCGCATAGTCACGCACCGCGTGCTTGGAGTCAAGATCCTCCCGGATGCAGGTCAGCAGTCGCTTACTCTCCTCCAGCGTTAAAAACTTGGGCAGGGCAGCGTGCTTCTTGGGCGAATCGATATTCGCCGTGGGGTTGTTTTCCAGCAGGTTCTTTTTGGCGCACAGGTAACGGTAAAAGCCCTTTAAGGCAGAGAGCTTGCGTGAACGGGCAGCCCAGCCGTTTTTGCGCCCACCGGCCGCATACAGCAAAAATTCATAAATATCCGCCGCTGTGATCGATGCAATGTAGTCCAGGTCGATGTGGTCGATCCGGATCTCGGTAAAAGCCGGGTCAGCCGGGTCTATGCCCAGCCGCTTGGCCTCGGTATAACGGAAAAAGGTGCGCAGATCCAGCAGGTATTCGCACACGGTCTTGGGGGAGTTTCCCATAATGACCGACTTGTAGGTCGCAAAATCCCGTACAAGAGGCGGAAAGGCCTTCAATTCTTCACTTTTCAGCGTCAGGGTTGCCATTTCTGCCACCTCCTTTTTCTTCTATTATACAAAATCTTTAAAAATATTAGTGGATAAACTGTAAACAATTCATTTTTTACTTGCAATTTTGTCGGCGGATGTGTAAAATAGTAGCATCACGCGCATTCCTGCCGCATTTTTTGAGGGACTTTTATGAATTGGTTGAAAACAAATTCCTACAACATTACCAAAATGATCCTGAATCAGTTTGGCTCTATGCTGCTTGGCATTATCCTGGTCAATATTCTAACGGCCAAAATGCCTGCGCTGCGCATTGTGGCCAGCCTGTACGCAACGCTGTTTTTCCTGTACCTCTTGTACGTCATGACCTGGGAGCAGGGGGCAAAGGACCGCATCCGTGCAGATGCGGGGTATATGCCGCTTGATCGGCTTTGCGGACTTAAGCTTTCGCTGTGGGCCAATCTGCCCAATTTTCTGATCGTGCTGCTGCTCTTGATCGGCTACCTGTTCGGTTCGCAGCTTGCCGCGCACACCTGGGCGCAGGGCATGTTTGGCATTACGCATGCCGTTGCCATCTGCTGGGAGTCGATGTATACCGGCTTCATCAACGCCGCCCTGGATCCCGCCACCACCTCCAGCATGTCCGTCTGGTACGTCGTTGCCTATGCGATCGCACCGCTCCTCCCGCTCTTTGCCTCTTCCTTCGGGTATTGGATGGGCAGTGAGAACAAGCGCCTTTTCGGCTTTCTCGGTGCCAAGAAAAATCAGTAATCACATATAAGACCAAGCGCCCCCATATACTGTGTTACAGGAAAGGGGGCGCTTGTTATGAAGATGCCGCGTTTGTTTGTTCGTGTAGCCGGAGGTGTTTTGCTGTTCTGCCTGCTTTTTGCCGGGCTGACCTCCTTTATGAGGGGGGCCTTGCCGCCCGCACAGCCCGTTTCGGGCGAGGGGGGAAAGGGGCCTGTCTTCGTGCTGGATGCCGGCCACGGCGGAGAGGATGCCGGCGCCTTGGGGGAGGACGGAACAAAGGAAAAGGACTTAAACCTGGCCGTGACGCAGCTGCTGGGTGAGATGCTGACGGCCGCCGGGCAGCAGGTGGTCTACACCCGCACGGAGGATAAGCTGCTGTATACCGAGGAGCAGAATGTCCGCGGGCAGCGAAAGATGTACGACCTGCGCAACCGCCTGGCCGTGGCAGAGGAAACGCCCGGCGCGATCCTTGTCAGCATTCATATGAACAAATTCCCCGCGCCGCAGTATAGCGGCCTGCAGGTCTATTACGGCATGGGGGATGCGGGCAGCCGCCTGCTGGCAGAGGCCATCCAGACCGGCGTCCGCGCCGATCTGCAGCCGCAGAACAAGCGCGCCTGCCGCGCTGCGGGAGAGGAGATCTACCTCTTGCACCGTGCAACGGTGCCCGCCGTGCTGATCGAGTGCGGTTTTCTCTCCAATCCGGCAGAATGTCAAAAACTTTCAGACAAGGATTATCAAAGACAGTTGTCTTTTTCAATTTTTTGTGCTATGATAGAATATATAGAGAAATAAACAGGATGGGAAAAACGGATGCTCATGCCATATGTCGCGGTCATTTTAGCCATGACCGTGATCACAGCGGTGGTCTACAGCTATGATTTTGCCGTAGCGGTGGGCCAGTGGGACTTTGACCGCCGCCCACGCGTGCCGGAATATATTTTGCTGCTGCTTGCCGCGCTTGGCGGCAGCCTCGGCGCCTTGCTGATCATGAAGGTGCAGCGGCACAAAGCACGAAAGTGGTATTTCAGAACGGTGGTCTACCTATCGCTCTTTTTGAGCCTTGCGCTGCTGGTGCTGCTTGCAGCCCGGCAATGGATAGAGGTGTAGTATGGAAGAAAAAAAGAAACAGGGTGGGGGACACCCCGCGCACCCGGTGCGGGACGTGCTGTTCTGCATCCTTTGCGTGATGCTGACGCTGTCCTTTCACTGCGTATGGATCGGGCAGCTGCTTGCCTTCCCCTATCACCGTATCGTGATGGCGGCTGCCGCCTTGCTGCTTGCGTGCGCGCTTCTTGGCGGCGTGATCTCGTTTTGCCGCAGCCACCGCGCCTATTTTGCCTATAAGAGATCCAAAAGGAAATGATGTTTTCGATAGAGAGGGAGACCAATGAAAGCACCAAAAAGCGTTTTCGTATGTACCGAATGTGAATATACCAGCCCCAAGTGGCTTGGCAAATGCCCCTCCTGCGGCGCGTGGAACACGCTGGAGGAGCAGGCGCCGCTGCCGCCGGCAGCGGCTGCGCGTGAGCGGGCGGCCCGCCCTGCCACGCCGGCTGTGCCGCTCTCCGAGCTGGAGCTGCCTACCTATATGCGCAGCGATACCGGCATGGGCGAGCTGGACCGTGTGCTGGGCGGTGGCCTGGTGCAGGGGTCTGTTGTGCTGCTTTCGGGCGAGCCGGGTATTGGTAAATCCACCCTCCTGATGCAGATCTCGCATACCCTTGCCGCGCGGCGTCGCGTGCTTTACGTATCGGGCGAGGAATCGCGCGGGCAGCTGAAGCTGCGTGCCGAGCGGCTTGGCGTGAGCGGGGACGATTTTTACCTGCTGACCGAAACGGCCATCGACGGCATTATCGGCGAGTGTGAGCGCCTCCGGCCAGACGTGATCATCGTAGACTCCATTCAGACCGTATACAGCGACCGTCTGAATTCTGCCCCCGGCAGCGTTACCCAGGTGCGGGAAAGTGCCATGGCCTTTATCGCGCTGGCCAAAAGCGTGGGCTGCGCGGTCATTCTGGTCGGCCACGTTAATAAGGAGGGCGGCATCTCCGGCCCCAAGATCTTAGAGCATATGGTGGATGCGGTGCTGTATTTTGAGGGCGACCGCCGCCAGGCCTACCGTCTGATACGCGCCATCAAGAACCGCTACGGCTCAACCAATGAGATCGGCGTGTTTGAGATGGGTGACCGTGGCCTTTCCGAGGTGCCAAACCCCTCGGAAATGATGCTGGAGGGCAGACCGACCGATAGCCCCGGCAACTGCGCTGCCTGCGTCATGGAGGGCTCGCGCCCCCTGATCGCCGAGGTGCAAGCGCTTGTCAGCCGCACCGCCTATCCCGCCCCCCGCCGCACCTGTGACGGGTTTGATTACAACCGCATGTGTCTCTTGCTTGCCGTGCTGGAAAAGCGGCTGAATCTGCGCTTCAGCGAAAATGACGTGTATCTCAATATTGCTGGCGGCATGCGGATCGACGAGCCGGCCGCTGACCTCTCGGTCGCGCTGGCGCTGCTCTCCGGCATTACCGACCGCCTGGTGCCGCCGCGCCTGATCGCCTTTGGCGAGCTTGGCCTGTCCGGCGAGGTGCGCGCCGTTTCGCATATCGACTACCGTGTCAAGGAGGCTGCACGCCTCGGCTTTACGCAGATCCTTTTGCCTGCGCGGTGCGTGGGGAAATCGCTCAATATCCCCAAGGACGTTGAGGTGATCGGTGTCAAGAACCTCGTAGACGTCATCCGCGTGCTCTCCAAAAAGCAGGAGCCGCCCGTGATCGATTAAGGGAAGGCCGCAAGAAGCCGTAGGACAGGCTTTTTCCATCAAAGCAAAGAAAAAATCGGGCTTGCAAGCCCGGTTTTTTCTTATTGCAATTTTCGCGGCTCATCGATCAGGCCGAGCAGATAATCTAACGATACGTTATAATATCTTGCCAGCTTGATGTATTTATCAACGCCCATCATTTGAAGGCCCAATTCCCATTTTCCGACCTGCTGCCTTGTGGTGCCTAACACCTCGGCCAGTTCTGCTTGCGAGAGGTTTCTTTCTTGTCGCAAGCTTTTTAATCTTTTGTAATAGTCCATAAGCAAACCCTCCTTTTCAATTATATCATAAAGTTTTAAAAAATGCTTGACATGCACCTTAAGAGGTGCTATAATATTTTTTGTTAGCACCTTTTAAGATGCAAAAACCGCAATTGTGTACAAAAATGTGGTATGGTATTGGCATAAAGAACAAAGGAGAGAGCTATGAAAACATTGTTAGAAGACCTGTGGTATTCCTACTGCGTAGGGGGAGATGCGGATATGAGCCGAGAGGAAAAGAAGATCGTTTCCACATTGGCAAAAAATGAGGAAAGTCTGCGTGCCGCATTGACCGACGAGCAGCGCACGCTGCTTGAAAAATACGAAAGCACCATGGATGATCTGCGTGACCTGGCAGAGCGGCAAGCCTTTTCCAAGGGTGTCCGATTGGCTGCACGGTTCTTTACCGAGGCCGTTTTGTGACGGTTTTTGCTCCATTTTTTTCCTTTTTTCTCCATTAAAAGGGTGCGTATTGTGAAAACTGCACAAAAAACAGAGTAAAAATTTTACATCCGATAGACAAAAAGATGGGTAAACCTACTTGTTTTTTGAAAAGGGAAACGCTATAATAGTATCATGAGAGTGCTTTAAAGCCCCCATAACATTTTATTACAGCAAAGGAGACCCCCTATCATGGAAAAAGTATTGACCAAGAACATCCGTAACGTATGCCTGCTGGGCCACAGCGGCGGCGGCAAAACCTCCCTGGCAGAGGCTATGCTGTATATCGCAAAGGAGACTGACCGTCTCGGTAAGATTACGGAAGGGAATACCGTGTGTGACTACGACCCCGAAGAGGTTCGCCGCGGCTTTTCGCTTTCCTCCTCTCTTGCTTCTCTTACCTGGCGCGATATCCGTTTTCATATTCTGGATGTTCCCGGATACTTTGACTTTGAAGGGGAAATGCGTCAGTGCGTGCGCGTAGCCGATGCGGCCGTTATCGTGGTTGACGGTAAGGCAGGCGTGCAGGTAGGCACCGAGCAGGCATGGGAGGCCGCTACCGAGGCGGGCATCCCCAAGGCCTTCTTTATCAACCGGTTTGACGATGGCGAGTGCCGCTTCCACCGTGCCTTTGGTGCGCTGCGTGAGCATTTCGGCGTTACCGTTTGCCCCATTCAGATCCCGCTGATCGAGGTAGATAAGGTTATCGGCTTCGTGAACCTGATCGATATGGTCGTTTATACCTTTGAGTCGGCTACCGGCTCCTATGTACAGAGCGATATCCCGGCAGAGTTCCGTGAGACCTGTGACGAATACCATAACATGCTGCTCGAGTCCATCGCACAGACGAGCGAGGAGCTGATGGAGAAGTTCTTCGGCGGTGAGGAGATCACCCATGACGAGGCAGTTGAGGCCATTCACGAGGGCATCATCCACGGTGACATCGTGCCTGTGTTCTGCGGTGCGGCTATCAAGATGTGGGGTATCAAGACCTTTATGGATACCATTGCCGATTCCTTCCCTCGTCCTACCGCCCGCAAGGTTGAGCGCACCCTGCTCCCGGATGGCAGCGTAGGCGAGATCCCGGTGGATAAGGAAAGCACCGATACGTCCCTCTTTATCTTCAAAACCGTTGCCGACCCGTTTGTCGGTAAGATGTCCTTCTTCAAGGTCATGAGTGGTGAGGTCAAGGAAAATGACACGCTGCGCAACACTCGCAGCGGCGTGGCTGAAAAGCTTGGCCACCTGTACATGCTGCGCGGTAAAAAGCAGATCGCGGTCGATGCGATGGTCTGCGGTGATATTGGCGTTACCACCAAGCTTTCGGATACCAATACGAACGATACGCTGACCACCCGTGCAGATGATCTGCGCTATCTGCCCATCACTTATCCCAATCCCTACGCCAGCCGCGCAGTGAAGCCCTGCAGCAAGGGAGACGAGGATAAGATCTCTATGGGTATTGCCCGCCTGCTGGAGGAGGATCCCACCATCCGCTTTGAGAACAATGCCGAGACCAAGCAGCTCGTGCTGTACGGTCTGGGTGAGACGCACCTTGACGTTGTGGTTGCCAAGCTCAAGAGCCGCTTTGGTACGGCCGTAGAGCTGACCACGCCGCGCGTTGCCTATCGTGAGACCATTCGCAAGAAGGTAGACGCCGAGGGTAAGCATAAGAAGCAGTCCGGCGGCTCCGGTCAGTACGGCCACGTTAAGATCCACTTCGCCCCGGGCGAGACGGATGAACTGACCTTTACCGAATCGGTATTTGGCGGTGCCGTGCCGAAGAACTTCTTCCCGGCGGTTGAAAAGGGCCTGCGTGATGCCATGGTCGAGGGCGGCGTGCTGGCCGGCTATCCCATGGTGCGCCTGGCAGCGGACCTGTATGACGGCTCCTACCATGAGGTAGACTCGAACGAGATCTCCTTCAAGCTGGCTGCGCGTCTGGCATACCGTGAGGGCCTTCTGCGTGCGGATCCCATCCTGCTGGAGCCTGTGGTCTGCCTGCAGGTAACCGTGCCGGATGATTACGTGGGTGACGTGCTTGGCGATCTGCCGCGCCGTCGCGGCCGTGTTGGCGGTATTGAGGCACACCCTGAAAAGAGTGGCTACCAGACCGTAACGGCTGACGTTCCGTTGGCAGAAATGAGTGATTACGTGACCGCCCTCCGCGCTGCAACGCAGGGCCGCGGCCGCTTTGACTATGAATTTGCCCGCTACGAGGAGGTTCCCGCAAACCTGACGCAGAAGCTGGTAGAGGAAGCCAAGGCGCTGAACGCACAGTAATAGACAGAACGCATATGCACAAAGAAGAGGGGACATTCCCCTCTTCTTTGCTATTTGCAATTTTATTTGCTTGTTGCAACAAGTTGCAACTTTTTTCCGCATGTCTATTGACAAACAGAATGGCACGGTGTATAATGAAAGTACGAAGGAGCCACCGATGACGGTTGCTTCCTCCGTGGCTAGTTAAAAGATAACCGCCTGCGGCTGGAAACGGAGGCGGATATCTTTTTTTGCTGTAATAGCAAGATAGAATGGATGTGATCAGTAGAGCGATCTGAAGCAGATCATGCAATGTGATGTATCCCATTGTATCACCTCCCTCCGAAAAAACAGAGGAAGGCAAAAAGACTTCCTCTGGTAGAGGAAGCACCGCCACCGCGATAGTGACTCCTAAGGGCTTACGCCACTTATATTCTATCATTTCAATTTGGGAATGTCAAGAGAAAATATACGAAAGCCTCCTGTGCTCCGAGTTCCGGGGCGCAGGAGGCTTTGTACTTAAAGCTTTAAAGGCTCTCCAAAAACTTGCCCAGCTTGCGGGCGATCACGGCGTGGCCGGCATCGTTCGGGTGCAGACCGTCCGGCACGTAGAGCGTGCGCTGCGCCTCCAGCTTCGGCTGCATGCCGCCGAAGGCGTAGAGATCAAGCACCGGCAGCGCGTATTCCTCTGCTACCTCGCGGATGATGCGCACGTAATCGATCAGACAGCCAACGTCGCTGGCCTTGAAGCCGTCGCCGCGCGGGTTATCCTCATTCGAGCGGTGCAGGGGCGTCATGATCGCGATCACGGCCGCGGGGTATCTCTTGATTAGGGAAGAGAACAGCTGGTGGCAGGCACCGTAAAAGGTGGTATATTCACGGTCAGCCGGTGTGCCGATGGGGGCATCGCCATGGCCAAAATCGTTGGTGCCGCCAAACACGACAATCACGTCGGCATCCGCATCCATTTTTTCCACGCGGTCGCAGAAGTTCTGGTCAAACGAGGCATTGGCCGATGCCGTGCTTTGCCGCGCAAAGCGCGTGCCGCTGATGCCGTAGTTGCGGGCGGTTGCGCCGTATTCCTTTGCCAGTACCGCGTGGTAGATATATTCGGGGGCACTGGTGCCAACGCCCTGCGTGATGCTATCGCCAAGGAAATTGATCTTTTTTCCGTGCAGTTCCATAAAAGACCTCCAAAGAGTTTTTTTGCCTCCATTTTAACACTTGCAAAGCGGAAAGTCAATGAAAAACAGAAACTTTTGCACCAACTTTCAGAAAATCTTGTTTTCCCCTTTACAGTTGCGCGAATTTGTGATATAATATACAATCAGTATCAGGGAGGTGGTTGCCGTGGACAAGGTGTATACCGTGGGTTTATATACCCTGGGCTGCAAGGTCTCGCAGTATGAGACAGAGGCGATCGCCGAGGATTTTGAGCGCCGCGGCTTCCTGCGCCGCCCGTTTGACGAGGTGTGCGACGTGTATGTGGTCAACACCTGCACCGTCACGGCCGAAAGTGACCGCAAATCCCGCCAGATCATTCGCCGCGCCTACCACAAAAATCCGGCCGCCCGCATCATGGTGTGCGGCTGCTATGCCCAAACCACACCCGGTGATATTCAAAGGCTGCCCGGCGTTTCCTACATCGTTGGCACGGGCGGTAAAATGTCGATCGCCGCGCAGGCAGAGCGCCTGCTGGCAGAGGCATTGGATGGCCCTGTTTGCGCCGTTACACCGGTAGAGGGCGAGCCCTTTGAGCCGATGGCGATCACAAGCGCCCCGCGCACGCGGGCGTATGTGAAGATCGAGGACGGCTGCGAGTGCCGCTGTACCTATTGCGCCATTCCCGGTGCGCGTGGGCTTGTCCGCTCCAAGGCGCCGGAGGACGTGCTGCGTGAGGTAGCTGTGCTGGCCGCAGGCGGCTCCCGCGAGATCGTGCTGACGGGGATCGAGACGGCCTCCTACGGTGTTGACCTGGGCACGGTGCGCCTCATTGATCTGTTAGAAATGCTGGACAGGCAGCCGGGCATGCCCCGCTTGCGTCTTGGCTCACTGACGCCGGAGTTGATCCGCCCGGATTTTGTGCGCCGCTTTGCCGCTTTGCACACGGTAACGCCGCACCTGCACCTTTCCATGCAGAGCGGGTCAGACGCCGTTTTGCGCGGTATGCGCCGCCGTTACAATACCAAAATGGCCCTGGATGCGCTCAAGGCGCTGCGTGTGGCCATGCCGGATATCCAGTTTACGACCGATATGATGGTCGGCTTCCCCGGTGAGAGTGATGCACATTTTGAAGAGACGTTGGCCTTTTGCCGTGAGGCGGCATTCCTTGATATGCATGTTTTTGCCTATTCCCGCCGTCCGGGTACCCCAGCGGCAGACTTTGCCTGCCAAGTGCCGGAGGAGGTCAAGCGTGAACGCTCTGCCAGGCTGATCGCGCTGAAAAACGAGATCCGGCAAGAGATCCTTTCCCACGTCACGGAGGAGGGGAGGCCGCTTTCCGTCCTCTTTGAAACGGAGGAGGGGGGCATCTATACCGGGCATACCGATACCTATATGGCCGTTTGCGCCCCGTGTGAAGCGGACGTGCGCGGCGAGATCTGTGCCGTTGCCCCGCAAGAGGTGCGGGATGGCATCATTTACGGTGAAATAATAAAATAATATACATACAATGGGAGAAAAAACGATGGAAAACAGTCAGAAGACAATGGAAAAGATCGTGGCACTCTGCAAAAACCGCGGTATCATTTTTGCAGGCTCCGAGATCTACGGCGGTCTTGCCAACTCTTGGGACTACGGTCCTCTTGGCGTAGAGCTGAAAAACAACGTCAAGCGCGCATGGTGGAAAAAGTTCGTACAGGAGAACCGCTATAACGTCGGTCTTGACAGTGCGATCATCATGAACCCGGAGACCTGGGTCGCCTCCGGCCACCTTGGCGGCTTCTCTGACCCGCTGATGGACTGCAAGCAGTGCAAGGCCCGTCACCGCGCAGACAAGCTGATCGAGGATTACGCATTCACAAACAGCACGAACGATAACCCCGCCGGCTGGAGCTTTGAGCAGATGTCCGCCTTCATTAAGGAAAAGGGCATTGCCTGCCCGCTGTGCGGCGGCCACGAGTTCACCGACATCAAGAAGTTCAACCTGATGTTCAAGACCTTCATCGGCGTAACCGAGGACTCTACCAATACCGTATACCTGCGCCCCGAGACGGCACAGGGCATCTTCGTCAACTTCAAGAACGTAGCCCGCTCTACCCGCCGCAAGCTGCCCTTCGGCGTTTGCCAGATCGGCAAGTCCTTCCGTAATGAGATCACCCCCGGCAACTTCGTATTCCGTACCCGTGAGTTTGAGCAGATGGAGCTGGAGTTCTTCTGCAAGCCCGGCACGGATCTGGAGTGGTTCAACTACTGGAAGGATTATTGCGCAAACTTCCTTTACAACCTCGGCATGAAGCGCGAAAATCTCCGCCTGCGTGATCACGATCCGGAGGAGCTTTGCTTCTATTCCAAGGCGACCACCGACTTTGAGTTCCTCTTCCCGTTCGGCTGGGGCGAGCTGTGGGGCGTGGCTGACCGTACCGATTATGACCTCACGCAGCACCAGAACCAGAGCGGCGAGAGCATGGAGTATTTTGACCCCGAGACTAACGAAAAGTATATTCCTTACGTTGTTGAGCCCTCTCTCGGTGCAGATCGCGTAACGCTGGCCTTCCTGGTTGATGCGTATGATGAAGAAGAGGTAGGCGAGGGCGACGTGCGCGTGGTTCTTCGTCTCCATCCCGCGCTGGCACCTGTTAAGGTGGCTGTGCTGCCCCTTTCCAAAAAGCTCTCGGATAAGGCCATTGAGCTTTCTGACGAGCTTTCCAAGTATTTCAACACCGAGTTTGATGAGACCGGCTCTATCGGCAAGCGTTACCGCCGCCAGGACGAGATCGGCACGCCCTTCTGCGTGACCTACGATTTTGATACCGAGAATGACGGCTGTGTGACCGTGCGCGACCGTGATAGCATGGAGCAGGTGCGTATGCCGATCGCCGACGTGCGTGCATACGTCGAGCAGAAGCTCGCATTCTGATGGGCTGCCTGAATACCTCACTCTGCTATATCGAGCGGGACGGCCGTTATCTGATGCTGCACCGCACCAAGAAAAAGCAGGATCCCAACGCAGGTAAATGGATCGGCGTTGGTGGCAAATTTGAGGAGGGGGAGAGCCCCGAGGAATGTGCCGTGCGCGAGGTGCTGGAGGAGACCGGGCTTGCCCTCGTCTCCCCGCGCCTGCGCGGCATCGTCACCTTCGTCTCGGACGTTTGCCCCACCGAATATATGTTTCTTTTTACGGCAGACAGCTTTACCGGTGAGATGCGCTCCTGTGACGAGGGGGATCTTTCCTGGATCAAAAAGGAGGATCTGTTTTCTCTCCCGCTCTGGGAGGGGGATCGCGTCTTTCTGCGCCTGCTGGCGGAGGGGCAGCCGTTCTTTTCGCTCAAGCTTTCCTACTGCGGGGATAGTCTTGTTTCCGCTACGCTGGACGGCAAGCCGATCGCTTGCCGCTAAAAATCGTGATAGGCCCGCCGCGGTTGCTGCGGTGGGCGCTTCACATAAAAAACCGGCGTGTGAAAATTTTTTTAAAAAAAGGCTTGACAAACGAAAAGAAGTGTGGTATGATTTTAGCGTAGTAAATCGAAAAAGCGAAGATCGGGAAGAAGTAATCCGAAATGCGCGTACAGAGAACTGCCGGGTGGTGCAAGGCAGGGGCGGCAGCGGGTGAAATACATTCCGGGAGCTGCATACCGAACTGCCGTATGGCACAGTAGGCTATGCCGGGTGCGACCGTCACATCGCAGGACACTTGTTGGTGCCCGTTAAGGCTGCGGCTGCAAGGCCGTGGTAAAGCAGAGTGGTAACGCGATTCCCATGTCGTCTCTGTATCTTGGGATACAGGGGCATTTTTTATTTTCCTTATGGCTTTTGCGGCAGTTGCCGAAAAGATATTATTTGTAAACACGAAAGGAACACTCATCATGAAAAGAAAGCTGCTCTCTCTTTTGCTCGTCGCAGCCATGCTGGCCTGCGCCGTGCCCGCCTTCACCTCCTGCGGTGGCGGCGAAAAGACTTACAACATTGGTATTATTCAGCTTGCACAGCATGACGCGCTGGATGCCGCTACCAAGGGCTTCCAGGATGCGCTCAAGGAAAAGCTGGGCGACCGCGTTTCGTTTGATCTGCAGAACGCCCAGGGCGAGCAGAATAACTGCACCACCATCGTGACCAAGTTCGTCAACAACAAGGTAGATCTCATTATGGCCAATGCGACCAACGCGGTTGCTGCCGCCCGTGAGGCGACTGAGACCATTCCGATCGTTGGCACCTCGGTTACCGACTACGTTGGCTCCGGCTTTGTTGATAGCAACGAAAAGCCCGGCTCTAACGTGACCGGCGTTTCGGATATGAACCCCGTTTCCAATCAGCTGGCGCTGATCAAGGCTTTTGCTCCCAGCGCTACCAAGATCGGCATCGTGATCTGCGCAGCGGAGGAGAACTCCAAGGTGCAGGCAGAGGAGGCAAAGACGGTATTTGAGAAAGAGGGCTACACCGTCACCATCTACTACGCAAACGATTCCAGCGATCTGCAGGCCGTTGCGACCAAGGCGGTCGATGAGAACGAGGTCCTGTACGAGCCGACGGACAATCTGGTTGCCGCCAACGTGGATATCATCCGCAGCCTGGCTGCTCCGAAGGGCGTTGTTGTTATTGCAGGTGAGGAGTCGATGTGCAAGTCTGGTTGCGTGGCTTCCTACAGCCTGAACTACTACGATATCGGCTATCAGGCCGGCCTGCAGGCATATGATATTCTTGTGAACGGCAAGAATCCGGCCGACATTCCGATCAAGATCTTCAGCCCCGATGAGCTGACCCTGATCACCAATGAAGAGGTCATGGCAGAGATGAACATCACGCTGCCCGACTCCTTGAAATAATACTGTACCTCGGAAAGGGTAGAACATGAATATTTTATCTCTACTCGGTTCCATGGAGGGTGCCGTAGCGCAAGGGCTGTTTTATGCAGTCTTTGCGCTTGGCGTTTATATAACCTATAAGATCCTCGATGTAGCCGATCTGACTGTTGATGGCTCGATCGTCACCGGCGGTGCCGTGGCGGCCGTCTGCATTGCAAACGGTATGAATGCCGTGTTGGCCGTTTTTCTTGCTTTTCTTGCCGGGCTTGTTGCCGGTGCCATTACCGGCTTTTTCCATATCACGCTTGGCATTCCCGCCATTCTTGCCGGTATTCTGACGCAGCTTTCGCTGTATTCGATCAACCTTAGCATCATGGGCGGGCCGAATGCCAAGGTCAGCAGCCGCGAATTCCCCGTGATCGTCAAGCTGTCCAATAATACACAGTCTATGTTGGTCGGGCTGCTGTTCGTGGTGGCGGTCATTGCGCTGCTCTACTGGTTCTTTGGGACCGAGTTTGGCAGCTCTCTCCGCTCTACGGGTGCCAATCCGCACATGTCCCGTGCGCAGGGCATCAATACCAATTTTACCACCCTGTTCGGGCTCATGCTCTCCAACGGCTTTGTTGCTATGGCGGGTGGCCTGTTTGCACAGTACAACGGCAACTCGGATATCAACTTTGGCCGCGGTGCGATCGTCATTGGTCTGGCATCGGTCATCATCGGCAGCGTGCTGTGCGATGCCATCTTCAAAAAAGGAGCGAATTTCGCCGTGAAGCTGGCCTTTGTCGCACTTGGCTCTGTGATCTATCAAATGATCACCATGCTGATCATTCAGATCGGTCTGCCGACAGACTATCTCAAGCTCTTCTCGGCCGTGCTGGTTGCGATCTTCCTTGCATTGCCTTATATAAAGGGGAAGTATTTCCATACCAAAAAGGGAAAAGGAGGTCACGGACATGCTTAAGCTGAACGGCATTCATAAGACCTTTTTCCCGGGCAGCATCAATGCCAAGCACGTTTTGCGCGGCGTTGATCTTACCCTCAACGAAGGGGATTTTGTTACCATCATCGGCGGTAACGGTGCCGGCAAATCTACCATGCTGAACGCCATTGCCGGTGTGTGGCAGGTAGACGAGGGGCAGATCCTGATCGACGGGGTAGACGTTACCCATCTTCCCGAGCATAAGCGCGCTGCCATGATCGGCCGTGTATTCCAGGACCCCATGATGGGTACGGCTGCCTCTATGGAGGTAGAGGAAAACCTGGCCATTGCGGCACGCCGTGGCAAAAAGCGCACCCTGCGCTGGAGCATTCAGAATGCAGAGCGCGCACAGTACCGTGAGATGCTGGCCCGCCTGGACCTTGGTCTTGAGGATAGAATGAATGCCAAGGTCGGCCTGCTTTCGGGCGGCCAACGCCAGGCTCTGACCCTGCTGATGGCTACCGTGCAAAAGCCGAAGATCCTTTTGCTTGACGAGCATACTGCCGCACTTGACCCCAAAACGGCAGCCAAGGTGCTTTCCCTGACCGACGAGCTGATTGCAGAATCGAATCTGACGGCGCTGATGGTCACGCACAACATGAAGGATGCCATTGCCCACGGCAACCGCCTGATCATGATGCAGGACGGTAATATCATTCTGGACATTTCGGGTGAGGAAAAGAAGCAGCTGACGGTTGACGCGCTGCTTGAAAAGTTCTCTCTCGTTTCCGGCCAGGAATTTGCAAATGACAGAACGCTGTTGTCATAAATAAAAAACGGGAAGATGCGTCTTCCCGTTTTTTTATTTCATTTTCTCCCAAAGATTGATAATCTGCTTATCCTTTTTCTTCTTTGCGTATTGATAGGCCTTATATGCTCCGCTGGTTTCTTTTTTCTCTGCATAAAAGATGATAAGATCGCTTTTGTCTATCATGGCACAGTTCCGAAAATAAATGCTTTTATACCATCCCTCAAAGGAGGGGATAAGATATATGATTTCGTCATAACTCTCACGATTGAAATAAGGCACGCTTTTACGCAAATACCGTTCCTGCGAAACACAGTATGTTCGCTTGATTTTGAGCGCAGGAGTCTCGTCCATCATTTTTGTTACGATTTCATGACAAAGATCGTCAAAAGCACCATAACCCCCAAAATAAAAGGTACGGCATCCGAGTTCTAACGCCCTCATGATTTCAGCTGTAGTCATCGCATACAATTGCTTTGTTATATTCACGTCACGATGGCCGAAAAACGAACAGATCTTTTCTTCCATGCAAAAAATAAGGTGCCACCCCTTGCGAGATGGCACCGTAGAATACCTCTCGCGTAGTTGTCACACCATCTATAATCCACTTTTTCAAGCGATTATTGCGATACCGTATTTCTACCGAAATATAGTATCGCTTGAAAAAGGGTATAGTACGCCCATGTGGATTATTTATTCAGATGATGTGACATAGCTATTATATCACATCCGTTTTTGTTTTTCAATACAGAATAAAGATTTATTTATAAAGTTGTCACATGCCCTTCACGGAGTCCGCATTCGTCAGAATTGCGAAACACCGTTATGTCGGCGGATCGGCATCTTGACGATTTTTACATGTTTTTTGACGATTTTTACTATTCTAATCCATTTTGTTTGTGATATAATGCCTATGAAAGAGAGGCATATTATGACAGAACAAATCAAGCAAAACAAACAAGTAAAGGAAAAAGATCCTTACCATAGAAGCCGTGTGATGTATATTATTGAGGCGGCGGTAGAATATTTTATTGCCACCATGATCGCAGGTGCCTACCTTGCCAAGGTAACAGATGCCATCGGCATGACCGATGCGCAGACCGGCATCGTTTCCTCGTTCGTGTCGCTTGGCTGGGGCTTTCAGCTGATCTCCATTTTTCTTTCGCGCTTTACGCCGGTCAAACGGTGGGTAACGGTGCTCAACACCCTGAATCAGCTGCTGTTTGCGCTGATTTATGCGGTCCCCTTTGTTCCGGTTTCACAGCCGGTCAAGATTGGGCTGTTTGTGGTGCTGCTGCTTGTTGGTGAGCTGATCGCCAACGTGGCGGGCTCTCCCAAAGCAAACTGGTTTATGTCCCTCGTGCCGGACCGGCAGCGCGGCCGCTTTACCGCTAACAAGGAGATCGTCTCTCTGATGGGTGGCGTTGTTTTTACCTTCGCCATGGGCATGCTGAATGACCATTTTCACGCCATCGGCCGCTCGGATATTGCCTTTATGATCTGCGGCTTTACCATTTTTGGCCTTGCCTTGATCCATACGCTCACGCTGGTGCTTTCAAAAGAAAAGCCTGTGGAGAGTAAGCCACAGGCAGTTGGACGGCAGATCTCCACCCTCGTGCGGGATAAAAATCTGTGGGTGGTGATCGTGGTGATCACGCTTTACAAGATCTCGCAGTATGTTATTACGCCGTTTCTCGGCACCTACCAGAATAAGGAGCTTGGCTTTACGTTGACGGCGGTTTCCGCCCTTGGTGCGCTGTACAGCGTGGTGCGCTCGCTTTTCTCACGTCCGATCGGGCGACTGGCGGATAAGACCTCCTTCAGCCGGATGCTGCAGCTTTGCTTTCTTTTGGCGGCCTTGGCTTATCTCTCGCTGGTCTTTACCGGCGGCGCCCTCGGGCAGGCAGCCTTTGTCATTTATAAGGTGCTGAATGCGATCAGCATGGCTGGTATCAACAGCGGCTGCATCAATCTCGTATACGATTATGTAGCCCCCGAGCGCCGCGTGGGCGCGCTTGCGCTGCAAAATACCGTGGCAGGCGTGGTTGGCTTTTTAACTACGCTGGTGGCCAGCGCCTTTGTTGATCACGTGCAGGCGCAGGGCAACCGTCTGTTCGGTGTACATATGTATGCCCAGCAGGCTCTGTCGGCTATTTCTTGCGCGGTCTGCTTGCTGATCGTGGTCTATCTTCATCTGGTCGTAGGGCGATCTCAAAGGGCTGTGAGCTCTGATACTGTTTAGGCGTCATGCCAAAGCGACGGCGAAAGAGGCGTATGTAGTTGGAGTAGTCGGAAAAGCCGGCTGCCGTGCAGGCATCGTACACGCTATACCCCTGCTTTAAAAGAATGCGGGAGCAGGCAAGCCGCTTGGTCTCTAAATATTGCTTGGGCGTGGTGTGCAGATAGGTGCGGAACATACGGCCAAGTGTGCTTTGGCTGATAAAATAGGTCTCGGTCAGATAGTCTAAACGGTCGATCCTTTGAAAATTGTCATTTATATCGGTTAAAATGTGGCGCAGCACGGCGGGAACGCCGTCCGCTTCCACGTTCTCGGCGGGGCGGCTGTTCTGCATGAGCCAGATAAATTCCAGCGCAAGGAAGCGCTGCTCAAGCGGCGCGCAAGATTCTGCAAGACGCTCGGCAATGTCACGCACGCGTGCAAGAACCCCTTCCTGCAGCGTTACATGGTGCGCGCCACCCGCGCGAAAGGCAAGCAGACCGTCCATCAACCCGTCGCCGGTTGGTGTCAGATGAAAGCAAAGATGGTGAAAAAGCGTCGTATCATGAATGATGCAGTTGTGCGCCTCGTTTGGGCGAATGATCACGGCGTCCCCCGCGCGCATGGTGTACAGCTCGCTTTCTATGGAGAAGGCACATTCCCCCTTCAGCAAAATCAAAATTTCAATTGCATCGTGCATGTGGCGTGGATAAATGCGCGGCTGGTTTTCCTCCGGCCGCTCGCTGATATAAAACAAAAGCTCAAATTCCTCCGAAGCGGGAAATTGCAAGGTACAAAGAGAAGTATTTGACATAATACACCTGAAAAAAGGAGAAAAAATGGAATACGTACATATTGATTTTACCACAAAAACCGGGAAAGTCAAGCCCATGCATGCCGTCAATAACGGCCCAGCCGGCTCGGCGGTCAGAAAGACCGGAAACGGCGAGGCCTTTGCCGCTGCCGGTATCCCCTATGCGCGGAATCACGATGCCTCCTTTTCCACCGCCTACGGTGGGGAGGATACCGTAGACGTGCATCGCATCTTCCGTAATTTTGCGGCGGATGAGAACGATCCTGCCTCCTACGATTTTCGCGCAACAGACGGCTACGTTCAAAGCACGGAGGAATGCGGCACGCACGTTTTTTACCGTCTTGGCGCCTCAATCGAGCATGGCATCAAGCACGGCACCTTTCCCCCGGCAGATTATTTGAAGTGGGCCCGCATCGCGGAGCATATCATCCGTCACTATAACGAGGGGTGGGCAGACGGCTTTCATTACGGGATCGAATATTGGGAGATCTGGAACGAGCCGGATTGCCGGAATGCAGATGGCTCCAACCCCTGCTGGCAGGGAACCGAGGAAGAATTCGTTGACTTCTTCTGCACCGTGCTGCCCTACCTGAAGAACGCCTTCCCGCACCTGAAGATCGGCGGCCCGGCCTTTTGCTGGGGGTGGGGAGAGGGGCGCTTGCCACACAAGCTGCTTGCCGCTATGCAAGAGCGCGGACTGACGATGGATTTTTATTCCTTCCATTGCTATGCGCACGACCCAGAGCAGATCCGCATCAATACCGAGCAGGTCGATCTGCTGCTGGAGAAATACGGCTTTGCCGGGGTAGAGACCAATCTCAACGAATGGAACTATAATTGCGGCTGGATGGGGGAGGACTTTATCCGCGGCATTGATACCATCAAGGGCATCAAGGGTGCCTCCTACACCACGGCCTGTATGTGCGTGGGGCAGGCCTCCACCCTGGATATGCTGATGTACTACGATGCACGCCCCTGTGCCTACAACGGCCTGTTTGATACCGATACCAAGCGTATTCTCAAGGGCTATTACCCCTTTAAGATGTTCAACAGCCTGTACCGCCTTGGCACTGCCGTGAAGATCGGTGACCTGCCGAAGGGCATCTACGCGGCTGCCGCCACGAATGGCAAAACGCACGGCCTGCTGCTGACGCGGTTTGACGATGCAGCCGAGCCCGGCAGCGCGGCAGAGCCGGTGACCGTTACCCTTAGCCTGTTGCCCGATAAGCAGTACCGGGTGAGGAAGTATCTGCTGGATGCTGAAAGCAGCATGAAGGAAAGCGAGGAAGCGCTCGCGCCGGATGGCCGCCTGGCTGTCTCCTGCCCGATGTATACGGTGTTGTATCTCGAGATCGAATGATCAGAAGAGCGGCAGACGCGTCTGCCGCTTGCGCTTATCCCTTGATAAGGGAGGAGATATACGCCTCCGGGCGATGCGCATCGATCGGAGAGTATCGCCCCTTTTCTCCAATTTCCAGCAGCCCTCCCACGTGGCGATAGCCAAAAAGGGCTGGCGGCAGATAGGTAACGGCATCCGGTCGGTTGCGGATCACGGTAAAGCGTGTAAAGCGCTGCCCGGTTGCCGCTGGCAACCGGCCAAAGACAAAGCGCGGGCAGCCAAAGCCGTAGCCGCAGACCGAAAGCCGTTTGCCGTATAAATAGGCCATATCCTCGGTTGCCAGGCCGCAGAGCGCCGCCCCGTGGGAATAGCCAACGCAAACGATCTCGGCCAAGGGGGCCTGCGCCATGGCGGCGGCCACGGCTGCCTCTATCTCGTCCCGTACCGCTTTCCATACGGCAAGAAATCCGCGGTGGACGTACCAGCGCTCATTTCCATTCTGGTAGGCACGGGCGGGGAAGTTGAGGTTGCTTTTCCAGTCCTCCTCTCCGTTTGAATGCTCAAACAGCAGGTATAGCGTATGGCCGCGCCGTTCAATGGCGTAATCAGCCCCTTGGCCTGCGTGTATGTAGGTGGCGTATAAGCAGCGGCGGAACAAGGAAAGCAGGTGGAAAGCAGAGCAGGGCTTGTTCATGGCAGTCTCCTTTTTTTACAGGATATGCCGCAAAGCAAGGTGAGGTGCCCGGCCTTTTGCAAAATATTTATGTAAAAATGAAAAAAATTTGTAAAAACCCTTTATTTTTGCAAAAGAGTGTGCTATAATAATGGAGCAATGCAGGTATAGTTCATCGGTAGAACGCGAGCTTCCCAAGCTCGATAGGAGGGTTCGACTCCCTTTACCTGCTCCAAAGAAAAGGCAGGGCTAAAAGCCCTGCCTTTTCTTTATGAACCGAAGATCACGCACAGCGGGCGGGGGAGAGAGATGGTTTGCGGCAGCTGCGCAAAGCGGCCGTTTTTCCTTTCAAATACGGTCACCAGGTCGGAAAACTCGTTGGTGCAGATGAGAAACCGCCCGTCAGGCGTGATGTTAAAATCACGCGGGGAGGAGCCACCGCACGGAATGCGGTAGGAAAGCGAAAGCGTATTGCCCACGCGCTTGAATACGGTGATGGCATCCAATCCCCGGTCAGAGACAAACAGCTCGTCCCCCACAACGCGGATGGCGGCGGTGGTGTTTTGCCCGGTAAAATCGGCCGGCAGCGTAGGCACCGTTTCCAGCAGCCTGGAATTTACTCCGTCATATGCAAACACGGAGACCGAGCAGCCAAGCTCGTTGGCACAGTAAAGTAGCTTGCCATCGGGTGAGAAGGCAAGGTGCCGTGGCCCCGCGCCGGCCGGGAGAGAAAGACGGCCGATCTCTTGCAGGTCCTTGGTATAGAGCAGGATAGCGTCTATGCCAAGGTCGGTGACCAGCAGATGGCTGCCATCCGGCGAGAGGCCGACAAAATGCGTGTGCGGCTCTTTTTGCCGCGTGGGGTGCGGGCCCTTGCCGGTGTGGGTGACCAGGTCGCCCTGCGGCAGGCGCACCGCACTGCCGGAAACGTAATTCACGGCATAGACCGTTCCGTTTTCCACGGTCAGATGGCAGGCACAGCAGCCCTTGGTGGAAAGCATGCCCCCCTCAGGCTGCAGAGAGCCGTCCTCGTTGATCGCAAATGTGACCAGGTAGCTCTCGTTCTTTTCGCTCACGCCGCCGCGCAGCGGGACAAACAGGCGCTTCCCCTCTTGAGCCAGGTACATGGGAGAGGGGCAGGGGGTATCGTCTTTTTCGGTCAGACGGCCGTTTTCCTCGATCGTGTAGTGATAAATACCGCCGTTTGGTGCGCAGGCGGCTATGTAAACGTGCTGCATGGATCTATCTCCTTTTTTTGTGTTTTTTTGTTATCCTTTCAGGCGCAGGCCCTTGGGGTACAGATTTTTGGCCACGCCGCCGGATACCTTGCCCCCGCCAAGCGGGCAGCCTGCCAGCGTGATGGCGCAATAGCCGTTTCCCACGTCGGGCGCGGGAATGACCTCGCCGTGCAGATAGTCGGTCAGGCGCTTTTCTCCCTGTGAGAGTGAAAGCTGCCTCGCAAAACGCCGCCCGTAGGCGGAAAAAAGCTGGTGGTGCGGAAAGCAGATGCCCTTGCGTATCTCACCCACCAATACGCCGGCGGCAAACACGCTGTGCGGCGGCAGGGGAACGGGTGGCGGCAATACGTGGTTGCCACGCAGGGAGCAGACGCCATCGGCCACTTGCGCATCTCCCCACGCATCGGCAAAGAACCCGCGCAGAACGGCAAGATCGTTCTTTTGCGGCAGCTCTGCCGCGTTACGGTAGGTCGGCACCTCAGCCCGCCCCCCCTCCTCGCTGCGCTGCAGCAGGGCCAGGTACTGCCCCTCTCCCGGGGCAATGTGCGGGTAAAACCGCCGCGTAAGCGAGAGGTCTTTGCCGTTTACCGCAAGGCCGGGGGCCGTGTGGCGGCAAAGCGCCTCTGCAACAGGACAGAGGTGAAAGGCCGGGTGCCTGTCCAAAAAGGCAGCAACCTGCTCTTCATTCTCCTCCAGCGAGAACGTGCAGGTGGAATACAGCAAATAGCCGCCGGGTGCTACGGTTTTGGCAGCATTCTCTAAAATGTCGGTCTGCCGCTCGGCGCAGCGGCGAACGTTTTCCTCGCTCCAATCGGCAAGCGCCTCCTCGCTCTTGCGGAACATCCCCTCGCCGGAGCAGGGCGCATCGCCCAGCACCAGGTCAAAAAAGTCGGGGTACCAGTCGCCAAGCGTCTTGCTGTCGGTGTTCAGTACCAGCGCATTGGGAATGCCCAGCCGCTCGATGTTCCCCACCAGTAGCTTGCAGCGGGCAGGGACGTATTCGTTGGCAACCAATAGCCCCTCCGCGCCGATGGCGGCTGCCAGCTGGGCGCTTTTTCCGCCGGGGGCGGCGCACACGTCCAGCACGCGCCAGCCGGCGCGGATCGGCAAGGCGTTTGCCGTAGCCATGGCCCCCGGGTCCTGGGAATACAGCATCCCCGCGTGGTGAAACGGGTGGCTGCCGATCTTTTCTTCGTTGTGATAAAAGCCGTCCTGCGTGTAGGGAATGGGGGACGTGTCTATGTCGGATAACGCCAAAAAACGCTCTCTTTCGCATTTGATGGAATTGACGCGCAGCGCGTGCTGCGCCGGCTTTTCTTCCATTTCTTGCATAAAAGCGGGGAAATCGTTCCCAAGCAGGTCCTTCATTCGTTTGGTAAACGCGTGGGGTAGCATAAGTCTCCTCCGAGAATCATTGTGTTATTTTTGCCAGGATAGGTGGCGCATAAAAGGGGGCAGGCTGTTGCATACTGCCATTGAGGTGATAAAAATATGCATGAAAAAAACGAACTGCCAAGCCTGAAGCTCCCGGCCGGTACCCCTTGGTCCGGCAAAAAGGAATGCCCGCCAAGAAAAGCGCCGGACCCGAACGATCCACCCGTGCCGGATCCCACCGTGCCAAACCGCGCGCACACAGAAATGCGCAGCGAATTTCCACCTGAGTTCCCCTTCCGGAAGGATCGCTGAGCTCGTTTGTTATTCCTTCGTTTCCGCCTCGTCCGTATCTTTTTCGGCCTTTTTTTCGATCGCGCGGACAGAACGGGCGTATTCACTCGGTGCCATGCCGGTCACCTTGTGGAACTGGCGGGAAAAATAGTGAATGCTGTCATAGCCCAAAAGGTCGGCGATCTGCGTCAGGTTGTAATCGCCCTCTCGGATATAGGTCTTGGCGGTATTGATCTTCATTTGGATAAAATAGGCGTTTGCTCCCATGCCTGCCTGGGCGCGGAAGGTCATTTTTACCGTAGATTCACTCACACCGGCGTAGTGCGCCAGGTCGGCAAGGGAGATCGGGCTGCTTAAATTTTTTTGCATAAAATCTGCCAATTGCAGAAACAGGTTGCCCTCTATGCGGTGGCGAAGGGGGGAAAGCAGCTTGGCTGGCTCACTGCGTAAGAGCAGGATCAGAAGCTCCTCCAAGCGTGAGCGGATCAGCTGCTCCGCCCCCAGGGGCGTTTGCTCATATTTTTCCATTTTCGTTGTGCTTGGGTCACCAAGCGGGGTAGAGAAGACGGTCTCGCTCTCGCGCAGGATGCCGGAGATCAGCTCACGCCCACGCTGGCCGACCTTGGCGTGCAGGCGGCGAAAGGCCTGCATGACTGGCGAGTCAGAGGAAAAGGATAGTACCACCAGGTTGGGGGCCACAATGCCGTTTGCGCGCAGCGTGTGAAATTCATTTGGCTCGTGGAAGAATATCTCGCCGCGGCAAAGGCGCACCTCCTCCTCTGCCGCCGTGATGATGATCTCGCCACGGTCAACGTAAACGCACTCCCAAAAGTCATGCTCCTCGCCCGGATACGTATAGCTTTTGGAATATTCAAAGTAATGTACGGTGTACAGCTTGTCCACCGAAATGTCACTGCGTAATTCTGTTCCCTCGTAGCTCATTTTTTGCTCCTTGCTTGTATTTTTGCTATTATTATAGCACACGAAACGGAAAATGTAAATAATTTAACGGATTTTCCCAATACTTTTTTTGTTTTTGTGATATAATTTTATAAAAAAAGAAAAAAGCCTTGCAAAAACCGTACAATAGAGTTATAATATTTACAATAACTTATTTTCGGAGGTTTTTGCGGAATGGAGCTAACCTTGAGCGAGATTCTTCATCATTTTGACGTAAAACTGGACGATGACAACGAGATCCCGTATGGTAACGGCCATATCAACAGCACGTTTGTCGTCGGCAAAAAGACGCGGTACATTTTGCAAAAGATCAATACCAACGTATTCCATGATCCGGCCGCGGTTATGCGAAACATCGTAGCGGTTACGGCACACCTGCGTAAGAAGGCAGAGGAGGCAGGGAAGGACCCCTCCCGCGCTACGCTGACTCCCATCTGCGCCCTGGATGGTAAGAGCTATTGGGATGCCCCCAATGGTGATTGCTACCGCCTGTACCTCTTTATTGAGGGGACGGTCTGCTATGACCAGGTAGACAATGCCGAGCAGCTTTATCACGCAGCGCGTGAGTTTGGCAAATTCCAGAACATGCTGGACGATTTTCCGGCAGATACGCTGGCAGAGGTCATTCCCAACTTCCACAACACGCGCGACCGGTTCCGCATGTTCCGTGAGGCGGTGAATGCCAATCTGGCCGGCCGCCGTGATGAGGTGGCTGCCGAGATCGCCTTTGCCATGGACCGCGAAAAGGATACGGGCGTGGTGCTGGATGCCATTGCAGACGGCAGCGTGCCGCTGCGCGTTACGCACAACGATACCAAGCTGAACAACGTTATGCTGGATGCCAAGACCGGCGAGGGCGTTTGCGTGATCGACCTGGATACGGTCATGCCCGGCTCGCTTCTCTACGATTTTGGTGATGCCCTGCGCTTTGGCGGCAACTCCGGCGCGGAGGATGAGACCGATCTTTCCAAGATCTATTTCCGCTTGGATTATTTTGAGGCCTTTGTACGCGGCTTCGTTCAGGAGCTTGGCTCTAAGATGACCAAGCGCGAGATCGAGCTGCTGCCCTTCTCGGTCAAGCTGATGACCTATGAATGCGGTATCCGCTTCCTGACCGACTACCTGAACGGAGATACGTATTTCCGCATCCACCGTCCGAAGCATAACCTTGACCGTTGCCACACCCAGTTCAAGCTGGTAGCGGATATGGAAGCCAAAATGGACGAAATGAAAGCAATCGTAAAGAAATACATAGGGTGATATATGAAAAACGTAAGAATTGGTGTGATTGGCCTTGGCCAGCGCGGCGGCGGCGTTTTGCGTGACGTGCTGCTGCAGAATAAAGAAAAGGTTTTGGTTACCGCCGTATGTGATCTGTATGAGGATCGCGTGCAGGATGCTGCCAAGCAGATCACCGAAGCCGGCTGTCCCGCCCCGTTCTCTACCACCAATTATCACGAGGTGCTTTGCCGTGACGATGTAGATGCCGTGCTGGTCATCTGCTCGTGGGAGGACCATGTGCGCGTGGCCGTTGATGCGCTGCGTGCCGGCAAGCCCGTAGGCATGGAGGTAGGCGGTGCTTACTCGGTAGAGGAGTGCTGGTCTCTCGTACGTGCGCAGGAGGAGAGTGGAACGCCGTTTATGTTCCTTGAAAACTGCTGCTACGGTCGCCGTGAGATGATGGTCATGAACATGATCGGGCAAGGTGTTTTCGGTGATATCGTTCATTGCTCCGGTTCTTACGAGCATGATCTGCGCTATGAGGTCTCGCACGGTGAGGAGATCCGCCATTACCGTCTGCGCAACTATATTCACCGCAACTGTGAAAACTATCCCACGCACGAGCTTGGCCCCATTGCCCAGATCCTGCGTATCAACCGCGGCAACCGCATGCTGTCTCTTACCTCCACCGCCTCTCGTGCGGCCGGTATGCACCAGTACATTGCGGAGCACATGCCGGAGAATACCAAGCTGGTCAATACCGAGTTCAAGCAGGGCGACGTGGTCACCACGGTCGTCAAGTGCGCAAACGGAGAGACCATCCGCCTTACGCTTGGCACCTGCCTGCCGCGCTTCTACAGCCGTAACTTTACCGTAAACGGCACCAAAGCGATGTATGAGGAAAACTCTGACTCCTTCTTCTTTGACGGCAATGAGGAAATGGTCAAGACCGAGTGGGATTGGCGTTCGCAGTTTGGTAATGCCAAGAAGTATGAGGAGCAGTATGAGCATCCCGTGTGGGATAAGTTCCTGCATGACGGCTTGCGTGGCGGCCACGGCGGTATGGACTGGCTGGTATACGGCGAGTTCGTAGATTGCCTGCTGGAGGGGCGCCCGTTCCCGATCGACGTATATGACGCCGCTGCCTGGATGGTCATTACCCCGCTTTCTGAGCAGTCTATCGCAACCGGCAGCATGCCCGTTGCCATCCCCGATTTTACAAACGGCAAGTGGACGAGCCGCACATAATACGGTAGATCCCTTATAAAAAGAGAACTGATGTGGAAATTTCTATCAGTTCTCTTTTTTTGTCTTAAAAAGGTTTGACAGCACGCAAAAAATGTTGTATAATGTAGATAATTAAAGGAGAGCGTATGGGAAGATCAGGAAAGCGAAAGGGGTACCGCCCGCGGTCACAAAAGCAGCAGCTGCAGGATGCTGCCCGCTTATTAGAGATGCAGGCCGCCGCGGTCAGAAAAAAGAAGCAGGATCGCTGCCTGCTGGCGATATGTGCTGTGCTGGTGGCACTGGCGCTGGCGTTTGGCGTTGCGGCACTTGTGCGCCGCTGTGCCGGGCAAAGCGCGTTGTCTACGCCGCATTGCCGGATCGACAGTGACATGTTTTCCTATTATTTTTATGATTACTACATAGCTGAATTGCAAGCAGACCGGGAGGGGTACACGGCAGCCGGGCTTGACCCTGCCAAGCCGTTAAGCGATCAAAAGCACCCGTCCGGCGGCACGTGGGAAGGGCATTTTCTATCAGAGGTCAAGTCCTCCCTGCGTCGCATGCTCGTCTTTGCAGAGACGGCTTACCGCCAAGGCACGGTCAACCAGGCGGCTGCGCGTAGCGCAGCAGACGAACGGATCGCTGCCCTGCAGGAGGAGGCAGCCGGTCGCCCGCTTGCGGAATATCTCGCCGCCCGCTATGGGGTGGGGGAGGCAGCGGTGCGCCGCGCAGAGGAGCTTTCTGCCATTGCAGAGGCGCAGTACGCTACCTTTGCCGAAAAGACCTATACGGCAGCCGAGCGGCAAGCCTGGTTTGAAAAGGACCCACGCGCCTATTACATGGCAGATCTGCTCGTGTATACGGTCAAGGTCGATCTTACCGGGGTGAGTGGAGAGACGGCCATGCGTGAGGAATATCGCCGTGCCGAGCAGCGCGCGCAGGCCATTGCGGCAGCGACAGATGCCTCTGCCTTTCTTGCCGCCATAAAGGAAGATCTGCGCGCCGAGAACCCCGCGCTGACAGAGAAAACGCTTGCCGCGCGGGTAGAGGATGCGTATCAGTACCACATCCCCGCAGCAGCCACCGGCCCGGCAGCAGCCTGGGCGCATGAGAACGGCCGCCAAACGGGAGATACGGCCGCCCTGGGCGAGACGGGGAATTACACCGTTGTGTTCTGCCTGGCTGCGCCGCGCCTGGTAGAAAGCTATGCAGCCAATGCGCAATACATTTTGGTGCCCTATTCTGCGTACATGACCGAAGAACTGGCCAAGGAGCAGGCCCATGCGATCATGGATGAGTTTGCTCGCGGCCCGCAAAGCAGCGCAGCCTTCACCCTACTGGCAGAGGAGTACGGTACGACCGAAAGCAGTGCTTTCACCGCCGTCACATACGGCGAGGTGGACAGGTCGCTTTGCCCTTGGCTGGTCGGCGGGCTGCAGCAGGCAGGTGACAGCACCGTCATCGCAGGGCGAGAGGGCTATTACGTCCTGTATCACGAGGGGTATGCCGCCCTGCCGCTGTGGGAAGAGCTGGTGGCCGACTCGCTGCGTGAGGAGGAATACCGCAGCATGCTGAAAGAGAGCGGCGTAACGGTATATGATAGTGCCTGTACGGTTCCCGCCCTTGTGCCGTCCATTACATAATTCGTTATTTTACGCACGGCGGGCGCCGTGCGCACAAATAAAATCTATCAGAAAGGAGAGACGCTTTTATGAAAAAGTTATTTGCTGATTTTAAAAAATTCATCACCCGCGGTAACGTGGTAGATATGGCTGTCGGCGTTGCGGTTGCCGGTGCATTCACCAAGATCGTTAATGCCTTTACAGGCGGCTTTATCAGCCCGTTGCTGGCCCTCTTGTCCAAGGATGCCAACCTGGCTGATTTCAAGTGGATCCTGCGTGAGGCCGTTACGCATTTGGATGAAGCAGGTGTTGAGGTCGTTGATACGCCTGAGGTTGCCATTCTTTGGGGTAGCTTTGTACAAACGATCATCGACTTCCTGATCATTGCCGGCGCGCTGTTTATCGTCATGCGTGTCTTTAACCAGGCAATGAGCAAGGCCAAGGAGGCCGCTGCAGAGCTGAAGGACGAGCTGAAGCCTGACCGCGTGAAGGAAGCAGAAGAGGCTGCTGCCAAGGCCGAGGCCGAAAAGAAGGCTGCTGAAGAGGCTGCTGCCAAGGCCGCTGCTGAGGCTGCCGCCAAGGAAGAGGCTGCCAAGCAGGCTGCACAGCTTGCCAATGCAGAGGCTACTGCCAAGCTGCTGGAAGAGATCCGCGATCTTTTGAAAGCAAAATCCGAATAAGAAAAAACGGTATGATGCCTTTGGCATCATACCGTTTTTTCTTATTCAGCAGGGATATCGACCCCCATGATGGTAGAGATCTCCTGCAGCAGCACCTTTGCTGCTGCCTCGTGGACCTCCCGGTGCGGGTGCCCGCCGTAGGACTGGGGCAGCACCACGTTATACACGTTCAAGATCCCATCGCCATGCAGCCTGTTCATCACAGCAGTAACGGAGGAAGCAAGGCCGGTCTCCATCATGCCGGAGCAGAGAATAAAGGTGGTGCTATCGCCGTATACGGCGTGCAGATCCTTCACGAATTTTACGTAATTTTCTTGGTAAGCCGCAGCAGAGAAGGGAACGTTGCCGGCAGACCCATTGCCCGCCCAGATATCGTTGGTGCCAATGTTGATCAGCACGATGTCCGGCGTGTAGGCCGTCATATCATACCTCGTATCGCTTGCAGGGCTTGCGTTGCTATATACGTCCTTCATCCAGCGCGTGTTGCCATAGGGGTTGGTATAAAGCCCGATGCCGCTTTGGCAGAAGGCGCGGTATTCCGCATTCAGGCGGCCGGCCGTGATGGCAGCGTAGGTCAGCAGGCCGTTTTGCTTTTTCTGATCATCTGCTGCGCCGATCTCACGCATGTTGCCGTAGCCGGCGGTGATCGAATCGCCGTATACCTCAAGCTTCATAGAATAGGTAGGTTGATGGGGCAGGATGCTGCCCTTTTCAATGAAAAGGCCGGAAAAGCTTGCGCGGGAGATCTGCTCCTCGGTGATCTTTTGCACGCGCACGGTGTGCAGACCGGGCGCATCAAACGTAGCCAGGACGACCTTGCCGCTTTTCGTATCGGTCGTCAGGTTGATCTTGCATGCCTCCGGGTCCTTCTCTCCATCCAGCATCACGGCAAAGATCGCCTCGCCGCCCAAGTTGCCCATTCTGGCAGAAAGGGTCTGGCCGTAAAAGGTGATCTCAAAGCCTGCGCCGGTGTTGTTCAGCAGAATCTTATCGCCGCTTTTTTCGTGACGGCCAAGGTAATAGATGTTCTCATCGTCTACGCCAACCGTCGCGCTTTCCGGGAACACGGTGACCTTGCAGGTGGCAGAAAGCTCGCCGCTTGTGGCGGTTACGGTCAATTCGCCTTCCTTGGTCACACGCATTTTGCAGCCCTGCTCGGTCTTTTGCGGCGTGTTCGTCATTCCCGCGGTGGCTGTAAAGGTCAATGCCTCGCGGTCAAAGCCGGTGCCGTCTACGGTAAACTCCAGCATGTTGCCGACCGTGGCATAGGGAGAGGCCGCTGTGATCGAGATGGTCGGCACCTCGGGCTCAGGCTCAGGCTCGGGATCCGGGTTCGGATCGGGATCGGGGTTGGGTGTTGGCTCAGGTGTTTCACCAGGTGTTTCATCCGGCGTTCCGCCGGGCGTGGTGGTGCCGCCATTGCAAGCGGTCAGGGAAAACAGCAGCAGCAACGCCAGCATGAGTGCGATCCATCTTTTTAAGCGCATGGCCTTTCTCCTTATTCTTTTTCGGTTTTGGCCTGCTCGGGCTCCTCGTCCTCGGCCGTCTCGGTCGCCTCGTCTGCAGTCTCCTCGTCCGTCTCCGGCTCTTGCGGCACCTCGTCCCCCAGGTCAATGCTGGGAACGTCGCCGATCGAGGCCGGCTTTTTTGGCGTGCGCAGAAGAACGTACATGATCACGCCAACGCCAACGGCGATACAGGCAATACAAGCAAATATGATTTCAGGTTCCATGGTTTTTCTCTCCTTTTGCATTGATGAATAGCTAACACTATTATAATGGATATCGGTAAAAAAATCAAGAGAAATTTTTATCAGTAAAAAAGAAGAAAAATAATGAAAAAACTATTGCATTTTTTGAAAAAGTGTGGTATAATACCGTTTGTCAATTTATGATAATATTTTCGTCCGTTAACGGATGGCACTTGAAAAAGTGAAAAACAGGAGGTGTCAGACCCATGGCAAAATGTGACCTTTGTGGCAAGGGCGTTGTGTTTGGTCATAACGTATCGCACTCGAATCGTAAGACCAACAGAACTTGGAAGCCCAACATCCGTCGCGTAAAGGCGATCGTAAACGGCAGTGCAAAGACGGTTTACGTCTGCTCTCGCTGTCTGCGTTCCGGCAAGATCGAGCGCGCGTGAGTATAAACTCCATCCGTGATCTTTTTGGTCATGGGCGGAGTTTTTGCTTTTTTTGGAAAAAAGGCAGTCGCTTGCTTGCGCGGCTGCCATTGTTTTTAGGAGGAGATCATATGCAAGAGACGTTTGCGCTGCATACGCGCTTTCCCGGCACCACGATAACCGCCTACGTGCATCATGTGTCAGAGGCTTGTCCCCATGGCCCGCGCCCTGCTATGCTGGTGCTGCCGGGCGGCGGCTATGAGCTCTGCTATGACGGAGAGGCAGAGCCGATCGCGCTCTCCTATATGAATGCCGGCTATAACGCCTACGTGCTGCGGTATGCCTGTAAGAAGGATGCCAAGTTCCCGCGGCCACTTCTGGAGGCCTCTTACGCGATGAAATGGATCCGTGACCGCGCTGCTGTCGATAACACAGACCCGGACCGCGTTTTTGCCATCGGCTTTTCGGCGGGCGGCCATCTGGCCGGCGCGCTGGCCACCTGCTGGCAGCGGGAGGAGATCTATACGGCTGCCGGCGTTGCATACGGGGAGAACAAGCCGAACGGCGTGGTTCTTTCCTACCCGGTCGTCAGCGGTGGCGTCTATCGCCATGCAGGCACCTTTGATCGTGTGTTCGGCAAACTCGACCCAAGTGAGGCGGAATGTGCGCTTTATTCTAATGAGAAGAACGTGACGGCCGATTGCCCGCCCGTCTTTTTGTGGCATACGGCAAGCGATGCCTCCGTGCCGGTTGAAAACTCGTTGCTGATGGCAAGCGCCCTGGCAGAAAAGAAGATCCCCTTTGCCCTGCATATCTTCCCGCATGGCGGCCACGGGCTTTGCCTGGCGACCGGAGAGACCTCACGCGGCGATAAAAATGCCGAGCTGCCTGACGTGGCAGAATGGATGCATCTATCTCTTACCTGGCTTGCGGATCTTTCGCGCTGAAGGCCTGGCGTAGGATCATGCAGGCACCGGGCAGCAGCATCATTCCCCAGAACCCAAACAGCCGCAGCCCTGCGTAGGTGGCAAGCAGTGCCAGCAGCGGGTGCAGCCCAAGCTGGCGGCCGATCAGCCGCGGCTCTATAAACTGCCGCGTAACGGCGATAACGGCAAACAAAGCAAACAGGCCGATGCCCAATGCCAAATTGCCGCCAAGGCAGGCAAAGATCCCCCAGGGGATGAGCAGCGTGCCAACGCCAATGATGGGCAAAAGATCTAAGAGCGAGAAGAGCGCTGCCAGCAGCACCGCATACGGGATGCGCAAAAACAGAAAGCCGATCAACAGAAAGACAAACGTGATCAGCAAAAGAATGGCATAGGCGCGCAAATAGCCAAGCATCGTTTGCCAAGCCCCATCCTTTAATTTGCCGGTCGCCTCGTGCATGCCCTTTGGCATAGCAGCGAGCAACGCGCGGTGTACGCCGGTCAGATCCAGCGCAAAGTAAAAGGCTGCCGCCAGGGTGACCAGCAAAAAGATCAGCCCGTTTGGCAGGGCAGAGGCCAGTCGGCCGGCGGTATGCAAGGCCCATTCGCCCAGCTGGTTCCCGGTAGACAAGAACCACTCGCGCAGCAGGTCTGTCAGCCTGCTTTCGTGGTCGATGCCCAGCGCTGTCAGAAAGGGAAAGCGGTCTACGGTCGAGGCCCACCAATCTTCAAGGGCGGTAAGCATATCCTGTAACCGGTTGTCCCCCTCCGAAAGACGCTCCCCAAGCGCGATCAGCTCCAGCACCGCTCTGCGCGAGGCAAAAAACAGCCCCGCTCCGCAAATGGCAAGGAACAGAAAAACAAGGATCACGCTCAACACCCCGACCGAGAGACGGGTGTGGCGGTGCAGCCGCAGGGCAAGTGGGCGCGCAAAGTAGGCCATGACCCAGGCAAATAAAAAGGGTAGTACGGTAATGACCAACGGCTCAAGAAGATAAGAGACGGCCAGAAAACCGCCTGCCACCGCCACCACCCAAGCGGCAATTTTTTCGATCCGAATTTTAGAAAGCTCCATATATCCCTCCCTTTACAATATAAGCAAACGAGAGGGAAAACATACAAAAAATACGAAAAGAGGAAAAAATCATGGTTATTATTGAAATGGAAAACGGAAAGCAGATCAAGCTGCAGCTGGATGCAACGGCAGCCCCCATCACGGTTGCCAATTTTGAAAAGCTGGTCAAGACCGGCTTTTATGACGGCCTGACCTTTCACCGCGTGATCGCCGGCTTTATGATCCAGGGCGGCGACCCGCTTGGCAACGGCATGGGCGGCGCAGATGAGAACATCAAGGGCGAGTTTGCGCAAAACGGCGTGAAAAACCCGTTGCGCCACACCCGCGGCGTGATCTCTATGGCGCGTGCCTGTGATCCGAACTCGGCCTCCTCGCAGTTCTTTATCATGCATGAGGATGCACCGCACCTGGACGGCGCCTATGCTGCCTTTGGCCGCGTGGTGGAGGGCATTGAGGTGGTAGACGAGATCGCCATGGTGCGCACCGGCTTTTCGGATAAGCCGGTCGTGCCGCAGGTGATGAAGAAGGTTACGCTGGTAGAGGACCCCGCTTAAGATGGCAAAGCCCATTCGTCATTTTATCACCATCACGCGCCACCGCCACCGCGTGATCGCGCATTGCTTCCGCGCGGGCATTGGCTGGCAGGGCCTGTTTCATGACCTTTCCAAATACAGCCCCACCGAGTTTTGGCCCGGTGCGCGGTATTACCAAGGAACGCGCAGCCCAAACGAGCGGGAGCGGGAGCTGTTTGGCTATTCGCAGGCCTGGCTGCACCATAAGGGGCGTAACCGCCACCATTTTGAATACTGGAATGACGTGAATCCCGCCACCAAGCTGTATGAGCCGGTGCCTATGCCGCTTCGTTTCTTAAAGGAAATGTTTTGTGACCGCGTGGCCGCCAGCAAGATCTACCAAGGGAAGAAATATACAGATGAGCATCCGCTTACCTACTTCCTGCGCGGGAACGCAAGAAGGATGATGCACAAGAAGACCGCCGACCAATTGGAGCTTTGGCTGCGTATGCTGGCCGAGCAGGGTGAAAAGGTTACCTTTGCGCATATCCGCAAGACCAAAAGCTAAGTCGGATCGTAGCCATGTCGTTCTGTGAGCCAAGGAGTTGAGGATTTAATTTGTCTTCCTAAGACCGCTTGGCC
>JAZQLY010000041.1:0-31784 GCA_045543015.1 Eubacteriales bacterium
TTAGCGAAATGCTCCGGAATTTGGAGAGAATTTCGCGAGAGAACTATGAAATTTTTGTATGATGGAAAATGCTGAAAACCCTTGATATGACAAGGATTTTGAGGGAACAAAAGGAACAGTTACGCGCGGGTTTTCAAGACCGCCTCGTTATGACCACTTCGATATCCCTCCGTAAATATGATGCAACAGCGTGCATCATATTTACGGAGCTTGGAAGATGAGGCGCGATGAGTTTACTCATCGGCTCCACCTCGTATACCCCACTCGGAGATCGACAAGATCGCTTGTCAGGCGCAGAGTGTGGGTATCTTCGCCGCAGGCGAGCTATCCCGTTTGATGCATACTGTACATTTTTCATCGGATATTCAATTGTTCAGAGATGCGATTTTTTGCCGCCGCGCAGCCTGATGCTTGCGTGCTTATTTATTATAACGCAAATTCGTTCGCCTGTCAAGGGGCGGCGACGGAAAAAAGGCGGTGCATGCAAAAATCTTCGTGGCAAGACCGGCTGCCACTTGCAATTTGGCCGCCACTATGCTATACTGTAATCATCTTTTGGGAAAGGGAGTTTCCATATGAGCGTTTACAAGATCCGCTACGGCACACCGGAGGAGATCGTTCCCTCGCGCTTTGCGCCCTCCCCTGCCTGCGATATTCTGACCCAGCAGCCGCCGGTGGCTGCCGACATACAGTTTTCTGCCTCGCCGCGCGGGGTAAAGATCACCATGCCGATCGACCCGACTGCGGGCATTTACGGCTTTGGCCTGCAGCTGAAGGGCTTTCAGCACCGCGGCACGAAAAAGCAGATCCGCCCCAATGCCGACCCGGTCTCCAACAGCGGCGACACGCACGCACCCGTTCCCTTCTTTGTCACCACGGCCGGCTTTGGTCTGTACGTAGACACCGCCCGCTATGCCACCTTTTACTGCGGCAAGGAGCTGCGCCCTGAAAAGGGGCGGGAGGACGGAACGGATGCCAACCGCCTGGTCTCTGCCTTTGAGGATATTTACGCCATCCGGGAGGGGAGCGACCGCACCATTCTGACCATTGAGGTGCCGATCGCCCAGGGCGTTGACCTGTACTACATCACGGGGGAGACGATCCTCTCGATCGTTTCGCAGTACAACCTGCTCTCCGGCGGTGGCTGCATGCCGCCGATGTGGGGGCTTGGCTGCTTCTACCGTTGCGACATGAAGTTTAACGAGGAGCAGGTGATTTCTATGGCGCACCGTATCCGTGAGCTGCACATCCCCTGCGACATCCTTGGCCTTGAGCCCGGCTGGCAGTCACACACCTATTCCTGCTCCTACGTCTGGGACAAGGAGCGCTTTGCAAACGCGCCTGCAACGGTCAAGGAGATCTGTGACGCGGGCTTCCACCTCAATCTGTGGGAGCATGCGTTTACCCACCCCACCGCACCGATCTACAATGAGCTGATCCCCTATAGCGGGGACTACCTGGTCTGGAACGGCCTTGTGCCTGACTTTACCCTGCCGGAGGCACGCAGGATCTTTGCCGACCACCAGCGCACCCTGGTGGATATGGGTGTTTCCGGCTTCAAGCTGGACGAATGCGACGGCAGCGACTTTACCGGCGGCTGGACCTTCCCCAACTGCGCCTGCTTCCCCTCCGGCATGGACGGCGAGCAGTACCACAGCCTGTTTGGCACGCTGTACGCGCAGACGGTCAGCGATGCGCTGGGCAAGCGCCGCACGCTTTCGGAGGTGCGCAATCTTGGCTCCTTGGCTGCCTCTTACCCGTTCGTGCTGTATTCTGACCTGTATGACCACAAGGACTTTATTACGGGCGTGGTGAACGCCGGCTTCTCCGGCCTGCTGTGGTCACCCGAGGTGCGCCATGCCGAGAACGCCGAGGACCTGATCCGCCGCGTGCAGAGCGTGATCTTCAGCCCGCAGGCGCTTGTCAACGCCTTCTACCTTTCCGAAATGCCGTGGGAGATGCACGGCTGCACCGATGAGATCCGGCAGCTGTTCCGGGTGCGCATGTCCCTCCTCCCCTACCTTTTTACCATGTTCTATGACTACCATACGCAGGGCAAGCCGCCCGTGCGTGCGCTGGTATGCGACTATGAAAACGAGGCAGAGGCGCGCGAGTGCAAGGACGAATATCTCTTTGGCGATGCGATGATAGTCGCCCCGCTGACCGCGCCCGAAAAGGAGCGCGACGTCTGGCTGCCGCAGGGCGAGTGGTTTGACTTCTTTACCGGCAAGCGGTACGAGGGGGGAACGCACCACGTCATAACCGACTCGATCCCCGTATTCGTCAAGGGCGGTACGCTGCTGCCCGTGGCGGAACCGGTGGAATACGTCAAGCCGGACACCTGCTTCGCCATTACCCTGCATGCCTACGGCGACTGCAAGAATGCCGTCTGCCGCCTGGTGGAGGGCAGCGACGAAACGAAGGATGCCACCTACCGCGTTATCACGCTGACGGCCGATCAGCACGAGACGACCTCGGCCCGTTACCGTATTGTTGCGGTGGAGGAAGTTAAGTAGTGGATTTCAAGGATAAGATCCGCTCAAAAAGTGCTGCAGGACGTATACCGAAGGTAGCGCTTGCACGAATAATCACTTGACAGCCTAATCGAGCGGGGATCTCTCCCCGTTCGATTTTTGTTAAGCTACCTACGCCGATGCCTAATCTTTTTGCCATTTCCTTTTTTGAAAGCCGATACGCCTTTCGCAAACAAGCGATATTCTGGGAAAAAATTTGATATTCTGTTTGGTTGATCATACAAAGCTCCTTCTATAGAAATCGTTGCTACTCTATATTATAGTGGAAATTTGCACTATTGTCAATAGTGAAAATAAACACTATGCTATAATTACATCAACAACGATACGAGGTGCATGATGAACTATTACGAAAGACTTAAGGATATGCGAGAGGACCGCGATCTCTCTCAAAAAGAAATTGCGGACATACTTGGCATTCTTCAATCAGATTACAGCAAATACGAGCTTGGGAAGCATATGATGGGAATTGACAAGTACATGAAATTGGCGCAGTTTTATAATGTATCGATCGATTTTCTCGTAGGCCTGCGTGATACGCCCGACAAATTAAACAGATGATGCGTAGCGGGCAATAAATCTATACCTACAAAAAAGAATGAGCGGGAAACAATTCTCGCTCATTCTTTTTATTGACGGTTATGCCAAAAGGCGACAGCCTCGTCTTATTCTCATTTGCGGAACTTTTTTCGGTAGACGGCCAGCAGGCGGTCTCTTTCCATATCCTGCACGCGGCGCATGGCCTCACAGGTCTTGGCCCAGACGACCTCCGGGTTGTGGGCGTGGTAGTCATTCGACTCACTGCCGCGGTAGCCCCAGGCAAGAATGGTGCGGGCACCGGCATCGTAGGCGGCCTCTGCGGCGGCAACGATATCCTCCTCACGGCCGCGGGGGTTGTTATAGCACTGGATCCAGATGTTGTGGTCCTTCTTGAACCGCTCGCACAGGTCGATGTTCTCCTTGGCACCGCGGTAAACGTATTCGTAAGCAGACATCTCTCCGCCTACCCAGTAGGGATCGGAGCCGATATTATCGATCGTGGGAAGAGCGCAGATCTTATCCGCAGCCGACAGACTCATGCCGAAGGTTCCGAGCATGACGCAGACAACGTTGGTCAGCCCCTTGGAGGCGCTGTACGCCGTGATCTCACGGAAATAGTCGATCAGTCCCTCGACCACAAAGGCCTCTGCCTCCTTATCCATGATCTCGGGCATCGGGCGGCCGTACTTTTCTTCAAACAGGCGGCGGCAGCGCGGGCAGCAGCAGCCGTAGTACTGCTTGCCCTCCTTTTCCTTGCTCGGCAGGTGCGGCTCATCCCAGAAGATGGTCTTTACGCCCATCCAGGCAACGGTATCTACCCAGTCACGCATAAAGCGCATAAAGTCCGGGCTGCGCAGACAAACGTGGGAGGGCAGCATCTCGCCGTCCGAATAATACATATGGCTATCCGGATAGTAGCCAAGGAAGTGCGACTTGTCACCGGGAGGGCCACCAAGACCCCAGTTATCCATCCATACCTCAAGGCCGGCATCCTGCGACATCTCTACCATGTCACGGATGACGTTCTTATGCCGCTCCCAGTCTGTGTGGGAGAGCATATGCACGACCAGGTTCATGCCGTTTTTGGCGATCTCAATGAAGTCCTGCCGCGCGTGAGAAGGCATACGGTTGCCGTGGTAGGCAACGCCCAGCTTTAAGGGTTTCTTATCCATCTTTTCACTCCTATTCCGGGAAGCGGGCAAGCAGCCCCTTGACTTCCCATAAATTTGTTATCTTTGCATCTACCCGCACGTCCCCGGGCAGATCAACGCCGTTTGGAGCATACCAACAGGTATGGATCCCCGCAGCCATGCCGCCGCGGATATCGCTGGAAAGCGAGTCGCCGATGATGAGCGTTTCCTCCTTATTCACCTCACCGATGGCAGAAAAAACATGATCAAAAAATTCGCAGCTCGGCTTCTCTGCCCCGATCTCATCCGAGATGAATACCCCGTCAAAGACCTCCCACAGGTTGGCATTGGTCAGCTTTTTATGCTGCGCCACGCGCGTGCCGTTGGTGACGGCGTATTGGCGCAGCCCTGCCGCCTTCAGCTCCCGCAGCAGCTCGTCTGCGCGGTCGATAAACACCACCGTGTCACCCAGGCGCACCTGATAGGTGCGGTTGAAATAGTCCGCATCGGTCACGATGCCTTCACCCGCAAAGAACTCGTGAAAGCGGCCGACAAGGATCTCCGGCTTGGTCATTCTGCCCTCTTCCAGCATGCGCCAGTATTTTTTGTTGATGGCAGAATACCGCGCGATCATCTCGTCGGTGCATTCGCCCAGCGCCAGCTCACGGAACAGGCAGCGGATGGCCGCCTTCTCTGCCGCGAGGAAGTCCAAGATCGTGCCGTCTATATCCCACAAAAGCGTTGTGATCATGCCTGCACCGCCTTTCTTTTTCCCCTATATTATACCATAACGGGCGTTTGCTTGTCAAGAGAAATCGGATACGGTACCCAGCAGGAGATGCTTGACTCGTTATAAAGAGATTTGAGATCCGGAACCTTTATTCGGCGTAAAAAATGTAGTCTTTTTACAAAAATTCGTTGCATTTTTTGTAATCGTGTGATATACTATACTTGCATGATCGTAACGGAGGTGTGCATATGTACCGAATTGCTATGGAAAAGCTATGGAAATGGAAAGAAAGCAAACGCCGCAAGCCTTTGATCATTGAAGGCGCTCGTCAAGTTGGCAAGACTTGGCTGATGAAAGAGTTTGGCAGGCAGGCGTATGCGGATACCGTATATATCAATTTTGACTCCAATTCCATCATGGCAGAGCTGTTTTCTTCTGATCTGGATACCGAGCGCTTGATGATGGGCTTGGAGCTGTATGTCGGACGTAAGATCCACCCCAACAATTCTTTGCTGATCTTTGATGAGGTCCAGGAAGTTCCAAAAGCACTCAGCTCTTTAAAATATTTCTATGAAAATGCACCGCAATATCACATTGTATGTGCCGGCTCTTTGCTTGGCATTGCGCTGCACCAAGGCACATCCTTCCCTGTAGGCAAGGTGGATTTCTTAAAGCTTTACCCCCTTTCCTTCAAGGAATTTTTAATGGCAACCGGCAAACAACAGTTTGCCGAGCTGCTTGATCGGCAAGACTTCAAAATGATGACGCACTTCAAGCAAACCTATATGGATGCGTTGAAGCACTATTATTTTGTTGGCGGCATGCCCGAGGCTGTGCAAAGCTTTGCAGAGAACAAGGACTTTAACGAGGTTCGTGAAATTCAAAAGCGGATCCTTGCGGCTTACGAGCAGGATTTCTCCAAGCACGCCCCCAATGAGATCGTACCGAGGCTGCGCATGCTGTGGAACAGCATCCCTTCTCAGCTCGCAAAAGAAAACAAGAAGTTTATCTATGGCCTTGTCCGCGAGGGCGCCCGTGCAAAAGATTACGAAACCGCAATCATGTGGCTCTGCGACTGCGGTCTTGTTCATAAGGTCAGCCGCGTCAATGAAGCGGGGCTCCCCTTACGGGCGTATGAGGACTTAAAGGCATTTAAGCTGTTTGTGGTAGACGTAGGCCTTCTTGGCTGCATGGCAGGACTTCACCAGCATACGCTGCTTGACGGTAATGATCTTTTCGTTGAGTTCAAGGGTGCCCTGACAGAGCAGTATGTTTGTCAGCAGTTAAAAACCATCGAGAGCCTAAACGTATATTACTACACCAATGACCGAGGCTCCTGCGAGGTCGACTTTGTAGTCGATACAGGCGAGCGGATCGTCCCTGTTGAAGTAAAGGCAGAGGTCAATCTGAAGGCCAAGAGCCTGAAAACCTACCAAGAAAAATTTTCTCCTGCGGTTTCTTTACGCACATCCATGGCAGACTTCAAAAAAGACGGTTGGCTTACCAATCTGCCGCTGTATGCGATCGACCAGATCGCCGGGATATAAAAACAAAAGAAGAGACGGGGCGACCAGAGTCGCGCCGTCTCTTCTTTCAAAATAAAGATCCGAAAGCCCTTTCCTCACGGCGGGCTTTTATCCGTTAATTACATTCCGCAACCAGCGGTCCTGCCAGCTCAGAGAGGAAGAAGAGGCGGCCGGGGAGGGTGGGAATATAGGTAGAGGTGATCCAGGGGGTCGTCTCATGCCGCAGTGTCATCCACAGCGACATACCCTGCCACTGCATGCCACGGCCAAGCGTGCCGTCTGCACCGCCGATGGCGTAATCTGCCTGCAGGAAGAGGCCGGGGCCAATGGTGTTGGCGCGGCAAGGCACCAGCGTGGTGCGGGACTTGAAGCTGGTCAGCGCATTCTGCTCTACCGTCAGGGGGTGGATCTTGGCACCGATGCGGTAGGGTGCCTTCTCCCACTCGGTAGCGGTTGCGTAGTCGGCGGCAAAGGTCGGCTCCCAGAAGGCGATGTGGCACATTCTGCCAATGCCGTATACCAGCACCAGGCGTGCGCCGTCTGCCTTCAGTGCGGCGATCTTCTCCGGGTAGGTGGGCAGGTTTGCCTTGGTGGCAAAGTTGCGCTGTGCGGGGGGAACGGTCAGTTCGCCAAGCGGGTTGAAGAGCGCGTTCTCCATCGCGTACTGGAAGGAGCCGGGGTTATCCGAGGGGAGGGTGTTGCCTTCTCCGTCTGCCCACTCATCCATATTAAAGGTAAATACGTGCTCGCAGGAGACCTGCCACTCACGCAGGAAGTAGACCACCCACTTGTACATACCCATCGGGCCTACCGGCAGAATGAACGCGATCTTCTCACCGCGCTCCTTTGCCAGGCGGATCTGCATAGCGATCTCATGCCCCATATAGGTCTCAAACTCGCCAAGGCTCTCGCACTTGACGGGGGTGAAGCCCTTGTTCCAATGTGCCTGTCTGTCGGTCACGGTCTCGGGTGCGCCGATGCAGGCATCGATCTTTTCAAAATCCCAGCCTGCGGGGTAAAAGCCCTCCAGCGAGCTGCCCTTTACGGTAGAATTAAAATCCATAACTTTTCTCCTTTTATCACAATATCGTGCAATACCATTTTAGCACGGCAGAAAGTAAATTGCAATATACCCTGCTACACAAAAAGGGTAAAATAATATACTTGATTTTTTCTTGTGTTTATTGTATACTGATAACATGAAGAAGTATTTTGAGCATAAACTGCAAAATCTGATCAACGTCAGCCGCATTATTGCCATCCACTACTTTACGTTTGACAAGCAATTTCGGACAGAGGGGGAGTGCCACCGCTTTTGGGAGATGGTGTATGTCGAGCAGCTGGTGCAGGATGCCGTATACATTCTTACCGTGCCGCACACCTGCCCGGACGTGCCTGCCATGCGTGAGATGCCCATTATCCTCTACTACGAGGATCGCTTCAAGTACCCGCCCTTTAACCCGACCTACGTGGTCAGCATTGACGACGTGATCGACAAGAAGTTCTACGCCTGCCACCTCAATGAGAGCCAGGTCTACGAGTGGCTGCCCTATACCTTCCTGCAGACCGTGCCGGAGGGTGAGGAGGCACGCCTTGCCTGGCTGAAGGGAGAGGACCCGGCTACCATGACCGATGCCGAGATCCTTTCGCACAGCCGTGAGGATGGCTACGCCATCCGCTTTGCGCAGACGGCTGCCCGCTTCCGCGCAGAGCTGATCGCCCGCTATGGTGAAGACAAGGGCGCCGGCGTGCGCTATGCCGAGGCATTTGAGCTGGGCGAATACGGCAAGCAGCCGAACGAGGAAGAGGCTGCCATTCTTGCCTCCCTCTGATAAAGGAGTCCCTTTTCCATGCTGCCGCTTGAACAAATGACGGTGGAGCAAAAGCTCGGCCGCGTGCTTTGCTCCCGCGTACCGGACAACGCTGACAACCTGGCCTTTACGCTGGAGATGATCAAAAAGCAGGCCGTTGGCTGCGTGCAGGTGCCGATCAATGATCGCGCCCCTGCGCTGATCGCCCGCCTGCGTGCGGCGGCCGACTATCCGCTGCTGATCATCAACGATATGGAGCGCGGCTATCCGCTTTCCGATCTGCCGCCCGTGCCGTTGCTCTCTCTTTCAGCATGCAGCGATCCTACCTATGCCCGCGTCTTTGCCGCCGCCATTGCCAAGCGTGCCATGGCAGACGGCTTTAGCGGCTGCTGGGGCCCGGTGATCGACATTCTGCACGGGGACGGCCCCTGCCGCGTCGGGCGGACCGCCGGTGACACGCCGGAGGGGGTTTTGCGCCTCGCGCGGGAGATCAACCGCGTTTTCCGCTCCTACGGCTTTTTGGGCGCGGGTAAGCATTACCCGGGCGGGGCGGACATGGGCATGGACACCCACATGGTAGAGGGGGTTTCCTCGGCTACCGAGGAGGAGCTTTTGCGCTTTGAGCTGGTTCCTTACCTGGAGCTGATGAAGGAGGGCCTGCTGACCGCCGTGATGACGGGCCACACCCGCTACCCAAGCATTGACCCCGACTACCCTGCCAGCCTTTCCAAAAAGGTGATCGGCATGATCCGCCGTGCCGGCTATGACGGGCTGATCTATACCGATTCGCTGGCGATGATGGGCATTTTGCAGAAATACGGTGAAAAGAACGCCATGGCGCTGGCCCTGATGGCGGGCAACGATATCATTCTGCCCAACTACCGCACGCCGATGCGCGAGGTCTTTCGGATGATGCAGGAGGCCTATCGCGAGGGGCTGATCAGCGACGAGGCGTTGGATACCGCCGTGCGCCACGTCATGCAGGCAGAGCAGCTGTCGGTTGCCCCGGCGCCCGATCCCTATCCGCTGCCTGACAACGCAGAGGAGATCTTAGACAACGTAGCGCGTGATTGCATCACCGCGATCTGTGACGAGGGTGTCTCTCCCGCCGTTGACCCGGCGGCGCGCCGCCTGTTTGTCATGATCACCCCGCAGGGATATGCGGCAAACGTCTCAAGCGCCGAGATCGACGAAAAGGGCTGGTACTTCCCCGACCGGCTGCAAGAGGCCATTGCCGATCGCTTCCCCGCCGCGGAGGTAGTCACCCTGCCCGAGTTCCCGAACCAGCAGCAGAACGAGCGCGTGCTGACCGCCGCTACGCGGCACGATGCCGTGGTGGTCATCAGCTATTGTGATACCGCCCCCTATCTTGGCACCGACGGGCTGACCCGCCGCGCCGAGGCGGTGATCAACGCGCTGACGCACTCCGGCAAGACGGAGGCCATTCTGCACTTTGGCAACCCGCTGGCCCTTCGCCCGCTGCTGCCGATCAAGCGCAGGATCTACGGCTATTCCTCCCCCGCCTCACAGCGTTACGCCATTGACGTATTGGCCGGCCTGCTGCCTGCCCGCGGAAGAATGCCGTTCTCCCGGTTAATCTGATAAAAAATTGAAGCACCGCCGGTTTCCATACCGGCGGTGCTTTTTAAGAGAAAAAGGGCGCACCCATGGGGGCGGGTGTTTCCTTTTTACCTTACGAAAGTAATAGCATAAAATTTTGAAATTCCAATTCTCGTTGAATCCGTTCCGTATTATATGCAGTAACGGCGGTATTTTCAGCAATAGCGCCTGCGCTCCTCGCAGCCTTTACCGTCATATCCACCATATTGTCACACTTTCTGTTTATTTGCAGCAAATCACGATGAAGCTCCCGTTGCTGATCAACCAGCATATCCAATTTTTCCGATATTTCAATCATCGTACTTTGCATGACATCCATTTTTATTTCTTTTCGCACCAAATAGTATAAGCCATCCGCACCGCCGAGCCTATTCGCAATTCCCAAGCGCAAAAACTCATTCATATAGCCAATCGCAATCATGTGCCGATATTCTCGGTCAATCCCCATTTTCGCATACATTGTCATGGCGATTGCCTTGGACTTATCCAGCCGCTCCTTTAAAATGGCGCGTTGCTTTAACAAGTGACGTTTTTGTTCCGTCTCTCTTTCTATTCGGACAATATCACCAGCCAACTTCCCCATGAAGATGTCATCTGCATTGCGATATTCTTTTTCAATACGATGTTTATCTATGATATGGTCTACCGCAAAAAGCAACAATCCACCTATTACACCCAAAAAAACCCCAAGAATAGCATACAACAATACGTTCGCATATCCGGATGAAGTTACACAGCTTACCACGCCGAAAAACGTGAAGAATAATATTGAAGCAAAGCACGCCGGAACGATAAAATCAGACAGGCGGTTTTTGTATTCTCTTTTTTGGGGCGATAAAATCGGTCTTCTATTTGCTAACGAATGGATTTCTCTATCAAGTGATTGTATGGCACGAGTCATCAAATAATGATTGACCTCCATATCATACAACATGTCAACGCCTTTCTTTAATTCTTGCGTTGTCATTTATTGCGAATCCTCTTGCACTGCAGTAGCAATTGCCTTGGCAATAACAAACGGTGTGACAAATATACCAACCAAAATAGACAAAAATGCTTTAATCAAAAGATAAACGATCCAACCGCCAACTGGCATAATTAAAAAAATATCAGGTGTAATTCTATTCAAGGCTTTCCAGCCAAAAATCGCGCATATAACGAAAACCACAGTTATTACGGATTGAGAATTGCTGTTAATACAAAGCATTACGATTGACAGTATAATAGCATACATCACTAAAATCATACACACTTTGCCAAGGGGTGAGCATAAAAAATTTTTGAATCCGCGCTTTTCTTCCATAAAAAAGTCCTCACTTTTGCCAGCTGTTTTTTTGTTTTTGCTGATCTTTAACACAATTATACCGCAGAAATGTGTTAAAGTCAAGATAATTTCTTGTTTTTTACACATTTTTTGAAAGCAAGGAGAAAAAACTTTGTATGGGTAGGAAGGGTATACATGAAGATCTACGATTTTGAGGGGAAGAAAAACATTTGCGGTGACCGGGTACACGAGGCACGCTGCCGGCACCGGCTGACGCAAAGCGACCTGGCTGCCCGGCTGCAGGTAGCCGGCATCACGATCGAGCGGGACAGCATTTCGCGCATTGAGATCGGCACGCGGTTCGTGGCCGACTACGAGCTGCGTGAGCTTGCACGCATTCTGAAGGTCTCGGTTCCGTGGCTTTTGGGCATGGAATAAGCAAAAGGCGCAAAAAAGCGATCGCACCTGTGGCAGGCCTGCCACCGGTGCGATCGTTTGCCTATTTTTATATATTCAACAGTACGATGGATATCACGCCCAGCGCATAGCCAACGTACTGCGGCGTTGTATACCGCTCCCGTTTGACCAGGAGCGAATAGAGAAAGACCAGCAAAATACCACCGCCCGAAATAACGGGAAAGGTGATGGAGGCGGGAAAGCCGGAGGCATTGAGATAGATGACGAACAGGTTCGTCACACCGTTGGCAGCACCGCACAGCAGGGCAAGGAGCCAGCCCTTTTTCAGCGTTTCCCCTGCGGCAGCACGCTGCGAGGGAACAAGCAGCGCGGCCGCCAGCAGCATAAACGAGGCAAGGAGGAGGGCGGCGATCATAAAGATCCCGTTCCGCTCGTTGCCGCAAAAATCCTGCTTTGCCGCCTGCACGACCGAGCAAAAGCCGTTGCCAAGGAAGGCAAGCAGCGCAAAGATCGCCCAGCGCAGCGTGGCCCTTTGCCCCCTCCCCTGCCCCGCCGACGGCCGGTTGACCAAAAACAGCGAAACGAAAAGCAGCACCGTGCCACCAAGCAGGGTGGGCGAAAGTGCCTCCCCCACCGAGGTGCGCTGCAGGAGCAGCCCCTGCACCAGGATCCCGTACAGGCTGGGGATAAGCAAGGAGCAGGAAATGATCAGCGAGGTCTTGGCCAAGGGGCCGTGCAGAATGGCCAGCACCGAAAAGACGGTAGCGGCGGCATAGGCCAGCGCAAAGCCGACCGTGGGCAGCCAAAGCGCCCCGTCCCACGTCCATTCCCGGTTGCTGCACAGAAATACCAGCATGGCGACGAAGGCCGCCATGGCAGAAAAGAGATAAGCGCCGTTTTTACACCGCTCGTTGAACCGCTGCTTGAGGATATTCTGCACGGTCACGGTCAGCGCCGTCAAGGCAAGCACGACGTACATCGCAGGCTACGCACTCCTTATAAAATGACAGGCTGCCGACTATGTCGGCAGCCCTGCTTTTTTGTTATATACGGGTAACCGAAAGGGTGACCTTTTCGCCGTTGAGATTCCATTCACGCGCGTTATCAGCCACGCTGCCGTAGCTGACCCCGTCAGCCAGCACCTGCGCGCACACGGTTGCCTCGTTGCGGCGCAGAATGTCTGCCACCTTATCGTTTCCGGCAAGGCCGAGGGTGATATGGTCGGTCACCTCAAAGCCGCTGTCCTTGCGCATGTTCTGCACCTTGCTGACCAGCTCGTTGACCATGCCCTCCTCAAGCAGCTCTGCCGTCAGGTTGGTATCCAGCACCACGGTCACGCCATTTTCAGAGACCGATTCGTAGCCGGGCAGGCGGGTCATCTCGATCAAGAGATCCTCCTTCTCCAGCGGCAGCACCTCGTCGCCCACCGTCAGCATCAGACGGCCGCTTGCCTCGATCTCGTCCATGGCGGCGTTGCCATCCAGGCCTGCAAGCGCCTGACGGATGCCGCCCAGGTACTTGCCGTACTTGGGGCCTACCGTGCGCAGCTGCGGCTTGAAGGTGTAGGTGGTATAGGCGCGAACGCTGTCAGAGAAGGTGACCGCCTTGACGTTCAGCTCCTCCTCAATGATCGAAAGGAAGAAGTCCGGCAGGTCAAACTCTGCCTTGACGTACATATGGCCGATCGGCTGGCGCGTCTTGACCGAGGCGGCGTTCCGGCAGGCACGGCCAAGGGCCACCACGCGCAAGACCTCCTCCATCCGCTCCTCAAGGGCGGGGTCGATCATGCTCTCGTCTGCCACCGGGTATTCGCACAAATGCACGCTTTCGGGCGCCTGCTTGTCGTTTTGGCGCACCAGGTTCTGGTACAGCTGCTCAGCCATGAAGGGGATCATGGGGGCAGCAACCTTGGAAAGCTTGACAAGGCAGGTATAGAGCGTCATATAGGCGTTGATCTTATCCTGCGTCATCTCCTTGCCCCAGAAGCGCTCGCGCGAGCGGCGGACGTACCAGTTACTCATCTCGTCCACAAAGGCATCCAGCTTGCGCGCAGCCTCCGGCACGCGGATCTCGGCAAGGTCAGCGTCTACCCCGCGCACAAGCGTCTCCAGGCGCGAGAGCATCCACTTATCCATGACCGAAAGGGTATCGTATTTCAGCTCGTACTGCGTAGCATCAAAGCCGTCAATATTGGCGTACAGCACGAAGAAGGCGTAGGTATTCCACAAGGTACCCATAAACTTGCGCTGTCCCTCCAGCACCGCCTCACGGAAGAAGCGGTTGGGCAGCCAGGGTGCCGAGTTGGAATAGAAGTACCAGCGGATCGCATCAGCACCGAACTCGTCCAGCGCCTCAAACGGGTCGACCGCGTTGCCCTTGGACTTGGACATCTTCTGCCCGTCCTTATCCAGCACGTGGCCAAGCACCAGCACGGATTTATAGGGTGCGCAATCAAAGAGAAGGGTGGAGATGGCCATCAGCGAATAGAACCAACCGCGCGTCTGGTCCACACCCTCGGAGATAAAGTCTGCCGGGAAGGTGCGCTCAAACTTCTCTTTGTTTTCAAAGGGGTAGTGCCACTGGGCAAAGGGCATAGCGCCGGAGTCAAACCAGCAGTCAATGACCTCGGGCACGCGCTTCATCTCGCCGCCGCATTCCTGGCAGGGGAAGGTGACCTCGTCAATGTACGGGCGGTGCAGCTCGATATCGGCCGGGCAGTTCTTCGACAGGCTGCGCAGCTCCTCGATCGAGCCGATGCAATGGCGGTGGCCGCAGGCGCACTCCCAGATCGGCAGCGGTGTGCCCCAATAGCGGTTACGGCTGACGCCCCAGTCCTGAATGTTCTCCAGCCAGTCGCCAAAGCGGCCCTTACCGATCGATTCAGGGATCCATTTAACGGTATTGTTGTTGCGGATCAGATTGTCGCGCACGGCCGTCATGCGGATAAACCAGGAGTCACGCGCGTAGTAGATCAGGGGGGTGTTACAACGCCAGCAGTGCGGGTACTCATGCTCAAAGTTGGGCGCATCAAACAGCTTGCCCTCTTTATCCAGATCCACCAGCACCATCGGGTCTGCCTTCTTGACAAACACGCCGGCATAGGGCGTTTCCTCGGTCATGTTACCGTGGCCGTCCACAAACTGCACAAAGGGCAGATCGTAGTTGCGGCCAACGCGGGAGTCATCCTCACCAAAGGCGGGGGCGATATGAACGATACCCGTACCGTCTGAGGTGGTGACGTAGCCGTCTACGGTGATGAAGTGGGCGCGCTTCTTCTGCTTGGCAGCAGCCTCACCCGCGCAGGCAAAGAGCGGCAGGTAGGCGCGGCCCTCCAGCTCCTTGCCCGTAAAGGTGGCAAGCACCTCGTAGGCAGGGGCATCCTCGGTCGCCAGCTTGCCAAGCACGCGGTCGCAAAGCGCCTCGGCCAGGTAGTAGGTATAGCCGTCTGCCGCCTTGACCTTCACATAGGTCACGTCCGGGTTCACGCAAAGCGCCACGTTGGAGGGCAGCGTCCAGGGCGTGGTCGTCCAGGCCAGGAAGTAGGCATCCTCATCGGCTACGCGGAAGCGGGCAATGGCAGAACGCTCCTTGACCGTCTTATAGCCCTGCGCCACCTCGTGCGAGGAGAGCGGCGTGCCGCAGCGCGGGCAGTAGGGCACGATCTTAAAGCCCTTATAAAGCAGGCCCTTGTCCCAGATGGTGCGCAGGGCCCACCATTCCGACTCAATAAAGCTGTTGTGGTAGGTAACGTAGGGGTCCTTCATATCCAGCCAGAAGCCAACGGTAGAGGAAAAATCCTCCCACATGCCCTTGTACTTCCAAACGCTTTCCTTACACTCGTCAATAAAGGGGGCAAGGCCGTACTGCTCTACCTGCTCCTTGCCGTCCAGCCCGAGCTTCTTCTCTACCTCCAGCTCAACGGGCAGGCCGTGGGTATCCCACCCGGCCTTACGCAGCACCTCATAGCCCTTCATGGTGCGGTAACGCGGGATCATATCCTTAATGACACGCGTCAGCACGTGGCCGATGTGCGGCTTGCCGTTTGCCGTAGGCGGGCCGTCAAAGAAGGTATAGGTCGGCTTACCGCGCCGTGCCTCTACCGTTTTTTCAAAGATCTGATTGTCCTCCCAGAATTTGCGGACGCCCTTTTCGCGCTCCACGAAATTCATACTGCCGGGAACCTTTTCGTACATAACTCTTCTCCTTTTCTTTTTTACCGGAAAGGGACAAAAACACGCCTGCCCCGCGAAACACAGGACAAGGCGCAGCCTTGCTATACCACCCGTTACGCATACCGGCATATGCTTCTCTTTTTACGGGGAGAGACCGGCGGCAGTTACGCGGGCATGGCCTTTGGCTACCGCAGCTCGGGAGTGATATTCACACAGGGCTACCGGACATCGGCTCACACCATACCCGACTCGCTCATTCCTTGGCACCTATGCTACTGTCTCCGTCAATGCTTTTTTTGGTTTTACATCTATATTATACAAACCCGGCGGGGATTTGTCAAGCCCCCAGAAGAAAAAGACACAAAATTGATATTTTATTGCAAACATCTTGTAGACAAGCGGGAAAAAATATGCTATACTGAACGAAAAAGACCCCTTTTATTTTTACACATTTACATAAGGAGAACAAGAACATGGCAGGAAACGTAGTAAAGGTTGGCATCATTGGCTGCGGCGGGATTGCAAACGGCAAGCACATGCCCAGCCTGAAGAAGGTGGCAGATTGCGAAATGGTCGCATTTTGTGACATTATCGTAGAGCGCGCCGAGAAGGCAGCCAAGGAATTTGGCACGCCGGATGCAAAGGTCTACAAGGACTATAAGGAGCTTTTAAAGGACGAGAGCATTGACGTGGTACACGTTTGTACCCCGAACCGCGCGCACAGCTTTATCACGGTGGATGCGCTGCACGCCGGCAAGCACGTCATGTGTGAAAAGCCCATGGCCATCAACTCGGCCGAGGCAAAGAAGATGCTGGATGCTGCCAAGGAGACCGGCAAGCTGCTCTCTATCGGTTACCAGAGCCGCTTCCGCCCGGATTCGATCTACATGAAGCAGGAGGCAGAGGCCGGCACGTTTGGTGAGGTCTACTATGCCAAGGCAACGGCCATCCGCCGCCGTGCCGTTCCTACCTGGGGCGTATTCCTCAACGAGTACGAGCAGGGTGGCGGCCCGCTGATCGACATTGGCACGCACGCGCTGGACCTGACGCTGTGGATGATGGATAACTACAAGCCGAAGTACTGCGTGGGTACCACCTACCACAAGCTGAATAACGATAAGGACCAGGGCAACGCCTGGGGCGACTGGGATCCTGCCAAGTTCACGGTTGAGGACAGCGCGTTTGGCTTTATCGTGATGGAGAACGGCGCCACCATCGTGCTGGAGTCCTCTTGGGCGCTCAACACGCTGGACGTGCGCGAGGCCGTTACCACGCTGTGCGGCACCAAGGCCGGCGGCGATATGAATGACGGTCTGCGCATCAACGGTGTGCGCAACGGCCGCCAGTACGTCTTCAAGCCCGACTTCAACGCCGGCGGCGCTGCCTTCTTTGAGGGCAACGGGTCGGAGTCCCCTGCTGACCGCGAGGAGAGACTGTGGATCGAGGCTGTACGCGGCGGGGCTGCCCCCATCACCAAGCCGGAGCAGGCCTACTGCGTGACCCGCATCCTGGAGGGTATCTACGAGTCCTCCAAGTCCGGCAAGCCCTTCTATTTTGATTGATCAAACAGGAATAAACAGCACAAGGCGCGACATTGTCGCGCCTTGTTTGTCTTTGCGGAAAACACGAACATTCCCCTTTCCACCGTAGGGGACGACCTCCTGGGCGTCCCACCCCGGTGTTCTGTAACCATAGGCTCCCTCCGGGAGGTAGCTGGCAGCCGGCAGGCTGACGGATGAGGAGCTCTTTTGCTTTTGACACCTCATCCACCGCAAGCGGTCCCCCTTCCCCCACTGGGGAAGGCAAAGCCGCACCCCTCGTGTCATCCTGAGGGAGCGGAGCGACTGAAGGATCTTTTCCTTTCAAGATCCTTCGCCAGAGGCTCAGGATGACAATTAAAGCAGCGTCACTTTACCACTTCGTCGGTACGCCGTTTACGTAGTGCCAATACGGATAGGTGGTATCGGTAGGCTCTGTCTCGCTGTAATAGTACCGGGCGGCATCGGTGAGGTAGGAGTTGGAAGAACCAATGCTGATCTGTCCCCATTCCTCCGGTGTGCCGGTGTAGTAAACGGTTGTCAGGCTCGTGCAGTCGTAGAACGCATGGTCACCAATGCTGGTAACGCTATCGGGGATGGTGATATCTGCTAAAGCATAACACTGGCAGAAGGCAAAATCGCCTATACTTATTACGCCGCTTGGTATAGTAATACTTGTTAAAGCAGAACAACGCTGAAATGCGCGCTCGCCGATGCTGGTAACGTTATTATGAAGATTTACGGTAGTTAAGGAAGAACAGCCATTAAACCAGGAACCAATAATGGTTATGCTGTTGGGGATAGTGATTTCAGTTAAGGCCTCGCAACCCGAGAAGGCCCCCTCGCCGATGCTGGTTAAACTATTAGGAAGATTGATTTCTGTCAAATTTGTGCACTGATAGAATGCGGAAGCACCAATGCTTGTCACACCGTCATTAAATGTTATTGTTTTCAAATTTGTACAGAATTGGAATGCTGATTCGCCGATGCTCTTCATGTTATTTTGGAACGTGATAGTTGTCAGACCGTCACACCATGCGAATGCATAATTGCCAATGCTTGCAATATTGGTACCAAAGGTTATGCTTCTTAATCCGGTGCATGACATAAACGCATAATCGCCAATGGTGATCGTGTCAACGGGGAACGAGATCCCGGTCATGCCAGTACAAGAGTTGAATGCATAGGTATTGATGGCTGTCACGCCGGAAGGAACTGCAAATGTTCCGGAAATCGAATTACACGGCGCATAGATCAGATTGGTGCCGTCTTTGCTATACAGTATGCCGTTATTTGAAGAATAGATGGCATTATCCTTGTGAACAACAATGCTGTTTAAGGAAGGCGCGAGAAAGGCAAAAGGGCCAATTTCAGTTACGCCGGAATGAACAGAAATGTTGATGATTGCAGAACAGAGATAGAATGCTTGCGTTTCGATTCTTGTGACAGTGGAAGGGATTGTAAATGTGTTGGCTGCAAGATTGCAGGGTACACGAATAAGCGTGGTGCCGGTCTTGTTATACAAAGCACCGTCGATGGAGGAATAGACAGCATTGCCTTCATCTACATCAAAGCGTTGCATAACGGTGCAATCATCGAATGCATCCAGAGCAATGTCAGTTACACTAGAAGAAATTTTGACAGTGGCCAAGGAAGAGCAACGGAAAAAAGCCATGGAACCAATACTGGTCACGCCATCTGAAACGGCGATGCTAGTTATGTTCGTGTTGAAACGAAAAGCGTTAGCTCCAATGCTTGTTACCGGCAGACTATTATGAGTTGCCGGAATTATAATATCGGTATCGGTACAAGTTCCAATACCACTAACGGTATAGGAAACAGTGTTGTCGTTTTCGTCCTTGTTTTCGGTGTAAGCGAGTCCATCGCTAATTTTTGTGTTCTGATAGACCAGCCCACTCGTAAAGCCATCGGCCAGCGTACCATTGACCAAGGTGATATCATACCAATCGATCGTGCCGGCGGCCTTGTTATAGACCGGTGTATCGGTCTTGTAGTTGAAGTGCGCCTGTGCCGAGGCACCGTAGGCCAGCATATCGCGCATCAGCTCCTGCAGGCTGGCGGCTGCGGTGTCATCATGAATGGTGTCATAGGCATAACGCAGCACGCTATACTTGACGGCATCGCCGGTATAGACGGTCCCGCCTGCCTGCACCATCGGGCGCACGTAGATATCGTCACCCATTTCTTTTGCGGCGATATTCTTATAGTCGAAAATGATATATTCCTCACCCTCGATGGTGTCCTTGTAGGCAGGCAGAATGATCTCGTCCTGCGTGCCGTAGGCGTAGCCGTTTGCATCAGGCTCACGCCATACCAGCAGGCGCACGTCATCCTCTACCACATTTTTGGCAGAGACGGCGTACTTGATGTAGACCGATTCGCTATAGGAAAGGTTTGTGTAATCGATGCTGAGCGCCGGGGTGGTATCCTCGGTGGCCGAGGCAACCGTGAACAGACAGCCAAGGCAGAGAATGAGCAGCATGGCTGCCATCAAAAGTCTCTTTTTCATGTTTTTCTCCTTTTTCAAATTCAAATGTTGAACAGGTCTAAACGCAGGGCGTTGCCGGTCGGCCGCCAGGAGCCCTCGTTATCGTCTGTGCCGTCTGAAAGCAGCAGCACGTCTGCCGGCTCGAAGTCTGTAATGGCCAGATGCGGGGGCTTGTATGCTGTTTTTTCGTTATCCTTCATCATTTGTCCTCCTGTCGCAAAAGTCTTTTGTAGTTAAAAATTAACTGCTTTGAAATTATATAATATATTCAACTATTTGTCAAGCATTTTAGTTAAAAATGTTATATTATAGATGAAAGGGGTGGCGACTGTGAACATCGGTGAAAAGATACGAAACGCGCGGGAGGATCTTGATCTGTTGCAAAGTGATATGGCCAAGCTGATTCCGATGAATCAATCCAATTATTCCAAAATCGAGCGCGATGTGCAGGAGCCAAGCATGGAGCAGCTGCGCAGAATATGCCAGATCCTGCAATTAGATCCTCGCTATCTGTTGAATCTTGGAGAATATGAAACCATCTCGGCAGAGGACATGGCGCTGCTCCGGGATGCCCGGGCGTTTGTCCAAAAGCATCAGGTACGGTAGTCCGAATAAAGGGATATCTCATAAAAATACAGCATGCCTGTGCGTTTTGCGCAGCAAAACGGGCGAGAAAGCCTTTTCTCGCCCGTATTTTTATGATGTTGCAAGGGGCGCAGCAGGTTTTGAGCAGAAATCTTCGTTTTCCACCCCGTGACATGTATTTCATACATGGAGGGTGGAAAACGGAGATAGTAAACAAAAATAGAATCAAAATGGAGAAAACCGTAGGTTTTCCACATTAAAACGGTGCAGGTAGTAAAACCTGCCTATAAATATAGAAAGTGTGGGAGGTTTTTCTCCCACACTCTTTTTGTTTACGGTTATGCCAAAAGATGCAAGCACCCTTATTCATATACTTCGGCCAGATCGTAGATCAGCCGTTCGGTCTTCTCCCAGCCAAGGCAGGGATCGGTGATCGACTTACCGTACACCCCGTCGCCGACCTTCTGGCAGCCATCCTCGATATAGCTTTCGATCATCAGGCCCTTGACGAGCTTTTTCACGTCTGCATTGTGGCGGCAGCTATGCAGCACCTCCTTGGCGATGCGCGTCTGCTCCAGGTACTTTTTGCCGGAGTTGGCATGGTTGGTATCCACGATGACGGAGGGGTTTTGCAGCCCCTTCTCGGCATAGATGCCCGCCAGGTGGATCAGATCCTCGTAGTGATAGTTGGGGTAGGAGTTACCGCGCTCGTCCACGTAGCCGCGCAGGATGGCGTGTGCCAGCGGGTTGCCGTGCGAATGAACCTCCCAGCCGCGGTAGATGAAGTCATGCGCGTGCTGCGCGGCGGTGATCGAGTTCATCATGACCGAGATATCACCCGCGGTGGGGTTCTTCATGCCGACCGGCACGTTCAGGCCGGAGGCGGTCAGGCGGTGGTGCTGGTCCTCTACCGAGCGGGCGCCGATGGCAACGTAGGCCAAGAGGTCGTTCAGGTAGCGGTGGTTTTCGGGGTACAGCATCTCATCGGCACAGGTGAAGCCGGTCTCCTTCAGGGCGCGCATATGCAGCTCACGAATGGTGATGATGCCGCGCAGCATGTCCGGCTTTTCATTCGGGTCCGGCTGGTGGATCATGCCCTTATAGCCATCGCCCGTGGTGCGGGGCTTTCCGGTATAGATACGCGGGATAATGCAGATCTTATCCTGCACCTTGTCCTGCACGGTGCGCAGGCGGTTGATATAATCCAGCACCGGCTCCTCTGCATCGGCCGAGCAGGGGCCGATCACCAGGATCAGCTTGCGCAGCTCACCGCGGAAGATCGCCGCGATCTCGGCGTCTCTTTCTTCCTTGATCCTGGTCATTTCGGGGGTGACGGGATATTGTGCCTTGATCTCCTGCGGGATGGGGAGCTTCCGGCTAAATTCCATATTCATAACAATATACCTTCTTTCTATCTACGTTCTTCATTTGTTTTCTTATCAAACAGGGCGCGGCGGGCGGTAGAGGCGCGCATCATCTCACGCAGGCCCTCACGGTCGCCGCTTTCCAGCTTGCTGCGCAGGCGGGCAAGCTCGTCCTCAAACAGGCCCATCTGGCGCAGCAGCGCATCCTTATTGCGCAAAAACAGCTCGCTCCACATCTCGTCATTGAGCCGCGCAATGCGCGTCAGGTCTCGGAAGGAGTCACCCGTGTAGTCCTGCAGATGCTCGTTATGCTCACACGTCATCAGGCAGACGGCAATGCAGTGCGTCAGCTGGGAGACGAAGCCAATGATCTCATCATGCTCCTCCGGTGAGAGCGTGGAGATGCGGGCAAAGCCAAGCACCTCGCCAAGGTGGCAGCAAAGCTCAATGGCCTCCTTCGTATTTTTTTCGCTGGGGGTAACGACGTAGTTGGCCCCGCGGAAGATGGCAGGGTCACTGTTCTCTACCCCGCTGACCTCACGCCCGGCCATGGGGTGGCTGGCAATGAACTCCACATCCGGCCGCAGCAGGCTTTGAATGGGCTCTACGATGCAGCCCTTGACGCCGGTTACGTCCGTGATCACGGCACCGGGCTTGAAGTGCTGCTGGTGCTCCCGTATCCATTCCAAGAACACGCCGGGGTAAAGGGCGAACACGACCAGGTCCGCCTCGCGGATCAATGCCGGCTCGGGCCTTGCTGCCCCCTTGGCGATCATACCGACCGAAAGGGCATAGTCGATCGTGCTTTGCCGCCCGGTAATGGCAGTCACGTAATAGCCCTGGTCGGTCAGGGAGCGGGCATAGCTGCCGCCGATGAGACCCAGGCCCACGATCAGAATTTTCTTTGTTTTATCAAGCTTCATGTAAGGTCACCTGTGCGCCAAGCTGACGCATTTTTTCAAAATAGTCCGGCATGCTTTTACGCACTGCCTCTGCATCGTCGATCTCCCCGCCCGTTACCGACAGCAGGGTGCAAAGGGCCATGACGATGCGGTGATCGTTATGCCCGTGCAGCAGCTCGCCCGGCCGATGAAAGGCGATCGGATACACGACGATGGAATCCTCATGCACGTCGACCGACGTGCCAAACTTGGCAAGCTCTGCTGCCATGGCGGCGCCGCGGTCGCTTTCCTTGATGCGCAGGCGGCGCGTGCCGCAAAAGACCGCGCCGTTTTTGGCGGCGGCCACGGCCATCAGGATGGGGGCCAGATCCGGGCAGTTGCCCAGGTGAATGGTGGGGGTCCCCTTCTCCAGCATCTCGTAATAGCGGATATAGGCCATATCGCCCTGCAGGCTATCCGGCCGCAGGCCGTCTACCTGCACGTCTGCACCCAGCAGATCCAGCGCGGCAAAGAAGGCCGCGCCCGAATAGTCGCCCTCTACCGTACAGGTGGTCGGGCAATAGGTCTGCCCGCCTTTGACGGTGAGCGTGCGCTCGTCTGCCCACGCGGCCTGGATGCCAAAGGCGTGAAGCGCCTCTAACGTCAGGTCGATGTACGGGCGGCTTTCCAGCGGCGGGGTGATCAGAATACGGCTATCCCCCTCGCACAGCGGCAGGGCAAACAGCAGGCCGCTGATAAACTGGCTGCTGATGTTTCCCACCACGCGATAATCGCCGCCGCGCAGGCGGCCGCCGACCGTCACGGCGGCAGTCTCCCTTTCAAAGGTAAAGCCCTCGCCCGTGCAAATAGTCTCATAGATATCCAAAGGGCGGGAAAGCAGCTTCTCCGTCCCGCTCAGGCGGGCGGGCGCCTGCCCCAGCAGCGCAAGCGGAATGAGAAAGCGCAGCGTGCTGCCGCTTTCGTTACAGGGCAGCTCGGCAAAGGACGTGCGGGTGCGCACGTCTACCCCGTAGACCACGGTATCTGCCCCTTGCCTTTCAATGCGTGCGCCAAGCGCCCGCAGGCAGGCAACGGTGGCCGCGATATCGGCAGAGTCTGCCAGGTTGCGGATCACGCTTTTGCCCTCGGCCAGGGCTGCCGAGATCAGCAGGCGGTGCGCCATGCTTTTGGAGGGGGGTGCCTCTACCCGCCCCTGCAGGCGGGCGGGGGTGATCACAGCCTTCATTTCTCTGCCCCCTTTTGTGCCGCGATGAGCTGATCGATCGCGCGCAGATAGCCGTCCGTCCCCAGGCCGCTGATCACGCCGATGCAGGCCTCACGGATATAGCTGATCCTGCGATATTCCTCCCGCTCGTTCACATGGGAGATATGTACCTCTACGCAGGGCAGGCTGACCGCACGCACCGCATCCGGCAGGGCTACGCTGGTGTGCGTATAGCCGCCGGGATTGATGACGATGCCGTCATAGCGGCGAAAGGCACGCTGGATGCAGTCAATGAGGTCGCCCTCATGGTTGGATTGATAAAAGGAAACACGCACGCCCACCGTGCGGGCGTATCGCTTGATCTTTTTCAGCAGGTCACGGTAGCTTTCGCTGCCGTAATGAGACGGCTCCCGAATGCCGAGCATGTTCAGGTTCGGGCCGTTGATAACGATGATCTTCATGCGAGAAGAAAATCCTTTCGTATAGTTTCTACGCTGTGCTCAATGCTCTCATCCACCGCCACGCGCAGATCAGCTGCGGCGCAGTAGATGGGATAGCGCTCCTCGTAGCGGCGGGCCAGCGCATCCTTGCTTGAGGAGAGCGGGCGGTCACCGGTGGGGCGAATGTTTTCCAGCGCGCGGTCTAAAAAGTAGATCCGGCCGCTGCGGCGCATGCGATGCAGGTTCTCTCCCCGCAGCACGGCGCCGCCGCCGGTGGCGATCACCGCCCCGCGGGCGGTATGGGCAAGGGCGGCAATGGCATCTGCCTCCCGCTCGCGGAAGCGGGGCTCGCCCTCGGTTGCAAAAATGGTAGGAATATCTACCCCGGCAGCACGGACGATCTCCTCATCCGAATCAAAAAACGGGCGGCCCATTTTGGCGGCCAGCGCACGGCCGACCGTGCTTTTGCCGCAGCCGGGCATGCCGATCAGATAGACGTTCTCCTTTTCCTGCAGCACGGCGCGGTAAACGCCGTCTGCCTCCGCACGCGAGACCGGCTTGCCGGTGAAGATCGAAACGGCATGCACCGCCTGGGCCACCAGCATATAAAGCCCGCCCTCGGCCGGGATGCCGCGCACACGCGCTGCCTGCACCAGATCGGTGCGCAGGGGGTTATAGATCGCGTCACACAGCCCAAGCAGCGAAGGGAAGCGCGAAAGCGCGACCGGGCAGGCATCTTCATTCGGATACATGCCGACCGGGGTGGCGTTGATGATATATTCGGCGTGTGCATAGCGGGCATACGCCTCTTCATAAGAGATCACGCCGTCCTTTGCCGTGCGGCCAACGGTAACGATCTCTTTGGCGCCCCGTGCGCGGCATACGGCAAGGGCGGTCTTGGCCGTGCCGCCACTGCCAAGGATCAGCACCGTGCGGCCGGCAAGCGGCACGCCAACGCGGTCGATCAGGTCAGAGAGGCCGGCAAGATCGGTATTGTAGCCGTACAGGCGGTCGCCCACCCGCTTGACCGTATTGACCGCGCCAATGGCGCGGGCAGCCTCGTCGATCTCGTCCAGATACGGCATGACGGCCGTTTTATAAGGAATGGTGACGTTGATGCAGGAAAATTCCCGTGCCTGCATAAAGGGGCCAACCGCCTCGGGCGGTAGCTCGCACAGCTCGTAGGTATAATCTGCCAGGCGTGCGTGTATTTCCGGGGAATAGCTGTGACCCAGCCTTTCACCGATCAGTCCGTACTGCATCAGGCATCCCTCCCTGCCAGCCAATCGGTGCCGAAGCGGAGTGCCAGCATATCGCACAGCGCCAGCGCAATGGCGCTATCCACCACCACGCGGGCGCGGTGCACGATGGCAGGATCATGGCGGCCAACGATAGAGAGCGCCGCCTCTTGCCCAGTGGCAAGATCGACCGTCTGCTGCTCCCGGTAGATCGAGGGGGTAGGCTTGACCGCCACGCGCACGCGAAGGGGCATGCCGTTCGTGATGCCGCCAAGAATACCGCCGGCGTGATTGGTCTTGGTCACCACGCGGCCGTTTTGCATACAAAAGGCGTCGTTGGCCGCGGAGCCGCGCATGGCGCAAAGGGCAAAGCCGTCCCCAAACTCCACGCCCTTGACGGCGGGAATGCTGAAGAGGATATGCGAGAGCAGGCTCTCTACCGTGTCAAACCACGGCTCGCCCACGCCGCTTGGCATGCCGATGACAACGCTCTCCAGCACGCCGCCAACGCTATCGCCCTCTGCCTTGGCTGCGGCAATGGCGGCCTGCATGGCTGCCCCTGCCTGCTCATCCAGCACGGCAAAGGGCATGCCGTTCAGCGCGATAATATCGGCCGGCAGGTCTGCAAACGGGCGGTCTGCCACGCCGGCGCAGGCGGCAATGTGCGTGCCAACGTGGATCCCCCTTTGCCGGAGGGCGGAAATGGCAATGGCGCCCGCCGCCACGAGGCCGGCCGTGATGCGGCCGGAAAAGTGGCCGCCGCCGTGCGCGTCCTCAAACCCGTGGTACTTCTCACGGGCGGTAAAATCTGCATGGCCCGGGCGGGCCAGCTGCTTTGTCCTGTCATAATCGGCACTGTGCGCCTGCTTGTTTTCAATACGCAGGCAAATGGGCGTGCCGGTGGTCCTTCCCTCGTAAACACCGCTCTCTATGATGACCTCGTCCGCCTCCTGCCGCGCGGTGGAAAGGGCAGAAAGTGAGCGGCGCAGCGCCATCTGGTGGCGCATAAAGGCAAGGTCTACCGGTATGCCGGGGGCCATGCCATCCAGCAAGGCACCGATCGAGCGGCCGTGGCTTTCCCCAAACAGGGTAACGGCTACGCTACTGCCAAACGTGTTTTTCACCTTGCGTATACCTCCCTCACGCGGGCTGCGAAGTCGGAAAGCTGCTCATTCCGTATCTCGTAGCTGCCAACGCGCGGCACGTAGACCGTGCGCAGGCATGCGCCATCTAATTTTTTATCATGGGAAAGGGCGGCGATCACGCGGTCTACCTCTCCCGTAAAGGCCGTAGGCAGGCCGTAGCGGGCATACAGGGCAAGCAGGCGTGTGCGCACCTCCTCGCTGCACATGGGCAGCATGCCAAGGGCCACGCACTCACCGTGGTACAGGCCGCCGCAGCTTTCAATGCCGTGGCCGATGGTATGGCCGAAGTTCAGCACGCGGCGCAGGCCGCTTTCCTTTTCATCCTCCTCTACCACCCGTTCCTTCAGGGCCAGGGCGCGGGCAATGATCTCCCCGATCGGCATCTCACCCTGCTCCAGGGCTGCAAAAAAGGGCTCGTCAAAGGTGGCGGCCATCTTAATGACCTCTGCCATGCCGGCGGCTACCTGCCGCGGCGGCAGGGTGCGCAGCACATCCGGGTCTATCAGCACGCCACGCGGCGGATAAAAGCAGCCCACGCAGTTTTTGATGCCGGCGAGATTGACGGCCGTTTTGCCGCCAACCGAGGAATCGACCTGCGAGAGCAGCGTGGTGGGAATATTGTAAAAATCCACCCCGCGCATATACGCAGAGGCAACGAAGCCGGAGAGGTCGCCTACCACGCCACCGCCAACGGCCACGACCGCATCGGTACGGGTAAAGCCCTCTGCCAGCATGCGGGCAAGCAGCTCCTCAAACCGGGCAAGCGATTTGCTGCCCTCTCCCTGCGGCAGGGTAACGAGAACGGGGCTTTTGCACTGCGCGCAAACGGCGGCCGCATATGCGGCCGGCACGCCCTCATCGGTGACCACCAGCACGCGGCGGTCAAGCGCGAAAAGCTCGCCCGCGCGGGCAAGCACGCCATTTTCAATATGGATATCGTAACCGCCTGTGGCGGTTCTGACACGTTGGATCATACTCAGCTCCTCAACGCAGCTCTGCCGGATAGGTAAAGCTGCCCAGCATTTTTAATTTGTCGCAGCAGTGGCGCAGGTCCTCTAACATCTCCTTGCCGTGGGGGGTAGAGAGATTGCCCTCGATCTCCACGTAGAAATAATACTGCCACATCAGGCCCTTCATGGGGCGGCTGCGCAGGCAGCGCATGTTATAGCCGTAGCTGCTGATGACGTCGATCGCCTTGCAGAGCGAGCCGGCATCATCCGACACGTTGAACATGATGATGGAATGGCGGCCCTTTGCGGCCGGGCTTTCGTTCACCGCGCGGGTCAGCACGGCAAAGCGCGTCATGTTGATGTTTTCCTCATTGATGTTCTTGGCAATGATCTCCAAGCCATACAGCTCTGCCGTTTCATCGCTGGCGATGGCGGCCTGGGTACGGTCGCCGGTCTCCAGGACGTGGCGGGCGGCCAGGGCGGTATTTTCAAAGGGCTTGGTATGGTACTTCCCGCGGCGCAGATAATCGGCACATTGGGCCAGGGCCTGCGGGTGGCTGATGACGGTACGCACGTCCTCCGGCCGGGTGCCGGGCAGGGCCAGCAGATTCTGGTTGATGAACAGGTCATAAACGCCGGCAATATGCAGCTGCCCGGCAAACAGCATATCAAAGACGTTGCCAACCTCGCCGGCCGTGCTGTTTTCGATCGGCAAAACGGCGCAATCGCAATCCCCGCTTACCACCGCGTCATACGCCGCGCGGAAGTCGGGATACGGCACACGGGCGGCACTGGGGAAGATCTTTTTGGCGGCGATCGAGGCAAAGGCACCCTCTACCCCGCTATAGGCCACCTTCATGCCGTTGACCAGCTTTTCCTGGTAGCGGCGGGAAACGCGCATTCCCTCGGAAAGATACTGCACGTAAAAGGCGCGCAGCTCCTCCTCCTCTACGCGGGCGGCGTTACGGGCAATGACCTCGTTCTCTCTTGCCTCGTCATAGATCGGCAGGCCGTGCGCGATCTTGTAGGCGGCCACACGGGCGACCGCGTGCATACGGCGCACGAACAGGCGCGCCATCTCTTCATCTACTTCATTGATCTCCTGTCTTGCAAGAGACAGGTCGTTTTTATCGACAGCCATTGGTTGACTCCCCTTTTTGAAAATTCTCGATCGCCGCACGGAAGGCGGGCAGCGAACGGCGGATCATATCGGTTGCTACACAGTAGGAAATGCGCAGATAGCCGGGATAGCCGAAATCGTCGCTCGGCACCAGCAGCAGCTCATAGGCCCGTGCTGCCTCACAAAAGGCACCGGCATCCCCCCCTGGGGCCTTGACGAACAGGTAGAACGCGCCGTCCGGCGGCACGCAGGTGTAGCCCATCTCGCAGAGGGCGTGATAAAGCAGGTCACGGTTCTCCCGGTAAACCGCCAGGTCTGCCGTTTTCCCAAGGCAGGGAGGAATGAGATATTGGAACAGGGCCGGGGCGCATACGAAGCCAAGCGCACGCCCTGCCCCCATGATGGCAGCGTACAGCTGCCGGGCATCCTGCGCCCCGGGGGAAACGAAGATGTACCCGATACGCTCACCGGGCAGCGAAAGCGATTTGCTGAAGGAATAGCAGACCACGGTATCGGCATACAGGTTGGGGATGAACGGCACCGTTACGTCCCCGTACACCAGCTCACGGTACGGCTCGTCCGCGATCAGATAGATGGGGTGGCCGTATGCCGCCTCTGCCTCCTGCAGGACGGCGGCAACCGCACGCAGATTCTCCTCACGCAGCACGCTGCCGCTTGGGTTGTTGGGGGAATTGATGATCACAGCGGCGGTGTGCTCACCAATCGACGCGCGCAGCGCGGCGGGGTCTATTTCAAAATTCGGCTCCTGCAGCGGCAGCACGCGCACGTGCCCGCCCGCCTGCTCTACAAAGACGCGGTATTCGGGAAAGAAGGGGGCAAGCAGCAGCACCTCTCCCTCCCCCGTGTCCGGCAGCAGGGCAGAGAGCGTGATCGTCAACGCTGCGGCGGCGCCCACTGTCAGATAGATCAGATCCGGGTCTGCCACCGCACCGTGCGTGGCGGCAAGATGATCGGCAATGGCCTGCCGCACGCGGCGGTCGCCGGCGGCGGTGGTGTAGCCGTGCAGGGCGGCCGGCTCGCACTCGGCAAGCAGGGCGGCAAGCGTTTCGTTCACCACCGGCGGGGCGGGAACGCTGGGATTGCCGAGGCTGAAATCAAATACGCACTCGGCCCCGATCTCTGCCTTGCGGCGGCAGCCGTATTCAAAGATCTCCCGGATCACCGAGCGGCGCGTGCCAAGCGCGGTCATTTTTTCTGAAATTCCCATCCTCTTGCCTGTTCCTCCTTGCATGTTAACAGATGTTAACAGTGTTAACATTTTAAAATGATGGGTGTATTATACCGCACAAAGGCCGATTTGTCAAGGGGAAACGGAAAAAATCTCGCGTTTTTCTTGCTTTTTTGGCAGGATTGTGGCATAATAGAGGAAAAGAACGCAGAAGGGGGCAGGACCATGGCAAAGAAAGAGGAGCAGGACTCTCTGCGCACGCGGCTGATCCGCGCGGGGATCGAGGAGATCGGCGCCCACGGCATTGCCGATTTTTCGCTGCGGCGGGTGGCCGCTGCCTGCGGCGTTTCCTGTGCGGCACCCTACCGCCATTTTGCAGACCGCGAGGAATTTATCCGCGCCACGGTGGCCTACATCAACAGCCAGTGGGGGCTGCTGCGCGAGAATATTACCCGCCTCTACCAAGGGGATAAGCCGCGCTGCCTGACCGAGCTGTGCGTGGCCTACGTCCGCTTTCTGGTGGCCAACGATAACTACCGCTCTGTCCTGCTTGCCTCCGGCGAGACCTGGGAGGGGGACGAACGGTTTTTTGCCCTGCTGCAGGAATGCCTTTGCGAGGGCGGCGCAGACGAAGAGGAGCAAGCCCGCCGCCAATACGCCATCCGCGCCATCGTATACGGCACGGTGGCCATGCTGGCAAGCGGAGAGCTGAAAAACGAAGAAGCCTCCTTCGGGATGATACGAAAGACCGTGTTTAGAGAAATAACAAGCGCGGGATGCCCTTGAACGATTGGTAAAATAAAAAAAGGGGTTCTCTCATTAAAAATACAGCATGCCTATGCGTTTTGCGTAGCAAAACGGGCGAGAATGCCATTTCTCGCCCGTATTTTTAATGATGCGGTAAGGGAGGGGCTCGTCGGATTTTGAGCAGAAATCTTCGTTTTCCATCCCGTCACATGTATTTCATACATGGAGGGTGGAAAACGGAGATAGCAAACAAAAATTCAATCAAAATGGAGAAAACCGCAGGTTTTCTACCATAAAGCGCTGCGGGCAGACAAGTCTCCCTTATATGCAAAGAATGAGCGGGATGCAAGATCCCGCCCATTCTTTTTTTGTTTGCGATTATGCCGAAATACGACAGCCCCTTTTTATCAGTTCTGAGCGGCAAGCCACTCCTGCGCCTTCTTCTCCGACATACGGGTGATGTCTTCCTTCGGGTGCTTGGACTCTGCGCCGCCGTTGACGTAGAGGAAATAGTTGCCCTCCGGCATACGGTAGAGGCTTTCCTCATACCCGTCAGCCTCGCCAAACGCGCCTGCGGTCACCTTTTTGATCAGTTCTGCTGCCTCGGTATCGTACAGCTTTTTGCAAATCATCTTCTGCATGGTATCTCTCCTTTCCGTTTTTTCATTTCTATTTTAGCGGATTTTAATAAAAATGTCAAGTGTAAATTGTGGAATTGGTCAACTTAGGGTGACGAGGATTATCCGAACCCGATTTCGGGCGGCAAATTTCCGCCCGCGCCGCGTCAGCGGCCTTGGCAATATGCTTATATGGCCTGCGGCCACTTTCTTGCGCAAGCAAAAATTTGCGCGCCCCAAATTCTTCGACCCGAAAGCATTGGATTTTTGGATGGTTTTCGGTGCGGAGGACGAAGGCGTATAAAAATCCGGCGAGGACGACAACCCGAAAACCGCCGAAAAGCCTTGCTTCCGGGCGGGTTCGGATAATCCTCGTCACCCTATGCTCCCTTTACGCCAATAGCAGCATCAGCTGCTCGACAACAAGGACCGTGCCACAGGCCGAAAGCGCGACCGTGAGCAGGCTTTTTTCCCGGTAGGCGATGAAGAGCG
>JAZQLY010000042.1:0-38967 GCA_045543015.1 Eubacteriales bacterium
GTTTTCATCGAGCAAATATTGAGGATAGACGAGGCGAAAATTCGTAGCAATATAAGATATTGCAAAAATTTTCGCCGCTGGATAGACCGATATTTGCCGATGAAAACCTTATGTGTTCGGCTCTCTTATGGCTTTTCATACATGGAGGGTGGAAAACGGAGATAGCAAACAAAAATTTAATCAAAACAAAGAAAACCGCAGGTTTTCTACCATTAAACAATGCGGGTAGCAATTTCTCCCTATATACAAAGAATGAGCGGGATGCAAGATCCCACTCATTCCTTTTTGTTTGCGGTTATGCCGAAATGCGGCAGCCCCGTTTTACAGATCGAAAATGCTGCCCAGCTTATCGATCGCCAGCTCGTTTTCATCCGATGCCATCAGCAGGTCGGAGGAAAGCAGCAGGAGCTGTGCGATGGGTGCTTCATATGCTTTCATATCATTACTCCTTTATCGCGGTATAGACCACAGAGGGATAGAGGCGGATGCCGGTGCTCTGTGCCGTGCCGTTGTTGGCGAAGAGGAAGAGGATCTCATCCCCCTCGTTTACGTCCAGGTAAACGTCATCCAGCTGCACGTTCAGCCCAGCGGCGGTGCTCAGGCTCACGCCCTCCGTCTCCGCACCGATAACGGGATACCAGCCGCTGCCATCCGCACCGGCAGAGGCACCCGGAAGGACCGGCGCATACGCGCTCTCACCGGCACGCTTGACGTACACGGCAAGATACATATTGCCGTATGCACCGTTGCCGGTCGTCAGCGAGGCGACCTGCGGCACCAGCGTGCCTGCCTTTTCTACCGTGTAGCGGATCGCCAGATCCTCACCGGATTTTCGGCTGACGGCAATGCCAAGGCAGTTCGAGTACCAGAAGGCACCGTGCCAGTTGGCACCGGCCCAAAGGGCCTCGCCCTGCTCGTGCAGCCAGCCGCTGCTGTCGATGACGGTGAAGGGGGTAAAGGTGTTGGTCGAGTAGGTCAGATAACCGAAATCAAACGGGGTGTTGTTGACCAGCGTTTTCACGCCCGTGTCTGCATCGGTCTGGCTGCTGTAATTGGAGGAATTGAAGGAAACCGTCTCAACAGGCGGAGAATACGGCGTATCGGGTACGGAAACGGCATCCTCTACGTCACCCGTTACATACTCTACGCCGGGCATAACGTTCATGTTGCAGACGCTGGAAACGCGCTCGAAGACGAAGGCGATCTCGTCACCGGCGTTGACATTGATCTTGCAATCGGCAAGTGCCTCGTTGATCATGGCGGCGGTGGTCTGCGTCTCGCCCTCGGCATCACCGTTATAGGCGTGGTACCAGCCGCTGTGCTCGTCATAGTTGAGGCGGGCAGCCGTCTCCGGCCATACGATATAGCCGTTGACCATGATTGCTATATTGACGTCGCCCAGATTGGTATCCAACACGTCAAAGTAGGGGGTCACCACACCGTCGATCTTAGCCTCCCAGTAGATGGCTGCGCCGCTGCCGGTGGCACCGCTCAGGGCCAGACCCTGCGAGGAGTAGGCACCGTGGAAGGGGTTGCCCCACAGCACGTCACCGGTCGTATAGTACCAGCCGTTTTCAGTGTTGTGGTAATCAAAGAGGTGGAGCGAGGCATCGTTATAATCGATCCAACCGCGGTTCCAGCTGCCCTCCGAGTAGATCTTGGTCTCTTTCTCCGGGTTCTCAGCCAGGTCGCCGCCGTACTGCGAATAGGTCACGTCGCTATCCAGCAGGATGGAGGAAACGATCTTGACCGGCAGCGTGTAACGCTGCAGCCACTCGCCACCCAGGTAGACCGAGAAGGTGATCTCCTCTGCCAGCGTGCCTTCATAGGCCTGATCAACGCCTACGCGGAACTGGTCAAAGACGTAGCCATCGGTCTCGGAAACCAGCGTCAGGCCGCGTGCCACGCGGTAAACGGGAGACACCTGCGGGATCACGTAGCCAATATTCTTGGAAACGTCGATCGCGATCTCTTTCAGATCGGTGTAGCCGTCAATGCCTACCAGGCGGATGGTGGTCTCCTTGTTCAGATCCACGTAATCCAGATCCTTCAGCGTCTCATCCCACTCGTTCTGCTCGGCAAGGATCATCAGCGTGTTTCTGGCGGCATCGATACCCATCTCGTTCTGGCCGTAGATGGCGTAGTGGATGTTGGGGTGCATCATGGCGCGGGTATCGGGCATATCGTAGCCGAAGATGGACTTGAAGTTCTCCTCCGAGCCGTACATTTCAAGGAAGTATTCCTTAACGGCCTCATCGGTCGTGGTCCACCGCTCGGTGGCGTTGGTCACCACGTATACGTTGCTGTAGCTGTTGTCCTCACCGCTGTTATCCGCACCGATCTCATACTGTGCGATACGCGGGCCGGTCATATACAGCTCTGCCTGGGAGTTACCGCTGTTATCCTTGCAGGAGCGCAGGGTGAACAGACCGCCAAAGTCAAAGCTCTTACCATCAATCTGCACGTCCTGCTGCAGATGGCTGTACATACGGTCAAACTGCTCCAGGTAGTAGAGATCGTTCGAGGAGCTGTCGCTCTCGCCCTGGAACCAATAGAAGGCCATACGGTTGAGCGTGAAGTGGCCGGCATTGATCTCGTTCTCCAGCGTTTGCAGTGCAAGCTGGAAGATGGCAACAGCCTGCTCGTAGTCATTGTAGCGTGCCTCGGGTACGTCACCCACACCCTCGGAGCCGAGGGGCAGGAAGTTCTGGATGGGGTGACCGCCGTGGGCGGAGTTGACAAGCCAGACGCGCTCGCCAGTCTGCTTGATCCATTCAGCGGTCAGCGCAGCGCCGACGCCGGCAGCGGCAAAGGTGCTGCCTTCATTACACAGGGTTGTCACGCTCGGGCCGCTGGAAACGCTGCTGTAACGGGTATTGTCGCCCCACTTCAACGACTTGACCACGTAGGAGGCAGGGGTACGCCCGGTGCTTTCCTCAGCCGTGATATCCAGGCTGTGGTAGGTGTAGGTGTAATAGGCCATGCGGTCAGGCGAGCGCAGGAAGTACTTGCTGTAATCCGCATAATCGTACTTATTGTTCTCATCGGGCACCGCACCGGCGGCAGAGGCGCCCTCGGCATTCGACTGGCCGGAGAGGAAGAGCATATTGATGGTGGCAGCGCCTACGCTGACGTTATAGTAGCCGTCTGCCGTGTGAACGAGGGCGGTACCGGTACCGGTCGCGTAGATCTCGTTCTCTGCCGACTTGGTCAGCACGTGGCTATCCATCTCGCCGGTCAGCACGTCTTTAGAATATACGCTCTCATTCTCGATCGAGAGAACGGGAGAGGAGAAGGTGTAGACGTCCTGATAGGAGATGGAAACGTCCTCCACGATGCGCGTGTAGACATGCTCACAGAGCGTGCAAACGCAGGACTCAAGCTGATTGTTATCAACATCTACGCCGTCCAGATACCAGTCGCCGTATACGTGGATATGGGCACCGCCTGCGGCATCACCCAGCCGGGTGATGGCGTGCAGCAGGTTCTTTTCGTTATCCGTGCTGCTGCCGTACATACGGGAGACGTAGGCATCTACACTGTATACCAGCGTGTCACTCACAGCCGTTTCACCCTCCATGACCGTGATCTTGAGATCGGCGCCGTAGGCCACGGCGGGAATACCGTTGATGATGGTCTTGAAGTTCTTTGCTGCATCGCAATTGTCGCGCACCTGCAGCGTCCAGCCGCTGCCGTTGACCTTTTCGCTTTCTACGCGGATCGTGTAGCCAGCAAGCGACTCAACGGCCGCAAGGGCGTCGATATGCAGCTTCAGATCGATCTCGTCATTGAGCAGCAGCGTAGCAGCCGAGAAGGTGAACTTATTGGCGCTCTGATCGGCGTTTCTGATCACGCCCAGCGTGCAGGAGGTAGCCGGCGCATTCTGGATCAGGGCCTGCTCGGCACCGTTGAGCTTGCCGTTTGCAAAATACTTTTCAGCAGCCGTGCCGTATTCCAGCGTGGCCTGTGCCAGCATGCGGGTGCTTGCTTCTGCCTCGGCATTGTCGACCAGGGCCGTCAGATAATCGGCAAAACTGGTCTCACCGGCGGCAATGGTGACCGTCTTTCCAAACAGCTCGGCCGTTGCCTCGTAGGTGATGGGGGTATTCATTTCCTTGGCGGCAAGTGCCACGGTGTATACGCCGTGGTCAGCAGCCACCTCCTCACCGTTCAGCTTAACGGCGATGTTCTTATAGCTTGAGCGGTTGTCAACCGTCAGATTCATGGCAAAGGCACTGCCAACCGTACCGGCTACGGTGATCTTCGGGTCGATCTCGTGCATCACGATATCGGCATACATCAGGTTGCCGGCGGTGCCCCAAATGGTCTTGGAGGTATCGGTGCTGGTGCAAAGGAATTCCACCTGGCTGCCACGGTGAACGAAGACGTTGCGGCGGGCCGCCTCATCGGTGGCGTTGGCCGCAGCGGTCACGTCGATGGTGCCGTTACCGCCGGCACGGCCGTACCAGGCGTCGCCCGTCGGCCAGATCTTTTGGCCGTCTACGTAGATGGCGTAGACCATGGTATCAGACGAGGCCATATCGCAGAAGTGGCCCAGCTTGGTGAAATCAATATCGATCAGGCCGGTCGCCTCTGCCGTGTAGCGGTAGCCGCCAACGTGGCCCTTGGCGGCCGAGATGCTGTAGGTATACGAGCCGTAGGACCAGGAGCTGGCCGAGATCGAAGCGGTGGCCAGGATGGTGCTGGGCGAATCAGACGAGCTGCCTGCATTGGCGGGAATGGTCAGCGAGTCTCTGTCATTGTTGATATGCATGCCCTTGGTCAGGAGATCGGCATTCCCCTCGGCAATGGCGGCTACGCTATTGTAATGAACGAGCGACCAGCCGCCGTTGAAGGTAACGATATCGTTGGCCTTATCGTAGGTAGGCTTATTTTCGTTAAAGGAGGTTGCAAAATCGGCCGCCTTTTCATAGGTCAGGTCAGCAAACATGGCAAGACCGGAGCCGGAATAGATGCTGGTGCCGGAGTTGGTACACAAAATCTCTACACGGCTGCCGCGGTTGACCTTGATGCCGCGTCTTGCGGCTACGTCGGTCGCGTTTGCATCCTCGGTCACGATCTTCTGCTGGCTTGCCGTCAGTGCGCCAAGCGCATACCAGCCGTTTGCGTTGATATCGGCATCCTGTGCGCTTGTGCTGACGGGCCAGACCTTTACGCCGTCCACGTAAATAGCAAAGCTGACGTCTGCTGCGGCTACGTTCATGTTACCGATACGGCCGAGCTTGGTGAAATCAATGGTCAGCGTGCCTGCCCGGTCTGCCGTGTAACGGTAGCCGGCTACCACGTTGCTCTTGACAGCCAGGGCATAATTGCCGGGGCCGCCCCAGCCGATGTTGGCGCCAACCTCGGCAGCGACGGTAACGTCACCGATGCCCTTGTCATCATTTTCAGAAATGGAGAGCGCGTTGTTGGCACCGTCCAGGTTCATGCCCTTTTCGAGCAGCTGGGCATTGCCGCCGGCGATATCGCTGATGCCGGGATAGTACACCAGCTGCCAGCCGCCGTTCCAGGCAATGACGTCATTCGTCTTATCATAGGTAGGGAAATTGGTATTGAAGGAGGTGGTGCCACCGTAAACGATCTCATCCGAGAAGACGGGGCTTGAGAGATCGTTCGTATAGGTGATCGTCGGCCAGAAGCCGGTCGTACCGCCACCGCCGTCACGGCGCGACAGGACAAAGCGGATCTCATCCCCCGCGCTCACGCTCAGCTCGTCTGCCACGAGCAGGTCGTTTACCGCTGCGGTGGCATCGGTCTTGACGTACCAGGTACTACGGTCATCAGCCGAAACGGTTACCTCGTCGGTCGAGACGGGGTAAACGATCTGGCCGTTTTTGACCACGATCAGCGATACGGTATCCGCTGCCGGAATATCCAGCGTTGATTGTCAAGTGAAATCATTGTACAATTCGATTTTTTGTGAAAAGTGACGAATCGCGCCGGCGAAAAAATGACCGGTGCCAAGCGCACCGGTCTCGTTGTTTTATTGGAAAGGCTACATCCGCAAGAGGGAGGCGGAAAAGGCGGCGATCTCCTCCTCGTCATGCGTCACAAGAATGACCGTCCTGCCCGCCGTCATACGGCGCACAACGGCCATGACCGAAAGGCGCGTTTCCTCATCCAGCCCCTTAAACGGCTCGTCAAGCAGCAAAAGCTCCCCCTCTGCCAGCAGGGCGCGGGCAATGGCCACGCGGCGACGCATGCCGCCCGAAAGCTCTTGCACGGGGCGATCCAAATCGCCAGCAAGGCCAAGGGCCGAGAGGCATTCTACCACGGCGGCACGGCTTGTATGGCGCGGGGCGGCAATGGCCACGTTGGTGACGGCCGAAAACTCGTCGCACAGCCGATCCTCCTGGAAGACCGCGCTGATGCGGGCGGGCAGGCCCTCGACCCTGCCGCCATCCGCCTGCTCCAGCCCTAACAGGATGCGCAGCAGGGTGGTCTTGCCGCAGCCGGATTCACCCATAATGCCGAACACCTGCCCGGCAGGGATCACGGCCGAAAAGCCGGAAAGCACGGTCTTTTCCCCAAACCGCTTACATAGATCCCGTATCACGATATCCTTCATTTCCGTTTCCCCCCAAGCAGCAGGCGCAGAAGCGCTGCAAACAGTTTTTCACAGGCAAGGCTGCCAAGCACGATGACCAGCGTCCAGGCAAAGAGAGCTGGCGTATCTAAATACAGCTTGGCGCGGTACAGCTCTAAGCCGATCGAGCCGTCCGGAATGCCGATCAGCTCGGCCGCCACGCCGGATTTCCACGCCAGACCCATGGAGGTCGTGGCGGCGGCCAGCAGCGCCGGGCGCACCTGCGGAACGTAGATGCAGCGCAGCCGGTCAAAGAACGAGATGCGGAACACAAGGGCCATTTCATCTAACTGCCGGTCGGTCGCGCGCAGGGCGGAAAGCACCCCGTTGTACACGATGGGCAGCACGATGAGAAAGGAGATCAGCCCCGAAAGGGCGCCCGAGGAGAACCACAAAAGGGCCAACACCACGAAGGAGGCGACCGGCACCGAGCGAATGGTGACCATGTAGGGGTAAAGCAGCGTTTCTACCAAGGGGAAGCGGGCTGCCGGCACGGCCAGCAGGCAGCCAAGCACCAGCCCGGCAAGATAGCCAAGCAGCACGCGGGCCAGGCTGTAAAAAAAGATGGAGAAAAAGGAAAGCTCTCCAAACAGGGTAAGGAAGCGCAGCGCCACGTCAATAGGGGAGGCAAGAAACACCCTCTCCCCCACCAGCATGGAGGCCACCTGCCACACGATAAGCGCAATGGCAAAGGCCAGCAGCCTTTGCCATTGCTTATTCTTATTCTGCCACATAGTAGAATCCATCTGCCGGCAGGCTGCCGCCGACTGCTTGCGGGTTCTGCTGATGGAGGGTGGTGAGATAGCCGGTCAGGGCGCTCTTCATGGCCGCGCCGGAGAGGAAGGTCAGGTTGCAATTCGGCAGGGCCTTCTTGGCAAGCGGCTCTGCATCCATAATGCCGTACTTGACGACCAGCGCGGCAGCGGCTTCCGTCTCGGTCTTGGCGTAGTTGATCGAGGCCTCGTACTCGGCAAGGAAGGCGCCAACCGCCTTCGGGTTCTTTTCTACGAACTCGGTACGGGCGACCAGCACGCCGGTGATGAACTGGCTGCCGTTGTCCAGCTTATTCCATTCCTCGTTGAGGCTGATGGCCACGCGCAGACCCTCTACCTGTGCCTGTGCGGCAGTCACGAAGGGCTGCGGGATCATGGCAATGGCGTTTTCCTGCGTTTTCAGCAGGGGCAGGATCTCGGTTGCCTCGCTCTTCCACTCAATATCCAGATCGGAAATGGACATGCCGTTTTGCGAGAGGATATAGGAGAGGCCGTATTCGGGCGTGGTATCCTTGCCCACGGCATAGATCTTTTTGCCGGCCAGGTCAGAGAGCGACTGCACGCTCTCCCCCTTTTCCACGATGTAGACCACGCCCAGCGTGTTCACCGCCAGCACGGTGATGGCGCCGTTCGTCTTGCTGTAGACGTTTGCGGCTACGTTGGCAGGCAGGGCTGCCATATCCAGCTCGCCCTTGATCAGCTTGGGGGTGATCTCGTCTGCCTTGGTGTAGATGTTAAACTCGTACTTGTTCTGCGCGTGGCCGAAAGCGGCATCCTCCATCAGCTTGACAAGGCCAAGCGAGGTGGGGCCCTTCATACCGGCGGCACGGATGGTCACGCCCTCAGCGGGCGGGGTCTCCCCTCCCCCCTCGGGTACAACGGCAGGCGTGCAGGCGACCAGCGCGGAAAGCAGCATGCAAAGCACGAGCAAGAAAGCAACTGTTTTTTTCATGATCTTTTTTCCTTTCCTTGGCCGCTCTTTGGCGGCCCTTTGGTTTCTTCGTTAATATTATAACAAGCACAAACAAAAAAGTTGGTTGCAAATGCAACCAACTATATAAAAATGCGAAAGCTGTTGCGATAAAAATCGATCAGCCCCTCGCGCTGCATGAGCGACAGCTCCCGCGAGAGCGCGGCACGGTTGACGCCGAGGTAGACGGCAAGCGAGGCGCGGTCAAAGGGGACGGAAAAGGTCTTTTGCCCGCTGCGCCGCTCCCACCCTGCAAAAAAGGTGAGCAGCTTTTCCCGCAGCGTGCGCTTGGAGAGGATCTGAATGCGCTCGTTCATTTCCAGCGTGCGGGCGGCCAGCATGGCCGTGAAGCGGGAAAAGAGCGTATAAACGAGCGGGTCTGCCCCGTCCGCCGTGTGGAAGAGAGAGGCATCCAGCCACAGCACCTCCGCCCCGGCGGCGGTCATGATATACAGGTGGGCGGCCTTTCTTTGCAGAAAGCAGAGTGATTCGCCAAACGTCTCGCCCTGCGTGACGTTGGCCATCATCATCTGGTTGCCCTCAAGATCGTCGGTATAGACCTGCACCGTGCCGGCAAGCACCAGCCCGAAGCGGGAGAGGAACTCGTCCTGGCGGCAGAGGTATTCCCCGCGGGCGTAGGTACGCCCCACGGCGGACAAAAGCGACAGGGCGCGGGAGAGTGATGCATCCGGCAGGCCGGCAAACAGCGGGCAGCGGCGCAGGGCCGGATAGCAGGCATCGGTAAGGGGCATATCACGCGGGGATACGGCAGGCATCGCGGCTCCTTTCTGCCCCTGCCCCCTTACGGCGGGGCAAGGCATAGGCTTTTTTTACAGGGTGATCACCGTTTCACCCGGGTGGATCTCGTAGGCTTTTTCATCGATCATCAGTGTGTAGGGCGCGTTGGCGGTAACGCGGCAGACCTTCCCCTCTGCCACGATATCGGTCACCACCTGGCCAAAGTGCAGATTGCGGATGCCGATCTTGCCGCGGATATCGCTTGGCTTGGCCCATTTGACCAGGCCTTCAAAGGCGTTGATCGTATGGAAGCCGAGCACGTACTCGATGTAGATCGAGATCGGGCCGAGGGCTGACCAGCCACAGAAATCCGGGCGGCAAAGCGTTTTGTCATTCGTCTGCGTGCCGGGGCGGTAGCCCTCGGGCGCGTAGCATTCCCAGATGGTGTGCGGCTCAAATTCCGCATAGACCCGTTGCATGTAGTGCAGGATCTTGGCAGCCGCCTCGTGCGCGTCCTCATACAGCCCGTATTCGGCCAGCCCCTTGAGCGTGGCATAGGCGGTGGGCAGCCACATGGAGCCGCGCCAGTATTTGCCGTTTGGCGAATAATCGCCATCCCTTTTAGAGAGCGAGAGCAGCGGCACCTCCCCGCCGAGATCGGCCGGGTCCTTCAGCCGTGCCGCCATGGCATGCGCCTGCTCACGCGTGGCAATGCCGGCGGTCAGCGCCCAGTAGGAGGCAATGGTCACGACCTTGTAAAAACGGTGGTCGTTACAATCAATATCGTAATAGAACGCGTCCTCCGCATCCCAATAGAGATCGTTGACGGTCTTCTTTTTTTCAAGGAATCTTTCGTTCCAGCGCGCCTCGTTTTCCCCATCGCCCAGCAGGGCAAACATGCGGGCAAGCAGCCGCGCGGAAAGCGCCTGCTGGCAGATGGCATCGATCCACAGCATGTCCGGGTTGTTCGGGCGTTCCTTTTCGCTGCGCTCACCCGTGCGGCCACGCGGCGTGTTATCCATGCCGGAGCGGCCACCCTCCCAGCGGTAGCCCTCCCTTTCGCAGATCAGGCAGCTTTGCTCCAGCACGTTGGGGATGGAATGCTTTTCATGCTGGCTCTCAAACCATTCGTAATGCCGCTGCAGCGATTGCTTTTCATACAGCAGCACGCGCAGGTACTCCCGGTCGCCGTGGATCAGCGCATTCTCATACTCGCCAAAGGCAAACAGCGGCGGGTTATCCGCAATGTGGACCACGATGGGGGTGGGCACGCCGGGGGTGGTCCTCGTCCATTCCGGCTCGTTTTCAGTGGGGGTGATCAGCGGCAGCGTTTTGCCGTGATACAGCACGTCATAAAAGTTCTGAAAGGTCTCTACCCCGGGAAAGACCTCCTGCGCGAATTTGCAAAACAGGCTCATAAAGCAGCTGTCCCATATCCACACCTGGGTATCGCAAAAGGCCTCGTCCATATACGGGTTCTGCGGCATGCCGGGAATATCGCGCACATGGTCACGCGCCTTTTCCCAGGCCTTATGATAAAACGCCTCGTATTCCGGGTGTGCCTCACATATGGGGAGCGGCAGATACCGCTTCCAATCGGCAGCCTTGAAATTCTTTTCCATCACGCACTCTCCTTTTCCCTGCTTGATCAGCGGTACTGCTTTTCTAAGATCGGCAGGGCTGCGGCCGCGGCGGCTGCCTTTGCCTTGGCGCCGCTGCCGCCCTGCCCGCGGGCGATCTCTTTTTCCTGCACGTAGCAGGCAAAAACGTAGGTGCGCTCATGCTCCGGCCCAAAATGCTCGACCTCGGCAAAGGAGAAGGGGAGCCTGCGTGCCTGGCAGAATTCCTGCAGCGCGTTGTACGGGCTGGCCGCCTGGCGCACGGCGTTCCTTTTAAGGTATTCCTCGGTATCCAGCAGGCGGCCGACCAGCGCGGTCATGATGCGCATATCCTTGCCGCAATCAAAATACACGGCCCCCACGATGCTCTCAAACAGGTCCTCCATGACCGAGGGCTGGCTTGCGATGCCGCGCGCGGCATCCCCCCGGCCGACGAGAAGATATTTCTCCAGCCCCAGCTCGCTGATCCGGCGGCTGAGCATGGTCTTGTTGGTCAGGTTGCTTTTGATAACGGTAAAGCTGCCCTCATCCAGCTCGGTCGAGAGGCCGCAGGCGGCGCGGCGCGAGCATTTTTCCATCAGAATGCTGATGATGGCGGCAGAAAGCACGCTGTCCCCGCAGAATTCCAGCACCTCGTTGCTCTGGATCTGCCGGTCACCTGCCTGACGTGCCTCGTTGCAATAGGATTTGCGCGTAAAGGCCTGCTGCAGGAGCGAGGCATCCTGAAAATGATAGCCAAGGATCTCTTCTATTTCTTTGATCGCGTACTGAAATTCCATCCGCTTCACCCGCCTTTTTTCGTTTCCTTTATTATAGCACGGGGGTGCATATCTGTCAAGGCGAGGAAAAAACAAAAAGTACACAAACAAATGAAAAAAGCATGAAAAACACATTGACAACGAGGGAGGAAACATGGTAAGATGTACATGGATTTTAATCTTGAAAGGAGATACGCATATGATTCCTGCTTTTGAAAAAAACGGCGCGGCCTATATCCGTGAGCAGATACGCGCCGCACACGTCGCCGGCCGTTCGGAGGTCACCGTCAGCGGCAATTATGAGATCGAGGACACCGTGCTGCTTCCCTCTCATACCACGCTGATCCTTTCTGATTGTCATTTGCGCATGAAGGACGGCACCTATTGCCAGATGTTCCGCAACGAGCATGGCACGCCGGGTGAGGTGCATGACGGCAGCAACCCTGACCGCGATATTCGCCTGCTGGGGCGCGGCCGTGCGATCCTTGACGGCGGCAGCTACAACGGCCTTTCTGAAAGGACGAGCGGAAGGGACGGCATGCCGCATATCTCGCAGAACAACATGCTGCTGTTCTGCAACGTGGATGGGTTTGAGATCGGCGGTCTTTCGGTGCGCAACCAGCGGTGGTGGGCGCTGAACCACTATTTCTGCCGCAACGGCCACCTGCACGATCTGGAATTTATTTCGGACTACACCCGGATAGACGAAAGCGGCAAGCGCGTGGTCGGGCTTGACCGGGCGCTTTACGCGCAGACCTACATCAAAAATTCAGACGGCATTGACCTGCGTGCCGGCTGCCACGATATCCTGATCGAAAATATCACCGGCTTTACCGAGGACGATACCATTGCCCTGACCGGCCTTTGCAGCAAGGGCGAGGGGGATATTTTTCTTACAGACGGGCTTTCAACCGATATTTACAACGTCATCATCCGCAATATCCGCTCTGCCGCCTTCTGCGCACAGGTGAGGCTTTTGAACCAGGGCGGGGTGCGGCTGTACAATATCCTCATCGACGGCGTGACCGATGCCTCGCAGGGCTGCCCCTATTACGTTGGGCGCGGCGTGGCCGGCGTGCGCATAGGTGACCTGCACCTGTACGGCAAGCGGCACAGCACGGCGGACGAGACATGTAACATTGTGGTAAGAAACGTCTTTTCCCGCGCAGAGACCGCGCTGCGCCTGGCGGGCGCGATGCGCGATTGCAGCTTTGAGGGCATTTACGGCTTTGACGGTTGCCCCTGCCTTGTCGACGATCAGTCGACCAAGGAATAACCAAAAGAACGGAGAAAACGCTATACCTTTTGATCTTTCTGCCTTGGATTGGGGCTTTATCGGCATTCAGCTGATCGGCTTTGTGGCCATGGGGATGAACATCTTCTCCTACCAGGCCAAGCGCCGTAACACCATTTTATTGATACAGATCGCGGGCAGCATCCTGTGGTGCCTGCAGTTTTCCCTGCTTGCCAGCACGGCCGGGCTGATCAACAATATGCTGGGCATTGCCCGCAACGCCGTGTATTCGCAAAAGGAGCGCTGGGCCTGGGTCCGCTCCCGCGCCGTGCCCTGCGTGTTTATCCTGCTGGTGATCGCGGCGGGCGTTTATTCCTTCACGCTGGAGGGGTTCCTTGGGCTTTTGCCGATGGCGGCCATGATTATTCAGACGGTTGCCTACTACATCACGGATGAGAAGATCATTCGCATCTGCTCACTCTTTATCTCCCCGCTCTGGCTGGTCTACGATGCCATTCAGCCGTCGCTTGCCGGCGTGCTTTGTGAGTCCTTTACCATCGTATCCATTCTGGTCGCGCTCTTCCGCTACCGTGAGAAAAAGGAGAAAGGGGCATGAATTTTTCAAGGCTGACGCAGTTTTTGCACCACCTGGTAGACGAGGTGCACATCCCCTCCGTCTGTATGCAGGTGTACAAGGACGGTGTGCAGGTATACAGCCACGCCTACGGCTGCCCGGAGGGCATGCCCGTCACGCCTGAGACCACCTACAACCTCTACTCCGTTTCCAAGGTCATTACCTGCACGGCGGCCCTGCAGCTGCTGGAGGAGGGGAAATACCTGCTCACCGATCCGCTGTACGAGTATTTTCCGCAGTTCCGTGAGATGTACGTCAGGTGCGGCGGCGGAGAGGACGTTGGAAACCGCGTGGCACAGGGCGAGCGGATCCTGTACGAGGACGGCAAGACCGAGGCGGTGCGTGCGAAGAACCCGATCCGCATCCGTGACCTGTTCAACATGACGGCCGGCTTCAGCTACAATTATAACGCCCCCGCCTTTAAAAGGATCCTTGCCGAAACGGGCGGTAAATTTCCTACCCTGCGCATAGCAGACGCACTGGCGGCCGAGCCGCTGGAATACGAGCCGGGCACGCGCTGGGGCTACAGCCTTGCGCACGACCTGATCGGCGCACTGATCGAGAGGATCAGCGGCATCCCCTTTGGCGACTATCTGCAGAAAAACATTTTTGAGCCGCTTGGCATGAAGAGCTTTACCTTTCACCGGGATGCAGCCGTTTATGCCAGCATGGCGCCCCAATATCTGTACAATTATGAGACCAAGCGGCCAGAGCCGTTTGGCAAGGAGAACCCCATGCTGATCGGCGAGGGTTTTGAAAGCGGCGGTGCCGGCCTCGTTGGCAGCGTGGAGGATTACGCCAAATTTTCCAACGCCATGTGCCTTGGCGGCACAAGCCCGCAGGGGGTACGCATCCTCTCCCCTGCCACGGTAGACCTCATGCGCCAGAATTTCCTGCCCGCGGTAGCGGAGGGCGATTACAACTGGCCGCAGCTGCAGGGCTACGGCTACGGGCTTGGCGTGCGCACCCACGTCAACCCCGCCAAAAGCGGCGGCCTTTCCCCGATCGGGGAATTTGGTTGGGGCGGGGCAGCCGGCTCCTACGTCATGATCGACCCGCAAAACCGCCTGTCTGCCTTCTACGGGCAGCACATGCGCAACAACCTGGAGCCATACGTTCACCCGCGCCTGCGGAATATTCTATACGCAAGCCTGTAAGACAAAAGCAAGAGCCTTATTCTTGGCTCTTGCTTTTTCTTTTTCGAAAGGCGGAGGGGGACAGCCCCGTCTCTCTTTTCATCACCGTGGCAAAGTTCTTCGGGTCGCCAAAGCCGGCACGGCGGCCGCACTCCTCTACCGGGTAAAAGCCGCTTTCCAGCAGTGAGCGTGCGTAGGCAAGCCGCTGCCCGGTCAGGTAGGCCTTGGGGGAGCAGCCGCGTCGGCGGTGAAAGAGGGTACGCAGATGCACCTCGCTTACGTAGCAGGCAGCGGCGATCTCACGCACGGTCAGCTCCGCCTCGGAGAGGTGACGGGCGATATATTGCACCGCCGCCTCAAGCGGCTCGTGTGCGTCTCTCTCCCTACTTGCCGCCCGCAGGAGCGAGAGGATCTCAAAAAAGCAAGCGCTTGCGCGGTAATAGTAGCCCGCCTTTTTTTCAGAAAAGGCGTGAAAGGCCTGCTTGGCCAGCTCGGCAATGCGGGCGAAGCCGGGCAGCGTCAGGGTGGCAAATTCCGCAGGGGCTTCCCCCGGCAGGGTGAAGTGGAACACGATCATCCGGTCACGCACGCTTTCCCGCACGTAGGGCGTATCCGGCGGGAAATAGCAGACGTTTTCACCGGCCAGGCAGTGCCGCTTGCCCTGGGTGGTAATGGTGGTATCACTCTCCAGGCGCACCGTCAGCGCCGCGTGGCGGTGCAGGACATGTGACATGCGCACCACGGGGAAATCAAAATAAAGCACCTCCCGCAAGCAGGGAGAAAGCCCTTCCTCTTCAAAAAACATTCTTCATCCTTTCGCAATTGCGTGGTTTTTGCCTTATTATAGCATATTTACTTTCGAAAATCAAACCTTTTTTCTTCGTTTTTGCTCTTGTGCAAGGGCCTGCCCCTTGGTATAATAAAGAAAAAAACAACGGAGGCTGCCATGGAACGCAAGGAATACCTGTTACAAGCTTACCACCAAAGGCAAAACGAGATCGACGCCCGCGTGCGCGAGGGGATAGAGACCTACCGCAAGGGGGATGCCACCATCCGCGTGACCGACAAGGCCGGCCGGCCGCTTGCTGCCCGCGTGCGGGTACGGCTGAAGAACCACGCCTTCCGCTTTGGTGCCAACTGCTTTATGCTGGACGAAATGGAGAGTGCGGAGAAAAACGAGAACTACAAGGAGAAATTTGCCGCCCTCTTTAATTTAGTCACCCTGCCCTTTTACTGGAAGGATCTGGAGCCGCGCCCCGGCGCGCTGCGCTTTGCGGCCGACAGCGAAAAGATCTCCCGCCGCCCCGCGCCCGACCTGTGCCTTGACTACTGCCGCCGGCACGGGATAGAGCCAAAGGCGCATTGCCTTAACTATATGCAGTGGTCGCCCGACTGGCTGCCCGACGATATTGACGAGACCAAGCGGCTGCTGGAAAAGCGGTTCTGCGAGCTTGCTGCACGCTATGCAGACGAGATCCCGAACTGGGAGGTCATTAACGAGACGCTGTGCGGCTGCGCGCGCAAATTCTTCTACGATCCGGAGATCGTGGAGTGGAGCTTTGCCACGGCACGCCGCTACTTCCCGCATAACGAGCTGACCATCAACGAGGCGACCGACCCTGCCCGCTTCGTTTGGCATAACCACTACATCGGCAACCGCATTCCCTACTATATGCAGATCGAGCGTGCGCTCGGCAAGGGGGCATCGATCGATTCGATCGGTCTGCAGTATCACCTGTTCTACCGCCGCGAGGCAGAAGAGGGGGCAACCAGAATGCTGCTGGATCCCGCTTTCCTTTACAAGGTCCACGATCTGTACAAGGACTTTGACCTGCCCCTGCAGATCACCGAAGTCACGGTGCCTGCCTACTCGTGCGAGGCAGAGGACGAGGAGCTGCAGGCAGAGGCCATTTCGATGCTCTACCGCGTCTGGTTCTCGATGGAGAGGATGGAAAAGGTCATCTACTGGAACCTGCAGGACGGCTACGCCGCCTTTGCGCCGCAGGGCGATATGGCCGCAGGTGAAAACTACTACCACGGTGCGCTGCTGCACTTTGACGGCAGCGAAAAGCCGGCCTACAAGTGCCTGCGCCACCTCATTCACGAGGAGTGGCAGACGGACGAGCGCGGCGAATGTTGCGAGCGCGCCTTTGCCTTCCGCGGCTTTTACGGCGATTATGAGGCCAGCGTAACGGTGGGCGACCAGACCTACACCCTGCCCTTTGCCCTGAAGAAGGGGGAGGAAAACCAAATTACCCTCTCGGTATGAGCATAAAAATGCCCGTGTGTTGAAAAACACACGGGTATCTTTATCCTTCCTCCTCTTCCAGCGCGGCAAGGAACTCCTCTGCCTCCTCGCGGGTGTGGAAGATCACCTTGCGCTTTTTTGGCACGGCGGCAAGCCGGGCAAGGATGGCCGGGCGGCTCTTTTCTGCAAATTCCTGCACGAAGGAGAGAAGCTCCTCATCCGTCTCTGTCTCTATCCACGGCATATCCGAGCGGGGCTGGCCCTGCCGGGCGCGGATGCCCTCCAGACAGACCTCGGTAGGGAGATCGAGGAAAAAGACGGTATCGGCCACGCGCAAGCGCCGCTCCATCGTGCGCTGATAGTTGCCGTCGATCAGCCAGGTCTCGCCCTGCATCGCCTCGTCAAGCAAGCGGTCAAACTCCTCCTCCGGCACCGTGGTGCGGTCCTCCCGCCAATACAGGCAGTCCAGATGCACAAGCGGCAGGCCGGTCCTTTCCCGCAGGGCGCGGGCAAAGCTGCTTTTGCCGCTGCCGGGGCAGCCGATGATGATGGCACGGCGCATCCTTCGCACCGTTTTTTTGGCACGGCGGCGGTGGAAGAAGCGGACGAGCGCCCCCTTGACGGCGTGATATTCTGCCTCTAAAACGGCCAAGGTCGCCTTATCATGCGGGAACAGCAGGCGCAAAAAGAAGATAGCCAGCGGTATGGTAATGATCTTTTCCGGCGTGAAGGGCAGCCACAGCAGCGCGGCGTACGCGCCGCCAACGGCCGCCATCCACGGGATGTTGAGGATGGCACCAAGCGTTAAAAACAGGTAGCACCAGCCGTTGGTGATCATCCAGGCGATGCCAAAGCAAAGCAGCAGACGCGGGTTGAGCAAAAAGGCCAGCACGCGGCGCAAGATATGCAGTAGCTTTTGTAAGAGTCTTTTCATGCCGTTTTCCCTCCCCTTGATGCGTTTCTGCTTTTTATTGTAGCACAGTTTTCGCCGTTTGTGAATACCTTGCAAAAAAATCCCGCATTTTTCCGCAAAAAATCCCCCGCGTGCCGTGGCACGCGGGGGCAATTTTGCTATTTTCCTGATCAGATCAGCGTGCGGCCGGTAAAGACGGACATTGCGCTCTGCACGTCCTTCTTCATGCCGGCAATGGCGGCAACCTCCATATCGTGGAAGTAGGCACGCTCGCCAAGCGCATCCACAGCGGCAGCGCCGGCCTTGGCCATATAGGTGTAATAGTTGATCTTGCGGATACCGAGGTCGATGACGCGGCGGTAATCCTCATGGCTGACGCCCGAGCCGCCGTGCATGACCAGCGGCACCGAAACGAGCGACTTGATCCTCTCCAGGCGCGGGAAGTCCAGCTTGGGCTGCTTGAGGTAGACGCCGTGCGCCGTGCCGAAGGCACAGGCAAGCGCATCGATGCCGGTCTCCTCTACGAAGCGCTTTGCCTCGTCCGGGTCGGTATAGATGCTCTCGTCGCTCTCACCGGACTCACCCGATTCACGCGCACCCATCGAGCCGATCTCGGCCTCGACGGAGGCACCGTAGCGTGCAGCCAGCGAAACGGCCAGCGAGGTGTTGGCATAGTTGAGCGCCTCGTCCCCGGCCGAGCCATCATACATGACCGAGGTGAAGCCGAGCTTGAGGCCGCGGTGAACGTAATCCAGATCCTCGCCGTGGTCAAGGTGTACGCACACCGGCACGGTGGCGCGATCTGCCATCATCAGCATGATGGGGGCAACCTCGTCCATGCGGCAAAGGCCCATCTGCTCATGCACCTGGGCATGCATCAGAATGACCGGCTCGCCAAGCTCCTCGGCGGCCGAAAGAATGGCCTTGAGCGAGGTGAGGTTGGGGGTGTTGAAGGAGCCGATGGCGATCTTTCTTGCCTCAGCGATCTTCAGAATTTCTTTTAAGGTGACTAACATGATCTATTCCTCCGTTAAAATAAAAGTCAAATGGTGTGTTTTTTCGGCACCGGCTTCAAGTGGCAAAGCAAGGGCAGGCTGCGATCAACGTTTCGGGGAAAAAGCCTCGGTTTCCGAAATACAATGCAAATTTCATGAAAAAACTCCTGCCTTTCTCTTTCTTTATCCTTGATTTTACCATAATCTATGATAAAATAATAGAGAAGAACATCCGAGAAAACTGTAAATTCGTCCAGAATGGTGGGATATTTATGCCGCTTCATATCAACCGTGAGCTGACCGAGCTGATGGAGCATTTTCATAACCTGACAGGGCTGCGCATGGCGCTGTTTGACGAGGACTATCACGAGCTTTTGGCCGTGCCGCGTGAGGGCATTGCCTTTTGCACGCACATGCGCCAAATTCCGGCCTTTAACGAGCGGTGCTGCGAGAGTGACCGCATTGCCTTTGCCCGTTGCCGCAGGACCAATTCGCTGACCGTGTATAAATGCCACGCCGGGCTGATCGAGGTGACCGCACCGCTGATGGAGAACGGCAAGCTGATCGGCTACGTGATGTTTGGCCAGATCACCGACGTCAAGGACAGGGACGAGCTGCTTGCCAGTCTGCACCGGGTGACCGAGGCCTACGGGGTCACGGAGGGGCTTGACGAGGCGATCTGCCGCATCAAATACAAAAACGCCAAGCAGATACCGGCGGCAGCCAAGATCTTAGAGGCCTGTGCCGGCTACATCCTGCTCAAAAACATGATCCGGCCGACCGACCGCCACTTTTTTGAGAAGGTGGACGAGTTTATCCGCGCCCACCTTGCCGAGAGCCTGACGGTAGAGCGGCTGTGCCGCGAGCTGCACGTCAGCCGCACCAACCTGTACGCCGCCCTGCAGCCGCACCTGGAGGGTGGCATTGCCGCCTACATCCGCCGGGTACGGTTGGAGGAGGCGATGCGCCTGGTGCAAGGCACCGCGCTGCCGATCGACACGGTGGCCGCCCGCGTGGGCTTTGACGATTATAATTATTTTTTACGCGTATTCAAAAAGACCTACGGCGCTTCACCGCGCAAATGGAGATAGAAAGGAGAGGCTATGCCCTTACCGCTGGAGATCGAACGGAAATTTCTGATCCGCATGCCGGATGCCGCCTGCCTTGCCGCGCAGGAGGGCGTGCGCATCAAGCACATGACGCAGACCTATCTGCTGGCCCCCGCCGGCGTGACCGCGCGGGTGCGCAGGATCCGGGAGGATGGGCGCGTTACCTACGTCCGTACCGAAAAACGCCGCCTCTCTGACCGCACGGCGGAAGAGGAGGAATACGAAATTGACGAGGCGACCTACCGCGCCGCGCTGCGCGTCAGCGACCCTGCGCGGCTGCCCATTCAAAAAACGCGCTACGCCATCCCCTACGCGGGACACGTGATGGAGGTGGATATCTACACCTTTTGGGATGACCGTGCTACCTTGGAGGTAGAGCTGACCGATGAGGAGGAGGAATTTTTGCTGCCGCCTTATCTTTCGGTGATCGCTGAGGTCACGGCAGACCGCCGCTATAAAAACGCGCAGCTGGCCAAGGAGATCCCCTATGACACGCTGCCGCCGGAGAACGAGCATGCATGATGAAGAGATCAGTCCCCTGCGGGAGGCGGCGGCCGCCCGCATCCGCGCCCTGCGGGCAGCGGGGAAAAGAACGCCCACGCTTGCCATGATCAAAAGCGAGCGGGAGATCGACGCCATCCGTGAGGCGGGGCGCGTCAATTCTCTGGTGCTGGATGCCGTTGCCGCCATGATCGGCGAGGGAGTCAGCACGGCCGAAATTGATGAGACGGTGGTAAAAGAGACGAGCGCACTGGGCGGCACGCCCACCTGCCTTGGCTTTCACGGTTACCCACGGGCGGTATGCACCTCGGTCAATTCGGTCATCTGCCACGGTATTCCCAGCGAGCGCGAGATCCTGCGCGAGGGGGATATCGTCAACGTGGACTGTACCACCACCTACCGTGGCTACGTGGGAGATGCCTCCCGCATGTTTATCATCGGAAAGGCAGATGCCGGGGCAAGGAGGCTGGTACGCGTGACAGAGGAATGCCTCTCTCTCGCCTTAGAGGGGCTTGCACCGCTTTCGCCGCTTGGGGACGTTGGCTACAGAATTGCCCGCCACGCGCATGCAAACGGCTATACCGTGGTGCGCGAGATCGGTGGCCACGGCGTTGGCCGCGAGATGCATGAGGAGCCGTTTGTCAGCCATATGTGCGCAAAAGCGGGGGAGGGCATGCTGCTGCTCCCCGGCATGATCTTTACGATCGAGCCGATGATCAACGAGGGCAGCCGCTTTTTTACCTGTGATAAAAAGGACGGCTGGACGGTACGCACGGCGGACGGCAAGCGCTCTGCCCAGGTGGAGCATATGCTGCTGATCACCGAGGGCGGCTATGAAATTCTTTCGAGGTGACGTGTGTTGTTGACGATCTTATACGAGGACGACGATCTGGCCGTTTGCTGCAAGCCGGCCGGTCTGCTCTCCGTTCCCAAGGAGGGGACGGCCGAGGAGAGCGCGCTCTCTTCCCTTTCCGCACTCCTCAAGGAGCGGGGCAAGGGGGAGGTAGCCTACCCCGTGCATCGGTTAGACCGGCAAACGGGCGGGGTGATGGTCTTTGCCAAGAGCAAGCAGGCAGCGGCCGCCCTCTCTGCCGCGGCAGCGGGGGACGGGATGCAAAAGACCTACGTGGCCGTCACGGAGGGGCGCCCGGCAGAGCCGGCAGGGCGCCTGTGCGACCTCTTGTATTTTGACCGGCAAAGGGATAAGACCTTTGTGGTCACGCGGCAGCGGCGCGGCGTGCATGAGGCACGCCTGACCTACGAGACGCTGGCCGTGCGTGAGCCGGACGAGGGCTGCCCATACTCCCTTGCCCTCCTGCGCGTGCGCCTGGAGACGGGGCGCACGCACCAGATCCGCGCCCAGCTTGCCTCCCGCCGCCTGCCGCTGTACGGGGATGGGCGCTACGGCGCCAAAACGCGCGGCGGGCTGGGGCTTTTTGCCGCCTCGCTCACCTTTCGCCACCCAAGAAACGGGCAAGAAATGACCGTCCTTGCGCCTTTTGATGATATTTTCCCCTTTTCACTGTTTTCCCAAAACGGATAGTGCAAATTTTATATCGAAATTTACAAATACTTTTTGACAAATTTTCACTATAATGGTTATAGGCATAAAAATCATGACCACAGCCGGCTATGCCGGACAAAATAAGCAAGCAGAAAGGATGTTTTTGCCATGTTTAAGCTTTCCGCCGTCAGCGCAAATGAAAAGGTGTTTCTCACCGGTCAGCCCAGCGCCCTGGAGACCCCGCTCTACCTCTACGAGGGGGATTCTGTCTCGCTGCAGCTGAACATCTCCTCTGAGTACAATTACAGAAACGTTGCCATCCGTCTGGTTGGCGGCCCTGCTGCACGCGCAGCGAAGTTCCGCCGCGTTGGCCTGGTTCCCGCCGTGCTGGATGCCGAATACGGCCATGACGATTATTACGAGATCCGCGAGGATCATCTTTACCCGGACGTGCTGGAGGCATGCAACCCGCTGTTCCTGCACGGCAAGGGCGGCGTAAACGAGACGCTGTTCATCACCATTCAGGACAGCGAAAAGATCGCCTACGGCAAGCACAAGCTGATCGCCCGCTTGTATAATGACGGCAAGTACGTGACCCGTGCGACCTTTGAGATCATCAAGCTGCCCGTGCGCCTGCCGGAGCAGAAGTGCATTCTGACCACCTGGATGCATTATGACAGCTTTATTGACCAGCACCACGTCAAGCTGTTCACCAAGGATTTCTACAAGCTGTTTGCCTCCTACCTGGAAAAGGCAGCCCTCGGCGGTCAGAACATGCTGCTGGTGCCGCTGTTTACCCCCGCGTTTGATACCGAGATCGGCTATGAGCGCCATACCGCCCAGCTGCTTGACATCCGTGAGCCGCAGCCCGGCGTATTTACCTTTGATTTCAAGAAGACCAACGAGTTTATCCGCTTTGCCCTCTCCCACGGTATGAAGTACCTGGAGATGCCCCCCTGCTACACCCAGTGGGGTGCCAAGAACGCGCCCAAGATCATGGTGCGTGACCAGAACGGCCGCCTGCGCCGCCGCTTTGGCTGGGAGACCGATGCGCTCTCTGACGAGTATAAGGACTTCTTGCGCCAGATGCTGACCGCCCTGAACGCCAACCTGCGTGAGATCGGTGCGGAGGAGATCTCCTTCTTCCACGTTTCGGATGAGCCGAGCCTGGAGCAGTATGATCAGTATATGGCCTGCAAGAACTTTATCATGCCCCTGATCGGCAAGAGCCGCACGCTGGATGCCTGCTCGCACCTGGAGTTTGCCGGCAAGACCGACCGTGAGTATTCGGTCTGCTCGGTTGCCACGGTAGACAAGTACATCGAGGCCGGCGTTCGCCCGCTTTGCACCTACTACTGCTGCGGCCCGATCAACAACCATTTCACCAACCGGTTCCTCTCTATGCCGCTGCCCCGCGTTTCGGTGCTTGGCCTGCAGCTCTACCGCTATGATATGGACCTGTTCCTGCACTGGGGCTTCAACTTCTACAACAGCATGCACTCCCGCCGCGCCATCGTTCCCTACAACAATACTGACTCGGACGGCGTATTCTCGGCAGGTGACGCATTCCTCGTCTACCCCGATTATGCCGGCTTCGGTGCCAACGCATCCCTGCGCTTGTATGCGATGGGCACGGGCATGAAGCTTTCCCGCATGCTCTATCTCTACGAGTCGCTGACCAGCCGCGAGACCGCCCTTGCCTTCTTGGATGAGGAGGGTGTGACCGGCCTGAACGTATATCCCACCGAGCGTGGCTGGCTTGACCGGCTGACCGCACGCCTGTGCGAGAAGATCGCTGCCAAGCTTGGCTAAAAAACACATAACGGGTACCTGCCAGGTACCCGTTTTTTAAAAAAGGGAGGTTATTATGGAAAGAGAATTGCACTTCGGTATGTTCCACACGGGGCTGGAAAAGGGGCGCGAGGGCTTTGATTTTGCCCTGAAGAACCCCGCCCTTGATCTGTTTATCTGTGAATGTGATTACCGTGGCGAGGTGTTTGACACCCAGCTGCGTGAGATCGCGGCGGCAGGCAAGCGCGCCTTTATCACCTTCACCTATCTCCTGTTCCGCCGCGTGAGCCGCGAGGAGATGATGGTGGACGTGGGCGGCGAATACTACGCCAAGCAGGAGCTGCAGGCTGACTACCGTGAGCGGCTGATCGAGATGAAGGCGGCGCTGGATGCCCGCCCGTACAAGGATGCCATTCTCGGCTTTTACGTGGACGAGCCGTTTTTGCAGGGCATTTCGGCCGCCGATTTCACGGTGGCGACCCGCGCCATGCGCGAGGTCTTTCCCGAGATGCGCATTATCCCCTGCTTCTGCATTGCGCCGGTGGCACCGAACTATTGGACCATCCCGCACGTGGACAGCATCACGCCTGATTGCATCCGTTACATCACGGATATCGCCTACGATCTCTACCACCCCTATAAGTCCGAGACCTATGACAAGATCCATGCGGAGATGCACGAGCGCATGGGCGAGCTGGTAGACAAGATCCGCGTCTGGTACGTACCCGGTACCATGAACTACCGCGGTGATAAGGAGGAGAAGTACGCCCTTGAGCATCTTTACAACTTTGCCCGCTGCCTCGAAGAGGAAAAGAACCCGGGCGGCCTGCTCTTCTACACCTGGATCACCTTCGAGAATGACAGCATTGGCAACGTGGGCCTGCAGGTGATGGAGCGCGACCACGGCTGGAAGCAGATCTTCCCCGCGATCGAGACGGTGGTTGACCGCCTGCGCCGCGGCGAGCCGGTGGGCGAGGATTACAAAGCATAAAAAAAGCATTCACGTTTTCCCCTCCCCGCGCATATGATGGTAACAAAGCGCGCACGCTGCGCGCAAGGAGGAAAAGGTGATGAGATCATTACAGCTGTGCAGGTCGCTGGGCATCGCCGTGCTTGCTTTTGGCGTGGGCATCCTTGTCTCGTTTTTTCTGCCGGAGCAGGTATTGGTGGTCATTGAGGCGCTGACGATCATCGGCGTCGGATTGATCTATTTTTCCGGAAAATAGGAAAATATGACACAGGTTTGAGGTGCTTTTTATGAAGATCGTCGTTGTCCGCTCTCCACGGTTTCTCGCCCCCCTGCTGCGGCGGCTGTTCCACATCCGGCGCGAGGATGCGAGATTTGCGCAAGGTAAATGAAAAACCACCCCGGGCGTGAGGCCGCATGGCCTCACGCCCGGGGTGGTTTATGGTTATGCCAAAAACTGCCAGCATCACTTCGGGGAGGAGGCTGCATCGATCTCCTCCTGTGACATCCCCATTTTAGCCATCAGACGGCGGTTGAACTCCTCCGCCGTGTTGTAGCCCATCATCTTCTGGCGGTGGTTCATTGCCGCGATCTCCAGCACCACCGCAATGTTCCGTCCGGGGCAGACCGGCAGCGTGATGCAGGGGATCTGCACGCCGAGAATATCGATCATCTCGTTATCAAGGCCCAGGCGATCGTACATCTTGCCGTTTTCCCACGGCTCCAAATTCACCACCAGCTCGATCTTGGCGGTGTTCTCTACCGCGCCCATACCAAACAGGCGGCAAACGTCTACAATGCCAATGCCACGCAGCTCTACGTAGTGGCGGATGATCTCGGGGGCGGAGCCGACCAGCGTTTTGGAGGAAACGCGCTTGATCTCTACCGCGTCATCCGCGATCAGGCGGTGGCCGCGCTTGAGCAGCTCAATGGCCGTTTCACTTTTACCGATGCCGCTATCCCCCAGCAGCAGCACCCCCTCACCGTATATATTGACCAGCACGCCGTGGCGGGTGATGCGCGGAGCAAGCGCCACGTTCAGATAGGCGATCAGCGCGGCCATAAAATCACTGGTGCCGCGCCGCGTGCGCAGCAGCGGGATGCGGTATTTCTGCGCCATGACGCGCATTTCATCAAAGGCATCCAGCCCCGTGGTCAGCACCACGCCAACCGGGCCGGCGGCAAAAAATTTTTCCAGGCTTTCTACCCGCTCGTTATCATACAGCTGCTTCAGATACAGGTATTCCACCTTGCCGATGATCTCCAACCGCGCCTTTTCAAAATGGTCAAAAAAGCCCACCAGCGGCAGACCGGGGCGGTTGACCTGGGTAGAGCAGACCATAATATCCTCTGCCGGCTGCGGCAGATAGAGCGCCTCTAACTTATGCTCGCGTATAATCTCGGATAGCGGTACGCTGTATACGTCTTCCATCAGGATCCCCCTTTTTTGGGCAGCGGCATGCGGCCATGGCCGGGGTGCCGCCGTTTTTATTTACATTATAGCGGAAAAATACCGAAAAGTAAAGAGAAAATAGCGAAAAAACACCGTCTCATTCACAAAAAAGTCACATTGTTCTGTTACAATAGATGCGTAAATAAAAGCAAGGAGCGTTTTTATGAAAAAACCGTCCTATTTTTGCCGTGCTGCGTTGCTGCTGCTGGTGCTTGCCGCCCTGCTTTCGCTGCCCGGCTGTTCCAAATACCGCCTGGAGATGTCTACCGCCGCCCAAAGCGAGACCATGCTGACCATGGGCGAAACAGAGGTCCCCTTTGAGGTGGTGTATTTCTTTTACCACAATTATCAAGAGGCATATCCGAAGGAGGATCTTGCCACCCGCATGCAGCGGATAGAGAACAGCGTGTGCGAGCTGTACGCCATTTTTGACGTCAGCGAGCGCTACGGCATTGACCCGTTTGGTGACACGGTGAACGAGCTGCTGGACGAGGCCGTAAAGGAAATGATCGATTCCTACCCCACCCGCCGTGACTATATTGACCGCCTGGCCGACCAGCACATGAGCGACAGCGTCTCCCGCCTTTTGCTGCGCTCCTACCTGTGCCAGGAGCTGCTGCTGGAAGAGCTGCTCTCCGAGCTGAAGGACGATGCGGTGGTAGATGCTTTTCTTGCACGCACGGACGTGCTGCGCGTGCTTTCGCTGACCGTGAACTTTGGCGACCAGACCGAGGCCATGCGCCGCCGCGCAGAGGAGATCGTTGCCCTGCTGGAGGCGGAGGAGGATACTGACGAGGCCTTTCTCAGCATTGCCCGCCACAAGGCGACCACCGACCAGGAGCATTCCTATATCACCGTTGGCCAATGGTATCAGCTGTGCGGCGAGGGGGCGCCCGCACCGGAGAACGGTGCCTTCAGCGGCCCGCTGTACGAGGGGGAGACCTGCCTGATGATGCGCGTTTCGACCAAGGACGAGGCCTATGCCAAGGCAAACCGTGACAAGATCTGCCCCGGCTACCTGGAATGCCTGATCGCAGACCGCGCAGCAGAAAAGCTGCCCACCCTGCAAAAAACAGAGGCCTACCGTGCCTTGACGGCGGATAAGTTCCAATGAAGCTACGCCTGCTTTCTTCCGAAAGCATAGACCTGTTTGCCTACGCGGTATACAAGAACGACCGCCTGCTCTACTGCAATTCGCTATTTCGCGCTTGCTTTTTGGAGGGCATGCGGGCAGACACGCTGCAGGCTGACCGCGTGGTCTATCGATTTGAGGAGCCGGAGCCGTATTTTGCGGTGCGCGACCGTTTTTCGATGGGGGAGAGCATCTACACCCTGCTGATCTGCCTGTCAGAGACGCATGCACCAAGGAAGGCGGCGCCCTCCTCCATGCTGATGCGTCCAGCCGCCGACTTTTTTGCCACCCTGCTGGCCTTTACCCGGCGGGAAAACACCACGCAAACCGCCTGCGATGCGCAGACCTTATGCGAGGATGCGCTTGCCACCCTGAAAAAGTCCTTCCCTGCGCTGCGCAGCAGCGTGATGATGCGGCAGCGCAGCTATACGAGGATCGACCGCGACGGCTTTATGCTGGCGGCCGGTCTTTTGCTGCCCGACCTGATGGAGAAGCGCGAGATCCACGTCTCGTCCGAGACCTTTGATGCCGGCAACACGACCTTGATCTTTGCCGGCAGTGGCGAGGTGCAAAACCCGTTTCACCGTGCGCTGGCCGGCGCGATCGGCTCTGCCTGCGGCTTTTCGGTCACCTTTTCCAAAAATTGCGTGCGCTTTACGCTGCTCCGCACGGCCCCGCAGCACGGCATGGTGCTGGCAGCCGGCTCCCCCTTTGCGGCCATGTGCATGGCACTTGGTATTACCCTGTACCGCGCTGCACAGCCTGCCAAAAAAGGAAGGGCAGCCCGAAAAAAGCCTTCTTGAAAGTGTTATACAAAGACCACGGGCGAGGAATTTTTTCCTCGCCCGTGGTCTTTGATGGTGGATGAGCAGGCTTGCCCTCATCTGATCGCCCCTTTATTCCTTTCCTCTCAGATATACGGTATATGCCTGCGGCTTATCGCTCTGCCGATAGTGCTCGTGCGTGCCGGTATTGCGGATGTGGAACACCACCCGATCCTCATAGACCTCAAAGACCAGGTACTGGGCAAGGGTGGGGGTCGCCGTGCCGGGGTGGTACTGTACCTCGCTCTCCCCGCCGTAGCCGCTCAGGCCGTCTGTGCCGAAATACTGCCTGCCAAACGGCCGCAGGCCTCCCATATGGACGAAGGAATAGGCGTATTCCTTCCCGCGGGAGTCGGTTGCTTGCAAATTGGCATCCAACGGCGCACCCTGCCCGTTGATATGCAGCACCGCGCCGGAGGAAAAGTCACGATAGCAGGCATCCTCCCCATGCACGTGGCCGTAGAGATAAAAGGCGTTCCGGTGGCCCTTGAAGATATCGTAAAACAGTGCGCGGTCACCGTTGATCATGGTCTCGGTCAGGCTGCCGCTTGTATAATAATAGATGGCCGACAAATGCCCCACAAGGAACACAAGGCGGGTGCCATCCGGGTCGATCTCGTCCAGCTTGGCCTTTACCCAACGCAGGGTATCATCGCTGTAATACCCCTCGTGCGAGTTGAACGCCGTATCGGGGTGGATATTGATGCCGATGAAATCAATACCGCCCACCGTGTAGTGAAAGGCGCCGAGATAGCGCTCGTTCGGCTTTTCCTTGGCCGTCAGGGGCAGGCACTCCTCCTGCGGCAGCCGGCCGAAGGCCTCGTCCATCAGATCGTAAAAATCGGTGGTGTTGTAGGGCTCGTTCTCTGCCGTGCCGATGTCACCAAGGATCATATCGTTATTGCCGGCCACGTACAGCACCCGGCCGTCCTTGACGCTGCCTGCAAGGCAGGCGTGCATCTTTTGCTTGAGATCAAGAAAGTTTTTCTTTGGCAGCGCACAGGATTTGTTCCAATGCGGGTAGTCTGAAATGTTATCGCCGCCCACCAGCGCGATATCAGCCTGACCAAACTCCTCAACGGCAAGCGCAGTCGCCGCGGTCAAGGAGCCTCTGACCGTGGTGGGATAGTCCAGCATGGACTGCTGATTGTGAATATCGGTAAAACAAAAGCCGGTTAATAATTTTTTCATTTTTCTGCGTTCTCCATATGTAACGTTTGTGAAATCTTATGTGCCAACCGAAGGGGGGGAGCAAGGCTCGCCATCCCGCATCAGAGGTAGCGAGGGCCTGCCTCGTCCATCACAAAGGGTCTTGCCCTGCGGGAAAGAACAGCCTCTATAAACGCCTGCACGTCCTGCAGCGGCTCCTCGGTCGCCATACCGCCAAAGCTGGTTTTGGCCCCGCCAACGTGGTTATCGGTGCCCGCAAAGGGGATCAACTGATAATTTTGGCAATATTGCGCCGCCATGGCGTTTTCAAACTCGGTACGGCAGGCGTTAAACACCTCAACCCCGTGAACGTGCCGCGGGTACAGGCGAATATGATCGATATAGCTTGCCTCGCGAAACGGGTGGGCCTGCACGATCAGCGCCCCCTCCTCCAGCAGCAGGGAAAGCAGGTCGCTTTTGCGCATTTTGTCCATATCCGTATGGGCAAGGCACCATTCCCGGTCAATACCGTACACCAAAAAATCGGTGCCGTGATGCGACATTTCAATGCCAAGAAAGACCGAAAGGCCAAGCTCGTCACCAATGCGCTTCCCCTCCTCATAGGTGGAAAAATAGGCGTGGATGCGCTCCTCATACGGCAGGGGGCGCAGATCGTGGGCAATATTGCCGTCTAAAAAATGCTCGGTCATGCAGACCCCGGCAAAGCCGGCGGATCGATAAAATTCCAGCGCCTCACGCACGCTCACACGCGCACATGCACTGGTGGGGGAGGTATGCATATGGGTCTCATAAAGATACATCATTCTTGCTCCTTTTTATGGGCAACAGGCTTACACGATCACCGTATAGCACAGCATTTCGTAGTGCAGGCGGGTGCCTACGTCAATGCCGGGTGGGAGGAGTGCCATCGCAAGGAACAGGTCCTCGTCTGCCCCGGCGCCATCGGCGCGGAGATAGGCGTATTCGCCCTCGATCTTCACAACGGTATAATCCTTCGGTTCCATACGTTTTTTCCTTTTTTCAGATTTTCTTTATTATATCACCTGCAAGCAGGCGTGTCAAGTTGTATGGTCACAAAACATCGCCCCCGCCCGGCACACATGTGCCGGACGGGGGACGTTTTTCAGAGCAGGCCGGCTTTGCACGTTACAAAACCACCCGAAAGCCGATATGCGTTGCATCCTTTTGGTAGGCCGTGATCTCACCCTTATGCTTTTCGGCAATGGCCTTGGCCATCGAGAGGCCAATGCCGTAGCCGCCGGTAAAGGTTCTTGCCTTGTCGGCACGAAAGAAGCGGTCAAAGAGGCGGTCAAGCGCAAGCTCGCCAACGGCGGCATAGGTATTTTCCACCGTCAGAACGGCGCGCCGCCCGCGGCTGAGCGTTACGCAGATCTCACCGTCAGGATCGCAATATTTGATCGCATTGTCCATCAGGATCCCAACAAGCCGGGAGAGCAACGTCTCATCCCCCCGGCAGACGGCCGTCTGGTCGATGCGGGCGGCAAGCCGCTTTCCCCGCGCCCTGGCAAGTGGCTCAAACTCTGCAACAGTGCCGGCCACCAGCCGGCCAAGCGGCACCGTGGCAACCTGCATCGCGTGGCCGGCCTCATCCATGCGCGAAAGCGCAACGAGCCGGTTGACCAGCTCGGTCATGCGATGCCCCTCTGCCCGGATGTCGGCAAGCCACTCGTTTTTGCCAAGCTCCTCCTCTGCAATATCCAGGTTGGCGAGGATGAGCGTCAAGGGCGTTTTCAGCTCGTGGCCCGCATCGGTAACGAACTGCCTTTGCTTTTCATAGCTCTCGGCGATCGGCTTGACCGCCTTTTTGGAGAGCAGAAAGATGAGCAGCAGGACCAAGGCAGCGCAGGAAAGCAGCACGCAGCCGGTAATGGTGACCGACTGCATCATGGCGGCGCGGCTCATGCTGCCGTCCACAAACACCACGCCGCTGCCCGCATCGGTCATAAACACCCGGTACCGGTAGCTTTCGATCCAGCCGCGGTCCTTTGCACCGGCCAGCGCCCTTTCGGCATAGGCAACGGCAGTCTCTGCCGTGATGGCAAAGATCGCCTCGGTATTGGTTTGACTGACCGCACCGCTATGGTCAAACAGCACGGTAAAATGCCGGGTGGAAAAGGGTGTTTCAGGTGTGATAAAGGAAAAGCCGGGCTCGGCTTTGGGCGGTGCCTTATCGGGGTGCGGCTTTTCCTCCAGCGAGCCGGGAAACCGGCCTCCCCCCTCAAAAACGCGGTCTGCCAGCATATCCATATTGCACTCCATGGACGAAACGTTCCAAAGCAGGATCACGAAAAACACCAGCGCAACGACCGCAAACACCGATGCCGTGCATATCAGAATAAATTTGCGCTGCAGCCGGTAGATCATGCCGTCACCTCCAGCAGATAGCCTGCGTTGCGCACGAACCTGACCGTGACGCGGGTGCCGATCTGCTCAAGCTTTTTGCGGACGTTGGAGACATGGACGTACACCACGCTGGTATCCACCTCCGTATCCCAGCCCCAGATGTGCGTGATCATCTGCTCGGCAGTCACAATGCTGCCCGGCTTCTGCATCAGCATTTCCATTACCTGAAATTCCTTGCCGCTGAGCGGCTGCGTGCGGCCGTCGCAGACCAGCTCGTAGGTGGAGCGGTTAAGCGTCAGATCGGCAAAGGTGAGCAGGTCGGGGGTGAAATGCTCCTTCCTGCGGAGCATAGCACGCATACGGGCAAGCAGCTCGCCCGTGGAAAAGGGCTTGGGCAGATAATCGTCTGCCCCAGCATCCAGCCCCTCGATCCTCTGCTCGGTCTCGGCCCGGGCGGTCAGAAAGAGCGCGGGCGTTGTGATGCCGCGTGTGCGGAGCGTTTTCAGCAGGGTCACGCCGTCCATGCCGGGCATCATAATATCCAGCACCAGGCCGTCATACTCATCAGAGGCGGCCAGATCAAACGCATCTGCACCGTTATCCACCCCATCTACCGCGTAATGGTTCATCTTGCATATATGCACCAGGCTTTTGAGCAGCTTGGGGTCATCCTCGGCAATTAAAATTCGCACCTTGCCTCTCCTTTCGTTAGCCAGTACGTTCATTATAGCGGTTTTTTTCCTTGATATCAAGGCGATATTGTAAACTTAATACCAGGCCACGCCGTTTTCATCCAGCACCTGCGCGGTGGAGGAGGAGGCTGACACACACGCTGCATGATCCCCCAGCACCACAACGAGGGCGGAGGGAATGGCCGCGGGCATCCGGACGGTTGCGCCGGCACCGTCAAGGCTGACGACCAGATAGCTGCCGGCAGAAAGCGAGAGCGGCGCAGACACGCCTACGCTATTGAAGTCCTGGCAGCCCGTTGCCTCCCCCGTCATGCCGCCGCGGGGCATCACGGCAATGACCGTACCGCCCGTATAGGCGTAGCCCCGCTCAGAATCAATGGCGGAGTTGCCGTTTGACGTGGAGATCACGACCGTATTGCCGCCAGAAAAGACGATGCCCTGATAGGCGGCGCGGCTGTTGGAATCAATGCCGTCCCCCGCGCAGGAGATATACACCGTGCCACCGCTGACAGAAACGGCCGTGCCTGCCTCGTCCGTGGCGTTGATGCCGTCATCCTTGGCGTTGACCGAGACGCTGCCGCCCGCAATGCTGACGCGCGCGCCCTCGATCCCCTCGTATGCATTGGTAATGCTGACGCTGCCGGCGATGACGGAAAGCGTGCCGTCTGCATGCAGGCCGTCATCATTGGAATAGACGGTAACGCTGCCGCCACTGACCGTCAGATCACCAAGCGGCTGCTCACCGTTTTCCAGCGCGGTATCGCTGCTGGCGTGAATGGCATCGTCATAGGACTTGACCGTTACCGTTCCATCAAGGATCAGGATCTCGTTTGCCGCCTTGATGCCCTTGGTGGAGTGATCGCCCTTGTCCGTATTGCCACCGTCCATGCCGCCCGGGCCACCCATGCCGCCCGGGCCACCGGGCCGGCCACCAAAGCCGCCCTCCTGCACCGTGGTGGTATAATTCGTCCACTCGTAATACAGCCCGTTGTAGGAAACGGAGAGGGCAAAGGTATCACAGGCGCTGTTGGGGGTGAGATAATCTGACATCACCAGATACTCCTCCTCCTGCCCGCGCTGCGCCTCGTTTTCATAAATAAAGAACTGCTGCTTGGCGTAGGCCGGCATTTTTGGGTAGGAATAGTAGTAATAGGTTGCCATGCTGCCCGTGGCCTTGGAGTGATATTCGGCGTTTACCCAGACGTAATCGGTGTCGGAATTATAATACTTGACCGCATACGAATAGGCGTTGCTGGTGAAGCGGATATAGTTGCTGTCCTGCGAGGTGGCTGTGACCTCGCCGGAGTAATTGGAGTATTTGTCGGTGTAGATATGCAGCACGGTGCTGCTGCCGTCCACCGTCACATTATAGGCCGCATCGATCCCGTCACAGGCGGCGTACAGCGTGTGCGTGCCACCGCTGATGGCTACCGTGCCGCGCTGGTTGCCCTTTCCGGAGACGTCGCTGTTCGAGGTCTTGATGCCATCACCGCCGGAGGCGATCAGGGTGGTGCTGCCGCCCGTGATCTCTACGCTGTCGTTCCCCTTGAGCGCGTTGTCGATGCAGGCAACGAGCAGCGTGAGGTTCTTTACCTGCAGATCATCCTTGGAATGGATGCCGTTGTTGTTCTCGGAAAGGAGGGTCAGCTCGCCCTTGCCGCCGATCTCCAGATCGACGGCGGCGTAGATCGCACCCGCATGCTGCGTCTCGTCAGTCGGGTCGATTGCCTGCCGCATATCGTAGATATAGTTCTTCGTCCCCTTTTTGGCCTTGATGCCCACCTCGTCCCCGCTGAGGACGGTGATGGGGTTGGTCAGGTCAGAGACCAGCGAAAGACCGCGCAGCTCCAGGTCAAATTTGTAGTCATCCCCCGTGTCGATGACGATATTCCCACGGAAGGTGCCGGACAGGGAGTAGACCGTTTCCTCGTTCACCGCTGTGAAGGTCAGCGTGCTTCCCTCCAGCCGGTAGGCGCCCGGCGTGCCTGCTTCACAGTTGACAGAGATCGCCGTAGATTCGCCCTCAAAATAGCCGTTGTACGCGCCAAGGGCCTCAAGCGATTCGCCAAAGGTGGTGCCGTCCTCGCCAAGATCTGTCCCGCCGCCCGGCATTTCGGGGGTGGTGGGGCTATTACCGGTGCTTGCGCCGCAGCCGGTAAAGAGCAGCAGCAGACAGATGAGCAATGCCATTATTCGGATTTTCATGCTTTTCTCCTTCGCATCAAGACATTTCGGTTTTTGCTCTATGATAGCATGCCCGGCTAAAGGCAGGCTAAAGAACGGGCGCAAAAACAAAATTTTCTGCCCGCGGCCGGGCGGGGGATGGCTGCCTGCCGCATAAAAAATACAGGCGAGAAAAATTCTCGCCTGTATTTACTCCCGTGCGCGGTAGGTATCGTAAAGCACGGTGTCACCCCGGCCAACACGCACGGCAACGTGCTGCAGGATGCCCCCTTCGACGTACCCGTCTATCGTTTTTTCCAAATGAAGCATAAAAAGCCCCTCCCGTTTTCTGATGCATCCTTGCATAAGGATGCGGCATCCATGCCACACATCGTATAACGCGCCCACAGCTGCCTGAACGCAACTGCTTTTGGTTGTCCGGTGCCCTTTATTATAGCAAACTTTATCCTATATTGCAATAGAAAATAAGAAATAGCCCTTCAAGCCGGCCGGAAGAGCCCTTTCACACGGCAAGCCGGAAAAAGGCGAAACGTCCCCCTTGAAGGCACAAAAAAGCCCTTGAAAACCAAGGGATTTTTTGTATGAGAGCAAAAGGGCAGCTTATGAAAATGCCCGTATCCTTCACGCACCTATATAGGCACGGTTCTTTACCAGCTCGCTTTGCAGATCCTTGACGTTGATTTCACGCACTGCGCAGCCATTTCTTACCGCCAGACCGATCGCCGCCCCTGCCGCCTCACCAATGCAACAAACAACGGGCATGATCCTGTACGAGGCTTGGGCGCCGTGATCGGAGGAGATGCATCTTCCCGCCACGAGCATATTGGAGACCCTCTTGGGGATCAAAGCGCGGTAGGGAATGGTGTAATATTCACCTGCGGGGAAATAATAGTGGCTCGTGCCGGTTCCTTCGGGATTGTGGATATCAATATCATAGTTGCAGGCCGCGATCGCATCCTCAAACTTCACGCAATTTCTGCAATCCTGCTCCGTCAATACGTAATCTCCCACGATCATGCGGCTTTCTCTGACACCGATCTCGGCCGCCGTCATCATAAGAAAGCTATCCTCTAGCCCACCCGCGTGTTTTTTCATGAATTCGTAGATCTCATATACCTGCTTGCGCGCCAATACCTCCGCCGCGGTTACCTCCTCCGGTGAGGTTGGGTTCATTTTTACCACTCTTGTCGTGTTAAAATGAAGCACGTTATGTATCGGCGTTTTAAACACAAGGATATTCTCTCTGGGGTTGATCAGCTCACCCGCTGCAAGACTTTGCGCATGCGCAGCTTTTAATGCCTCTCTGCTTGCAAAAAAACGCTCAACGTCCACATTTCCTACACGGAAGCACAGGGTCATAGGCTGACACAAATGATCCGGCTCTCTGCCAAGCACCGTCGGGCATCCGGCAAGATAGGCAAGCTGTGCATCTCCCGTGGCGTCCAAAAAGTAATCCGCCTCGATCTTCATCTCTCCGCTTTTCGTTGCAACCGTTATAGAAGCAATCTGCTCATCGCGTTTTTCCACGCCGGAAAGGTAAGCGTGAAAAAGCAGGTCGACGTTCGCCTCTTCAACCATTTCATTGAGGATATATTTCAGCTCCTCTTCCAAAAAGCTTTCTCGCATCATAGCGTTGCGTTCTTCCAGCCGGTCGTGTATTTCCCGAAATATGCCGGAAGAAAGATCCACGCGCCTGCCGTCGATCTCGGTCCAATACGGCATAAAAGGATTGACAAGACAATTTGCCGCCGCACCGCCAAGACAATTTGATTTTTCAACGATAAGAGCCTTGACCCCTGCTCTTGCGGCTGCTAAAGCCGCCGCCACACCCGCAAAGCCGCCACCGATCACGGCAAGTTCGTATTTTTTCATAGTGCCCTCCGTTTTTTCTTTTATGATAACACGGTCATTCTGCTTTGTCTTACACAAAAGAAAAATATGACTTGTACAAAGGAAATTTTTGTGCTATAATAAAGAAAAGAAGTATAGTTAGGATTTTATATGCAAACGCTTCAAGTCTTGATCGACATGCTCACAAAGGGGCGAAAGCTGCACGTCAGCATTTTGGATATCAGCGGGATATTAAACACGCCCTCAACAAAAATCTCCTTTGAAAACGTCATCCATTCAAAAACGTTTTGTGACATCGCAAAGTCTACAGAACAGGGCTTTCGTCTTTGCCTGCGTTGCAAAAAGCTTGCCAATGCCAAGGCCGTCGAATATAAAAAGCCCTTTTGCGGGCACTGCCTGTACGGGCTTTACGAGGCGGCCGTGCCCGTTATCATCGGCAAAGCGGTAGCGGCGGTCGTGTATGTTGGGAACGCAGTCATCGATATCGATAAAACCTATAGCAGAATTGACAAGGCTTGCCACTATACGCACGTTGATCGTCAAACGCTTTGCGCGCAAACGAAGGAATGCGAGTTTCTGAATCAGGCAGACGAGCCTTTAAAAATTGCTGAGATCGTTTGTGATTACATCAAGCTGCTATATGTAAAAGCGCCTAAAACACCTACCTCGATGCATTGGCTGGTCTTGGCGCTTAAGCAATATGCTGAGCGGATGTACTGCTCCAACCCGACGCTAAAGGACCTGTCTGTCATTTATCATAAAAACGAGAAATATATGGGGCGCTTGTTTATAAAAGAAATGCACGTGAGCTTTCACGAATACTGTCTTTTGTTGAAGCTGCAAAAAGCGGAAGCGCTACTGTTGGGAACGGGAGATAAGATCATTGACGTCGCACTTGAGTGCGGATTTGACAACATTTCCTATTTCAACAGAGTTTTCAAGAAGCAATACGGTATGTCTCCCGGCGAATATATCCATGCAAGAAAGCAAAAATAAAGATAAAAAAGCAAGCGGATCGTAAAAAGAGAGCCATTCTTTACCCTTAAAAGCACGAAAAGCCCTTGAGATCAAGGGCTTTTGTGTCAGGGTGCAAAATGAACTTCTCATTTGCGCGAAGCGCAACACCATTGATGCGTAGCATCACATCGTTTGCGGCTTGTCGCAACTTCATTTGCACGTAGTGCAACATCGTTCATTTGTGCCGTGAAATGAGAAATGATGTTTTCGCTGCGCTCGAAATGATGTTGACATTCGATCAAATGACGTTGTGCCTGCGGCACAAATGAAAATCCAACAAACGGAAAATAAGAACCGCGGCTCATCTGTAAGCCGCGGTTCTTTTTTTATTGTGTTAAGCTTTATTTCATCCATCATTTAACCTTGTTTGGGAAAAGATCTCTGTGATCAAAAAGGGCGAGCCCAATGTACTCCTTTACGCCCGTGCGACCGTTATACCAGAGCATCCATTTTCCTTCCTCATGGTTCCACGCAACGGTAGGCTTATAGGTTGCCTCGCTATCCCAGCTGCCCTCAGTAGGCTCAATGATCGGATTCAGCAGGGAGCGCTCCCATTTCGTGATACCGTTATCGCTTCTGGCAACACATATTCTTGCTGTGTTAATATCCTCGTAGCCGATATAGAACATCAGATATCCCATATCTTCCGTTTTCACAACGTGACAGCCACCAATGCGCTCTTGCTCGTAAAGGTTGCTCTTTTCACGCACGAAAATCGGATTTATCCTGCTTTTTTTCCAATGAATACCGTCATCGCTCTCGGCATACGCATTCACGTTAGGCTCATACGTTTCACCTGCAGAATACCACATTTTGTATTTCCCCTCATCAAACATCACGCAAGGGTTCATAACGGATGCATCCTCCCAGGGGAATTCGGGAATCATAATCGGCTCGTCGAATTTTCTTTCGAAATGAATTCCGTCGGTGCTTTCGGCGTATCCTATAAAGCTGCGATCACGTGCTTGACCTGTGTACCACATCTTGTAAATACCGTCTATTTTTAGCACACAATTGCGATTGATATCGTCCTCCCAGCCCGAATCCAAATTGTTTCCGAGCGTGATGACAGGCTCGCTCCAGCTTATTCCATCCTCGCTGAAGGTAACGGCGCACGCCTTTTTGCTTCTCCACGAAAAATCCATACGGTATTTACCGCCGTCCTGCCATACGTAAGCATCAAAGACGCTTCCGGTCTGCTCGTTTCCAAAAACAGGAGCCGTTCCATACTTCTTAAAATTGTTCATTTGCTCTTTCCCCTTTGATTTTTTATACCTTCCTATTCTTGCTTTTCATATTATACCGCATATGGCTACTATATTATAGTTTACAAATCCTAAAATGTCAAGATTAGCAGGGAAAAATAAAAAATCCTCGTTCCGAAGAACGAGGATTTTTGGCGCCCCCTGATGGGCTCGAACCAACGACACCGTGATTAACAGTCACGTGCTCTGCCAACTGAGCTAAGGAGGCGTATTTGGGCTGCCATGATATAAAAATTCCCAAAGGGAACCGTGTGGTGCACCTCCGGGGACTCGAACCCCGGACCCACTGATTAAGAGTCAGTTGCTCTACCAACTGAGCTAGAGGTGCATAGGGTAAAGGGATGGAACAAATGCCCATAAAAAACCGAATAAAGGGAAGAAACGAAATGAAGCGAACTACGAAGAAGTAGTTCAAGCCCTCGGTCAATTAGTATCGCTTAGCTGAACGCATTACTGCGCTTACACATGCGACCTATCAAACTCGTAGTCTACAAGTGACCTTACTCTCTTAAAGAGAT
>JAZQLY010000043.1:0-62877 GCA_045543015.1 Eubacteriales bacterium
CATGCATCCCGCCGATGCATTGAGGAAATTGCCGACATCGCCGCAAAATACAACAAGCCCTTTATTGCCTCTCACTCGAATGCTTATGCCGTTACACCACATAATCGGAACCTGACGGATTGGCACTTCAATCTCATCAAAAACGCAGGTGGGTTGGTTGGTATCAGCATGGCACCACGCCATCTCTCCTCCGGCGATCGGTGTAGCATTGCCGACGTTATTGCACACATTGAGCATTTTTGTTCTCTTGGTGGCGAAAATCACATTTGTCTTGGTTGTGATTTTGACGGAATTGACGCCACGCCTGCCGGTCTTGAATCGGTAGATCGTCTCCCCCGTCTTGCATCGGAAATGTCACGACTTGGCTATCGCGACGAGTTGATCAACAAAATTTTTTACGACAACGCGCAACAATTTTTGTTCAAATATGTCCAATAAAAAAGCAGGCCGAGCACGCTCGGTCTGCTTGGTAATTGGAATTACGCTTCCTTCGGCTTGAAGGTCGCGCAAACCGTCTCACTGCTGGAGACAGCGTAGCTGGGGCCAACGGCGATCTGCTCTGCCATGCAGCAGTTTCCACCCTCGTGATAAACGCAGTTTTTCACATCACAAACGATTCCCTTGTTGGGCTTGCTGCCGCAGCCTTTTCTCTCATTTTCCATTTTTCTTTCCCTCCTCTGCTTGGGTTTGTTATTATTATAGCCACAAGCAGCACAAATTATACTGTTTATTCGGAGTTTTTTCATGTTATACGTCATTGCGGATCTTCACCTTTCCACCATGGAAGGGATGAACAAATCTATGGAAATATTTGGGCGGCGCTGGAGCGGTTACGTTGAGAAGCTGCGCAAGAACTGGGCCGCCGTGGTAGAAGAGACGGACAGCGTTGTGATACCCGGTGATATTTCGTGGGCTCTCTCTCTCCCGGATGCGGTCAGTGATCTGCATTTTATAGATGACCTGCCCGGCCACAAATACATCAGCAAGGGCAACCACGATTTTTGGTGGTCTACCGCCGCAAAGATGGAAAAGCTGTTTGCAAGTGAGGGGATCCAAACGATCTCGCTACTGAACAACAACGCCTGGCGCTGCGAGGAGGATTTTATCCTGTGCGGCACGCGCGGATGGTACCAGGACGAGAATTGTGACAATATGCCCAAGGACACCGATTTTGACAAGCTGGTCGCGCGAGAGGCCATGCGATTGAAGCTGAGCTTAGAAAGCGGAAAGGCGATCAAGGAGCAGGAGCCGGGGCGAGAGATGCTGGTGTTTTTGCACTTCCCTCCTATCTGGAACGGGCTGCGCTGTGAGCCGATCCTGGAGCTGTTACACCAATACAACATCAAGCGTTGCTTTTTCGGTCACATTCACGGTAATTATACGGCCCCTGCCAGCTTTGTGGATGAAGGCATTCGATTTTCTCTCATCTCGGCTGATTTTTTGAATTTTTCACCAAGACCGATCTTGCCGGAGTTTGAGGAGATATAAAAAGAAGGAGAACATGCGTTCTCCCTCTTTTTTGTTTTAAAACAAAAATCACATATACCCTTTCGGATATATGTGATTTGGTGCTCCATCGGAGACTCGAACTCCGGACACCATGATTAAAAGTCATGTGCTCTACCATCTGAGCTAATGGGGCGCAGCCGATGCATTGCATCGACTTGAATATGATATCATATTTTTTCCTATTTGTCAAGGTTTTAGGGGAATTTTTTTATATTTATTCTCCGTATATAGAAAAGCCATCCATGCATGCTTCCAACTTCAAAAGCCGGTTGTATTTGGCCACCCGTTCGCTTCTGCAAGGTGCGCCGGATTTGATAAAACCGGCATTTGTAGCCAAAGCAAGATCGGCAATGGTGGTATCCTCCGTTTCACCAGATCGGTGAGAGATAATATAGCGATACCCCGCGCGACCAGCCAGGCGGATAACGTCTAACGTCTCTGACAGCGTTCCGATCTGATTTGGCTTGATCAGGATGGTATTTCCCGCTCCGCAGCCAATTCCCATCTTCAGGCGCGGTACGCTCGTCACAAACAGGTCGTCTCCCACCAGCATCACCTTTTTACCAATTCGCGCCGTCAGCATTCCCCACGCCTCAAAATCGTCCTCATCCAGGCCGTCCTCGATAGAGGCGATGGGATACCGGGCGATCAAGCGCTCCCAGTAGACCAGCATGTCTTCGGTGGACATGCGTTTTTCCCGCTTCGGCAAAACGTATCCCTCTTTCCCCTCCGTGTGCCATCCACTTGCTGCCGCATCGATTCCGATCTTGACGGTATCAAAATCATACCCTGCTTTTTCGATGGCCTCGCACAACAGGTCTAACGCCTCTTCGTCCCCGGAAAGGTCGGGGGCGTAGCCGCCCTCATCACCTACCGTGCCGGAAAGGCCGCGTGTGCGAAGCAGCTTACCAAGCATGCCATAGATCTCACTCCCCATTCGCATGGCTTCTGCAAAGCTGGCTGCGCCGACAGGCATGATCATAAATTCCTGGATATCCACGTTGTTGGTTGCGTGCAGGCCTCCGTTGAGAATGTTCATCATGGGGACGGGCATGCGCTTGGCCATGGTTCCACCTATATAGCGGTAAAGCGGCTGGCCGATCGAATTTGCCGCTGCACGGGCCGCTGCAAGCGAGACGGCCAATATCGCATTGGCTCCCAGCTTGCTTTTGTTCTCCGTGCCGTCCAAAACCAGCATGGTGTGATCGATCTCCTCTTGCTCATACGCGGAAATGCCGCTTATTGCCGGGGAAATAACCTTGTTTACGTTATACACGGCATCAATTACACCCTTGCCGTTATAACGCTGTCTGCCGCTGTCGCGCAGCTCATGCGCTTCGTGCAGCCCGGTTGACGCTCCGGAAGGAACAGCAGCGATACCTACGGTGTTATCAGCCAACATCACACAGGCTTCAACGGTCGGTACCCCGCGGGAGTCCAAAATTTCACGAGCCGTTGCGCGGACGATTTGATTTTTCTTCATGTTACACCTCTCTGCAGTTTAGAATACTGGTAGTATGCCCGCTCTTGCAGGATGCCATGCAACCAAATACAGCACAAAAAAGCACGGTGATGGGTTTCCATCACCTTGCTTTTTTCATATTTCGATTTACTTGGAAATATATTCCCGCACCTTTAAGGGAATGCCGTTTTCCGCACAAAGCGCGCGGCATTGCTCGAGCGCTGCGGGTGTCAAAAACTGCCGAACGACCGAGAACATGACCTGCGGAACGTGCTTTTTTACCGCCTTGGCAAAGGAAAACATCCCGTCAAAGGCAGAAAGGCCGAACCTTGAATGGCAGATTGCATCATATTCTGCGGCAGACGGCGCATTCAGGCTGATAGAAACAACATCAAAGCAGCCGGCAAACCTGGCAGCAACGTCTTCGCCGTAGATCAGCGAGGCATGCCCGTTCGTATTCAGACGTATTTTCAATGCGGGATACTCCTCGCGAATACGGCCGCAGACCCACAGCATATCATCCAAGCGGCAGGTCGGCTCACCGTAGCCACAAAAAACGATCTCGCTGTATTGCTCCGGCTCTGCCTTGCAGATCGCATCAAACACCTCTTCCTTGGTCGGCTCATGCTCTAACCACAGGCTATCGCTGCCGTAGGCCCCGTCACCGTTATTGCGGATGCAAAAATCGCAACGGTTGGTGCAACGGTTGGTCATGTTGATATACAGGCCGTTTTCAACAACGTAAGTAATCGTCATTTATCTCTCCTCTTCCAGTCTGAAAAAGCGTTTTGCATTGGTCGCGGTCTGCGCTACTGCAGCATCATAGCCGATCCCCCAAAGCTCCCCCAGTTTTTCGGCGGTATGCCTCACCAGTCCGGAATGGTTCAGCTGGCCGCGGAACGGATGGGGGGCAAGATAGGGGCAATCGGTTTCGATCAAGACCCGATCGTGTGGCAAGGATGCAGCAACTGCCGCGATTTTTGTCGCGTTTTTGAAGGTGATCGTGCCGGAAAACGAAACGTAAAGCCCACGCCGAATGAGGTCGCGCGCCATTTCAGCGCTACCGCTGAAGCTGTGAAACACGCCGGTCAATCGTGGATAGCGGCATATCGCATCAAAGCAATCGCCATGCGCCTCCCGATCATGGATAACGACCGGAATGCGGTAGGCAGAAGCCATTGCCAATTGTGCATCCAGGTAATCTGCCTGGATTTTTTTATCGGTTTCTGGATAGTGGTAGTCAAGGCCGATCTCGCCAAGCGCCACGATCTTGTGACTTTTTGCTTCTTGCAAAAGCTTCTCCAGCTTATCAAGCTCGTCTTGCATGTGCGGATACCGCTGCGCGTCCGACGGGTGAATGCCGACCGCCGCATACATGCGGGTATACCGGGCGGCTTGCTGAATGGCTGCGTAAGAGGTTGGAATGTCCGTTCCTACGTTCACGATACCATCCAGCTCACCACCGGTGAGCAGATCATCAAGCAGGCGTTCTACCCCACCGGGGCACTCATTCGAGGCAAAGCGCGCATCAAAATAATGCGCGTGGGAATCAAACAAGCCTGCCATCAGCGAATGCGGCTGCCAAGCGGCGTGTCATCATCCAAAAATGCTACGCGAATGCGGTCACCGCCAGAAGCAAGGATCATGCCGTTGCTCTCTACACCGCACAGCTTGGCCGGTGCCAGATTGGCAACGATGATCACCTTTTTGCCGATCAGATCCTCAGGCGCGTAATCCTTGGCAATGCCGGAAACGATCTGTCTCTTCTCGTAACCAAGATCCACCTCCAGGCGGAGCAGCTTTTTAGACTTGGGAAGCTTTTCACATACCAGCACCTTTGCAGCACGGAGATCAACACCAAAGAAATCGTCAATGCTGATCTCGGCGGGATGCTCGTCATCCTCATCGTTCGCAACCGGCTCCTTGGGCTTGGCAGCCTCTTCAGCCGCCTTACGCTCTGCCTCGCGGTCGGCAAGGAATTTTGTCTCATCAATACGGGCAAACAGCACGCCGCCTTCGCCAAGCGCAACGCCACTTTGCAGGGCGCCAAAGCTGTCAATCGTCTCATACCCGGTCTTGTCAGTTGCCAAGGTAGCAAAGATCTTTTCCGCCGTGGCGGGGATGAACGGCGTTAACAGAACGGCTGCAGAACGGATCACCTCTAACAGGTTATACAGCACCGTGCCAAGCCGTTCGCGCTTGCTCTCGTCCTTGGCGAGTGCCCAGGGCATGGTTTCGTCAATATACTTGTTTGCGCGGCGCAGCATGGAGAAGATCTCGTCTAAAGCATCCGCAATGTGATAATCCTCCATCAGGCGGCGGGATTCTGCCTTGGCGTGTGCAACAGCAGCCTTCAGCTCACCATCCGTTCCCTCCTCTGCGCCGGGCGCAGGAACAATGCCATTGAAATACTTGGTAGTCATGGCGTGGGTGCGGCTGACAAGGTTGCCGAGGTTGTTTGCCAGGTCGGTATTATAGCGGTTGATCACGTTTTCATAGGTGATGCTGCCGTCTGCTGCATAAGGCATTTCAGAAAGCGCATAGTAACGCACGCCATCTACCGAGATCAGATCGGCAAGTGCATCGGCATACACCACGTTGCCGCGGGATTTGGACATTTTATCAACGCCTGAATTAAACCACGGGTGACCGAACACCTTCTTGGGCAGCGGGAGGCCCAGCGCCATCAAAAAGATAGGCCAATAGATGGTGTGGAAGCGCAAAATATCCTTACCGATGATATGCACGTCAGCCGGCCAGTTGTGCTTGAACAGCTCCGGCTGCTCCTCATTTTCGGGGTCATAGCCAAGTGCGGTGATATAGTTGGAAAGGGCGTCTACCCAGACGTAGGTAACATGCTTTTCATCAAACGGAACAGGAATGCCCCATTTGAAGGAGGTACGCGAAACGCAAAGATCCTGCAAGCCAGCCTTCAGGAAGTTGTTCACCATTTCCTTTTTACGCAGCTCAGGCTCAATAAATTCCGGGTTCTCCTCAATGTGCTTGATCAGGCGGTCAACGTACTTGCTCATACGGAAGAAGTACGCCTCTTCCTTCGCCTTTTGTACCGGGCGGCCGCAATCCGGGCAGACACCATTGGTTACCTGGGTGTTGGTAAAGAAGGATTCATCCGGTACGCAGTACCAGCCCTCATACTCGCTCTTATAGATGTCACCCTGGTCATAAAACTTTTTGAAAATATGCTGCACGCTCTTGACGTGCTTCTCGTCCGTCGTGCGGATAAACTGATCGTAGCTGGCATTCATCAGATCCCAGATACGGCGCACCTCGCCGGACACCTTATCAACGTATGCCTGCGGCGTAATGCCGGCCTCCTTGGCACAATCCTCGATCTTCTGGCCGTGCTCGTCCGTGCCGGTCAGAAAATATACGTCCTTGCCGATCTGGCGCTGGAAGCGCGCAACGGCATCTGCCATGATGATCTCGTATGTGTTGCCAAAATGCGGCTTACGAGAGCTGTAGGCAATGGCGGTTGTGATATAAAACTTTTCTTTTCCCATGTGCTTTTATCTCCTCTGCAGTCTTTCTGCGATTATACGTTTCTATTATCATATTTTATCACAAATGCCTGAAAAATTCAATATGCAATTTGCTTTTTACCCGATTTTCATTCAAAAATTCCGTTTTCACGCAAAAACATCTTGATTTCACCTGCCGACTGTGTTATACTGAAAGCACCAGGAGGTACAAAAATGAAAAAAGAAAAAGAACGCGCCTACGATAAATGCTGCTTTTATTGCGAGCATAGCGTGGTAGATCAAGAAAACGATACCGTATATTGCAACAAGAAAAAGAAAAACGTATCTCCCGAGCAAGCGTGCCACGCCTTTTTTTATGACCTGTTACGCCGCACGCCTGCCCTGCCTAAGCTCCCGGAGGTTGAGTTGCCAACGTTGGATTGATAACAAAAAACCCGGCAGACTTTCGTCTGCCGGGTTTTTTGTTTCTTATTCGCCGTAACCGTCCGGGTTCATCTTCTGCCATCTGGCAGAATCTTCACACATCTTAGCCAGATCACGCTCTGCGCGCCAGCCAAGGATCTCGGCAGCCTTGCTCGGGTCTGCATAGCATTCCGCAATGTCACCCGGGCGGCGGTCTGCGATCACATACTTGACCTCAGAGCCGTAAGCCTTTTCAAAAGCGGCCACGATCTGCAGCACGGAATAGCCAACACCGGTGCCGATGTTGAAATACTCAATGCCCTGCACCTTTTCGGTGCGGTCCAGCGCCTTGAGGTGTGCCAGCGCCAGGTCAACAACGTGAATGTAATCGCGCACGCCGGTACCGTCAGGCGTGGGATAATCGTTACCAAATACGTTCAGGTGCGGCAGCTTGCCGGCTGCAACCTTTGCAACGTACGGCAGCAGGTTGTTCGGGATGCCCTTGGGGTCTTCGCCGATCGTGCCGCTCTCGTGTGCGCCGATGGGGTTGAAGTAACGAAGGATAGAAACGCTGAGGGCCTTGTTTGCCGCGCAAGCATCCTTCATGATACGCTCGATCATCAGCTTGGTCTCACCGTACGGGTTGGTGGTGGAAAGCGGAAAATCCTCACGGATCGGAACGGATTTGGGCATGCCGTATACCGTAGCCGAGGAGCTGAATACAATGCGGTTTACATTGTATTTTGCCATCTTTTCCAGCAGGATGAACGTGCCGGTCAGGTTGTTATGATAATACTTCAGAGGCAATTGGCAAGATTCGCCAACCGCTTTCAACCCTGCAAAATGAATAACAGCGTTGATTTCGGGGTGCTTTGCAAATACGGCATCCAAAGCATCTGCATCCAAAAGATCTACCTGGTAAAAAACAGGTCTTTTGCCGGTAATGCTCTCAATGCGATCAAGCACGCACAGCTTACTGTTGCTGAGGTTATCCACGATCACAACGTCGCTGCCTGCGTTCAACAGCTCAACAACGGTGTGAGAACCGATATAGCCGGTACCGCCGGTTACAAGAATTGCCATAATAGTTCCTCCTATATGTTTATATAATTATTTCCAAAGTCCGTCCGGATAAATGCCCTTCTCGATCATCTCACGGATGCAGGCGACCACGTCTGCCTTATCCTCGGGATAGGTAACGCCGTGCCACTTGTCCGTGGTGGTCAGCACCTTCAAGTCGCACAGGCCTGCCTTGTTCATGGCAGAAGCGATCGAGGGGAGGAAATATTCGCCCTTTACAAGATCGGTGCTCGGGTCGGTCAGGAATTTACGGAAGCCTTCCTCTGCAAATGCAAAGATGGAAGGATCAAAGCCGAAGAAGTTCATGGATGCAATGCTGTCATAATCCAGCGGGTACCACTGATCGTTCTCCGTATACTCTGCATTTTTATGGTCGGCCGCATGGCGGATCTTCGTCCGCTCTACGATGCTTTCCAGCATGCCGTTCTCATCTGCCTGGCAGATACCGCGAGAAACCGTACCGTTTTCGGTAAGCGTGTTCTTCAAGGCATAGCCAACCATGCAGAAGTGGCCGTTCTCAGGCTTTTTAGACATATATTCCGCAGCCAAACGATAAGCCTCCGGCCCATAGTAATCGTCTGCGTTGATAACAGAAAACTTTTCCGTAACGGCCTTCTGTGCGCACAGCAGTGCGTGACCGGTGCCAAGCGGCTTTACACGCTCTGCCGGGAGAGTGACCGTATTTTCGGGGATATCCATGCCCTGGAAAACGTACTCTACTTCAATAACCTTTTCAATGCGTGCGCCAATGGTAGAGCGGAAAAGCTCATAATTTTCTTTCTTAATAATGAATACGACCTTCTTGTATCCGGCCCGAATGGCATCGTATACAGAAAAGTCGATGATAAATTCGCCGTGAGGCGTCATGGGGTCCAGCTGCTTCAACCCGCCGTAGCGAGAGCCCATACCGGCGGCAAGTACCAAAAGAGTCATGATAGAATCTCCTTTTTGAAATAGTATAAAGAGAGCAGATGCGACTCTGCTCTCTTTATCTTGCAAATTAGTCTGCGTACACGCTGACCTTCTTCTTATCTCTGGTCATATGCTCGAACTTAACTTTGCCGTCTACAAGAGCATACAGGGTATCATCGCTGCCAAGGCCAACACCGGTGCCGGGATGGATCTTGGTGCCGCGCTGTCTGACGATGATGTTGCCGGCAAGAACAGTCTGTCCGTCAGCACACTTTACGCCAAGACGCTTGGATTCGCTGTCACGGCCGTTCTTCGTAGAACCTACGCCCTTTTTGTGAGCAAAGAACTGCAAACTGAGTCTCAACATTCTCAAGTACCTCCATTCAGAATAATCGGCTATGCCGATACGATCTTAAACAATCAATTCTTCTACTTCTTCCACGCTGAGGAAGTCATAATACTCTTCAACGAGATCGTTTAACTGGAAGAAATATGCCTGTATAAGTCCGGAAACTGCATAACGCTTTGCATCATCCTCCTCGTAAGCAGGAAGTGCGCCGCGTGCGATCACTTTTATGTCTGTCGTCTTTTCGTCAATAATGTACTGCACATCGGATGCGTAAGAGATCTCTATCGCATTGATGATCAGCATGGTCATTGCCGAAAGGGCTGCACACAAAACGTCATCGCCGGACTCACCGTATCCGGTGTGCCCTGTTTCTTCAAAGGCGTAATAGACGCCGTTAGACTTATAAAACGTGACCTTTGTCATAATTAGCCTGCGATCTTGGTAATGCGAATCTTGGTATAAGCCTGTCTGTGACCGATCTTCTTCTTCTCGTTCTTCTTTGCCTTATACTTGAAAACGTAGATCTTCTTGCCCTTACCGGACTTAACCACAGAAGCCTCAACCGTAGCGCCTGCCACGTAGGGAGCGCCAACAGAAAGAGTCTCGCCGCCGACGGCCAGAACCTTATCGAAGGTTACGGTAGCACCGTCTTCAACTTCGAGCTTCTCGATGAAAATTTCATCGCCCTCGCTGACTTTGTACTGCTTTCCACCCGTTTCAATAACTGCGTACACGAAAAGCACCTCACTTTCATTTATAATCGCTACCGCTCAGGCGGCATAAGCCTTAAGGAGCCTGGGATAAGCGTCAAATTATTCTATCACATTATTTCTTATTTGTCAATAGGTTTTTTAATTTTTTCTGCCGCACGGAGTGCATTTTGCAGCAACATGGTAATGGTCATGGGTCCTACACCGCCGGGGACGGGGGTGATAGCAGCCGTTTTGGTGGAGACCGCCTCAAAATCCACGTCACCGCACAGCTTGCCGTCCGCCATACGGTTGATGCCCACGTCGATCACCACAGCACCTTCCTTGACCATATCGGCCGTGATGAATTTTGCCCGGCCAACAGCGGCAACCAGGATGTCTGCCTGCTTTGTGATCTCGGCCAGGTTCTTCGTGCGCGAGTGGCAGACCGTGACTGTGCCGTTCTTTTCCAGCAGCAGGAGCGCTTGCGGCTTGCCAACGATATTGCTGCGCCCCACAACCACGCAATGCTTCCCTTCTACGCTGATATCGTAATACTGTAAAAGGGCCATCACACCCGCCGGGGTACACGGCAGAAAATGATAATTGCCAAGCATGATCTTACCTACATTGGCGGGGTGGAATGCATCTACGTCCTTCCGGGGGTCGATCGCCAGCACGATACGTTCCTCTGAGATGTGCTTCGGCAGCGGCAATTGCACCAGGATACCGTGAATATTCTCGTCTGTATTCAATTTTTCGATCAAGGAAAGAAGCTCCTCCTCGCTCGTTTCCTCGGGCAATTTATGCACTACGGAAAACATGCCGACCTCCTCGCACGCGCGGTGCTTGTTGCGCACGTAAACGGCCGAGGCCGGATCCTCCCCCACCAAAACAACAGCCAAACCAGGGGTGACACCGCTTTCCGCTACAAAGGCAGCAACCTTTTCCTTCAATTCTGCACGCAGGTGCGCAGAAACAGCTTTTCCGTCAATGATAGTAGTCATTTTCATTCTCCTTTATCCTTTATTCGTTTCCGTTGCGGGCAGGACGGTAGACATGGCAAACTGCTCCTCACGAAACAGCTCTTGCATAGCGGCCACCGCCTCCTCGTAAGTGATGCTTTTGATGATATCGCCCACGTCCAGAATATCAACGTCTAACGTGCTGAACGTCAGCAGGTTGTTTGCGATCTCCTCTGTTGAATCGAAATCGCGGATATACTCGGCATAGATCGTTTTTTTCACGCGTAAGAAATCCTCATGCGAGGGAGGGGTGCGGCACGCGCGCTCTGCTTCCTCCAGGATCCGCTGGTAGACCTTCTCCGGCTCGTCCGTCTCTCCCGTGAACAGGAAAAAGCTGCAGGTCCTGTAATTTTCATACCCCGCAGAAAACCGCGCATTGATCAACCCAGTACGATACGCTTCCTCATAGAACAAGGAGGACGTGCCGAAGATCCAATCCGCAACGATGCAGAAGATCATCCCGCGCCGCACCGCCTCCCGCGTGCCAACGGCGGGAGACGTGTCTTTTACGCCAATGGCAAACATCGGGCGGGCGACCTGCATGGTGATCGACGTTCTCTTTTTTGCAATGCAGGGTGGCTCTGCCGCGAAATAACGGTCAATATCGACAGAAGACTGCTCCTTGAAATAGGCATCTGCCAGCGCTTGTACCTGCTTATGATCAACGTCGCCGCAGACGACCAAGGTCATGTTAGAGGGCCTGTAAAACGTGTGATAACAGGTATACAGATGCTGCGGCGTAATGCCTGCAATGGATGCGTGTGTCCCGCATACGTTGATGCGGGTATTGTTATTTTCGTACAGCGCGTGCAGGATCTCGTAATACAAGCGTCTTGACGGCATGTCATCACACATATCGATCTCTTGCCCGATGATCCCCTGCTCCTTTGCCACATTCTCCTCGGTAAAGTACGGGTGCGTTACAAAATCAAGCAAGATCTCCAGGGCTTCGTAAAACCGATCGGTGCACGAGACCTCGTAGGCCGTTATATCCGACGAGGTAAACGCATTGGAGGAGGCACCGATCGCAGCAAAGCGGGCATCCGTCTCTTCCCCATCCTCTGCCTCAAACAGCTTGTGCTCCAAAAAATGAGCAATGCCGTCCGGCACGGTCGTGTAATCCCCGTTCTGATCAATACGAAAGCAGTTATCAATAGCCCCGTATTTGGTTGCCAGTAAGGCATAGCAGGTAGACATCTGCTTGGGAAAAACGTAGATCTTCAACCCGGAGCGGTGGCGGATAAAGTAGTATTTTTCACGCAAGGTCGCGTTTTCTTTTACGATCACATTATTCTTCATCTTCTACCTCATCCGAAAATTCTTCCTCACCCTCTGCCGTTCCTTTTAAAAAATATACCGTATCCAACGATATTTTGGCGGCAACGGCAGCTACATCTGCTGCTGTAAGCTGCATAATATGTGCAGCAGCCTCCTCCGGCGGCAGGATATGGCCGCCGAGAATACGGCGCAGGTACCAGACCTCCAACCCCTCGGCGCTGTCATACAGGCTTTTGTAGCCGTTGGCAAGAGACTGCTTGGCGCAATGCAGCTCCTCCTCGCTGATCTCGGCGTGTGCGGTCTTGTCCAATTGCAGCAGGATCTCTTGCACGGTTTTTTCTTTATTCTCATTTTCAATACCGGCCACCGCAAGCATCACGCCCTTTAGCAGGTCGGTGGTGGAAAAGCAGGAATAGCACAGGCTGTTTTTCTCACGCACGTTGATAAAGAGCTTGGAGGATGGCGAGCCGCCATAAACCTCGTTCATCAAGGAGTAGGCAAAGCGCTCTCGTTCGCTCTCGGCCTCCCCTGTGCGGAAGCCGAGCACCAATTTGCCCTGCACCGCGCTGGTTTCTTCTTCTATCTCACGCACACGGTCTGCGTGGCAAACGCGTTTTCCGGATCTTGTGTTGCCGCTCCAAGTGCGAGAAACACCGTCAAAAATCGCGGCAGATCGTTTTTCCACCTCTTCTACGCAAGCAGAACCAACGTAAAAGATCTCTACCTGTGCCTCTGCAAGCATGGCGCGGTAGCAGGCCAGCAGGGATCCTTGGTCGATGCTTGCAAAGTCCTCAACCGTCCCCAGAATGGGAATGCCGATGGTTTCTCCCCGGCACATCTGTATCATGCAGCGGTGAATGGCGTACTGCTGCTTATTGTTGATCATGGTGCGAACCGCATCAGCACAATTACGGCACTCCAGCTGCACATATTCCTCGCGAAAGCTGCCGTTTTCCAAAAGCGGATCGAGAATCAGATCTCTCAAAACGGAAAGCGTCTCTTGCATCACGTTGATCGGTTCATCCTGCGGCAGATACGCGTTATCCAGAAAATCAGCAGAAAAAGAGATGATCTGCTTATCCCCACGCCCGTAATGCCTTGCGCAGATATCCGCGCCGTACAGCGCCTCTAACCGTCTCACGATGCTGCGCCGATCAGGGAGAGACCGGCAGCCGCAGCGAAGGACGCGCGGCAACAGCGCGTAATAGGCCACCGTCTCACGCGAGAGAGGCAAAATGAAGTTCACAGAAAAATACCCCGTCTTAAAACGCGAGGTTTGTAAATAATTATAGGAAATCCCGTCTTTGACCGTTTTACGATAAAGCTCCATAACCGTTCCTTACTAATTTTATCAAATAACATTATACACATTTTTTCAAGGAAATGCAAGTGTTTGATAAAGAAAAAGCGTTGCCGCATCCAAAGAAGCAGCAACGCCATATTTAGTTTTCCAGTTGACGCCCTAAAAAACCGGCAGCCGTCTGAATGAGCTTTGTCTCCATATCGGTCGGTATCCGTTCTGCCCCGTCTCCGTCGTGCGGGATGACAGAAGCCACACAGCCAACGATATCCCCCTCGGTGATGATCGGCATCGCGCAGCTGATATAATGCGTGCCACCGTCCTCGATGACGGAGATCCGCTCTCCGTTTTCCTTGTGCGTATACAGCGAACGTCCCTCGATCAATTCTTCAAACGCGTGCGAGATCTTACGGTCTGCGTATTCCCGCTTCGGCACGCCCGCCGTGGCGATCACGGCATCCCGGTCACAAATGACAACCGCCATGGAGCAGGTCTTTTGCAGCGTTTCTGCATATTGGGCAGCGAAGGATGCCATTTCGCCGATCGGCGAATACTTTTTGAAGATCACTTCCCCTTCCCGGTCTGTATAGATCTCCAGCGGGTCCCCCTCACGGATGCGCATGGTTCTTCTGATTTCTTTAGGGATAACGACACGGCCAAGATCATCAATGCGACGAACGATTCCTGTGGCTTTCATTTATATAAATTCTCCTTGATTTACAGATTTGTACTGTTAGTATCTGCAAATGGTGGAGATTTATACTGACAGAAAAAAGACCGGATATTATTTTTCCTTATATTCAAAAATCACACTGCTTCTCTTCTGTGGAAGACGAATCGTCAGCGCATCAACCAATTCTGCTTCTTCACCGTCATCGAGACCGGTATAGACGTAGGTTTTATCCTTGCATAATCCGTTCAGCTTGACAGTTACCTGATCGAAGGGAGACTTACTTCTGCGGAAGGCCATCACGATACCACTTTGCGTTTCGGCATCATGATACTGCCAGATAGCCCAGGCAGTATCGTCATAGCTTGCAGAGCCGTGATTGTAAAAATCCATGGAAAAATATTTGCGGATGCGGCAGTATTCCTCGGTGATCTGCTTGGCCCAGGCAAAATCAGCCTCGTCCATGCTTTGAAAAACGGTATTGTAGAATGCACCGCCCCAGCTGGAGGAATAGGAACTGCGGATGGCATAGGTGTCACTTTTCGTCTTGCTGGTGCAGCCCATGTACGGAAAATACCTGGATGTATTGGCGTTGTGCACCTGCAAGACCTCGGGATTTTCGTTGAAATTACATTGATAATCGCTTCTGAAAAACGTAACCGTCCGTTTCAGCGTTTCAATATCGATGCGCCTGCCGCCGGAGGCACAGTTATCAATCATCAGCCCGGGGAACTTTTTATCCAAATATTCCCACAACCGATACTGCCCCATAATATGCTTGATTTCTGTAATACCACGCCGGTCCGCCTCGTCATTGTAATAAAAATAATCGGTCAATTCTGCATTGGAATCTTGGCGGAAGCAGGACATATGCAGTTTTTCGATATATGACGTCAGGGTGGCACAGACGTAATCAAACGCCTCCTTGTTGCCGAGGTTCAAGATCATGGATTGATCGTTCGGTCTGCTTAAAAACCATTCGGGATGCAGCTGCGTCATTTTGGTTCCGCGGATGGCACGTTCCGGCTCGCACCACAGCATAATGCCTGCGCCGGTTTGCTTGGCGCATTCTGCCACCTCTGTAAGCCCATCGGGATGGGCTTGCATATTGACTTCCCAATTTCCGGTGTTTTTGCTCCAGTCCCCGCTAAAGGTATCTTCACAGTTTTCACATTCACCGTACCAGCCGGCATCGATCCAAAATTCTTCAAAGCGGATGTCATGCGCCTTTAGCTCATTGATCCGCTTTTTCATTTCTTCGCTGCTAATGCCGCCCCACAGCTCAAATGCCATCAGCCCCTCGCGCACGGCATTCGTGCACGCCTTGTGCGAAAAATGCTGTTTGATCAGCCTACGGAATTTGTTATACTTGTCCTCGCCTTTTTCATATTTCATAACAAGAACAGAGGAGGTGCGCAGCTTCTCACCCGGCTTGATATAAAAATTCGTTTCCTTTAAACCGGTCTTGACTTTGACGCCTCCGTCTGCAAGCTCAAAGGATGCTTTCCAATCCCCCGTCCATCCAACGGCAACGATATAGCCGCCACCAAGAGAGGTAACGTCAAAAAACGGCATCATACCATCGCTGGAACGACCGCCTTTGTTAGAAAAGCAGCGGCTCGGCTTTGCCATGGCATCCAGGTATTCATGGTTAAAATTAAATTCTAACGCACTTTTCTCGTCGCTTTCCCAATACAGGTTGCCGTCAATTGTGCCGTTCATGGTAATGACACAAGCATTCCCTTCCTTGGGCATGTAGCCAAGGCGCTTGCGCATCGACAGCTCCAGGGGGAGGACGCAATCACAATCGCAAATGTCAGAAAACAGGCCGCTGTTCCGCTCGCCCTTGTTTTCAAAATGCAGTACCCATTCTACTGCATTGTATACGGTGTATTCCCGCTCTTCCATGCATACGCAAATATTTTCTTCCGGCTTATATACCGTGCCGAAGGTGCTGCTTTCACCAATGACGGTATCACGGCTAAAGGGCTGCCCGTTATATTGGAAACTGAAATTCGACTTCATTTCATTCATTCTCCTTTAGATGAAAGTATCGAAAAACCTGATCGTTCGTTCCGTAAAAGATATCGTTTTTTCCTGCAATCTTCTCGCAAAAGCGCTCAAACTGCGCCCAGATCTTTTCATCCACGTCAAGCTCGTAGCTATGTCCCCAAACATAAAACAGCTGCGGCTTGCTTGCTTCCAGCATCAAAAATTCGTCTGCAAGTCGGTCTCTCCTCTCAATTTCCCGATGCGAGAGGGTTGGATGAAACATGAGCAGATCCTCTGGCAATTCAAACGAATAAGAGGATTTTGCCGTTCTGCCGTAATATAAACCGGTGTGATTGCCGATCAACCGTTTGACACGCTCGTTATAATATTCGCAATAGCCACCGGGATAGGCAAAGCCGTTGATACAACAACCGGTTATCTCTTGCAGCGTTTTCTCATCCTCCCTCATTTGAAATATCACATCTTCATCCGAAAGGCTTGGCAGGATGGGATGGCTGACCGAATGGGCCGCGACCTCGTGATCTTGATAGAGCTGCTTGATCTCATCCCGCGGGATGCGTTGGTTACGGAAGGTTCGCATTTCACCGAACAGCATGGCATCGTGACAGGTATGCATACCAAACATACCGGAATTGATGTTAAAGGTACATTTTAGCCCATAGCGATCAAGAATGTTGATCAACCGTTCATCCTGGCGAACACCGTCATCAAAGCTGAAGGTGATCGCTTTCATCTTGTTCATTCCTTCTGCTCCTTCTGGATCATGTTTTCAAGATTCTCAATGCACCACAGGTTGTACGCCTGCCATTCATCGGGGTTGACAAAGGCAAGTCTCTCGCCATTTTTGACGCGGGCAGCCTTCTCTTCCGTATGGTTGTGCTGCATGTGGTTGCCAAGGAAAATATCTACCTTTTCGTTGTTGAGACGTAGCATGGATCGCTTGAAATCCTCGCGTAGCGTGTAAGGAAGGTTATATGCATCCAAAAACTCGCGGCACAGCGTATTGATGCCCATGCCGCCATGAAGCCCGGCGCGGAAGGTCTCGTTTCCGTCGGTCACGTCAAAGAAATAGGACATGGCACCCGGCGTGTGGCCCGGGGTGGCAACGGCACGCACCGTTGTATTGCCAAGGCTGATACAGTCACCGTGCGAGAGCAAAACGTCCGGGGTGAAGGTTTCACAGAACTCCATTCCCAGCTCCTTGGCGTAAGAAAGATCTAACCGGCCGTTTGCATACAGCTCGTCCTCTTTTCCCAATACAAGCTTGGCACCGGTAAGCTCTCTGACCGCTCTTGCTGCACCAAAGTGGTCAATGTGCCCGTGAGTCAGCAGAACGTACTTGATATTATGCGGGTCAAGCCCTAACCGATACATATTATCCAGTACGATGTAAAGCGAATGCTGATACCCCGCATCCAGCATGATCAACCCTTCCCCCGTGTCGATAATATGGGTCGAGGCAGGCTGCGTGCCGACGAAATAAAGATTACCAAAGATCTGAAGGGGCGGAAAGGTGTTTTCCCAAGGAAGTGGTTTCATAAAATCTCCTTTACGGAACAAGGCAAATGGCAATCAGCGAAAGAATACCGCCAACCAAGCCTATCCGTTGTTTATTTGATAGTTTTTCTTTAAATACGAGCAACGACATCAATGATGTCAGTACGATCGCGCTCCCGTTTACAAGCGGGAAAAACAGCTGGCTTGGGAGCTGACCGGAAAGCTTCAGATTGATAAAATTCATAGCAAAGGTGCATGCACCGCAAACCAAGCCGATGATGACCTGCTTTTTCCCAAGCCGGGAGGGATGGAACGCCCCCTTTGTTCTGATAAAGCTGTAGACCAACGCACAAACGAAGGCAACGAATAAAAAGGCGCCCGTTTCATCTTTATAAACAGAAGACTGGTGGATCTTTTGCAAGAGCCCGATCGTCCCCTGCAGCAGAAATGCCAACACGCAAAACATAAACCACTTGCCACCAATGGCAGCATTACCCGTTTTTTCAAAGGACAAATACAAAAAGCCAACTAAAACAAATGCGATCAGCAGCTTGGCAATGCTGAAATTTTCTCCAAAAAACACGCCCGACATGGTAGGGATGATCATGGATGATGTTGTAAAAAGCAATGTAAGATGCATTGGCCCGCAGGAAAGCGCCAGCAGCTTATAGTAATTACTGAAAGCGGTAACTATGCCAAACAGGAGACCAAGGCCGACCGTATAGACGGAAACAGAGCCGATCAGCATCAGGATGCCAAACGTGAGCGCACAAACGAAATAGATAAAAATGTTGAAGGAATTGATATCGAGAGCGTTTTTAAGCTTCTTTTTTGTAATAAAGTTGAACAGACCGTTTTGCAATACCATAGAAGAAACGGATAGTAAAATCAGACCTACCACATGCATCACCTCGTTATAAAATATACCACATTTATTTTCTTATTTCTCTTGATATTTTGCCATAAAATATGGTATAATCGTCAAAGAGGTGATGTCTTTGAAAAGCGGAATGATAACAAAAGTGAAAATGCCATCGATCCACCCTTTTGACTTTCAAATCAAATATACAGAAACGAACAGGAGAACGCACGAGTATGAGATCAACCTACACACGCACAGCGAATTTGAGCTTTACATCAATCTTGCGGGGAATGTTTCGTTTTTGGTAGAGGATTCGCTATATCCCCTTTCGCGCGGTGACGTGATCATCGCACGGCCGGGGGAAGCACACCATTGCGTTTACAGAGATGATACGCCGCACAAGCTGTTTTGGATCTTATTTGATTGTAAGAAGAATGCACAGTTTTGGGATTTTTTACAGGAAAGCTTCTGCGACAATTTTATTTCCCCTGAAAAAGACCTGCGCGAGGAGCTGATCGCTTTGTGCTGCTCTTTACACAACGGGAAGCGCACGCAAGAGGAAAGCCTGTACGCGCTGCTACGGATTTTTGAAATTTTGAAAAAAAGCCGGTCTACCCTTACCGCTAAGCGCGCCGAAATGCCGCGCGAGCTGAACGAGATCATGGCCTATATCAACGATCATATCAGTGAGGAGATCACTGTTACCGATATTGCCAAGACCTTTTATATCAGTAAAAGCACGTTGGAACGGCGATTCAAAGACACGTTAGCCATGAGACCGTCAGAATTTATCAAAAGAAAGAAGCTGATCTACGCAGCTGAGCTGCTGAAAAATGGTGAATCGGTGTTGAACGCCGGAACAAGCGTTGGTTACAAGGATAATTCTTATTTTATAGAGCTATTCAAGCAGTATTACAGCATGACGCCATACCAATATAAGAAAAAGATCAGCAAATAAGAAAAGCGGAGTGTTTCACTCCGCTTTCTTATTTTGCGCAGGTTGTTCAATGCTTTTTACAGCCGGAATCCTCTGCCGAACGGCAGCCGCCGGAAAACTCGCCTGTCGGGAATGCCATATTGCGGAAAAGGTTGCACGGGCTGCTTGGCTCCTCGCAGGTACACTCCTTATCCGGCACACAGTAATCGGTAGCGGTGATCAGGAACTGGGCAGGCCGCTCGATACGGAACACGGTAAACAGACCAAGCGAGACGTAAAGACGGTTACCATCCTCCCGGTCGCAAACGCTGTCCACACGGCACTGCTCCAACACGTCCTGCGGGATATCGTTGGCAGAGCAGCAGGTATAGCAATTGCAGTTGCAGCAGTTGCTCGGCTCAACGACCAAGGAACCAAGCACCACCGGCTCTACCGTCTCTACAACGGCGGTGGGCAGATTGTTCGATCTTTCAGAGCCGGTCCACGGTGCGCAGCGATTGGCCTCGGGATCACTGCGGAAGATGCTGACGTTCCCCTCGCCGCCAAACAGAACAACGCTTTTATCCACTACGGCAATACCGTCAAAGCATTGCGATCTGCCCATGCCGGTGCAGGCCTCCAGCTTCACATGAATATAGAAGCGTGCCGTGATCTGATAAAAGCCACGGTTGAACTGGATGGGGTCGATCTGGATATATGTCCAAAGGATCTTTGCACAGACAACACGAACCGTACACCCAACGTGATCCAGCAGCTCCTGGCCGGCATTGCCTACATACACACGGGTATTTTCATAACAATCTCTATCACGGCAAGAATCCAAAACGCGGAAGGTATCAATGCAGATGGTCTCTCTTCCGCCGGAGGAGGCGCCGCCCGAGTTGCAGGAACATCTGTTCTCTGACATGAAGTTATTCCCCCTAAAAAAATATTATCGAGGACACGTTACGCGCCTCGATAATATCATATGCATTTTCAGGGAAACTGACAAAGCGAAATTACATGTACTTTTTCAAGCCCTCGCCGCATTCCTCAGCAGCCATAGAAGCCGTCATCACAACGTTGAGCTCCGGTGTCAGGGCAGCAATCTCGTCAACCAGCTTGGCAAATGCTGCTACATCGCCCTGGCAGATCTTAAGCGTAGAATCAATGAACAGATCTGTAATGTCATGGTCGCTTGCCACGATACCGGCTACAAAGCCGTACAGTGCCTGCGCATCGCCAATTGCGTATGCGTCCGCATCTACCAGTCTTGCCTTGTGCGTGATGTCAAAATTCAGTTTATTTCCTTTTTCGATGCAGATGACGGAACCCTTACTCTTCTCAGCAGCCTCGTTTACCATGCTGATCAGTGTTTTGGTCTTTCCAGTTCCTCTTACGCCGACAATGAGTTTTACCATGAATCCTTCTCCTTTACGATGGTTTTGTGGCAATTTACCACTTTCTATATATATGATACACTAAAATTTATGAAATTTCAATAGAAAAATAAAATTTTTTTCAAATTTTTTCTTATTTCATGCGAGCAAGCAATTCTTCCCGTGCTGCCTCGTATCCCGGCTTGCCCAAAAGCGCAAACATATTCTTCTTGTAAGCCTCTACGCCGGGCTGGTCAAACGGGTTGACGCCGAGCATGTAGCCGTCTACTGCGCATGCCAATTCAAAGAAATAGATCAGATAGCCAAGCGAATGCGCCGTGCGATCCTCGATCTCCAAAACGATATTGGGAACGCCGCCATCCGTGTGTGCCATCAACGTGCCGAGCATAGCCGTCTTGTTTACATAATCCAGCTCCTTGCCCGAGAGGAAGTTCAGACCGTCTACGTTGGAGGGGTCATCCGGGATGATGAATTTGCAGCCGCAATCCTTTACGTTCAGGACCGTTTCAAACAGGTTGCGCGTACCGTCCTGGATGAACTGGCCAAGAGAGTGCAGATCGGTGGAGAAGTTTACAGAGTCAGGCAAAATTCCCTTCTGGTCCTTTCCCTCGCTCTCGCCAAACAGCTGCTTCCACCACTCACAAAGCATCAGCGTATAGGGCTCGTAGCCGACCATGATCTCTGTGACCTTGCCCTTGCGGTACAGAATGGTACGAAGTGCGGCATACTTCAGCGCATCGTTCTTATCCGGATCATCACCCTTCAATGCCACGCGTGCATCGGCGGCACCCTGCATCAGCGCATCAATATCAATGCCGGCAGCAGCGATCGGCAGCAGGCCAACAGCCGTCAGCACCGAGAAACGGCCGCCAACGTCATCCGGCACAACAAAGGTCTCATAGCCGCTCTCGTCCGAGAACTTCTTCAGCGTGCCACGGCACTTATCGGTCGTTACGAAAATGCGCTCACGCGCGCCGTCTGCACCGTACTTGTTCACCAGCAGCTCACGGAACACGCGGAAAGCAACGGCCGGCTCGGTCGTGGTGCCGGACTTGCTGATCACATTCAGGCAAACATCCTTGCCCTCGCAGATAGAAAGCAGCTCGGCAATCGCATTGGGGCTGATGTTGTTGCCGGCAAAATAAATGTCCGGCGTATCCTTTTTCAGCGAATTGTAGCGCGGAGATTTTACAAACTCGTTCGCAGCGCGTGCGCCGAGATAAGAGCCGCCAATGCCGAGAACGACAAGAATATCACAGGACTTCTTGATCTTTTCGGCCGCGATCTTGATGCGTGCAAACTCTTCCTTATCGTAATCTACAGGCAGGTCGATCCATCCAAGAAAATCATTACCCGCACCGTTGCGGTCTATCAGCGTCTTATACGCGGCAGACAGAGCCGGGCGAATACCCTCTACCTCGTGCGCAGCAACAAAGGGAGAGACAAATTTTTCGTTCAGTTTTACAGCCATTTTAACCTCCGGTATACGTCATGGGACGTTATGTTTTTTGATACATATATTATATAATGTTTTTTTCATCTTTTCAACTGTTTTTTGAAATTTTTAGGCTTTTATTCCCAAACAATTCCGCAACATACGAAGAAAAATTTCACCAAACGAAATTTTCACCACCTCTTCACAGGTAACGATGTCCGCATCGCCGATCTTCTGATCATCTACATAGTACACCACTTGGCCGATCTTCTCTCCTTTTTTGACAGGGGCAGCGATATAGTTGGGCAGATTGATCTCTTTTCTGACGCGTTTCTCTGCCCCCTTTTCCACCAATGCAAAAAAGTCATTGCTCTTCACGCGGCAGGTGTCCTGCATGCCGCCCTTGGCGGCGACCTCGATCACGTCATTTTCCGCATCGCTATAGATCGCATAGTTGGAAAAGCCGTAATCAAGCAGTTTTTTTGCCTCCTCGTTCCGGATATCCCGCGTTGGTGAGCCCATTACAACGGCGATCAGATGCATATCCCCACGCATAGCCGTTGCACTGATACAAAACTTAGCCTTGGCGGTAGAGCCGGTCTTCAAGCCGGTAGCACCAGGATAAAAGCGTACCAGGCGATTGGTGTTGGTCAATCCAAACGCTCCGTCACGAATGCTGTCCATCCAGGTGCTGCTATAGGTCAGGATCTCCGGGTAGGCGATCAACGCGCGGGACATGATAGCCACGTCTCGCGCACTGGTATAATGCGCCGTGGTGGTATCATCTAACCCGTTCGTATTTTCAAAATGCGTGTTCGTCATCGAGAGGGCAGCAGCTTTTTCGTTCATTTTTTCAACAAATGCTTCGATAGAGCCGTACAGATGCTCGGCTAACGCAGCGGCCGCATCGTTGGCGCTGGCGATCACAACAGATTTGACCAGATCCCGCACACACATCTGCTCACCCTCCTTTAAAAAGATCTGCGAGCCGCCCATGCCGGCAGCGCGTGCGCTGGCGGTAACTGTTTCTTCCGGGGTCAGCTTTCCCTGCTCCAACGCCTCCATAACCAGCAGCAAGGTCATGATCTTGGTAATCGAGGCGGGAGGCAGCTGCTCATCTGCATTTTGTTCGTAGAGGATCTTTCCGGTCTTATATTCCATCAAAACAGCGGATACGGCATTCAACTGCAAGGCACCCTTATCCCCGCCGGATGCTGTTTCCTCTGCCACGGCAGACAAGCAAAGACCTGGCAGCATACAAAAAGCCAGGATAACGGCAAAAATACGTTTTTTCATAGGTTCCTTCTCCTTTTATGTGTAAAACTGTTTCATTGTATGTCAAAAGAACCGATAATATCACAAAAAATACACACGGCAGCCTGCTTGATCGCAGACTGCCGTGTGGCACTAATCTTCTTTAATTTTTGCACAGATGCCGATATCCTCGTAATTATTTTTGATCAGCATAGCACCGCGCTGGATCCCCTCAAACGTCATACCGCATTTTTCCATAACACGGCGGCTTGCCAGGTTTGGCAGCATATATTTCGCCTCGATCCGATGCAGACCGATCGTTTCAAAGGCGAAGCGCATCAGGGCGGCCGCTGCCTCTGTTGCAATACCGCGGTGCCAATGATTCGGGTGCAGAACGTAGCCGATCTCTGCGCTGTTGTTTGGGAAATCAAAGCGGGTGAAGCCGCATGTGCCGATCATGCGATCGGTCATTCGGTCGATGACCGCAAGATCAAAAAACGTCCCGTTCCGATAACAGGCCTCTACGTAGGCAAGGTAACGCTTGGTGTACGGAAGATCCGGATGCGCATGCCACAAAAGATAGCGCGTTACCTCTGCACGCTTGGCATAGTCATGCATGTCGGTGGCATCCTTCTTTTGCATCTTGCGCAAATAGACCCTGTCTGCAGGGATTAGCAGATTTTTTGAAAATAAATGTATTACGTCTTCTCGTTTCATGTCCTTATCCTTCTTTTGCACTATTATAGCACATTTGTCAAGAAGATAGGAAGATAAATTAGGAAATTCATAAATTGTTGTTGATTTTTCTTCCAAAAAGTGATAACATTATAGTAGTATTTGTTTTGAGAGGTTCTCATATGGAGAAAAAGAAAAGGTTCAAGCTGTTCGACTCCCAGCGTGAGGGGCGCGGCATTGAAAAAAGTGACGTATATACCAAAACCGACCTGAAAGGCTTTTTCATCAAGTACAAGGAGTGCTTTCCCAACCTGCTGACCGTCAATCTGCTGATGGTGCTTGGCAACTTCCCTATCATTTTTGCCTTCATTGCCATGACCACGGCTACGCGCGTTTTGTACATGGCACCGGCATCCTCTTTTTTTCCCGTCTTTCGCGGTCTGTTTTTGCAGGAGCGTGAGATCTCAGCCTCCACGCTGCTTGCTACCGCTACAAACGGCATACAAATAGAGGCCAACAATATGACCACGGCCACCTATATCCTCTTTGGCCTCTCCCTGCTTGTGATCTTTACCTTCGGCGTTGTCAACGTGGGCAGCACCTACGTCCTGCGCAACATGGCAAAAGGCGATGCCGTGTTCATTTTTTCTGATTTCTTTTACGCCATCAAGCGCAACTGGAAGCAAGCACTCCCTTTTGGCATTTTAGACCTGCTGTTTTTGGGGCTGATCACCTTTGACCTGTTTTTCCTGTACACGGCAGAGGGCAGCTTTATGATGACGCTTTTCTTCGGCATTACGGCGGCGGTGGCCCTCATTTATTGCTGGATGCGGTTTTATATCTACCTTCAGATGGTGACCTTCGATCTTTCGCTTTACAAGCTGCTGAAAAACTCGCTCATCTTTGCACTGCTTGGCTTTAAGCGCAATATCATGGCTACGCTGGGCATCATTCTGCTGGTGGTCATCAACCTGTTCCTTGCCTTCGGCACCGGCGGATTATTGATGGCGGCAGCCATTCTTCTCCCCTTTGTGCTTTTGTTCTCCAACGGTGCGTTTATGTCCACCTACGCGGCATATTTCAAGATCAAGGAAATTATGATAGACCCGTATGAAAACGAAAAGCCCGCCGAGGAGCCCGACGAGCTTTCTGACGACCTGGCCGATACCGAGACGCCTTGATCAGCTGTCCTTGAGTGACAGCAGCTCTGATACCGTAACGAACTGATATCCCTGCTCCTTGAGCATGGGTATCAGTTTTTTTAATGCCGGGATGGTCGTGCTTTCACCGCTTACATAGTCATGAAGCAGGATGATGTCTCCCCCGCAAACGTGATTTTTTATCTCGTCCACGATCTCCTCGCTCGGTCTGTGCGTCCAATCCCGTGTATCGATGTTCCAAAGAATCGTTGTTTTGTTTGTACGTTCAAGCAAAGCCGGCATGGTTTTGGAGCATTTCCCCTGCGGGGGGCGGAACAGATTGTTACCGCTGTACCCGATCTCACGCAAAATGGCATCCGTCTTATTGATCTCCTCCTCCAATTGTTCATCGGTAACCGTTTTCACAATGGGGTGGCGATAGGTGTGGTTACCGATCTCGTGCCCGGCGGCGATCACACGCTGCACAACGGCCGGGTAGGTCTCTACATTACTGCCGATAACGAAAAAGGTAGCGCGAATCTTCTCTTTCTCCAAGATTCCTAATATCTCATCGGTAAAGCGCGGGTGCGGCCCATCGTCAAACGTCAGTGCAACCACCTTTTCGGTGGTGGGAACGCGATAATACACGTCAAGCGGCTTGTCAGCTGATGCACGAACGTCAAACGGCACCAAAAGCAGGCATACGGACAAAAGCAGCCATATCATTCGTTTCAACACGGTCATACCTGCCCCTTCACCAATTCATCCATCGTGCCAAAACGGTACCCCTCGGCTTTCCACTGGTCGATCAATTCACCAAGGATCGCTGCATTGGTAGCAGACGTGGGGTGCAGCAGGATCACCGCACCGTTATGCGTGTTTTGCAGGATCTTTTCCTTGGCCTTTTCGCGATCCGGCTGGGCATCGTTATCCCAGTCTGCATAAGCGAAGCTCCAAAAAACCGTTTTATAGCCCAATTTTTGCGCTATGCGCAGGCTCTCTTCACTGTATTTTCCCTCCGGCGGGCGATAATACGGTGCCATTTCCTTGCCGGTCTGCTTGCGGTATAATTCGGCCAGGCCGGTTATTTCATGCGTAAGCTCCTCCTCTGTCATACAAGAGGTATCTTTGTGGTTCAGCGTGTGGTTGCAGATCAGATGGCCGTCCTTTTCCATTCTCTCGACCAAAGCGCGTTCCTTCAACAGCATGTTTTTCAGCACAAAAAAGGCGGCAGAAGCCTCTTTTTCGCGCAAAACGTCCAAGATCTTACAGATATTTCCGTTCTCATAGCCGGCATCAAAGGTCAGATATAAGACCTTGTCTGTTGCCTGCTCGTTGTGTGCCTTGTCTACATAATACGCCCCGTACTTGGCAAGCGTCGCCTGGTGTGCATCGGCCACCGGCTGCTTGTGCTCTGCATTCCTGCGGACATACCAGCTATAATACCGTTGCCCATCCGTAGCCCCGATATGGCAAACGGCAAACAACAGCACGCATGCGCAAAGGCAGGCGAGAAAAGTGATCATTCTTTGTTTTTTTAATTTTTTCATCGTATCCCTATTGTATCATGTGATCTTCAAAGATAGTTTTCTCACTTTTGTACGCGATACGCAAAGAAAAAACAACCAAAAACAAAAAAGGCGAGATCTCTCTCGCCTTTTTTGGATATTACTTATACTTGCGCTTTCTGGCTGCTTCAGACTTCTTCTTGCGTCTGACGCTCGGCTTTTCATAGCACTCTCTCTTGCGGAGCTCGGTCGGAACACCGGACTTTACATACTGACGCTTAAAACGGCGCAGCGCACTGTCGAGTGTCTCGTTTTCCTTTACTCTTACTTCTGCCATCGTATATCCCCTCCCTTCGCGCATGCAAAGAGAACATCGTCTCTAAAACATCGAGAATATTATAACGCATTTGTATAGAAATGTCAAGTACTTTCGCTATAATTTGTAATTTTTATTAAAAATTTTTATTTTACCACGATGTTGACGATCTTTTGCGGTACAACGATCTCCTTGACAATCGTCTTCCCTGCAAGCAAGGCGGCGATCTTTTCATCGCTCTTGGCTACTGCCAGAACGGCATCACGATCCAGCTCCTTGTCCACAGAAATAACGCCGCGCACCTTGCCGTTGATCTGTACGGCCAGCTCTACCGTCTGGTCTACGGTACGCGATTCATCATAAGCGGGCCACTCGGCAAGCGAGCAAAGTCCCTTCCCGCCAAGCATTTCCCACAGCTCCTCGCAAAGATGCGGTGCAAACGGGCAAAGCAGGCGAACCAGGATGCCGTATTCCTCACGCGTGATGCTCTTTTCTTCAAAGATCGTGTTCAAAAGGCCCATCATAGCGGCGATGGCCGTATTGAACTTCATCTCCTCAATATCCGTGCCTACCTTGCGTATCGTTTTATGGATGGCGCTTACCAAAGCGGGCGAGGAGGGCTTATCCGAAATGAAGTCATAGGCATCGGCAAAGCGGTCAAGGAAGCGCTTGGCACCGCGCACGCCGGCATCCGACCAGGGGGCGGCGCTGGCATAGTCACCCATAAACAGGATATAGGTACGCAGCACGTCGGCACCGTATGCATCTACGACCTCATTGGGGTCAACCACGTTACCTCTGGACTTACTCATCTTTTCGCCATCCTGGCCGAGGATCAAGCCCTGTGCAGTTCTCTTGGCATACGGCTCATCCGTGTTGACCTCCCCGATGTCATACAGGAATTTATGCCAGAAGCGGGAATAGATCATGTGTCTGGTAACGTGCTCCATACCGCCGTTATACCAGTCGACCGGCATCCAGTACTTCAGCTTTTCGGGGTCTGCCAGTGCCTGATCGTTGTGGGGGTCAATATACCGCAAGAAATACCAGGAGGAGCCTGCCCACTGCGGCATGGTATCGGTTTCACGCTTGGCATCCTTACCACAGCGCGGGCACTTGCAATTGACGTATTCCGCTACCTTGGCAAGCGGGCTTTCGCCGCCCTCACCGGGAGCAAACTCCTTCATCTCCGGCAGGCGAAGCGGTAATTCCTCGTACGGTACGGGAACCATGCCACAATGCGGGCAATGCACGATCGGAATCGGCTCGCCCCAGTAACGCTGACGGTTGAAGGCCCATTCCTTCATCTTATACTGCACGCCGGCCTCGCCAACGCCAAGCTCTTCCAAGCGGGCGATCATCTTGCCGATGGCCTCTTTCTTGGTGGCAATGCCGTTGAGGAAGTCCGAATTGATCATATTACCATCGCCCGTGTAGGCTTCTTGCGCTACGTCTCCACCCTCGATAACGGGAATGATGTCAGCACCGAATTTCTTGGCAAATGCATAGTCGCGCTCATCGTGGGCGGGAACAGCCATAATGGCACCTGTGCCATACCCCATCATGACGTAATCGGCAATGTAGATCGGGATCTGCTTGCCGGAAACAGGGTTAACGGCGATGATCCCCTCCAGGCGCACGCCGGTCTTCTCCTTTACAAGCTGAGTACGGTCAAACTCGGATTTCTTTGCACACTCCTCACGGTAAGCCATCACGGCATCCATATTGCCAATGCGGTCAGAGAGCTTATCGATCATCGGATGCTCGGGCGCAATGACCATAAATGTCACGCCGAACAGGGTGTCCGGGCGGGTGGTATATACACGCAGCTTTTCATCTGCCCCGGCAACCGAAAAATCAACAAAAGCACCGGTCGATTTGCCGATCCAGTTCTCCTGCTGCAGCTTGATGTTGGGCAGGTAATCTACCGTATCCAGGCCGGAAAGCAGCCGGTCTGCATAAGCCGTAATGCGGAGATACCAAACGTCCTTGGACTTTTGCACGATATCGCTGTGGCAGATATCACATTTACCGCCCTGGGAATCCTCGTTGGAAAGAACGACCTTACAGCTGGGGCAATAGTTGACAAAGGCCGTATCACGGAAGACAAGACCCTTTTCAAACATTTTCAAAAAGATGTACTGCGTCCACTTATAGTACGCGTCATCGGTCGTGTCGATCACGCGGCTCCAATCAAAGGAGAAGCCGACGCGCTTCAGCTGATCGGTAAAGCGGGCAATGTTGCGGTCGGTCAGCGCACGCGGGTGGATGCCCGTTTTGATGGCCGAGTTCTCGGTAGGCAGACCGTATGCATCAAAGCCGATCGGGAACAGGACGTTATACCCCTCCATGCGGCGCTTACGGCTGACGACCTCCAGGCCGCCGTATGCCTTGATGTGGCCAACGTGCATGCCGGTGCCGCTGGGATACGGGAACTCAACCAGGCCGTAAAACTTCGGCTTGTCGCTCATATCCTTGGCTTCAAAGGCGTGCTCCTCTTCCCATCTTGCTTGCCATTTTTTCTCAATACTCTTATAGTCGTACTTCATGCTTCTATTTCTCCGGTTTCTAATTTATTTTTCATGTCTTCAAAAAGTGCCGTCAGATCGACCTCTCCCTCGGGCGGAAGAAGACGTTCCAGATTGTAGTATTCACGCGCCTCACGCGTAAATACGTGTACCAGCACCGTGCCAAGGTCCACCAGCAGCCATTCGCCGCCGTCGCGCCCCTCGGTACGCAATGTACGAACCCCGCAAAGACCGAGGCGATAATCCACCTCGTCTGCAAGGGCCTGCGCATGGGTGTTGGCCCGCGCCGAGCAGATCACGTAATAGTCGGCAATGACGGTTGCCTCTTCCACGTGGAAAAGACGAATGTTTATGCCTTTTTTACGGAACAGGGCCAGGGCCGCCTCTTCTGCGATCAAGCGGGAGTCACCGCCCAGATCCTTCGTTGCTTCTTGCTTTTCAGTAAATTCCATACGTTTAGTCCTTTTTTAAAATATTGATATCGGTTATCTCTTCCGCGCGATAGACGTGATAAGACATGTCGGTGGAAAAGTAGATATTCGAAATGGTGTTGCTCTCGTTGTAAAATCTCCCGTTTTGGTCAAAAAGCGATGGTTCAGCGGCGGCAGACGGGGCAAAAAACTGCCCGATCACCTCGCAGGTCGCTTGGCGGTTGATCACGTAATACCACGTCCCCTCCGCCTTGACCGCTTCTCCTGGGATGGATAAAAACTGCACGGAAAGATCCTTTCTTTCCGAAAATAGCTCGTTCATGACAGAAAACAGCATTCGCGCTTCCCCACAAAATGCCAGGCGGGAATAATGACGCGCAAAAACGGATACGGCATCCGTCACCGTCATGCTTTTCAATACCTGGTGAAGGCCGGCTGCCAAAAACAGCTTTTGTGCATCCACACGGCCAAGGTCGCCCTCCACATAGCCGCTGCGATAACGCACGAACTGCTCTGCTGTACTTCCGTCAAGCACGGTTCTTCCCTTCTTGAGCAAAATGGAAAGCCCCTGCTCTTCATCCTCATAGGTCATGTCAAACGGAATATCGATCGGTATACCGCCAACGGCATCGACTAAGGAGGAAAACACGGAAAGATCCAGGCACACGGCAGCATCGATGGGGAAAGAAAACGCCTCGGACAGGGTGTTTGCGGTATAAGAAAGAGCCTCCTGCCTGTCCATGCCGTTTGCACGGCAAGCAGCATAAATATGGTTCAGCTTGGGAATATCATCCTCCCCCTCGATATACATATCACGCGGGAGCTGCAGCAGGGTGAGCTGCTTTTTTTCGCTCTCGTACCGACAAAGCAGCACTACGTCGCTGTTCTCTGCTGCGGCATCTACCCCCAAAACGAGAACGGTAGCAGATGCAGGGCGTGCCGCGGCAGGCAGCTCGCCCATCGTGCCGCCGGCGGAAAGCACCAGCAGGATCGCGCAGATCAATACCAAAGGCAGGAAAAGGAATAATTTTATTTTCATCACGAAACCTCAGACCAATACTTGATAGTATAGTCTGCGGTCACAGGGTCAGGAATTATGCATACTAATTTCTTCAATCAATGCGTTGCGGGCATCTACCGTCTCTGGTGAGATGACGGTATTTTCTTCAATTAAAGAGCAGATCGTCATATCAAAGGAACGGATCAAGACACGATTCAGATGCAGCATGCGATCACCCTCCGACAGTGTGGTAATGCCGTCCCAAAAGGCGTGGCGCAGCGCAACGCAGTCAGGGAACGTCCGCGTTTCCTCAATATAATCTGCCAAGTAAAGAAGCTTGGCAAACACCGACATTTCCCGTGCGCCGGTGGTATGCTTTTCAATGGCATCCAGCACGGCGGGGGTGGCAAACGCCGGAAACTGCTCACAAATAACGGGCGGTGCCGTTTTGGCATGCAGGATCTTCGGGGACAAGCGATCCGCCGCGGTCAGGGTGATGTGATAATGCTCGCAAAGCGAAAGCTGCTCAACAGTCGATCTTTCTTTTGTTAGATCGTGCAGCAGCGCAGCTGCACGAAGCTCAGGGATATTTTGCGGCAGATATAATTCTCCAAGCGCGACAATTTCTTTTTCTACCCCCAGCGTGTGCGCCAGGCGGCGCCCGCTCATCCATCCGCCGATCGCCGTGCGCAGTGCGGCAAGGTCGTTGTCACTCATTCGCGATAGAGCTTCCATGTATCGATATACCCCCTCACGGCAGGCGCCAGATAAGCATCCGTGCTTTGGTCATTTTGAATGGCTTTGCGCAATTCGGTAGACGAGATCATCACCGCGTCACAGGCAAGCGGCCGTGCAACGGCCCCATAGGTCTCCCTTAAATACTGCTGCTGCCTGGCAAGCTGCGCTGCTATCGCCTCACTATTTTCGCCAGTTTCGCGCTGCACGTAAACGATCTCGGCCAGCTCAAAGATCCGTTCCGGCTGATACCATTTATGCAGCGTCAAGAACATATCCGTCCCACACAGCATCATCAGCCGGCAGTCTTCTTTTTTCAGCTCCTCAAGTGTCAATACGGTATAGCTTTTGCCACCACGGCGGATCTCCATGTCGCTGACCGTAACAGGTAGCCCGGCAAATGCGAGCCGGCACATCTCTAACCGCTGTGCGGCCGTTGCATCCCCCTGCAGCTCCTTATGCGGCGGCATCAGGGCCGGGATGATATACGTTTCATCCGGCTTTTCTTGTGCCAAAAAGGCCTCCACCGCACGGCGGTGGCCGCTATGCGGCGGCGAAAAGCTGCCGCCGTAGATTCCAATACGCTTACAGCTCATGGCAAAAAGATCTTTTTGTTCTCTTGCGATTCGCGGTACAAAACGATCTTGCGCCCGGTTACGGCAACCACAGCCGCACCGATCATGTCTGCGATCATCCCGGCTGCCTCCTTCGCGCTTACGTAGCAGGTCTCCAGCACGGTGATCTTGATCAGCTCACGCGCCTCCAGGGCGTTGGAAAGCTGCTTGTAGATCTCACCGGTCAGACCGCCCTTTCCGATCTGAAAGATCGGCTGCATGTTATTGGAAAGCGAACGCAAATAGGCACGCTCCTTGCTGCTGATCTTCAGCGGGGGCGTGATCTCCTCTGCCAGCCTTTTGCAAAAATCCTTCATGGCCTTGCCACGGTGGCTGACGCGGTTTTTCATATCACCGCTGATCTCGGCAAAGGTCTTCTGGTAGCCGGGAAAATAGAAGAGCGGATCGTAACCAAAGCCGCCGTCGCCGCGGTATTCACGCAGCAGCAGGCCTTTGCAGCTTCCCTCCACCGTAAATTGGCGGCCATCCGGAAAAACGCAGGCCATGGCACATACATATTGCGCCGTGCGCTCTTCATCCGGGGTGTTTGCCAGCTCCGCAAGGAGCTTTTGGTTATTTTTTTCATCATCACACGGCTCACCCGCATAGCGTGCGGAATACACGCCCGGGGCACCGCCCAATGCATCTACTGCCAGGCCGGAATCATCTGCTACGCCGATATAGCCGAGCGAGGCGGGAACGGATGCCTTAATGAGTGCATTCTCACGGAAGGTCTTGCCATTCTCCTCGATCTCCTCGGTCATGCCGATATCATCCAGCGAAAGCACCTCGATCTCGGCCAAGGCACCGCCTGCCTCACGCAAAAGCGTCAGTACCTCGCCGATCTTCTTTTTATTTCTGGAAGCCAATACAATCTTCATCGTTATTCAAACAAAGCATCGGTAAATGCGTCTGCATCAAACGGACGCATATCATCGATCTGCTCTCCCACTCCAATAAACTTTACAGGGATGCCCAATTCACGGCGGATAGACAGGACGATGCCGCCCTTTGCCGTGCCATCCAATTTTGTTAATACCAAACCCGTGATCTCAGCCGCATTTTTAAACTCCTTGGCCTGGTTCACGGCATTTTGCCCGGTCGTGGCATCCAGTACCAAAAGCGTTTCTCTTGCACTGTCCGGCAGCTCGCGGCAGATCACACGGTTGATCTTGGCCAGCTCGTCCATCAGGTTTTTCTTGTTATGCAAGCGGCCTGCCGTATCGATCAGCAAAACGTCTGCACGGCGGCTCTTGACAGCTGCAATGGCATCAAACACCACAGAGGCGGGGTCTGCCCCCTGCCCTTGCTTGATCAGATCAACACCGCTGCGCTCACACCAAACGGCAAGCTGCTCTGTTGCGGCAGCACGGAAGGTATCTGCCGCGGCAACAATGACCTTTTTCTTTTCCGCCTTCAAGGCGGCAGAGATCTTACCGATCGAGGTCGTTTTGCCAACGCCGTTGACACCGATGACCAGGATAACGGAGGGGGTAGTAGAAATGTTCAAGGGCTCGTGCTCACCGATCAGATCACGCACGATCTCGCGCAAGGCAGCGCGAACGTCATCCGGCTCCTTGATGCGCCCATCACGGATCTTTTCCCGCAACGTGTCCAAGATCTCCTCGGTCGTTTCTACGCCCACGTCGGCCGTGATCATCAATTCTTCCAATTCGTCCAAGAAATCTTCATCGATGCGGACGAAATTTTTAAGCAAATTATCAATCTTGCCGAACAAGGCGTTTTTGGTTTTCTGTAAACCGCTTTTTAACTTCTCAAAGAAGCCCATCTGTAAACTCCTTACTCTTACTTTCCATTTCGTTGATATCCAGCGCAATTACCCGGGAAATACCGCGTTCCGGCATGGTAACACCGTACAGGCGATCGGCGATCTGCATGGTACCGCGACGGTGTGTGATCAGAATAAACTGCGTTTCACCGCAGAATTTCTTGATATATTCGCCCAGGCGGTATACGTTCGTCTCGTCCAGCGCCGCCTCGATCTCGTCCAGCAGGCAGAACGGCGTGGGATTCACCTTCAAGATCGCGAAGAACAGCGCACACGCGACAAACGCCTGCTCACCGCCCGAAAGAAGCGCCAGGCTCTTGATGATCTTGCCGGGAGGCGCCGCCTTGATCTCAATACCACAGTTCAACACGTCCTCCGGATCTGTCAGGAACAGCTCTGCCTGGCCGCCGCCGAACAACTCACGGAATACGATGCCAAAGTTTTTGTTGATCTCGGTAAAGGCCTCTACGAAGCTGGTTTTCATTTCTGCCTCGATTTTTTCTACGATTCCCGTAAGCTCCTCGTAGGAATGGTTGAGGTCGTTGACCTGCTCGGAAAGTGTCTCATACCGATCCTTTACCTGATCGTACTCTTCAATAGCTGCTACGTTCACCGAGCCAAGAGCCTTGATCTTTTGCCGGCATTCGGTCTGCGTGGCAACAAACGCGCTGTGATTTTCTGCCGTTACGGGCGGATAATCCAGCTTGCGTGCGTTTTCGGCAGTCAGCTCGTAATCATCCAACAATTTTGAGCTAAGGCGGTCAAACTCCTCCGTCAGGCGTTCCAGCTTGCGCTTATTTCGGTTATCCGTTTCTACGCAAAGGTCCTTTTGGCTCTGCTTGTTGCGGATCTGCAGCTTCAATTCAGACAAGCGTTTATCAAAATCGTCACTATCCGACTCGATGTTTTGGCGGTTGCTGTCGATCTCGGACAAGGAAGAATCCAATCTTTCGCGCTCACGGCGGTTCTGCTCGATCTCCGTCTTATGATCAAGCAGCCAGCTTTCATGCTCGGCGATCTTCTCCTGCTGCTCGCTGTTTTCCTGCTTAATCTCTCCGATTCGTGTTTTGGCTGTTTCGATCGCACTTTCGGAAGCGGCGATCTCACCGCGCACCTCCGCGATGCGAATCTGCACCTCGGCCGCACGGGCGGCAAAGGCCTCCTTTTCGTCCAGGATGGCGTTCTTCTTTACCTCCATGGCGCTGCGCTTGTCGGTAACGGCTGCCATCTTTTGCTCATAGGTGGCAAGCTCCTGCTGCAGCTTTTCTATTTCTTCACCACTTTCGCGCTCTGTTTCGGCAATAGAATCATAATCTGCCTGCAATTTTCCGCGCAGATTTTCGTTTGCTTCCATCTTGGCGTTGGCACTGTCCAATGCGGCAAACTGGGCGCGAGACATGGTAAGCAGTAATTCCTTCTGCTGCTCTGCCTCTCGCACGTTATTGTGAACGTCCTCAAGGACTTTATCCAGCGCGGCGATCTCTTTATCCAGCGCAGTGATCTTCTTATCGGCCGCTCCGGCCTCTTTCTTCAGCCCCTCGATATCCGAGGCGCGGCTCATAATGCCGCTGTCATGCTTGACGGAGCCACCCGTAAAAGAGCCGCCCGCGTTGATGACCTGGCCATCCAATGTCACCAGCTTGACGCGGTAGCGCAAGGCCTTTGCCGCCTCAGTCGCGTGATCAATGTTATCAAACACCACCGTGCGCGAAAGCAGCCATTCTACAATGTCACGGAATTGACCGTCAAAGGTAACCAGCTTGTCTGCACGGTTGACGTAACCGGCAAACGAGGAAGCACGCCGGACCTCTTCCGTTTCGCCGACAGAACGGATCGCGCTGACGGGATAAAAGGTGGCTCGCCCCGCGTGGTTTTCCTTCAGGCAGCTCATGGCTGCCTTGGCAGTTGTCTCATGATCGACAACGATGTTCTGGATGCTGGCACCGAGTGCGGTCTCGATGGCGATAATATACTCTTTTTCTGTTGAGATCAGCTTGGAAAGCGGCCCGTATATCTTGCCGCACCCGCGAATGGCATTCTGCTCATAGCGCTGCATGACGAAGCGTACGCTATTGTTATACCCTTCAAAATGCTCTTCCATCCGCTGCAAGGCATCTACGCGCTGCAAAAGCGCACTCTTTTGCACCTGCAAGGAGGAAAGCTCTGCCTGCTTTGCAGAGCGGTCACCGCCGATCTCCTCGGTCTTTTCGGCTCCTTGCGAAATAGCAAGATCCAACTCGGCGATCTTGTTCTTAAAGCCCTCGGCATTTTTCTCACACCGTTCGGCCTCTTGGCGGAGCTTCTTGCCCTCCTCCTCATACCGGCGGATCTCGGCAAGAAGACCGGCAGAACGGTCATTGCCGCTCTCGCGCGTGTTTTTCAATACGTCCATGCGCACGCGCAGATCAACAGCGGCGCTCTCTAACTGCTTAAGTGCCTCCAGCTCACGGGTAAGCTCCTCCTCCAGAGCCTGGGCGGCCTGCATGCTTGCCTGTTGGTCGGCCAAGAGGCCCAGATGCTCGTCCGTCAGGTTGCCCTCCTGCTCCCGCAGGCCGCTGATCTTTGCCTCATAACTGCGGCATTCCTCGGCCATGGCAACCAGCACCTGGCTTGCATGGTGGATACGCTGCTTGCAGTCTGCAATCATTTCCTCGCGGTGTGCTGCCTCTTTTTGCAAAAGCTGGAACGCATTGTCCAGGTGATTGATATTTTTCGTATGGTCGCGGATCTGCGTTAAAAGCTGCTCTGAACGCAGGCGGTTACTACGCTGCTGCTCGTCCAGGCGGTCATTCTGTGCCTCCAGAGACGCAAGCGACTCGGCAATCAGCGCCAATTCATTTTCAGAGAGTGCGCATGCCTCCTCACAGGCGCGGATATCCGAGCTCAGCTTTTTGGTATCGTACAGCCACAGCGCGACGTCTGCCTTCTTTTTTGTATCGTAAAGCTCAAGATAACGGCGTGCCTTCTCGGAATCACGGCGCAGGGGCTCTACACGCCCCTCCAGCTCGTTTAAGATATCCCGCACGCGCACCATGTTGTTTTCCGTATCCTGCAGCTTACGCTCTGCCTCTTGCTTTTTGAAGCGGAACTTCGAGATACCGGCCGCCTCTTCAAAGAAATTACGGCGATCCTCGCTCTTTTTGGAAAGGATCTCGGCAATACGCCCCTGCCCGATGATCGAATATCCCTCACGGCCAACACCGGTGTTCATAAACAGCTCGTAAATATCACGCAAGCGGCAGGCCTTGCGGTTAATGAAGTATTCACTCTCGCCTGCACGGTAATACCGTCTGGTAACGACGACCTCGTCATACGGCAAATTCAGCGCATGATTCTTATCGGTATTATCAAAGCAAACGGAAACCTCGGCAAAGCCCATGGGGCGGCGGTCATTCGTACCGCCAAAAATAACGTCCTCCATTTTGGTACCGCGAATGCTGCGGCTGGAAAGCTCGCCAAGCACCCAACGCATGGCATCGGAAATATTCGATTTACCGCTACCGTTCGGGCCAACAACAACGGTCGTGCCGCGTTCAAAATTCAAAACCGTGCGGTTGGGAAAAGATTTAAAGCCATGTAATTCCAGTGATTTTAAATACACGGGGGTTCTCCTTTTTCATTTATTAAGGAATATAACAAAGCAGATCACAAATTGCGCGCACCAAACAGCACAAGCGCCTCTCTTGCTGCCAGCTGCTCTGCCTCTTGCTTGGTATGGCCAATGCCTTTACCAATCACATTGCTGTTCAAAAGCGCCTCTACACAAAATATGGGGTCATGCGTGGGGCCTTGCACCGATGCTACGCGGTAATCCAAGCGCTCGTTTCCGTCTTGCTCTACCAGCTGCTGCAAACGGGATTTATAATCCCCGTCACGCAGCCGTTCACAGGCAGAAAGCTCCCTTTCAAAAAGAGCGGACAAAACAGACGGCAGAACCTCGTGGGCCTTTCTGCCGGCATCAAGATAGATCGCGCCGACCAGCGCCTCGATCGCATCTGCCAGGATAGACCGCTTTTGGCGGCCGCCTTGCCGTTCCTCCCCATGGCCAAGACGCAAATACCCGCCAAGCTCTATCCGCTTGGCAATGCAGGCAAGCGTTGCTTCACATACCAAAAATTGCCGGTACAGCGATAGCGTGCCCTCTGATGCCGTGCCGTAACGGTGATACAGCAGATCGCTGATCATCATTTGCAAAACGGCATCCCCCAAAAATTCAAGGCGCTCATTATCCTCGGCTACGTTTTTATTTTCATGCGCGTAAGAGGAGTGTGTCAACGCGGTCAAGAGCAGCGCGTCATTTTGAAATGAATAGCCAATGGCTGCTTCTAATCGGTTCTTATCCATTCTTCACACTCCTTTCGCGCGGCTCTTACTCTTCGTTTGCTTGATCTGCCGTTTCTTCCGTTTGCTTTTGCTCACGCCGGCGGAGGTCAAGCTCGGCCGCCATTCTGGCGATCTCGTGATTGATGCCGGTGCTTAAGAAGGCAATGGTCTGCAGCACGGCGCTTTTCACAGCCTTGGCATCCGAGCTGCCATGTGCCTTGATGACCGGCTTGGAAATGCCAAGAAGCGGCGCGCCACCATACTCTGAGGCGTCAAATTGCTTTTTCAAGGCGGAAAGATGCTTTTTCATCGACAAAGCAGCAACCTTTGTCACCGCGTTTTGGGTAAAAAGCTGCTTCAGGGTGGAAAGCATGAACTTCCCCATTCCCTCTGTATATTTCAAAACGATATTTCCTGTAAAACCGTCTGTGAGCAACACGTCACAGCGGTCAAACGGAAGCTCCTTCGATTCTACGTTACCAACAAAGCACAGGTCCTCATTGGCGGAGAGCTTCTCGTATGCCTCAAGCTGCAGGGGCAGCCCCTTTGTTTGCTCGGTCCCATTATTCAGCAAGCCAACACGCGGCAAGGACACGCCATGAACGTTTTTCATATAAAAGGATCCCATATATGCAAACTGCTCCAGATCATCCGGCGTAACGACCAGATTGGCACCGGCATCCATCAGCAGCATAGGTGTGGGAAAGGGTAAAACCGTGGCAATGGCAGCACGTCGAATACCCTTGATCCTCCGCACCAGCAGGGTTGCCCCCGCCAGCAAAGCACCGGTATTGCCCGCGCTGACAAAGGCATCGCCCTCCCCACGCTGCAGCATACGCAGACCAACGCCCATGGAGGATTCGCTTTTTTCATGAATGATCGCAAGCGGCTTATCCTCCATATCGATCACGCCCTCTGCGTGAACGATCTCAACAGAAGAAAGCGAAAGCCCCTCTTCCGCCGCGACCCGTTCAATAACCTGACGATCACCGACTACCGCAACCGAAACGCGGTATTCCTCTGCCGCCATGATCGCCCCCTGCAAGAGTGCAAGCGGCGCGTTATCGCCACTCATTACATCAATAATTATCTTCACGAAAAACCTTTCCGGCATAAAATGCCTTGAAAATCAATCGGAATCTACCATCTCCCGCAAAACGGCAAGAGACCGCTCTGCGTATGCCTGATTTCTTGCAGCCTTTCCGCCCTTGACCCTTTTCTCAAGTGGTGTTATCACGCCAAAATTGGCGTTCATCGGCTGAAAATTGGAGGCAGTTGCTTCGCTGATATAGTGTGCAAGCGCACCGATCTCCGTGGTGGCTGGAAAATCGATCTGTTCCTTTGAAAGTGCCATGCACGCAGCATTGACGCCCGCCACATACCCGGAGGAGGTGGATTCAACATACCCCTCCACGCCGGTCATCTGCCCGGCAAAGAAGATCTGCGGGTGTGTTTTCATCGCATACTGCGGTGTAAGCAGGCCGGGAGAACGCAAATAGGTATTGCGGTGCATGACACCAAAGCGGAAAAACTCTGCATTGGCGAGCCCAGGGATCATGCGAAACACGCGTTTTTGCTCTCCGAACGTCAAATGCGTCTGAAAACCGACGAGGTTATACATGCTCCCCTCGCAATTTTCACGCCGGAGCTGCACGATGGCATATGCCTCTCTTCCACTATCAGGGAGTGGAAGTCCGACCGGCTTCATAGGGCCATAGCGCAAGGTATCATACCCACGGCGCGCCATGACCTCTACCGGCATGCAGCCCTCAAACACCTTGGGATCCTTTTCGTTCTGTGCCTCTGCATCAAAGGCCTTCAAGGCTGCTACCTCAGCCGTTGTCAGCGCCTCATAAAAAGCATCGTACTCTTGCTTGGTCATAGGGCAATTGAGATAGTCGGTCGCTTCCCCTTTGCCGTATCGGGAGGCAAAGAATGCAATGCTCGTATCAATGGTAGCAGCATCCACGATCGGTGCTGCCGCATCGTAAAAGTATAGCTGGCAATCATCCCCAAGAAGGCGCACGATCTCGTCTGCCAGCGCATCGCTTGTCAGCGGCCCACTGGCCACCACGGTGATGATGCTGTCATCGATCGCCGTTACCTCCTCGTGGTGTACGGTGATCAGCGGCTCGTTGCAGATCTTGTTGGTAATATAAGCGGAGAATTTTTCGCGGTCTACTGCCAAGGCAGAGCCGGCGGGAACGGCCGTTTGATAAGCCGCCTCCATGATCAGTGAGCCAAGCTCACACAATTCCGCCTTCAGCAGGCCAACTGCGTTAGACACGTCATTTGACCGCAAGGAATTGGAGCAGACCAGCTCTGCAAAGCCGGGGTGATGATGCGCGGGCGTATACTTGTGCGGCTTCATTTCATACAGATCCACCGCCACGCCCATGCGGGCAGCCTGCCATGCAGCCTCACACCCCGCAAGGCCAGCACCGATCACACGAATGCGCGGAATATCTACCAAGCTCACGCCTCGCTCTCCTCGTTTTCCTTCTCGGCAACGGCCTCTTCCCGCTTATAGCCACACGCTTTATCGTGGCACAAGACCACGTTGCGGCTCTTGCGCAAAAAGAGCGTTTTGCCGCACTGCGGGCAGGCTTCGTTTACAGGCATATCCCAGGAAGAAAAATCACACTCCGGATACCTCTCACAGCTATAGAAGCTGGCGCGTCCCTTTCCGCGCTTGGCAACGACCTTGGCACCGCACTGCGGGCAAGGAACGCCGAGCTCGGTTACCTTCTGCTTGGTGTTTTTACATGTAGGATAATTGGCACACGCATAAAAGCTGCCATAGCGACCGGTGCGAAGAACCATATCACCACCGCACAGCTCGCACTTGAAGTCTGCCAGCTCTTGCTTCTCTTCTTTTTTGACAACGGGGTCACCGTTTCGGTCAATTGCTTTGGTATTTTTACATTCCGGATAGCGGGGGCAGGCCAAAAATCTGCCAAAGCGGCCGTTTTTGTAGATCATTTTGCTGCCGCAAAGCTCACAAACCACGTTCGACTCCTCCGGCGGGATGCTGACAGACTCCTTGGTGGTTTGGCTCATGGCCTTTTCAAGCGAATCCTTGAACCCGTCATAAAAATCGGAAAGCACGGAGCCCATGGTATTCTGCTTATTTTCGATAGAGTCCAATTTATCCTCCATCGAAGCCGTAAACTCGTAGTTGACAATATCCGGGAAGTTTTCCTTCATCAAGCGGGTAGTCACCTCACCAAGCGGCGTGGAGACCAGGGCTTTGCCGTTGCGCTTTACATAGCTGCGCGCAATGATGGTGGTTATAATAGGGGTATAGGTACTCGGACGGCCGATGCCGTTTTCCTCTAAGAACTTGATCAAGGTCGCCTCGTTATAATGGGCAGGCGGCTCGGTAAAATGCTGCGCCGGCGTAACGGAGACAGTTTCCATTTTTTCGCCAACTGCCGTCTGCGGCAGGCGGCCATAATTCCCTTCCTCGTCCTGATGCTCCTCAACCTCTGCACCGTACACGGACAGATAGCCAGGGAACTTCACCGTATACCCGCTGGCACGGAAGGCATCCTTGCCGTTCTCCAGCTCGATGGTGGTCGTGCTGATCACGGCGGCAGCCATCTGGCTGGCAACAAAGCGCTCCCAGATCAGCTTATACAGCTTATACTGATCGGTCGTGAGCATCTTTTTGATCATCTTCGGCTCAAGGGCTACGTTGGAAGGGCGAATTGCCTCGTGTGCATCCTGCGCATTGGATTTTGCGCGGTAAACACGCGGGGATGCGGGCAAATACTCCTCACCGTAATTTTCACGGATCAAGGCCAAGGCGCTCTCCTGGGCAACGGCAGAGATGCGGAGCGAGTCGGTACGCATGTAGGTGATCAAGCCTTGCACGCCGCCAAGCTCGGAGCCGAGATTGATACCCTCGTAAAGCTCCTGCGCCACCTTCATGATCCGCTGCGACTGGAAGCCAAGCTTACGGGAGGCCTCCTGCTGCAGGGTGGACGTGGTAAAGGGCGGAGCCGGCTGCTTTTTCTTTTCAGCCGAGCGAATGTTCACAACCGAGAAGGCACCGTTCTGCAGATCGGCAAGCAACGCCTCTGCCCCGGCGGCCGTCTCCAGCTTTCTTTTGCCAACGTAGCGGGCAATAAACTCCTCGCCGGCGGGGGTCTTTAACAGTGCATCCACCGTCCAGTATTCCTTCGGCTCAAATGCACGGATCTCCTCGTCGCGCTCTACGATAATACGGGTAGCCACCGATTGCACACGTCCGGCAGACAGGCCGCTTTTTACGTTCTTCCACAAAAACGGGCTGAGCTTATAGCCAACGATACGGTCAAGAATACGGCGTGCCTGCTGGGAATTGACAAGATCCTCATCGATCACGCGCGGGTGCTTGATCGCATCCTTAACGGCGCTTTTTGTAATTTCGTTAAAGGTAACGCGGCATGCCTTATCAACCGGAATGCCGAGAACGGAAGCGAGGTGCCAGGAGATCGCCTCCCCTTCGCGGTCCGGGTCGGTCGCGAGGAATACCTTGTTGGCAGCCTTTGCCTCTTTCTTCAATTGCGTGATCACGTCGCCGCGGCCGCGGATATTGATATAATGCGGCGCAAAGCCGTTTTCAACGTCAACGCCCAGCGTGCTTTTTGGCAGATCACGCACGTGGCCCTTTGAAGCGATCACTTTATAATTAGACCCCAAATACCCCTTGATGGTAGCGGCCTTTGAGGGAGACTCCACAATTACTAAATTTGCCATGTTGTGTGTTGTTTCCTTTCCAAGAATTAAGATCAAACGCGAATATAACGTCCGCCCGGCAGGGGCGAAACAAGCTTATTCATCTCCAGCATCGTAAGCGACGTCATCACCTGCCCAGCTGCAAAGCCGGCGGCACAGATCTCGTCAACCGTAACGGCCTTGCCAACCGGCATAGCACGGTAAACGGCCACAATGCTTTCATCCAACTTACTCAACCGCTCCTCATTGATCGGAGTCGGGGGAGCCTTTTGGATCTTTTCTACAACGGGTTGTTCGGTTGTTTTTTTCGTTTCCCTTTTAACGTCTGCCTCCTGCGGTGCGGCCGACGCCGTTTTTTGTGTACCCGACCTTTTCTTTGATCCAACACGGTACGTGGCGATCACACGATCTACCTTTGCCGTAGACGGCTTCAACAAATTAAAAATATTTAACCGATTACCGTACAGCGATTCGTACCGCTTGATAATATCATCAGCGCAGGTCACGGGGTGTGCGCCGCTTTTCAAAAGCATCGTGGTCCCTTCGCTGTTCTCCTCATCCGCGTTGCCGGGCAAAGCGTATACGTCACGCCCCTGCTGCTCGGCATATTTTGCCGTGATCAAGGCACCGCTTCGCGCGTTCCCTTCAATCACCAGCACGCCTTGTGACATGCCGCTGATAATGCGATTACGGCGCGGAAAATTCGGCTTATCCGGCGGTGTGCCTGGCGCAAACTCGCTTACCACAAGACCTTTTTGTACAATGGCGTGCATCAGATACTGGTGCTCACGCGGATAGATGATATCAATACCGCTGCCAAACACGGCAATCGTTTTACCGCCGGCGGCCATCGCAGCAGCGGCGGCCACGCCGTCATTCCCCAATGCCATACCGGTAACCACGATAGCCCCGGCACGGGCGAGGTCATATGCGATCTCAAACGCCATGCGTTTGCCATATTCGCTCATCCACCGCGTACCGATCACAGAAATAAGCAGCCGCCCGTCAAATGGCGGAAGCTTCCCTTTGTAATACAAAACCGGCGGTGCATCTGCCAATAGGCGCAGACGGGAGGGATAGGCAGGATCACCGTATGAAAGAATGCCGGTGTCCGAGAGCATGCAATAATCCATAATGCGCTGGGCCTCGGTAAGATCCTTATCGCGCATGCGCGCAAGATCGGCGTTTTTCTCACCAAGTGCTTCTTCCAGCTCGGCGTGATCTGCCTCGTAGATCTTACGTGGAGATCGATATATACGGATCAACCGGTCGACCGTGCCGCTGTCATACCGGCAGCACCGGCTAAGCCAGACCCAATACAGATTTTCGCCCATTTTGCCTCCCCGGGATCAAGATTTACTTTGTTCCCACAAAAAGATTGCCGCTGCCACGGCAGCATTCAAGGATTCTGCATTTTGCGAGATGGGAAGATATACGCTTGCATCACACATATCCGAGATCGCACACGGGATGCCGTGCCCCTCGTTCCCGATGATCACGCAATCGTTTGCAGAAAGTCCGGCAGACGAGAGAGGCAGCGCGTTTTCACGCAGCTCTGCTGCCAAAACGCGGCGACCGCACGCCTGCATGGCTGCGATGGCGGATGATACATCCTCTACCATGCAAATACGGGTACGGAACAAGCTACCCATCGCGGCGCGAATGGTTTTGGAATTGTACACATCCGCACAGTCCGCGCTGAGGAAAATGCAATCCGCGCCAAAGGCAACCGCCGAACGGATCACCGCACCGAGATTGCCGGGATCCTGCATAGCATACAGCATAACGACACGCATGCCGGCAAGCGAAAAAATATCATCATTATATATTATAGTCTTTCTTTTGAAAAAGTCAAGATGTTTTATGACAGCGATCACGCCTTGAGGCGATTTTTCTGAAGAAATTTTTAAAAAACAGTCACGGGAAAGCGTATAAACGGCAAGATCCCGGTATTCCGCCTTGCCCCCAAACGGCTGTAACCGCGAAAGAACGTCCTCTGCTTTTTCCTCTGACAAAAAGAGTTCTACGATCGGCAGCCCTTTTTCAAAGGCTTCGATCACCAGCTTTTCCCCTTCTATCAAAAACGCCTCTCGCTCATAGCGGTATTTTTTCTCATGCAGTGCCGCCGTCTCGATCACATGCGCGTTCTTGCGGCTCGTGATCACGGGCATTACTCTATTCATAGCGCGTAACCTCCATTCAATAAGAGAAAACCGGCTTGCCGTGGCAAAGCCATGGTCAAGCCGGAAACTTTCTTACAGAGCAGCCTTTGCCTTTTCAGCAAGTGCAGCAAATGCCTCTTTATCCGAAATGGCGATCTCGGAGAGCATCTTACGATTGAGGTTGATGCCGGCCTTCTTCAAACCATGCATCAGGGTAGAATAATTCATGCCGCAAACCTTAGCCTGGGCAGAAATACGGGTGATCCAAAGAGCGCGGAAATCACGCTTCTTCATGCGGCGACCGGCAAATGCATAGTTGCCGCTCTTCATAACGGCCTGCTTAGCCATCTTGAAGTGCTTGCTCTTTGCACCCCAGTAACCCTTAGCGGCCTTCAGTACACTGTTTCTTCTCTTACGCGTCATCATGGCGCCTTTAACTCTTGCCATTTTCTATAATCCTCCAATAATCTTAACTTGTTGCCGCTTATTACTTCTGAATAAGGGTTCTGATGGTCGGTGCAAAGCACTCGCTGAGGGTAACGCCCTTACGCAGGCTTCTCTTACGCTTAGCGGTCTTGATACCGAGATTGTGACGGTGATGAGAGTGATTCATCTTTACCTTACCGCCGCCGGTAACAGAAAATCTCTTTGCAGAGGCTTTATGTGTCTTGATTTTTCCCATGGTTTTTCTCCTTTTTATTCTACTGGCAATGCCAAAATGTTTACTGTTTGATAGGACTGATGATGATGGACATGAATCTGCCCTCCAGCACCGGTGCTTTTTCGGTGTTTCCTACACCCTCGCAAGCGTCTTTAAAACGCATCAGAATATCCTGGCCGAGGTTCATATGCGCCATCTCACGTCCCTTGAAGCGGACGATCGCGCGGACCTTATCACCGCCGGCTAAGAATTTGCGCGCCTGGTTGACACGCGTCTCAAAATCGTGAACGTCAATGCGGCAGGAAAGCTGCACCTCTTTCACCTTCACGATCTGCTGCTTTTTGCGCCCTTCCTTTTCCTTCTTGTCACGCTCGAAGCAAAACTTACCGTAATCCATTGCGCGGCATACAGGGGGCGTAGCCGTAGGTGCGATCAACACAAGGTCAAGATCGCGGCTGTACGCATACTCCTTCGCCTGATTGAGTTCCATGATGCCAAGCTGCTCACCGGTCGCGCCTACAACGCGCACCTCCTTGCACTTGATATCATCATTGATCGGCAAATCTTTTGTGCTAATGGTTGTACACCTCCGAAAAAAACAAAATGCGTACAGAAAATTCCGCACGCAAAAACCCAGGAATACCATTCCTGCATCTTTATTGACCCGGGACGCCTGTGCGCCAAGGTGAGAACGGAACATTCTGCTTTGTTGTGGAAGGATCACCCTTCATCCTGCAATATTATAGCACGCCCCTGGTTCTTTGTCAAGTATTTTTTTATTTTTTTGAAAAAAATCTGAAAAATTTAATTTTTCATGCAAAAAGCGAAAAACTTTTTCATCTTTTTTATAGAAATTTCAAAGAATGTATGCTATAATGATATCTAAGGGCTTTATGCGCTCTTTTATACAAGAATAATGAACGAGGTTATTACATACATGTCTGAGATCCTTTTACAAGAAAACAACGAAATGATGACGCTGCCCGTCCTCTCCGTGCGCGGGACGGTGGCATTTCCTACCGTCACCCTGAGCCTGGACATCATTCGCCCGCTTTCACTGAAGGCGCTGGGCTTTGCCTCCAAGGCAGACGGACGCATCCTTTTGCTGACGCAGAAGGACTCCTCCGTAGAAGAGCCGGACGCGCGCGACTTTTATCACACCGGCACCGTATGCGTGATCAAGCAGGCCGGCCCGTTGCCGGATGGAGGCTTCCGTGCGGTATTTGAAGGTCTTTGCCGTGCAAAGGTCTATGCACTGAACAAAAAAGACGGCTGCTTTTTTGCAGATATCCTGTGCGAGGACGCCATTGCCGAGCCGATAGCCACCGTCAAGACCACCGCGATGTACCGGGAGGCGATCTCCCTGCTGGATGCCATTGCCGAGGTGCACCCCTCCCTTTCGGACGAGATACGCTATGCGGCACGCGGCATGAACGATATTGCCCGCCTCTCTGATTTCCTTGCCTCCAGCGTTCTGTTGAGCGACCAGAACAAGCAGTCTGTTCTGGAGATCCGCAATCCGCTGCCGCGCATGGAGCGCCTTTTGGTATTGATGGCAGAGGAGCTGGACATCCTGCGCTGCGAGTATGAGATCCACCGCCGTGTAAAAAGCAAGATCGACAACAATCAAAAAGAGTTCTTCCTGCGTGAGCAGGTGCGCGCCATCCAGCAGGAGCTGGGCGAGGGCAGCGATGATGAATGTGAAGAATACTACGATAAAATCGAAAAGGCAAAGCTGCCGTGCGAGGTTGCAGAGAAATTAAATAAAGAGGTTTCCCGCATGGCCAAGACCCCGTACGGCTCTGCCGAGGGAACCGTGATCCGCAACTATCTGGACGTTTGCCTGGACATCCCGTGGACGAAGACCACGCCGGAGCGGCCGGACGTGGCGGCTGCCGAAAAGATCCTGAACGCCGACCATGACGGTCTTACCAAGGTGAAGGACCGTATTTTGGAGTATATTGCCGTCAAGCAGCTCTCGCCGGATCTGCGCAACCAGATCATCTGTCTGGTAGGCCCTCCTGGCGTTGGTAAGACCTCTATTGCCGCCTCCGTTGCGCGTGCGCTGAAGAGAAAATACGTTCGCGTATCGCTTGGCGGTATCAAGGACGAGTCTGACATCCGCGGGCACAGAAAGACCTACGTTGCCTCCATGCCCGGGCGCATCATCGAGGCGCTTATCCAGGCCAAGGTAAGAAACCCGCTGATCGTGCTGGATGAGATCGACAAGATCTCCGCTTCCCTCAACGGTGACCCCTCCTCCGCCCTGCTGGAGGTGCTGGACCCCGAGCAGAACAAATTCTTCCGCGATCATTTTGTGGAAATGCCCATCGACCTTTCCGACTGTATGTTCATTGCTACGGCAAACAGCTATGACGGGATTCCCCTCCCCTTGATCGACCGTATGGAGATCATTGAGCTTTCTACCTACTCGCGCCGTGAAAAGCACGAGATCGCCATGCACCATCTGATCGGCAAGCAGTTAAAGCGTCACGGTCTTACCAAGCGGCAGGTCAAATTTACTGAGGATGCCGTCTATGAGGTGATCGACTACTACACCCGCGAGGCCGGCGTGCGCAATCTGGAACGCCGCCTGGCAGACCTTTGCAGAAAGGCTGCGCGTGAAATCGCCGAGGGCAAAAAGGCCAAGATCGTCTTTACGGCAGACAACATCGTTTCCTATCTCGGAAAGCACAAGGTGCGCCCCGAAAAGATCAGCGACCGTGACCACATCGGCGTTGTCAACGGCATGGCGTACACCGAGGCGGGCGGCGACCTGCTGCAGATCGAGGTCTCGGTAATGGAGGGCACCGGCAAGCTGGAGCTGACCGGCTCGCTTGGCGACGTGATGAAGGAATCTGCCCACATTGCCTACAGCTACGTTCGCTCGATCGCCGGCAGCCTGGGCATCGACCCCATGTTCTATAAAAACAATGACCTGCACATCCACGTACCGGAGGGCGCGATCCCGAAGGACGGCCCCTCGGCCGGCGTTACCATGACCTGTGCCATCGCCAGTGCGCTTTCCGGCCTGCCGGTACGGCGTGACGTTGCTATGACGGGTGAGATCACCTTGCGCGGCCGCGTTTTGGCGATCGGCGGCTTGAAGGAAAAGACATTGGCGGCCTACACGGCCGGTGTCAAGACCGTTTTGATCCCCAAGGCCAACGCATGCGATATGGACGAGATCGACCCGCAGGCAAAGGAAGGATTGCATTTCATCTTCTGCGAAGAGGCAGAGGACGTGCTTTCTGCTGCACTGATCGGTTACAAGGAGCGGTGCCGCGCCCCGCAAAAAGATATCAAAAAGGAAAGCATCACACCGCAGCCGCTGCTCAACGGCACGCCCGTCAGCGCGCCCGTTGGGGCTGCCACGGTCTGATGAACAGCATTGCCATATGGGAAAAATCAACATCAACAACGTGTCTTTAAAAATGAGCGCGGGTAACCCGCGTCAATTCCCGGCCGACCCGCGGGCGCAAATTGCGTTTTCCGGCCGTTCCAACGTGGGAAAAAGCTCGTTGATCAATTCTCTGCTCAACCGCAAATCACTTGCCCGCGTCAGCTCTACCCCCGGCAAGACCATTACCGTAAATTTCTATGACGTGGATGGGCAGCTGTATCTCGTTGACCTGCCCGGCTACGGCTTTGCCAGGCGCTCACCGGAGGAGAAAAAGGTATGGTCTGCCTTAACGGACGGATATTTTGTCAAGAATCCGAACATTGACCGTCTGAAGGCGGTCAACCAATTGATCGACGTTCGCGTCGGCCCGACCGATGACGATATTATGATGATCAATTATCTGATCGATGCCCGCGTGCCGTTTTTTGTAACGGCAACGAAGTGTGACAAGCTCAGCCCCGCGGCATTGAAAAAAACGCTGGAGGAGTGGGAGAGCACCGTCTTCCGCGGAACGGGGATCACCGTGATCCCTTATTCCTCTGTTACCGGTGCCGGACGCGATAAGGTCTGGAACGAGATCTTTTCACGCATTCAATAAGAATCGAGATTGTGAATTATGTTTTTCGGCAATGATATTAATATTGTTAGTATGCTTTTAAGCATACCGGCAGCCCTGATCGCGCTGACGGTGCACGAATATTGCCACGGTTACGTTGCCTATCGCTTAGGGGACCCCACGGCGCGTTCTCTTGGCCGGCTGTCCCTCAATCCACTGAAGCATCTCGACCCCATCGGTACCCTCTTTATGATCCTGTTTGGCTTCGGCTATGCCAAGCCGGTCCCCATCAATCCGCGCTATTTCAAGGATCCGCGCAAGGGCATGGCTCTCACCGCAGCGGCAGGTCCGATCTCCAATCTGCTGCTGGCATTTCTCGGCGCTTTGCTATATCGGCTGACCTTGCTTTTGCTGCCAATCGTAAGCACGGAATTCCTTTTGAGATTTATTTTGATTTTGGCAAGCTTTTTCGCAGCCTTTCATTATTTAAATCTTAGCCTTTGCGTATTCAACATGATTCCGCTTCCACCGCTGGATGGTTCGCGTATTCTCTACATTTTTTTACCGCCGAGGCTGTATTTCCGCATTATGAAATACGAGCGCGTTATCATGATCATTTTACTGGCCGCGCTATGGCTTGGCGCCTTTTCCGGCTTGATCAACGTGATCGTAAACGCCATTTCTGACGGTATGCTTTGGCTGATCTCTTTACTGATTCCCTGATTTTTTGTGAGGAACTATGGAAGAACTGACTTACCGGCTCGATCAATTTGAGGGGCCGCTGGATCTATTGCTTACGCTGATTGCCAAAAACAAGGTAAGCATTACCGACATCCCGATCGCAAAGATCTGCGATCAATATATGGAATTTATTGAAGCAAATCAAAAAATGGATCTGGATATCGCAAGCGAATTCATCGTGATGGCCAGCGAGCTGATGCTGATCAAGAGCCGCATGCTGCTGCCAAGGGATGAAGAAAACGATCCTGACCCACGTGCCGAGCTGGTTGACGCCCTGTTGATCTACCAGAAAGCAAAAGAAGCAGCCGAGGAACTGCGCCCGCTGTACGCCGAATATTCCGGACGTATGGCAAAGGACGTGGACGAGATCCCGCCTGACCGCGGCGTACCGCTTGGTCTGAATCCCCTGCTGCTTTCCCGCGCCATGAACGCCATGCTTCTGCGCCTGCGCCAGACAGAGCAGCACCCGGAGCAAAGCTTTGCCCCCTTGGTAACGGCCAAGGTCTACTCGGTAGAAGACGAGGTGGAGGGGCTTGTGGAACGGTTGAGCGACAAAGAAGATGCAACACTCTTCTCCCTGTTGAAGGATGCCAAAGAACGGCCGCAGCTGCTTGCTATGTTTCTTGGCCTGCTGGAGCTGATCAAGATCAAGCGTGTTTTGATCTGCGAGGATGAGGAATGTGAGGCAGCCATGGAGGACGATGCGAAAAACGCATTGCTCATGCGCTTCCGCATGAATCCAAACTACGATCCAAATGAAAATACTGAAAGTGAATTTGACCGGGAAGGAATAAATCAAGATGACGGAGACAAATCCTAATCTGACAAACGAAGGTGCGCCGGCAGAAGCGCCGGTTACCACCGAAAAAATTAAAAAAACGGCAAAAAGCAGCAAAAACAGGATCCCGCTGGAGCCGACAGAGATCGTTGACGTCCCGCCCGAGACGGGCGAGGCGATCGAGGCTATCCTGTTTGCGGCGGGCCATGCCGTGCCGTATACGGTGATGGCGCGCGTGCTGGATCTGCCACTTGCCAAAACCAAGCAGATCCTGTATTCTTACGCTTGCCGATACAATGACTCCGACCTGCCGCGTGGCGTGATGATGCTGACATTTGATGACAGCTGCCAGCTCTGCACCAAACAGCAGTACCTCCCTTTTATTCGGGAGGCGCTTGGCATTCGCCACAACGGCAACCTCTCTAACTCCTCGATCGAAACGCTGGCCATCATCGCCTACAACCAGCCGGTCACCAGGTCCTATGTGGATACGGTACGCGGTGTGGATTCCAGCTATGCCGTAGGCTCCTTGCTGGAGCGCGGTCTGATTGAATCCAAAGGGCGCTTAGATGCCCCTGGCAGGCCGATGCTGTACGGCACCACCGCTGACTTTTTACGCTGCTTCGGCCTCTCTTCTATTGCCGATCTCCCCGGCGTTTCTTCCGACGAGGCAGCCGAGCTGCTTGCCAAGATCGGCCGCCAGGTGCAGATCGAGCTGGGAACGGACGTCAACCAGATCACCATCGACACCGATGCCCCCGAGGATGACGGAGAAAAAAGGCCGGACCCGACTGCAGCCGCGATCGGTGAAACAAAGGAAGAGGATTAAGCAAATAATTCAAGGCAGACCAAGGAGGTGGTTGCGTGACCGCACTATATATCATAGCAGCGATCTTACTTTTGCTGCTTTTGATCGCCATGCTCCGCGTAAAAATCACCGTTTCCTACACAACCGCCGTTGCCGTACACGTTCGCATATTGTTTCTACGCTTCCCTCTTTACCCGCAAAAGAAAAAGGTATCCGTCAAGCGTTATCGCTATAAGGCCTACCAAAAGCGATTGCTGAAGCAGCGGGAAAAGGAACGGGAAAAAGCCAAGAATAAACCGCCCGTCGCCAAAAAGAAAAAAGCGAGGCCGCCGCTAAAAGACAGCCTGCGGTTATATACCTATCTGTTAAGGAGCCTTTACAAACGATTTTTGCATCATTTCCGCATCGATATTGCCAAATTACACATTACCGTTGCAACCGGTGATGCTGCACAAACGGCCATATTGACCGGCGTTGCAAGCCAATTTGTTGCCTATGTTCTTGAAATTCTGCAAAACCACGCTAATTTCCGTTCTTCCTACCGCACGGATGTCTCCGTCACGCCGGACTTCTTGGGAGAAAAAAGCACCGCAGAATGTGACATCACGTTTTCAATGCGCGTGTTTGAGATTTTGGATCTTGGAATACGTTTCTTCTATCATTTCTTAACCAAGCGTTTTACACAAAGCAAGCAACCACAAAACAAGGAGGAAAAACCATGGCAGACAGCAAATTAAATGACATCATTGGTACTTCTTTGGAAAAGATCAAGGCGCTCGCAGACGGCGAGACCGTGATCGGGAACCCGATCACAACGCCGGACGGAACTACCGTCATTCCGGTTTCCAAGGTCTCAATGGGCTTTGCATCCGGCGGTATTGATTACAGCGGCAAAAAAGCCAGTGAAGGAAGCAAGCAGAATTTCGGCGGTGGCGGTGGAACCGGCATCACCGTGGCACCAGTAGCCTTTTTGATCATCTCGCCGGACGGAAACATTCAATTACTGCCGATCACCGGCGCCGCCGGCCCGGCAGGCGCGGTGGACACGGTTGACAAGGTCACCTCCTTTATTGAGCGTTCTCCTGACATCCTGGAGCGGTTGAAGCGCGTGTTCACCTCCGGCAAGAAAAAGGAAAAGGCTGCCGCAGAGGAAAAAGATGAAGAATCCGCACAGGAAGAAATTGCTGAAGGCGAATAATTTTCCTTTTTAACCGTAATATAACAGATATATCCCTCTTGCTTCAGGGCCAAACTAAAAGCAAAAAGCGTTCTACGAGAGGAAATCTGTTTTGTTACGTTTTGTTGCACTGTTTTCTGCCCTGATAACGGTATTCTTAACGCTTGCTACGCCGGCTGCTGCGGTTTATCCGTCAGTTTCTGGCGAGTGCGCGTATGTATATATCCCGGACATCGATCAGGCAGTTTATGAAAAAAACGCCAAGCGGCGTCACCCCATGGCAAGCACGACCAAAATCATGACAGCCCTGGTGGTCTTAAAAAACACGAACCCCAATGACGTGGTGTGCATCCACACCGACGCAGTCGGGATCGAAGGATCCTCCATTTATTTGCAGGCAGATCAAAAATACACCGTCAGTGATCTGCTATACGCTGTCCTGCTTGCCAGTGCCAACGATGCAGCCGCCGCACTGGCCATCCACACGGCCGGCAGCATCTCCGCCTTTGCCGATATGATGAACGCAGAGGCAGAGGCGCTTGGCCTTTTGGATACCCATTTCACCAACCCGCACGGGCTGGCGGACGAGGGGCATTACACGACTGCAGCCGATCTGGCCCGCATAGCGGCAGAGGCCATGGCGCATGACGAATTTTGCAGGATCGTAGCAACAAAAAGCAAGCGCATCTCCTCTCTTGATGGCAGCATCACGCATACGCTCTCCAATCACAATCGCCTTTTGCGCCGCTATGAGGACTGCGTTGGCGTGAAGACCGGCTTTACCAAAAATAGCGGCCGCTGCCTTGTTAGTGCCGCCAAGAGAGACGGCATGCTGCTGATTGCCGTAACCCTGGATGCGCCAAACGATTGGCAAGACCACGAAACCATGCTGGATTACGGCTTTTCACAGTATGAGGCCCGTACACCGGAGGACGGAAGCCGGCTCTCCCTTTCCCTGCCCGTGGTGGACGGGGTGGAAGACACCGTCAGCCTGCAGGCTGATGCGCCCCCGGCAATTATCGTAAAAAAGGATTCAGAACCACTGCAGCTGCAGGTGGAGATCAATCGCTTTGCCGTTGCCCCCGTCAAGGAGGGCGACATTCTTGGCCTGTTACGCTATACGCAAAACGGCCAGACCGTAGCGACGCTGCCGCTGCGCGCAGCGCAATCTATTGAGCAGATCAAGCACCCCAAAACGTTTTGGGACAAAATAAAAAGCATTTGGAACGGATAATATGGAAAAGATCAGACTTCAAAAGTTTTTCTCTGACAATGGCGTTATGTCTCGCCGCGCGTGCGAAGCCGAGCTTGCTGCCGGCAACATCGCCGTCAACGGCGTGACAGCCAAGGTAGGCGACAAGGTAGATCCCGAGCGGGACACCGTTACCTACCGTGGCCAGAAGGTCCGCGCACAGCACCGGAAAGCATACACCTATGTAATGCTGAACAAGCCGCGCGGCTACATCACCTCTATGACCGACCCGCAAGGCCGCCGCTGCGTGACCGACCTGCTCGAAGGACTTGATGCACGCGTCTATCCCGTTGGCCGCCTTGACCGCGTTTCGGAGGGGCTCTTGCTGTTGACCGATGACGGCAATCTTACCAACCGCCTCACCCATCCCAAGCACAGCATTCCCAAGATCTACCGCGTAAAGGTAGACGGCCACCCGACCGAGGAGCAGATCAAAATACTCTCCTCCCCCATGGTGATCGACGGCTACGAGATCATGCCGGTAGAGGTGACCGTCACCCCCGAGGAAACCGATACGGTACTGCACATGTCTTTATACGAGGGGCGTAACCGCCAGATCCGAAAGATGTGCGATACGGCAGGCATCACCATTCGCCGTCTCTCTCGCGTGGCGATCGGGCAGCTACGTCTGAACGGCCTCGCCGTTGGCAAATGGCGCTATCTGGAGCCCGAGGAAATTGACTACTTATACAGGAGCACGAAGGACTAACATGTTAGAGATCAAACCGATACAAAGCAAAGAGGAGCAAGCATCTGCCTGCGCTCGATGCAACATTGCATACGATGCCGAGATGATGGCCTATTCCGCCCATGATGACGGCAAATTCATCGGCGTGGCCCAGTTCACCATGATCGAGGGAGCCGGCTATATCAAAAACATCAAGCTGATCGACGATTTAGACGATTTTGAGGCTCTGTTTCTGATGGGCCGTGCCATGCTGAACTTCATTGATCTGTGCGGCATTCACCAAGCCTATTGCGCAGAAGACGCGGCTGAGCCGCGCATTTTAACGGCGATCGGATTTAAGCGCGATGCAGAAAACAAGCTGCACGCCGATATGACGCACATGTTTGGCGGCTGCGGCGGAGATCACAAATAAACGAAAACGAGCGGTTTTGATCAAGGCCGCTCGTTTTTCTGTTACGATCACAGTAAAAATTATAACAAAAAGGTGAAAACTGCTTGACAAAGCAATTTTTATGCTGTAAAATAATATAGATGTAATAAAAAATATATCCCATTTCACTTTTGGAGGAAAAAACCATGAGCTTGACCAAAAAAACAAAATCCAAAGCCGTAAAGAACCAGTACGAGCTGGAGATCACCGTTGACCGTGAGACGTTTGCTGCTGCCGTAAACGCTGCATACCGCAAGAACGCAGAAAAGATCAACGTTCCCGGCTTCCGTAAGGGTAAGGCTCCCCGCGCACTGATCGAAAAGATGTATGGCAAGGGTGTCTTTTATGAAGATGCCATCAACGCCTGCATCCCCGAGGCATATGAGGAGGCCATTAAGGAATCCAAGCTGGACGTTGTTGGACAGCCTGAATTTGACGTTGTATCCGCTGATGACAACGGCCTCGTTCTGAAGGCTGTTGTATATGTAAAGCCGGACGTAAAGATCGAGAACTATCTCGGCATCGAGGTAGAAAAGAAGGTCGCCGAGGTGACCGATGCAGACGTAGAGGCCGAGATCACCCGCACCCGTGAGCGCAATTCCCGCGTGATCGACGTGACCGACCGTGCTGCCAAGCTGGAGGACAGCGTCAACATCGACTTTGACGGCTCTGTTGACGGTGTCGCATTTGACGGCGGCAAGGCTGAGAAGTTTGATCTGAAGCTCGGCTCCGGCCAGTTCATCCCCGGCTTTGAGGATCAGGTCGTTGGCCACGTGATCGGCGATGAATTTGACGTTAACGTTACCTTCCCCGAGGATTATCATGCAGAGAACCTTGCCGGCAAGGCTGCCGTATTCAAGGTTAAGCTGAACGGCATCAAGGAGACCGAGCTGCCTGCTGCAGACGATGAGTTTGCAAAGGACGTTTCGGAATTTGATACCTTTGCTGAATATAGCGCTGACGTACGGGCAAAACTGCAGGAGAGAAACGAAAAGACTGCAGAGGCAGAGTTTGAAGAAAAGCTCATCGACGCCCTGCTTGAAAAGATGGAGGCAGACATCCCCGAGGTCATGTTTGCTGAAGAGACCGACAACTTTGTACGCGACTATGAGAACCGTATGAGAATGCAGGGTCTTGACCTGGAAACCTACTTCAAGTTTACCGGCATGAATCTTGACGGCTTGAGACAGCAGCTCCGCCCGCAGGCAGAAAAGCAGGTAAAGGTTCGCCTGGCACTGGAGAAGATCGCAAAGCTGGAAAAGCTGACCGCTCCCGCCAAGGAGATCGAGGCCGAGTACAAGAAGATCGCCGAAACCTACAACATGCCTGTTGAAAAGGTGAAGGAGCTGGTTGCAAAGGAAAACCTGGCAGCCGACATCAAGGTAAAGGCCGCGATCGACCTGGTAAAGGAAAAAGCAATCGTAAAATAATCCACCCCGCATAGAAAAAAGGAGGTCCCCCATGGCACTGGTACCAATGGTCCTGGAAGAAACGAACAGAGGCGAGCGTTCCTTCGATATCTATTCTCGCCTGCTCAATGACCGCATCGTATTTTTGGCTGATGAGGTGAATGACACCACGGCATCCTTGGTTGTGGCACAAATGCTGTATCTGGAATCCGTCGATCCCGATAAGGATATTCATTTCTATATCAACAGCCCCGGTGGCTCTATCAGCGCCGGCATGGCGATCTATGACACCATGAACTACATCAAGTGCGACGTTTCTACCATTTGTATCGGCATGGCAGCCAGCATGGGGGCATTCCTTTTGGCGGCAGGCACCAAGGGCAAGCGCCTCGCCCTGCCCAATAGCGAGATTATGATCCACCAGCCGCTTGGCGGCATGCAGGGTCAGGCATCGGATATCAAGATCCATGCCGACCATATTCTGCGCATCCGCGAGAAGATGAACCGCATCCTTTCTGAAAAGACGGGCCAGCCCTTTGAGACCATTGTGCAGGATACCGAGCGTGACAATTTCATGACTGCCGACCAGGCCGCCGCTTACGGCTTGATCGATAAAGTAATTGATAAGAGAAACTGATCTGAGGTAAACTATGTCTACACCCACCAATCATGACGGTCATACACCGCGCGCCTGTGCCTTTTGCGGCAGGACGGAGGAGCAGGTTCTCCTGTTGATCCCCTCCCCGCGCACGGAGAATATTTATATCTGCGATGACTGTGTAGATGCATGCTCGGATTTTTTGAGCGCGGCTGAAGAAGAACCGGTTACCGAGACCAAGCTCTCTTACGAGACCCTCCCCAAGCCGATCGACATTAAAAACATGTTGGACACCTACGTCATCGGCCAGGAGGATGCCAAGCGTGTGCTTGCCGTGGCGGTATACAACCACTACAAGCGTATTCTGGCAAAGGAGAACAAAAAGACCAACGCAAAAAAGAAGGCAGACGAGGAACCCGCAGCAGAGGAAGTGGATATTCAAAAGAGCAACGTCCTTCTGCTTGGCCCCACCGGCGTGGGCAAGACCTACCTTGCGCAAACGCTGGCGCGTAGCTTCCAGGTCCCCTTCGCCATTGCTGATGCCACTACCCTGACAGAAGCCGGCTACGTTGGCGAGGACGTGGAGAACATTCTTCTCCGCTTGATCCAGGCTGCGGACTATGACGTTTCGCTGGCCGAAAAAGGCATCATCTATATCGACGAGATCGACAAGATCTCCCGCAAGGGTGAAAACACCTCGATCACCCGTGACGTATCCGGTGAGGGTGTGCAGCAGGCACTTTTGAAGATCCTGGAGGGCACGGTTGCCAACGTCCCCCCGCAGGGCGGCAGAAAGCACCCCAACCAGGAGTTCATTCAGATCAATACCGAGAACATTCTGTTCATCTGCGGTGGCGCGTTTGACGGCCTTGAAAAGATCATCGAGCACCGCAAGGGCACGCAAGGCATTGGCTTTGGCGGCGAGGTGACCGGCAAGAAGAACAAGCTGGCCAAGGGCGTTTACCGTGATGTGCTCTCCCATGATATCGTCAAATACGGCATCATTCCCGAGCTGGTTGGCCGCTTGCCCGTGATCGTAACGCTGGAAAACCTGGATAAGGATGCCTTGGTGCGCATCATGCGTGACCCAAAGAACTCTCTTTCCAAGCAGTATAAAAAGCTGTTTGACCTGGATGGTGTAGAGCTTTCGTTTACCGATGATGCGTATGAGGCAATTGCCTCTCTGGCCATCGAGCGCGAGATCGGCGCGCGAGGCCTGCGCTCCATTATGGAAAACATGATGATGAAGCTCATGTTTGAGGTTCCCTCCCGCCCGGATATCAAGGCCGTTACCATCACGGCTGACTATGTATATGGGAACGGCGAACCGCTGTATTCCTACGCAACAAACGAATAAAAACGGTCAAAGGCCGCCTGTTCAAGGCGGCCTTTTCTGATTGGCACAAAAAATTGCAAAAATCCTTGACAATAGACCTTATGTTGTGCTATAATGAGAATTGCCAAACAAACTAAATATGTACAGAAAATGGGTATTTTCTTTTATGGGATAGGTATGCCCTTTTTTGCGCACGCTAACTATCAATGGATTTTGATAAAATGCAAGTTCCGTACGGTAGTTAGCGTAACGTAGTTATGCCTATTTTCTGTATATGGTTTGTTTGGCGACGACCGGAGTTTGCATTTTTATGCGCCGACTTTGGTCGGCGCATTTTTATTTTTTAAGGAGGACAGCCATGAAAGAATGCAAAAAAGCAACCTATTCCCCACCCCATCTGGCCATTACAGACTTCGAGCCGGTAGACGTGCTGCTGCTTTCAGACGGCAGCGATGGCAACGAAAGCATCTGGCGGCCGATCAGCAATTCCCTGCACCAAGGCATTTTTGATCTATAAAAGGAGAACGAACATGAAAAAAAGACTTTTGATGGCGGCCCTATTGCTCACGCTTTGCATTGGCTGCCTGTTCACGGTTGCCTCGGCCACCGAGGACACTACCCCGGCACTCAATACCGACTATGCAAACCTTTCCTACAGCGATTCTGTCTACATCAAGTACGCCGTCTCTGCCAAGAATGTGGTAGAGGATGACGTGCGCCTGCTTGTTTGGCGTGAGCCTGATGAAAACGGCTACGTCTACGGCACGCAGGACGAGATCATTCTGCCTGCCTACAAGGATACCATCGAGGGTGAGGAATATATCATTTTCGACTATAAGAATATCGCCGCAAAAGAAATGGGCGACGATATCTACGTGCGCCCGATGGTACAGGTAGGCGAGACCGTCTATACCGGCGAGGCTGTCAAGTACAGCGTGCTGCGTTATGCCTATGACACCATTCATGATGACACCGCAGCCGTCAGCCTGCAGGAGCTGATGCGCGATATGCTGGCCTACGGTGCCTCGGCACAGGCGCACTTCAACTACAAGACTGATACACCGGTCTATAACAAGTCCGCCGGCACGATCGATTGGTATGATATCACCTTGGTCAACGGCACGCTGGCCGATGGCTTTGCACGCGGATTTGTCTATCAAAATACCGAAATTGCCCTTATGGCGAATACGGCGCCGGATGGCCAGGTCTTCTCGCATTGGGAGGATTGCAACGGTAATGTTGTGAGTACCGATGAAGCCTGTACGGCTACTGTAAACGGTAACACCACTTATACGGCGATTTATCTTAAATATACAGGAGTCGCCGGTTATCGAAGTTACGAAATTAGTGGATTTGGATCTCCTGCAGGTTCGGCTGCTTATATACCGGCTACAGTGGAAGAAGGCACAATTGTCGGGATTTACAATAATGCTTTTAATAACTGTACAAGCCTTACTAAAATAGTGATCCCCGACAGCATAGTGGAAATTGGCCATAATGCATTTTCTGGATGCTCAAATTTAACTGAATTATATATCACAAATCTTGCCAACTGGTGCAATATTAAATTTTGGGCTACTGGCTCCAATCCTTTTGATTCTGCTTATTCTGTTGGTGGAAATTTATTTCTAAACAATGAATTGGTTACTACACTAAAAATCCCAGCCGGCGTTACAAGCGTGGGGAATTATGCATTCTACAACTGCAAGAGCATCACAAATGTAGAAATCCCCGATAACGTAACAAGTATCGGCTATTCTGCTTTTCAGTCCTGTACTGAATTGAAAACTATAAAAATTGGAACCGGCATCACAGATATTGAAGATCACGCATTTCTAAATTGTACCAATCTTACTGCTGTCTATATTAGTGACCTGGCATCTTGGTGTCATATTGCTTTCAGCACTCCTTATTCTAATCCGCTTCTGCATGCACACAATCTCTATCTTGACAACAATTTGATTGAAAATTTGAATATTCCTGACAACACAACCAGTATTGGCAATTATACTTTCTCTGCATGTACAAGTATAACTGATGTTGTTGTTCCGGACAGCGTTACTTATATTGGTGATGAGGCATTCAGTAACTGTACCAACCTCGCTAACATACAACTATCGGACAAAGTAACAAGCATCGGTATAGCTGCATTTCAGCGCTGTACAAATCTTTCGAGCATTGAAATTCCCGGCAATGTCACAAGCATTGAGAATTTCACATTCATAGGCTGCACAGAACTAAAAAGCGTAACGCTCCCCGAAACCGTCACAAACATCGGAAACGCTGCATTTCAAAACTGCAAAAGCTTAATAAGCATTAATATTCCGAGCGGCGTTTCTAACATCGGCACCCATGCTTTTAACGACGACATTAGTTTAACAAACATTATTCTACCTGACAACATTACATGTATCAACGACTATTCATTCTGTGGATGCACTTCCCTAACAAATGTTAACATTCCCAAAGAGGTCACAAGCATTGGCGCTCACGCATTTTCTGGTTGCAATTTTACAAGCATTGACATCCCAAACAAAGTTGCTAAAATCGGAACAGATGCTTTCTCCAACTGTCGAAACTTAACAAGTGTCAGCATCCCAGATAGTGTTACTAATATTGGAGAGTGTGCATTCTATGACTGTGTTGCATTAACAAGCATTGTTATTCCTGACAATGTTATAGGCATTGGTGCTGAAGCATTTGGGCAGTGCAATTCTTTGAAAAGCATCTCATTTGGAAAAGGCATCTCAAGCATTGGAAGATATGCATTCCGTCTTTGTCACAAATTAGAAAGTGTAACGTTCAAAAATCCTGCCGGGTGGTGGTATGCATCGTCTTTCAGCGCTACTAGCGGCACGGCGTTGGCCGAGGCCGATTTAGAAGATGATGCCACGGCGGCAGAATATCTCTGTTCGACTTATAGCAGTTACTACTGGAAACGCAGTTAACGCGTTTTCCCTATGCCATGTTTTTTGCCCCGCCGCATTTTGCGGCGGGGCATTTTAGGCTCCCTCCGGGAGGGAGCTCCCGCGGCCGGGGTTCCCCGAAGCGAGCTTGCGAGCTTTGGGAGGCGCGGCGTAGCGGGTGAGGGAGTACCGGGTAGGTAAAAATGTTCATAGAGAAAGTATATTCCTATGTGTAAATTCTCTGATAGGTATTTGTTTCATCGTTTGCTTTGTTTTAAAAAACAAAACAAGAATAAAGATCTTCAATTTGCTGATTATTACTACCCGTTACTCCTTCCGTCATTTTGCTTACGCAAAATCCCACCTCCCTCCCGGAGGGAGGCTTGGGGCGGCGGGAGCGCGAGGGTGCCCCGAAACGAGCCTGCGAGTTTTGGAGACACGAGCAATCCCCCGCCCTACATTTGTCATCCTGAGCCTGTGGCGAAGGATCTTGAAAGGAAAAGATCCTTCAGTCGCCCCTCTCCCTCAGGATGACACGAGGGAGAGGAACCGCCCTACGGCACAAAAAACGCGCAAGATCGCCATGCCGCATTTTGCGGCGGGGCGGGCAACTGTTTTCCCATACAAAAAGCGAAGGGG
>JAZQLY010000044.1:0-31404 GCA_045543015.1 Eubacteriales bacterium
TCACTACGCTCACGTGGACTGCCCCGGCCACGCCGACTACGTTAAGAACATGATCACCGGTGCCGCTCAGATGGACGGCGCTATCCTGGTTGTTGCAGGTACCGACGGTCCTCTGCAGCAGACCCGTGAGCACGTTCTGCTTGCCCGTCAGGTAGGCGTTCCTGCTCTGGTTGTATTCATGAACAAGTGCGATATCGTTGATGACGAAGAGCTTCTCGACCTCGTAGAGATGGAAGTTCGTGACCTGCTCAGCGAGTATGATTTCCCGGGTGATGACATTCCGATCATCCGTGGCTCTGCCCGTGTAGCACTGGAGTCCGCTAATAAGGATGCTTCTGCTGCTGAGTACGCTCCCATTAAGGAGCTGATGGATGCAGTTGACTCCTACATTCCTACTCCTGCCCGTAACGATGATCTGCCCTTCCTGATGCCCGTTGAGGACGTATTCTCCATCTCCGGCCGTGGTACTGTTGCTACCGGTCGTGTAGAGCGTGGCGTTATCAAGATGAACGAGACCATCGAGATCGTTGGTATCAAGGAGACCAAGACCACCGTTGTTACCGGTATCGAGATGTTCCACAAGCTGATGGACTTCGCTGAGGCTGGTGATAACATCGGCGCTCTGCTCCGTGGTATCCAGAAGAACGAGATCGAGCGTGGACAGGTTCTGTGCAAGCCCGGTTCCGTTACCCCTCACACCAAGTTTGAGGGCCAGGTATACGTTCTGACCGAGAAAGAGGGCGGTCGTCAGAAGCCCTTCTTCTCCGGCTACCGTCCGCAGTTCTACTTCCGTACCACCGACGTTACCGGCGTTATCAACCTGCCTGCAGACGTTGAGATGTGCCGCCCCGGTGATAACGTTAAGATGACTGTTGATCTGATCACTCCTATCGCTTGCGAGAAGAACCTTCGTTTCGCAATCCGTGAGGGTGGTAGAACCGTTGGTTCCGGCGTTGTAGTTGAGATTCTCGAGTAATTTCAATTTCGCCTGAGAAATGCCGTGTGCCTTGCGCACACGTCATTTTTCAAAAGCATATACTGTGATAAAAGATCTTTGGGGTTTGGTGAGATTCCATACCGGTGGTAAAGTCCACGAGCGCGAAGGCGTTGAACGGGTGCAATTCCCGTACCGACGGTGGCACAGCGTGCCGAAAGTCCGGATGAGAAAAGATCGAAGCAAAGAGCCCCTGTCTTTTTGGGGGCTCTTTCTGCTTTTTTCGGTCATTTTCTGTTATCCTTCTCCCCGAAGGAATGAAAGGAAGAATGATGAAAACGAATACAAGATCCTCGTTGCGCTATATTGTCAAGGTCGGCGTGCTGTCGGCCATGGCGGCCGTCCTGATGCTGCTTGAATTCCCGCTGCCGATCGCCCCTTCGTTCTACGAGCTGGATTTCAGTGAGGTGGTCGTGCTGATAGGCAGCTTTTCGCTTGGCCCCTTGGCGGGCATTCTGATCGAATTGATCAAGATCCTGGTCAATCTTCTGATCAACGGCACGGATACCTTCTTTGTCGGTGAGCTTGCCAATTTTCTGATGGGCTGCTCCTTCGTGCTGCCCGCTGCGCTTGCTTATTACCGCAAAAAGACGCTCAAGCGTGCGCTGATCGGCATGGGCATCGGTACGGTCTCGCTGGTCATTGTCGGTGCGCTTTGCAATTACTTCATTATGATCCCTGCCTACGTTTATTTGGCAGGCTTCCCAATGAACGCGATCATTGGCATGGGCACGGCCATCAACCCGGCCATTACCGATCTCATGACGCTGATCATCATCGCCGTGGTGCCGTTTAACCTGATCAAGGGCATTCTCTGCTCGGTGCTGACTGCTTTGCTGTATAAGCGCGTGTCTCCCATCCTGCATAAGTAGGTGATCGGGGATGGGGCTGTCGCATTTCGGCATAACCGCAAACAAAAAAAGAATGGGCGTGATCTTGCATCCCGCTCATTCTTTGCATATAGGGGAGGCTTGTCTGCCCGCATTGTTTTATGGTAGAAAACCTGCGGTTTTCTTCATTTTGATTAAATTTTTGTTTGCTATCTTCGTTTTCCATCCTCGACGTATGAAAAGCCATAAGAGAGCCGAAGACATAAGGTTTTCATCGGCAAATATCGGTCTATCCAGCGGCGAAAATTTTTGCAATATCTTATATTGCTACGAATTTTCGCCTCGTCTATCCTCAATATTTGCTCGATGAAAACTGCGTGCACCCTATGGCGAGAAAATTTATAGTGGATTTTGTCGAAGCGAGGTGCAGGAAAGTAAGACTTTTCAAGCCGAGTTTCGGCAAAAGACGCAGAAATTTTCCGCCATAGGGCTTATGTGTTCGGCTCTCTTATGGCTTCGCCTCACGGGCGAAAAACGAAGATTTCTGCTCAAAATCCGAAGAGCCCCTTAGGGGGTCACAGCTTGGTGATGTCATTGCCCGAAAGGGCAGCAAGCCCCATGCGCAGGGCGCGGGCGGCGGTGGCGCGCTCTTCCGGCGTGCCCTCGGTCAACCGGGGCAAAAGATAGCGGTAGAACTCGCCGCGCACGGTGGGGTCCTTATCCAGCGTGGCCGCATCATAGGTGGGGGTGGTGTGGTCGATCAGCTCAATGTGGTAGAGGCTCCACATCTTTTCATCTGCCTCCTGCGGCACGGCAAAATCCGGCGGCGTAGCCCCGGTAAAGATGACGCGCAGGGCGGTGTTTTCATCATATCCCTCCTCGCGGATGACCGTCTTGATGCGTTGTGCGACCTCGTTTTTGGTCGATACACCGGTCAGGTCTACCGTGGCAATGGCGTATTGCCGCTCGGATAAGGTGATCCGCTCATGCGCGATGCGAAAGGAGCCGTTTTCCTCCTGCGTGGCCGTCAGCAGATAGACGCCGCCCTTGCCCGGCTCGTCAAAGCTGCGCCCCTCCAGGCAGCCGCAATAAGCCCACAGGCAGGAGCCTGCCTGCGCGGGGGCGGAGGGAATGTGCCGATGGGCAAAGGCCGCATAATGCGCGCCAAAGGCGGCAAGGTCAGCAGCCGAGACGTCTGCATAGCGCGAAAGGGGGACGGCGTAGTCGCAGTGCCCGCAGATCAGGTTCAGGCAGGAGGGATCCGTCACCTGCTTGCCCGAAAGGGGCGAGCCCTCATGCCGCTCACCCGTAAAGGCCCAGCCCCATACCGTAGCACCCAGCTCCGGCAGGGGGACGCAGGAAAGCGTCTCCTCCGAAAAAACGTGCACGTTTTCCCCCAATCGGCCGGAGGCGTACAGGCTGTCGCTGGTATAGGGGTCATGGTTACCCGGGGAGATAAAAAAGCGGCACTGCGGGCAGGCGGCAAATTCCTCGGTGATCAGCGCAGCGGTCGCTGCAGTCACGTAGGCGCGGTCGATCAGATCGCCCGCGATCAGCGCAATGTCGATCTGCTTTTCGCGCACGAGGGCCATAAGGCGGGAAAAGGTCTCGCGCAGCTCTCGCCGCCGCTCCTCGCTCTGCTCAAGCGAAAGGCGGGAGAAGGGGCTGTCTAAATGAATGTCACCCGTATGCAGGATGCGTATTTGCCGTGTTTGCTCCATGAAAGGGCTCTCCGTTCCTTGTTTTTTGTTAATAGTATAGCATTTTCGACGCTTTTTTGCAAGAAGAAAGTAAAAATATCTTTATCTGCTATTGCATCTGCCGCGTTTTTATGCTATAATTTAGAAAAATAACGGGTTTTTCCCGTATATTTCGGAGGTTTGTATGCTTAGTCTTGCCGTACGCAATACCAAAAAGCTTGTCCGTGCCAAGGTCAAGGAAGAAAACGTGCGTCTTGGGCGGTATTTTACCAAAAAGGAGCAGGCCGCCTTCATGGCAGACATGCTGGCCCTGCCGGACAGGGAACGTGTGGCGGTGCTGGACCCCGGTGCGGGCACAGGTATCCTTTCTGCCGCGGTGATCGAGCGGCTGGCCAAGGGCGGTAAGACCAAGGAGATCGTGCTGGATTGCTACGAGACCGCTGCAGATTTTCTCCCCATGCTGAAGGATAATTTAGAGCGCATCCGCAAAAAGTGCTACCACGATTATAAGGTGCGCGTATATTATACCGTCAAAGAGGAAAATTATATTCTGGCACAGGGCAAAATGACGCCGGATGATCCCCGCGTTGCCATGCTGGATAAGACCTATTATGACATCGTGATCGTGAACCCCCCGCGCGAGCTGATGAAGAGTGATAGCGCAGAATATGCGATCTGCCGCCGGCTTTGCAGCGGCGAGACCGATCTTTGCTATCTGTTTGCCGCCGCTGCTACCGCCGCGCTGGCACCGGAGGGTGAGGCTGTGATGCTGCTGCCCGTTGTCTTTTCTACGGGCGCCTATCTTGGTAAGATCCGCAATTATATGCTGGAGCGCGCATCGCTGTACCGCGTTCACCTGTTCCTCAATCATGCGCAGAGCGAGCGCCTGGCGGATGACGCGCGTAAGAATATGATCCTGCTGCTGAAGAATGCCGATGCCGCTCCCACCACCATTCGCGTGACCACCTCGTACGGTGAGGAGGTCGCCATTGCCGATGACCGTGAGCGGGAATATGCTGACGTGGTGCGCGGTGAGGAGAAGTCGCTCTTGCTGCTGAAGGGCGAGAGTGATGAGACGGTCATGCAAACGGTCGCCTCCTTCCCCTGCACGCTTTCCTCGCTGGGCCTGCGGATGAAGACCGGCCTGACGCTGGAATCCCGCCACCCCGGCCTTGTGTGCAGCGAGCCGATCGACGGCGCCGTACCGCTGATCCATCCCAACTGTATTCAGCTGGGGCAGGTCTCCTTCCCGCATCCCGCGGTGAAGAACCAGTACCTCCTGCCTGAGGTACCCTCTCTCCTGCAAAAGAATAAAAATATGCTGTTTGTCAAGCGTGTACCGGCCAAGAGCGATAAAAAGGCCCTGTTCTGCGGGGTGTACCTTGCCTCTAACCTGCCCAAGGCACGCAGCATCAGCACGCATAACAAGCTCAATTACATCGATTATGCCGATGATAGGGAAATGGATTTTAACATGGTCTACGGCCTGTACGTGGTGTTGAACTCCTCGCTTTACGGCAAGTATTATCGCATCATCTCCAAATCCAAGCAGATCAACGCGACCGAATTTGCCGATATGCCGTTGCCCTCGGCCAACGCGCTGCGTGCGATGGGCGCAAAGCTGATCATGTCGCGTATTTTCAGCGAAAAGAACTGTGACGCGCTGCTTTCTGCCCAGATCAAGAGCGGAAAATTATAATTTATAAAAAATATGAAAAACCTCTTGCAATTGTACATTTTTTGTGATATAATATTCCTATCGCAAGTCTCGGCATGCCGCCAGGCGGTCTTGCCTTGTACATAAGCAAAAGAGGAAGGAAAGGTTTCTTTTAAGAAACGGTTTTATCATGGACACGATTGTACTTGTTTTTCAGATCGCATTGCTCGTTATCGGCGTATTTCTTGTAGGTGCTGTTTTGATGCAGCAGGGCAAGGCACACGGTCTTTCCGGTGCGATTGCCGGCGGCGCTGAAACATTTTTCGGCAAGGAAAAAGGCAAGGATATGAACAAAAAGCTTTCCGTTGCCACCACCGTTGTTGGTGTTGTATTTGTTGTTGCGGTATTGGTACTGTATATCCTGATGCCCGATGCCAAGTATTCTACCATTCATTCTACCAACAACTGGTCTATTTCTCCCTTCCAGAGCTCGGAGGTTTCGGAGCTGCAGAAGGTTGAGGATAGCACAACCGAGAAGGCCGACTAATGAAAAAGAAAAGCCGACGATGCGTTCGTCGGCTTTCTTTTTGTAAAAAGGAGGAAAATTTTGAAAAAATACGGAAAAGATAAAAAGAAATTTTTAAAAAAGGTGGGCAGAAGGCAGGAAGAAAAGAAAAGGGCCCGCCACAATATGGGGCGGGCAGCCGCACCGGACCTGCTTGGTGTAGAGGATTGCCGCACCCCGGCAGAGAAGCGTCGCTTTGCCCGCGCGGCTGCAGCACCCCGCCATTTTGCCGCCCATGCACCGGGCAGCCGGCACAAGAACGTGATCGTGGAGGGGGTCTTTCACGGTACGGGGCGCGGCTTTGGCTTTGTAACGCCGGAGTGGCAAGAGGGTGAGGGGCAGGAGGATATCTTCATCCCCGCACAGGCAACGGGCGGGGCGCTTGACGGTGACCGCGTGCGCGTGCGCTACCATACCTATACCTCTTACCGCACGGGCGAGGCCGAGGAGAAGACAGAGGGGGAGGTGCTGACCGTTTTGCAGGCAGTACACCACTCGGTGATCGGCACACTGACCCGCGGTGAGGGTGGCTACGGCCACCGCTCCTATTCGTATTGGTATCTGCAGCCGGATGATAGCCGCATCCCTGGTGAGATCATGCTGCCCGGCCCGGGCAAGGCCCGCGCGGGGGATAAGGTAGAGGCCGTCCTGGAGAAAAATACGGCACGCGGCCTGCGCGCCCACGTGGTGCGCGTGTTTGGCCCGGCCTGTGACCGGGCGGCCAATTATGAAGCCGTGCTTGCCGCGCAAAACGTGCGCACGCAATTCCCGCCCGCCGTGTGGGAGGAGGCCGAGCAGATGGCCGCCCGCCCGCTCTCAGAGGAGGGGCGCGTGCGCCGCGACCGGGAGATCATTTTCACCATTGACGGGGCAGGTGCCAAGGATCTGGATGATGCCGTTTCTCTTCGCCGCCTGCCGGATGGCGGCTGGCTGCTTGGCGTTCACATTGCGGACGTCAGCGAATACGTGACCCCCGGCTCCGCCCTGGATGCCGAGGCCATGCTGCGCGGCACCAGCATCTATTTTATCGACCAGGTGGTGCCAATGCTGCCGCCCGCCCTGTCAAACGGCGCTTGCTCGCTTAACGCGGGGGAGGAAAAGTATGCCCTTTCTGCCGTGGTCACGTTAGACGAGGGCGGCGTGATCCGTTCTACCAAGGTCACGCGCAGCATCATCCGTTCCCGCGTGCGCGGCGTGTATGAGGAGGTCAATGACCTGTTCCAGAACGGCAAGAGATCCCCCTTTGCCAAAAAATACGCCGCCGTGCAAGCAACGCTTGACCGCATGCGTGAGCTGTACCGTGTCTTGGAAAAGCGCAACCGTGCGCGCGGTGCGCTCTCCTTTGAGCGGCCGGAGGCCAAGATCCTGTTGGACGAGGCAGGGGAGCCGACCGGCATCCTGCGGTGTGAGCGCGGCGAGGCCGAGCGCATGATCGAGCAGTTTATGCTGACCGCCAACGAGGGGGTTGCCATGCTGATGCACAGCAAGCGCTACCCCTGCGTGTATCGCGTGCATGATAAGCCGGAGGCTACACGCCTTTCTGATTTTATCCTATATGCGCATAACCTCGGGCTGGATACCCGCCCCCTGCAAAAGGAAAAGGAAGCGCTTTCCGGCCTGGATCTGGCAGCCGTGCTGCGCGAGGCAAGCGAAAAGGGGCTTGAAAACGCCGTCTCCTATACCATGCTGCGTGCCATGGCCAAGGCAGAATACAGCGACAAGGCGACCGGGCATTTTGGGCTTGGCATCCCGCTTTACAGCCATTTTACCTCACCCATTCGTCGCCTCTCTGATCTGGCCACCCACCGCATGGTCAAGGCCGTCCTGCTGGATGGAGAGGCGCCGGCTAAATATACGGCCTATGCCCGCCGCGCGGCCGAGGCAGCAAGCGAGGGTGAGCTGCGCGCCCTGGAGGCCGAGCGTGAGATCGAGGCGCTTTATAAAACGCTCTATATGCACCGCCACGTGGGCGAATGCTTTGATGCGCAGATCACCTCCGTGGTCTCGTTTGGGCTGTTTGCGGAGTTAGAGAACACCTGTGAGGGGCTTTTGCCGATCGCTGATCTGCCGGGCAACCCCGTGTTTGACGAGAAAAACCTGTCTCTGCGCTCGTCCGAGGCGGTTTATCACATCGGTGACCGCATCCGTATATGCGTAGAGGAGGCAGATATTCCCACGCGGCGCGTGCGTTTTTCGCTGGAAAAGGACTAAAAACCGTTGCAATTTTCCGGCCACTGTGCTATACTGAACAAAAAGACAAGGGAGGGCGCTTTGCATGCAAAGGCTTGAGAAGATCGGCGTACAGCTGTACACCATCCGTGACTTTATGAAGACCGAGGAGGATATCAAGACCAGCTTTGAAAAGCTGAAAAAGCTGGGCTATGACGAGGTGCAGACCGCTGGCTGTGCCGTGCCGTATGACGTGTTTGGCAATTTGGCGCGGGAGGCAGGGCTGACGGTCGTTGGCACGCATGACAATTTTGACCGCATGTGTGAGGAGACCGAGCTGATGATGGAGAACCATGATCTGCTGGGTACCAAGATCATGGGTATTGGCGGCTGCTTCAAGACCACGGAAGAGGAATATACGGCCTTTATTGCCCGCGCAAACGAGCTGGCAAGAAGGATCCGCCCGCGCGGCTTCTCGTTTACCTATCACAACCATAGCCACGAGTTCCGTAAATTGAACGGCAAGCTGATCATGGATATGCTGCTGGAGGGGCTGGATCCTGCCAACACCGGCTTCGTGCTGGATACCTATTGGGTGCAGCACGGCGGCGGCGACGTGCGCGAATGGATCGAGAAGTGCAAGGGGCGCGTTGATATTCTGCACCTCAAGGATATGGCCAAGTGTGACGGGAACGAGCCGGCGCAATATATCACCGAGATCGGCAACGGCAACCTGTATTGGGAGGGGATCATGGAGACCGCCATCCGTACCGGCGTCAAGCACTTCGTGGTCGAGCAGGATACCTGCCCGGGCGACCCGTTTGAAAGCCTGAAAAAGAGCAGCGACTACCTGCACGCCAATTTCTTTTAATGAAGGAAGAAAGAATCACACACCCTATCCCGCCGGAGCAGGATGGGCATGCAAGGATCCTGATACTTGGCAGCTTTCCCTCCGTTGCCTCGCGCAAGACGGCCTATTTTTACGGTCACCCGCAGAACCGCTTTTGGCGCGTGCTGGCGGCGGTCCTTGAGGATGCTCTGCCGCAAACGGTAGAAGAGAAGCGGGCCTTTTTGCACCGCCATCATATTGCGCTGTGGGACGTGATCGCCGCCTGCCGTATCACGGGCAGTGCGGATAGCAGCGTGCGGGAAGCAGAGGCAAACGATCTGCGCCCGATTTTGGAACAAAACCCGATCGGTGCCATCTTCGTCAACGGCAAAACGGCCGAAAAGTATTATAAAAAGCTGATCTATCCTACGTTAGGCATCCCCGCCACCTGTCTGCCCTCCACCAGCCCGGCCAATGCTGCCGTCTCGCTTGACCGGCTGATCGAGGCCTGGCGTGTGATCCGCATGCAGGATGCTTGCTAATTTTGAAGCAGAGCAACGCCACCGCAGCTGCGGTGGCGTTGCTTTTTGCTTTTGTGGGGAAGGGGAGAATGCTTTATGTTTCGTCGCTCCAATCAAACTGCACAACGGGGAAGGTCTTTTCGGTCAGCAGGCGGGTGTAGATGCCCGGTGCCTCTTCCGGCTTGTGCGTTTCGCTGACCATATCGGCAAGTGACAGACGGCCACCCTTGATCAGACGGAGAAGGGCCATGCAATCGTCATGCGTGGTCCACAGGCCGTGCGAGGATTCCTTGGTCGGCCGCGCCAGCGTGTGTGCGCCGATCAGCGAGATGCCCGGGCCGTGTACCTTGTGGTAATAATCCACCTCAAAGTTGGAATGGCGGGTGCAGCCAAGCAGGGCCACGCGGCCAAAGGGCTGCATGCAATCCAGCACCTGGTTGAGTGCGGCGCCCACGCCGGTCACCTCGATCGCCACGCGAATGCCGCCGTGCGACAGTCTCTTGACCTCCTCGGCAAAGCCGGGGGCGGTGGGGTCCAGCGCGTAGTCTGCCCCAAGCGAGAGGGCCAGGGCGCGCTTTTTCTCATCCGGATCAGCCGCGATCAGCGGCACAGCCCCCGCCAGGCGCAGCAGCTTAATGGCGATCATGCCCAGCACGCCAACGCCCATCACGATGGCCGATTCGCCCACCTCCAGCGCGCATTTGCGGATCGCCGCCAGCGGAAACACGCCAATGTGTACCAGGGCCGCATCAGCAAAGCTGACGTCATCGGGCATGGGATGCACGTTTTCCTCGGTCACGCAGGTGTAGTGGCTGTGTACGCTCCAGGAGAGGGCAACGCGGTTACCCGGCTTGGCAACGGTGACCCCCTCGCCAACCGCCACCACCACGCCGGCAGAGCTGTAGCCTGCGTAGCGGGGGAAATGCGCCAGGCCGTCTGTGATCACGCGAGAGACGTTCGGCTCCCCCGCGAGGTTGGCCCGCTCTGTCCCGCTGCTGATGGTAGAGCGGGAAAGACGCACAAGCACCTTGCCGGGCGCTACCTCGGGAATGGGACAGTCTATCAGCTCGGTCTTGCCGGGCGCTGTGAATACGATCTGTTGGTTTTTCATGAAAAGCCTCCTTTATCGTTTTTTCTTCTATTATAGCATCTTGACAAATGAAAAAAAGATGTTATACTGTAATCAATCGACCAATATCCTCCAAAAAAACAGGGAGAAATTCGTATGCAACAACCAAAAAACAGCAAGGATTATCGCTTTTTTCGCTTTTCCCTGCAGCGCTCGCACTATACCGACAACCGCGCTGGCAATTGCCCGCATTATTTTGGGTACATGCGGCGTGGCCGCGTGCGCCTGGTTACCGAGGGCGTGACGGTAGAGGCGGGGGAGGGGGAGCTGTTTTATATCCCCGCCGGCTGCCGCTATCAATCCTTTTGGACGGGGGAGCCGGAGATCTGCTTTGATTCACTGGGCTTTGACTATTTCGTGCAGGAGGGGGCGCATTACCCGCTGCAAAAAATTCCGCTTTCCCCGGCGGTGAGGGAGCTGCTTTTTGCCTTGACGGAGGGCGAGATGACGGTCAGCTACGAAACGCTTGGTCGTTTTTATCTGTTCGTTGCCGCCGTGCTGCCGCATATGCAGACCGCCGTCAGCTCCCGCGCGAGGATCACGGTAGACCGTGCGCTTGCCTATATGGAAACGGCAGCGCATCTTTCCGTTCCCGCGCTTGCGCGGCATTGCCACATCAGCGAATCCGGGCTTTATGCCGCCTTCCGCGCAGAGGAGGGGTGTACACCGCTGGCCGCCTGGCAAAAGAAGCAGATCGGGCGGGCGGTCTTTCTGCTGCGCACGACCGACCTGCCGGTCGAGACGATCGCCGAGCGGCTTGGCTACTGCTCGGCTACCTATTTCCGCACGGTCTTTCGGCGCGTGACGGGGCAGACGCCCCGCCTGGTGCGGCAGGAGAAAACGATCTGATGCAAAAATGCAGATAGATATTGTAAAATCATGGCAGGTGTGGTATAATAAAAGGGTATGACGATATTACAATGGAGTGGTGCAAATGGCAACAAGCAGAAGTTCTTTTACCGGTAAGATCGGTTTCGTGCTGGCGGCAGCAGGCTCTGCCGTCGGGCTTGGCAATATCTGGCGCTTCCCGTATCTGGCAGCCAAATACGGTGGCGGCGTCTTTCTTCTCACCTACGTTATCCTGTCATTCACCTTTGGCTTTTCCTTGATGGTGGCAGAGGTTGCGCTTGGCCGCAAAACGCAGCAAAGCCCGATCGGCGCCTTCCGCTTGCTTGACCGGCGTTTTTCGTTTGTCGGTATTCTGGCAACCGCGGTGCCGATCATTATTTTGCCGTATTATTCGGTCATTGGCGGCTGGGTGTTAAAGTATTTTGCCGGCTTTGTGAGCGGCGCTGCCGATAGCATGGCGGCAGACGGCTATTTCAATGCCTATATTGCCGAGATCGGAGAGCCGATCCTGTGGTTTGCCGTCTTTATTGCCATTACGGCGTTGATCGTTCTGTGCGGTGTGCAAAAGGGCATTGAAAAGGTCAGCAAGGTGATGATGCCGGCCTTGGTCATTTTGATGATCTTTATCGTGGTCTACACCATCTGCACGATGGAGGGAGCCCTTGGTGGCGTTTTGTATTATCTGACGCCTGATTTTTCCAAGTTTTCGGTAATGACCGTGGTGGCCGCCATGGGGCAGCTCTTTTACTCCATGTCGCTTGCCATGGGTATTATGATCACCTTTGGCTCGTATATGAAAAAGGATATCAGCATTGAGGCCGCTACCCACCAGATCGAGATCTTTGATACCGGCATTGCGTTCTTGGCCGGGCTGATGATCGTGCCGGCCGTTTATGCCTTCTCAGGCGGGGATGAAACGGCGCTTGGCCAGGGCCCTGGCTTGATGTTCGTTACCCTGCCCAAGATCTTTGCCACCATTCCCGGCGGCACGGTCCTTGGTGCCGTGTTCTTTTTGATGGTGCTGCTGGCCGCCCTGACCTCGGCTATTTCGTTAATGGAGACCATCGTTTCCGTGATTATTGATAAGGTCAAGCTCGGTCGTAAGACCTGCTGCCTCTTGGTGCTGCTTGGCGCCTTCTTGCTTGGTCTGCCCTCCACGCTCGGCTACAGCGTGTGGAAGGGCGTGCTGCCGCTTGGCATGTCACTTCTCGACTTCTTTGATTTCATCAGCAACAGCGTGATCATGCCGATCGTGGCACTTATGACCTGCCTGTTTATCGGGTATTTCCTGTCTCCCCGTTCGATGATCGAGGAGGTGGAGGTAAGCGGCCCGTTCCGCACCAAGCGCCTGTTTGCGGTCATGATCCGCTACGTAGCGCCCGTTTGCATCCTGCTGATCCTGGTCTCCTCAGTCCTGAATGCGTTCGGCATTGTGAAAATTTGAGTAAATATAGGAATTTGTACCACACTTTTTGTTGACTTTGTTCAAAAAGTGTGGTACAATTTTTATAACCTCAAGCAGAAAGGAACTACGGTTATGAAACGAAAATTATTAGCCCTGCTGTTAGTTACCTGCATGCTGGCACTCTCTCTGCCCATGCTGCTGTTGCCGGCAGCCGCAGAAGAGACGGCAGAAACGATGACGATGGACGACTATCTGGAGATCGCCCAGTCATTGGAGCCAAAGACGGATGAGCAACGCGCCATCCGCGGGCAGATGCTGGTAGAATATACCGTCTACCAGCGGGATATTGATGCCGCTGACCCCGGCTTGGTCGATACGCTGCTTGCCGAGGTGGCAGAAAAGCACGCCGCGTATATGTACGAGTATCAATACGGCTTTATTGAAAAAACCGGTCTTTTGATGACCTTTGCCGTCATGTCGGACGTGCATATTACCAATAACAACAATACGGGTACCATCAGCAGCGCCATGAACGGGCTGCTGGAGTACAACCCCGATCCGATCGGTGTTTTTGTGACCGGTGACCTGTCGGACAACGGCCTGTACCCGGCAAACTCCAATTATGACGATCTGGACAATTATTACGCCTTTGTCAAGAACCATAAGTTCAAAAACTCAAACGGCGAGCAGATCAAGATCAGAAGCATTCTCGGCAACCACGATATCCGTGGCCCGTGGGAGGTTGGCTACAGCAAGTCCTCCTATGCGCCGGCTGTGGAGATGTATCTGGAGCAGGAAGGGGTAGACAAGCTTTGCCACGATATGTGGATCGAGGGCTATCACTTCATTTTCCTGAATCCCGCTGCCTGGGCAAGTGACGATTGCATTCTGACGGCCGAGAATATTTCCTGGCTGGATGCCACGCTCTCTGCCGATCAAAGCGGCAAGCCGCAGTTTGTGTTCATTCACCAGTATGCCTCCCGTGTGATCGAGGGACCCGGCTCACCCTATACCTTTGAAGAGGTGATCGCGCGCCATCCCACCACGATCGTTTCCTCCGGTCACGGCCATTACGGCTTTGACGTAGCCTTCGTATATGAGGAGGCCGGCAGCTATTACATCAACCAGCCCGGTCTTGTCAGCAATACCGGTGTTTTCTCCGCCCCCTCCTATTACATCGTGGACGTGTACAATGGCGGCGTGATCTACCGTGCAAGACAGGCATCCGGCAAATGGATACCGGAGGGGGATGTGGTCATTCCCGATCCCTCGTATGCTGAGGAGGGAAAGTGCCGCTATTATTTCTATGATGAAGATGGCAGCCTGCTCTCCAAGGGCGTTGCTGAAAAGGGCGCTGCTCCCACCCTGCCTACCGCCCCCACGAAGCCCTCTGACACGCAAAACCGTTATACCTTTGCCGGTTGGGATATCAATGGGGATGGCACGGCCGATGCGCTGCCCACCGCGCTTTCTGAAAATCTGAACGCAACCGCCGTTTATACCGCCACCAAGCAGCAGTACACCTATTGCTTTAAGGGGGCGGACGGGGCAGAGCTGCGTAAATTGACGGCCGATTACGGCTCCGTTCTCCGTACCCCCGGCGTGAAGAACCTGTTCGGCTGGGATCTGGACGGTGACGGCGCTGCGGAGGAGCTGCCCGCATCTCTTGTCGGAGACCTGACCGCCGTGGCCATTCTCAAGGAGGAGGGCAAGCTGACCTACACGTTCTCGGATGCAGATGGCTACGTGATCGAGAGGGGGCAGGTCCCCTCCGGCGCGGTCATCCAGGAGCCGAATATGCCGAAAGGCTATCGCGTAGGCGATTACTTTGCCGGCTGGGATATCAATGGGGACGGCAAGCCGGATAGCCTGCCTGACTCCGGCATCACGTCTGATTTCCAGGCAACGGCCGTCTTTTATCCGACCTCGCAGCTCAAGCAGTTCTATGACGGCACCACGGAGAGCATTTCCTATTACATGGAGATCCAGCAGGGGCGCACCATCCTCAGCGCAACCGATACGGTGTACGCCAAGTCGCCTACCGGGCATGCCGCGTATGTGAAATGGGATGGCGTGAAGGAATATCAGTACGGCACGCTGCTGCACCTTGCACTGCCGCAGGAGGAGGAGCTGCCTGTCGGCTATGCGGTCTGGATCGATGCGCCCGGTGCAAACGGCAACTACAGCTTCACCCTTTATAAGGGAAAGAACTTCTCGCACCTGGCAGGCGAAACGGTGACCGGTGATATTTACTTTATCACAGAAGCCGGCAAGATCACCAAAAAGACCGTGGACGGCGATATCGTCCTTCCGAAGGGCTTTTGCGGTTGGATGGTCCTTCCTACCGAGACCTTTGAGCCTGCGGAGGAATCAGAGCCGCTTGACGCTTTGAAATTCTATTTCCACCGTACCAAGAGCGGTGCCACGCTGGAAAAGGAGCTTTATCTGGGCGGTGGCATCTCCTTTGGCTGCACGGTAGAGGAAATGAACGAAATGCTCTCGCGCGGCTTCTCCGTCTTCTATGATGCGCAGGGGAATTATCTCGCAACGACCTATAAAAAAGAGGGCAAGATCGTTGTGCCGCAGGCAGAGAACGGCTTTACGGCAGAGGAGGGTGCCTACACCTTTGACGGATGGGATCTGAATGGTGACGGCGCAGCAGATGCCCTGCCGGAGAGCGGCAGTGTGATCGCACGCGCGGTCTACAAATTGGCACCCAAGCAGTTTACCTATCGCTTTGTGGATACCCAGGGCAACCTGGTGTATGAAAAAACAGCCGATTACGGTACGCTGGTGCTTCCCCCGCAGGGAACGGTGACCAATGCGACCGGCACTTATACCATCACCGGCTACGTGGATTATGAGCCTGGCATGTATCTTTGGGGTGATACCACCTATACGGTAACGGCAGATTCCCAGCTCGTTACCTACACCGTCCGCTTTGAGGCAGACGGAAAGGTCATCTCGGAGGAAAAGCTGGCCTACGGCGCTGCGATCACGGCGCCCGCCGTGCCTGAAAAGGCAGGCCACAGCGGCAAATGGGAGGGCTATACCGAGGGCATGACCGTGACGGGCAACGTCACCTTCCTTGCTTCCTATACCGCAACAGGGAACGGCGGCGGTGGCGGATGCGGCTCTACCGTCAGCGGCGGTGTGTATGCCGTTATGGCGCTCCTCGTGCTTGGCACGGGTGCTGCTGCCCTTCGCCGCAAGGAAGAAGAATAACGATCTGATTTAAAAAGCGGGGCATTTTGCCCCGCTTTTGCTTGTATAATCCCGGGCGACCGTGGCATACTGTACACAGAGAAGAAAAAAGGGGGACGTATCGATGATCGAACAGGATACGATAAAGCTGCTGCGCGAGTGTGATGCCGGTGTCAAAATGGGCGTCAAGTCGATCGACGACGTGATCGATTATGTGAAAAGTGAGAAGCTGAAGGGGTGCCTGAACGCCTGCAAGGATGAGCATAACAAGCTGGACCGCGATATCCGCGGCGCACTGGACCGCTTTCACGATGCGGGGAAGGATCCAAGCCCGATCGCGGAGGGAATGTCCTGGATGAAGACCAATATGAAGCTGGCCATGCACCAATCGGATAAGACGATCGCCGATCTGATGACGGACGGCTGCAACATGGGCGTCAAATCGCTCAATCGCTATCTCAACCAATATGGGGCAGCGGATGAAGAAACGAAGGATATTGCCAAGCGGCTGATCAACCTGGAGGAGAAGCTGGCGGTCGACATGCGCGGGTACTTGTAAGAAAAAACCGAGGCTTGGCCTCGGTTTTTTCATTTGTTATAATATTCTTCAAACAAATCGTTTGGCGTGCACTCTAAAATATCGCATATGGCACGCAGATTTTCAAATTTGATGCCGCTTGTTTCGTTGTTGACGATCTTGTTAAAGTTTTGATAGCTCAAGCCCAGTTGAATATAAAGCCAATATTTTGTTTTGCCTTTTTCCTTTAGAATGTCTAAAATGCGTAATTTCATAATATCACCTCTACATCAGATATTGTATCCATTTTATACGAAATATTTCTTGACAAATAGACTTATACATTATATAATGTATACATCACACATTGAGAGGTGAAAATATGAGTAAGAAAAGAATTTGGCATTATTTTTTCATTGCTGCTTGTGTTTTATTGGTGTTTGTGGCTGGTACAACGATGTTGTTGCTACCAACGATTACGCTGGGCGAGCCAAGCGCATCCGATTCTGCCACCACCGCGCAGTCGAACACGAAAGAAAATACATATATGATAAATACCAACACAAAGGTATTTCATCATTTGTTATGTAGTTATGCAAAAAGGATTCATGAAAAAAACAAACGAATCTTTACCGGTGACCGTGCATATTTGATCGTAAAAGGATATTCTGCGTGTGGACATTGCCATCCATAACGAAAAAACCGAGGCTTGGTCTCGGTTTTTCTTCGTTTTCTCCTTGCAAATGGGGTGGGGCAGTGGTACAATATAAGTAGAAATCATACTTTGAACAGGAGATTGTGATGATCAAGCTGATCGCTTTTGACCTTGACGGCACGCTCACGCAGCACAAGACCCCGCTGGAGCCTGCCAACCGTGCCGTGCTGGATGAGCTTGTTGCCCGTGGCTACAAGCTGCTGATGGTGGGGGCAGGCCAATGCGCCCGCATTTTTCGCCAGATGGGGGAGTACCCCATTGATATTATCGGCAACTACGGCCTGCAGGAGACCGCTTACGAAAAAGAGACGGCCACCTTGCGCACCGTGCGCGACCTCTCGTTCCCCGTTGACCGTGAAAGCGTCAACGCGCGGGTAGACGCGCTGCGAAAAAAGCACGGCTTTACCGAATACCGTGGTGCAAGCGTGGAGTTTCACCCCTCCGGCTGCGTGACCTTTGCCGTGCTGGGGACAGAGGCGCTGCAGGCAGACAAGCTGGCCTTTGACCCTGACCGTAAAAAGCGCCGTGCCATTTATGACGAGGTGGTTGCCACCTTCCCGGAATATACGGTGTTTGTGGGTGGCTCCTCCTCCTTTGATATGGCGCCAAAGCCCTATGACAAATTATACGCGCTGGATGCCTATGCCAAGGCGCGCGGCATCGCGCATGGGGAGATCGCCTTCGTAGGGGACGATTACGGTCCCGGTGGCAATGACGAATCGGTCTACCGGTCGGATATCCGCTTTTTTAAGATAGACGATTATACCCGCCTGCGTGAGGCGCTTGGCGACCTGCTGCAGGCAGAAGGATAAGCGATGGAGCTGTATGCGCCGCGCTACTACCTGCATTTTCGGTGCATAGCCGATCGCTGCAGCCATAGCTGCTGCGTGGGCTGGGAGATCGGGATCGACGAGGATACTCTTGCCTATTACCGCGCCCTGCCCGGCAAGCTGGGAAACGAGCTTCGCGCCGGCATCGTGGAGGGGGAGGACGGCGCCTGCTTTGCCCTACGCCCGGATGGGAGATGCCCCATGCTGGACGAGCGCGGTCTTTGCCGCATCATCTCCGCGCTGGGAGAGGGGGGCTTGTGCGACATCTGCCACGAGCACCCGCGCTTTTACAACATAGTGGGCGCGCATGCCGAATGTGGCATTGGTGCCTCTTGTGAGGAGGCCGCGCGGTTGATCCTTTCAACCGAGGATTATCGCACCCTGCTGCCGGTCGGTGACCTACCCGGCGAGGAGGCACACGGGGAATTGGATGCCGCCGCCCGGCGGGAAGAGCTGTATGCCAGGCTTGCCGATCATGCCTGTTCGCTTGCCGAACGCCTGGCCGAGATCGAGCAGGCACACGCCATTTCCACGGAAATGGGGCGTAAGGCACAGGCGGCCCTGTTCTCCTCTCTTGAGTATCTGGCAGAGCCGCATCGCGCGTTGTTGGCCGAGCTTGCTCCTGTCCCTTGGCCTGAGGGGGAGGCGGCTCTTGCCTGTGAGCGGTTTTTTGCCTATCTGGTGTACCGGCATGCAAGCCAGGCGCAGGGGGAACGGGAATTTCGCGCGGCGATCGGCTTTGCGCTGGTGCTTTGCCGCCTGTTCTGCTCGCTTTGTGCGCGGGGGTATGACCCGGTTGCCGCCGCCGTGCTTCTTTCTGAGGAGCTTGAGTATTCGGAGGAGAATACCGAGGCGATCAAGCGTTCTATATTGCCGCCCGTTTAACGGGCGGTTTTTTGTTGCCGTTTTTTTATTCGCTGCATAGAATACAGTGAAGGGGCAAATGCCCCTTCTGACAGCAAGGAGAGGGGAACAACATGGCTATTTTTACGAACAGAGCAACGCTCACCTATCTGGGCGGTGCTATTACCTCCAATACGGTGACCGGCGAGCTTCGCGAGGTCATCACGGTGGCAAAGAACGCCGCAGGAAGCACCTACCGCATGGGGGACACCGTTACCTACGTCATCAGCCTGCAGAATGCGGGCAACCTGCCCGTCACCGGGCTGACGGTATCGGATGACCTGGGGGCCTATCCGTTTGGGCAGACGGTGCTGGTACCGCTTTCGTACGTCGAAGGCTCGGTGCTCTATTACGTCAACGATGTCCTGCAGGCGCCGCCTGCCGTTTCTGTCGGCACGCAGCTCGTTTTCAGCGGCATCAGCATTCCGGCGGGCGGTAGCGCCTTTATCGTTTACCGCGCCGTGGTCACCGATGCGGCAGACCCTGCCGCAGGGGGCAGCATCGTCAACACGGCCACCGTTACGGGTGGCGGCATCGTTACCCCCATTACGGCAAGCGAAACGGTCACCGCCGAGGGCGGTGCCGGCCTGACGATCGAAAAGGCGCTCTCGCCTGCGGTCCTTTCGGATGGAGAGCAGCTCACCTATACCTTTACGGTCCGCAATTTCGGCAACGAGGCAGCCGTTGCGACCGATGATATCACCTTGACGGATACCTTTGACCCCGTATTGGCCAATATCACCGTCACGCTGAACGGTACCCAGCTGACAGAGGGCGTGGATTACACCTACGATGAGGCAAGCGGTCTGTTTGCTACTACCACAGGCTTGATCACCGTTCCTGCCGCTACCTTCACGCAGGACCCCGTGACCGGCGCGTGGACGGCAACGCCCGGTGCTGCTGTGCTGACCGTGACCGGCACCATATAAAAACGCAGAACTGAAAAAGGGCGGGAAATGATTCCCGCCCTTTTTGGTGCGTAAAACAAGATATAGATGCATCCGCCGTGCTTTTATCACTCGCAGATCACGGCTGTCGCGATCGAGTGGGGCGGCAGCTCCATTTGATGAATATGGCCCGCATAGCGGATGATGGGGCGGCAGGGGCCCTCCGTGCGGTTGAGCAGCACGACGACCAGGCTGCCATCCGGATTTTTCAGGCAAACGGTCTCTACCGCCTGGGAGTACGAGCTGCATGCCACGACCTTGGCGCCCGGCTCTGCAAATTTGCTGAAATGGCCGATGTAATAGTAGGAGAGGCGGTAGACAAGCTCACCGCTTTCCTTGTTGCAGTAGATGGGTGCATCGGCCGAGCAGCCGCGTCCCTCGCGGTTGTGGTACGGGCCGTTCTTTTCATCCAGGGTCAAATTCCAATCGCAGTAGTAGTGCAGGCCGTTTTGCAGCGTACCGCAGATATCGTGGGCGTAGACCTCGGCAAAGCCCAGATCGCGTTCCGGCTGAATGCCTTCCCCCGTGACGGCGCAGCAGCCCTCGCTTGCGATGCTCAGCTTGTCCGGGTATTTGTGATAAAAGGCGCGCAGCTCACCAAAATGGTCACCCGAATACCAGTGGTTGGCAATGCCGTCGCAATACTTGCCGTTCTTGCTGCCGATGATGGCGTTTGCGCGGTTCATAATGCGCTCACGGCAATGGTCAAAGCAGAAGATCTTAACGCCGCTGCCCTCTAATTCCTTACCAAGGAAGCCGAGAAATTCCGCTTCCTCCTCCTCACTGTACAGGCAGGACTCCCATATCTGGTGGTGGCGCGGCTCGTTCTGGATGGTGACACCCCAGATGTTGATGCCGTTTTCACCGCAGGCCTCGATATACTTTTTGAAGTATTTCGCCCAAAGCGGATAGTATTTCGGCAACAGATGCCCGCCAATGCGGTTGCGGGAATCCTTCATGTAGGCGGGGGGCGACCAGGGAGAGGCGAACAGGGTCAGGTCTGTATAGGCCATGGCGGCCTTCACCATGGGAAAAACGGCCAGCTTGTCATGTGCGATATCAAAGCTGGCAAGCGTCTCGTCTCCCTCCTCAACGTAGGTATAATCCTCGGTAGAGAAGTCACAGCTGGCGATCGAAAGACGGCCAAAGGTATAGTGAATGCCGTTTTCTTTATCAAAATAGGCGCGGATCAGCTCCTCCTGCTTTTCTTTCGGCATGGCAAGCCAGGCGTGTGCGGCTGCATCGGTAAAGGCGCCGCCCATGCCGCCGTAGGTCTGATATTCTACGTCCGGGTGCAGGTTTACTACGCGTGCCTCAATATCTCCCGGGTGGTTCTGTGCCTCAATGATATCCGGCACGCTGTTATCCATTTGGTGGCTGCCAAGGCAGGACAGGCGGTTGCCGGTCTGGTCGGTCTGGTAGATCGTGATCTTCATGATATGTTCCTTTCCCATTTGTTGATTACATCTTATCACAAGGCGGCAGGGTTGGCTATGTATAAATCAACTTTCCGGTTGGATAAATCAACTTTATTATATACTAAAAACAAATCCTTGTCAAATTTTCTTTTTTCATTTGGTCAAATGGCAGAATGTTTACACGAAACTTGACAGATGTAAAAAACCGTGGTATAATAGAAGTGACAGAACAGAAAAAGGACAAAAAGCATGATAGAGAAGATCAAGCAATTAAAGAAAGAGAAAAACGCGGTCATCCTGGCGCATTATTATGCCCCTGCAGAGGTGCAGGCCGTGGCCGACTACGTAGGCGATTCGTTTTACCTTGCCAAGCTGGCCAAGGCGTGCAATGCAGAGCGGCTGGTATTTTGCGGCGTTTCGTTTATGGGGGAAAGCGCCAAGCTTCTGAACCCGCAAAAAAAGGTGCTGATGCCGGACCCCGCAGCAGATTGCCCCATGGCGCACATGGTAGAGCCGGGGGTCATTGCCCGTATGCGGGCGCAGTATGAGGATCTTTGCGTGGTCTGCTATATCAATTCCACAGCGGCCCTGAAGTGCGAGAGCGACGTGTGCGTCACCTCCTCCAATGCCGTCAAGATCGTCAAGGCGCTGCCGAATAAGCATATATTCTTCATCCCGGATCGTAACCTTGGCCGCTTTGTGGCCGAGCAGGTGCCCGAGAAGCATATTATCCTGAACGATGGGTGCTGCCCGATCCACGCGGCGATCAGCCCGGCACAGGTAGAGGCGCTTTGCGCCGCGCACCCCGGCGCCTGCGTGATGGCCCACCCGGAATGTGAGCCGGCGGTGCTGGCGCTTGCCGATTATATCGGCAGCACGGCGGAAATGCTGGTCTACGCCAAGGGGAGCAGCGCAAAAGAGATGATCGTCTGCACCGAGGAGGGCGTGCTGTACGGCCTGCAGCAGGAGAACCCGGAAAAACGCTTTTATTTCCCATCCCCCAGCCCCTGCTGCCGGGATATGAAGAACAATACGCTGGCCGGCGTTCTCGCCGTGCTGGAGACCGATGCGGGCGAGGTAACGCTGGACGAGGAGACCTGCCACCGTGCGCGCCTGCCGCTTGACAGAATGTTGGAGCTTGCAAAATGAAAAAACAGCATACAGATATCCTGATCGTTGGCTGTGGCGTGGCCGGCCTGTACTGTGCCCTGAACCTGCCGCAGGAAAAGAAGATCGTGATCGTTACCAAGAACGAAGCACCGAAGAGTGATTCCTTTCTGGCCCAGGGCGGCATTTGTGTGCTGCGTGACGAGGCAGATTATCCGGCCTTTTATGAGGATACCATGCGCGCCGGGCATTACGAAAACGATCCCACCTCGGTGGACATCATGATCCGCACCTCGCAGGAGGTGATAGGCGATCTGGTCGATTTTGGTGTCCGCTTTGAGAAAAACGGCGAAAAGTTCGTATACACCAAGGAGGGAGCGCACTCCCGTCCGCGCATCCTCTTTCACGAGGATGAGACGGGTAAGGAGATCACCTCCCACCTGCTGGAAACGGTGCGTGCGCGGGAGAACGTCACCCTGATTGAGAATTTTACCATGGTGGACCTGCTGTGTGAGGCAGGGGAATGTAACGGCATCGTCGGGCATGATGCAGACGGGCATTACCGCGCCTACACGGCTGATTATACCGTGCTGGCCACGGGTGGCATCGGCGGGCTGTTCAAGCATTCCACCAACTACCGCCACCTGACGGGGGATGCCCTGGCCCTGGCACTGAAGTATGATATCCGCCTGCAGCATATCGATTACATACAGATCCACCCCACCACCCTGTATACCAAAAGGCACGGCCGCGAATTTCTGATCTCGGAATCGGTACGCGGAGAGGGTGCCATTCTGCTGAACGGAAGGGGCGAGCGGTTCGTAGACGAGCTGCAGCCGCGTGACGTGGTGGCCAATGCGATCTTTGAAGAGATGAAAAAGGAGGGGAGCGAGCACGTCTGGCTTTCGCTTGCCCCTATCCCGGAGGAAGAGATCAAAAGCCACTTCCCACACATCTATCAGCACTGCCTGGAGGAGGGGTATGACGTCACGCAAGAGCCGATCCCCGTCGTTCCCTCGCAGCATTATTTTATGGGCGGCATCGCGGTGGATAGTGACAGCAGGACGTCCATGGGGCGGCTTTATGCGATCGGAGAGACCTCCTGCAACGGCGTGCACGGCCGCAATCGGCTGGCAAGCAATTCGCTGCTGGAGAGCCTGGTGTTTGCCAAGCGCGCTGCCATGCATATGGTAAAGACCTATACGCCGCTGTCGCAGCAACCCGAGGTCTGCATTGACCCCGCGCAGTACGAGGGGTATGCCGCCAGATATAAGGATGCCGTGCTGGCGGCGATAGAAAAGGAGAAAAACAGCCATGAATGAGATCACCATGAAGATGAATGCTGATGAGCTGATCCTTTCCGCCCTGCGGGAGGACATCACCAGCGAGGATATCACCACGAATGCCGTAATGCCGGAGTATTGCCTAGGCGAGGTAGACCTTATCTGCAAGGAGGACGGCGTGATCGCCGGGCTTTCCATCTTTGCCCGCGTATTCACCCTGCTGGATGAAAAAACGGAGGTCACCTTCTTCTGCAAGGACGGCGATACGGTTAAAAAAGGAGAGAAGATCGGCCTGGTACGCGGGGATATCCGCGTCCTGCTCTCGGGGGAGAGAACGGCGCTCAACTACCTGCAACGCATGAGTGGGATCGCCACCTATACGAGAGAGATCGTCTCCCTGCTGGAGGGCAGCAGGACCAAGCTGTTAGACACCCGCAAGACAACGCCGAATATGCGTATTTTTGAAAAATACGCCGTGCGCGTGGGCGGCGGCTGCAATCACCGTTACAATTTGAGTGACGGCGTGCTGCTCAAGGATAACCACATCGGCGCGGCCGGCGGCGTCAAGGAGGCCGTTCGTATGGCCAAGGAATACGCTCCCTTCGTGCGCAAGATCGAGGTGGAGGTTGAGAGCCTTGCTATGCTGCGTGAGGCACTGGAGGCCGGTGCCGATATCATTATGCTGGACAATATGAGCGTTGAGGATATGAAGGCGGCCGTGCGTTTAACGGCCGGAAAGGCAGAGACAGAGTGCAGCGGCAACGTCACGCGTGAGAATATTGCACGGCTGGTGGATATCGGTGTAGACTATATCTCCAGCGGCGCGCTGACGCATTCCGCTCCAATTTTAGACCTGTCTCTGAAGAATTTACATGCGATCTGACGGATACATGAAGACAAAACTGCGGCAGAGAGAGCTTTTGCGCCTGCTGCGCAGCACGCGAAAGCCGCTGACCGGCGCATTCCTGGCTGAAACGCTTGGCGTTTGCCGCCAGATCATCGTGCAGGATATCGCCTTCCTTAAGGAGGCGGGGCAGGAGATCATTGCAACGCGCTATGGCTACATCATGCCCAAGGAGCAGTATGTAGAGCGCGTGTTTTACGTGCGCCATGACAGAGAGCAGACGGCAGACGAGCTGTCGCTGATCGTGGCTTGCGGTGGCGTGGTGGCAAACGTGTCGGTTTGGCACCGCGTATACGGCAAGCTGGAGGCAGATCTGGACCTTTCCACACCGGCACAGGTGCAGCAGTTCGTGGAGTCGGTGAGCAACGGCAAATCGACCGAGCTGATGAGCATCACGGACGGCTATCATTACCATACCGTGCGTGCCGAGACGGAGGCAGTGCTGGATGAGATCGGCCGCGCCCTGGCCGAGCACGGCTACCTTGTACCCGAGGAATAAACAGATCCCACGGTTGCGCTTCCCAAAGAAGCAAAACCGTGGGATTTTTTTGATATTTTTACCGAAAGGGATTGACAAAAGGCGAGTAATGTGGTATGATAGTAACGCTTTAGCAAAGTAAAACGCTAAAATGCAGATAGGAGAAAAAAGATGAAGAAGTTTTTGGTTTTGATGCTGGCACTGCTGCTGGCGTGTAGTGCGATCGTATCCTGTGGCGGCGGTGGCGCAAGCAGCTATTCCGACCTTGCCATTATTGACCTGGGTCTGGAGCGCGAGTATTTTGGTATTGCCTTCCGTGCCGGCTCGGATATGACCCGCAAGGTAGAGGATATCACCCTGCAGCTGATCGAGGAGGGCAAGCTGGCTGAGCTTTCCACCAAGTATGAGGTTGGTGCCGTAGGTAAAGAGGACTATGCCCCCAAGGCTGACGCTTGTGCAGACAGCGGCGACTGGGCATACATCCAGGGCAAGGGCAAGCTGGTTGTCGGCATTACCGATTACCCTCCCATGGACTACCGTGATGAAAACGGCAACTGGATCGGCTTTGATGCGGACTACGCCCGTGCCGTTGCGCAAAAGCTGGGTGTAACGGTTGAGTTCAAGGAGATCGAGTGGGATTTCAAGCTGGAGGCACTGGCTTCCAAGGACGTTGACTGCATCTGGAATGGTATGACGATCGATGAGGCTATCGAGGCCGCTGCTGACTGTACGGTTCCCTACATGTACAACACGCAGGTAGCCGTTGTCAAGAAGGCGGATGCTGAAAAGTACAAGAAGCTTGCTGACCTGGCAGGCCTCAAGATCGCAGCCGAGTCTGGCTCTGCAGGTGAAAAGGTCATTCAGGCCGAGGCCGCGCTGAAGGACGGTCTCAAGAGCATGAGCGGCCAGACCGATGCACTGCTGGAGGTTCTTTCCGGCTCCTCGCAGGCGGCGATCGTAGACCTGACGCTGGCAAAGGCACTCATTAAATAATTAAGGAATATGAACGGTGCTCGGGGCACACGGTGCCCCGAGCATTTATTTGAGTAAGGAAATATGAACCAATTTGTTGCTATCACGCTCGATCTTTTGACCGGCTTTGGTGAGACGCTGAATATCTTTTTCATTACGCTGCTGTTTTCCTTGCCGCTCGGTCTGATCATTGCTTTTGGCTCCATGGCCAGGTTCAAGCCGCTCTCCGCGCTCACGCGCGGCCTGGTCTGGATCATCCGCGGCACACCGCTGATGCTGCAGCTGCTGGTCGTGTATTACGGCCCCGGCCTTGTCTTTGGCCAGATCTGGTTTAAGGAGACTATGGCCGTTTACATCACCTTTACCATCAACTACGCCTGCTATTTTTCAGAGATCTACCGTGGCGGTATTGAATCGATCGCCAAAGGGCAGTATGAGGCGGGCAAGGTGCTTGGCATGACCAAGCGCGAGACCTTTTTCAAGGTCATTTTGCTGCAGGTGATCAAGCGCATCATCCCGCCCATGTCCAACGAGGTCATTACCTTGGTAAAGGATACCTCGCTTGCCCGCGTGATCGGCTACTACGAGCTGATCTATTTTGCGCAGCGGTACAGTAAGAATGCCGGCCTGCTCTGGCCGCTCTTCTATACGGCGGTATACTATCTGGTATTCACCGCGCTGCTCACCTTCTTCTTCCGCTGGCTGGAGAAAAAGCTGGATTATTTTAAGGCGTAGGGAGGCTTTGATGAAAATATGAATATGTTAGAGATCAAGGACCTGCGCAAGCGCTTTGGCAGCACAGAGGTGCTGAAGGGCATCGACCTTTCGCTTGGAAAAGGCGAGGTGCTGTCCATCATCGGCTCCTCCGGCGGCGGCAAGACCACCCTGCTGCGCTGCCTGAACTTTTTGGAGACGGCAGACAGCGGCGAGATCATCGTTAACGGAAACACCGTCTATTCTGCCAGAGAGGGAGAAAAGCCGGAGGTAACGCCGGAGGCACAGCTTTCCTTTGGCCTGGTATTTCAGCAGTTCAACCTGTTCCCGCAATACAGCGTGATCGAAAATCTCATGCTTGCCCCCAAGCTGCGCGCCAAGCGCAAAAGCACGCAGGGCCCGCGGGAGAGCATGGAGGAGATCCATGCGCGTGCAGAGCAGCTGCTTGCCACCGTCGGCCTGACGGAAAAAGCAAATGCCTACCCCTGCCAGCTTTCCGGTGGCCAGCAGCAGCGCGTCGCCATTGCGCGCGCCCTGATGCTTTCCCCCGATATCCTTTGCTTTGACGAGCCTACCTCGTCTCTTGACCCGGAGCTGACCGGCGAGGTCTTGCGCGTCATTCGCTCCTTGAAGGATTCCGAGCGGACGATGATCATCGTCACCCACGAGATGGAGTTTGCCCGCCACGTCTCCGACCGCGTGATCTTTATCGCGGACGGCGTGATCGAGGAGGAGGGCACGCCCGAGGAGGTATTCGGAAACCCGCAAAGTGAAAAGACCCGCACCTTTCTTTCCGCAGGGCAATCCAATATATAAGCTGTTTTTTGGCGTTTCTGCTTTTTTGCAGAAACGCCATTTTTTTACAAAAAGGGTTGACAAACCGTGCGGTTTTTATTATCATAGAGGCAGCAGGCGTGATAGCGCCACTTGACAGAAAAAGGAGAAAAAGCGATGGCACAGTGGACTTTTGGTAAGGCACTTTCGGTCAGCTTTGATGACCAGACGTTTGCCATTACCGTCAAAAAAGGTCAAAAGACCTTCCAAACGATCAGCGAGGACCCGTATATCCTTTTAAAGAACGAGAAAAAGATTTTGTTCCGTGAGGCGGCTGCTTGCGAGACCAAGGCCTATCCCTGCGGGGTTGGTGACGGTATTCTGGTAGAGCTTTCTCAATTTCCGGAGAACAGCATGTCCTTTGCCCTCTATCTGTGGGTAGAGGAGATCAATGCCCGCCTGCATGCCGAGTGGATCCCCTATACCGAGAGCGAGGAGACGGTGTACCAGGTCGTCTGGCCGCAGCCCTTTGCCAGCTATGCCCCCGGAGAGGGCTACGCCGTCCTGAACCTGATGAACGGTAAGCTGCTTTATGATGATTGCGAGGAGGAGGTCCACCCGCGCATGAGCCGCCATTTCCTGTCCCGTGATGCCTATATGCCCTTCTGGGGCCAGGTGGGCGAGGGCGGCAGCGGCTATATGGCGATCGTAGAAACGCCGTGGGATGCCTTCTACCACTATGACCATATGCCCAAGGAGCCGACCGTGATCGGCATGCTGTGGCGCCCCTCCCTTGGTAAGATGGCTTACCGCCGCAAGATCGTTTACGATTTCTATGAGAGCGGTGCAGACTACGTTGTCATGTGTAAGAACTACCGTCAATACGCCGTGGAGCATGGCCATTTCGTCAGCCTGCAGGAAAAGATCATCAAAAACCCGTTGCTGAAGAAGATGGTGGGCGGTGCCGTTGTGCATACGCCAATGATCTGCAAGCACGTTGTGCCGGCGTCGCATTACTATAATAAAGAAGACCCCTCCAAGAACGATTCGGTCATTCCGTTTACCGATATGGCAGCACGGCTGGAGCGCCTGTATGAGCTGGGCGTGCGTGATGCCTACGTCCACGTAGACGGCTGGGGCAAGCGCGGTTACGATAACCTGCACCCCGACGTGCTGCCCCCCTGTGAGCAGGCCGGCGGCTGGGAGGGCATGGCCGAGATGGTCGCACGCCTGCGTAAGATCGGTTTTATCCCCGCCATTCACGATAACTACCGCGATTATTATGAGGATGCGGAGACCTTCAGCGAGAACCAGGCGCAGGTACATGCGGACGGCAGCTACAATTGGGATAGCATCTGGTACGGTGGCAAGCAGCGCAAGATGTGCGCTGACCTGTCTATGAACTACGTTCGCCGCAACTTTACTGAAATGGAAGCGCACAACTGCCGCCCGGACGGCGCTTACTTAGACGTTTTCTCAGTGGTAGAGCTGGACGAGTGCGATAACCCCATGCACCGCATGACACGGCGTGACTGCGTGGAAAAGCGTTGCGATTGCTTTGAGTATGTGCGCTCCTGCGGCATGGTCATCTCCTCCGAGGAGCCGATCGACCAGCTGGTCGACAGCCTGGATCTTGTACACCACGCCCCCTACTTCTGGGGCAACGTTCCCGGGGCGGACGTTCCGCTTTTTGAGCTGGTATATCATGATGCCGTGCTTATCCCGCAGGATCTTGGCCGCGGTGGCGGCCATTGCGACAAGGAAGAGCTTGGCCTGCTGCACGCACTCCTGCAGGGCAACATTCCCTATCTCCCGCTCAACGCCGACGAGGCAGAGATCGCGCGTGTGAACATCGTGCGTCGCCTGCATAAGGAGGTTGCCTGCTCCGAGCTGCTTTCTCACCGCCTGCTGGATCAGACGGGCAAGGTGCAGGAAAGCCGCTTTGCCTGCGGCATTACCGTTTGGGTAGACCTCGCCCATGACGATTATCGCATCACCTGGGCAGACGGCAGCGTCACCGAGGGACACGTGGAATAAATCAAACAAGAAAAAACGGTCGCGGCGCACCTCTTTGCAGGTGCGCCGATCATGTTTTTTCAGAAAAACACGCGAAAGCCTTGACAATTCCCAAAAAATATTATATAATACGAATAATATCGATCAGAGAAAGGAGATGGCGCACAGAAATCATGGAAGGTGACAGTACGACGCATAATAGCGAGAAGCCTCCTTTATGTTTCAAAACCTTACAATTGGTAGGACATAGCCTGTGCTTGCGTGAATGAGCTGACGGGTTGTGTCTTTTTGTGCTTTTTTGAGGAATTTTTGAAATAACGGACAAAGTCCGGGGAGGATCTGTTTTGGATATTTTTTGGATGCTGCTGCTGCAGCTGGTTCTGATCGCGCTGAACGCGGTATTTGCATGTGCCGAGATCGCGGTCATCAACATTGGAGAGGCAAAGCTGACGAGGCTCGCCTCCGAGGGGAATAAGCGCGCCAAGCGCCTTTCCCGTCTGACAAAGGAGCCCTCGCGCTTCCTGGCTACTATTCAGGTTGCCATTACCTTGGCCGGGTTCATCGGTAGTGCTTTCGCCGCCGAGAACTTTTCTGATCGTCTGGTTGCATGGGTCATCAGCCTGGGGCTGACCGGCGTGCCGGTGGCCACGCTGGATGCCCTGGCCGTCATTCTGATCACGCTGGTGCTTTCTTATGTGACGCTCATCTTTGGTGAGCTGGTGCCCAAGCGTGTGGCAATGAGAAAGGCAGAGGGCATTGCCCTGGCCCTTTCCGGCCCGATCTCGTTTATTTCCAGACTCTTTGCGCCCCTTGTCTGGCTGCTGACCGTTTCTACTAACGGCGTGCTGCGCCTCATGGGCATTGACCCGAACGAGAGCGATGAGGACGTCAGCGAAGAGGATATCCGCATGATGGTAGACGTGGGTACGCAGACGGGTGCCATTGATGATGAAGAAAAGGAATTTATACAAAACGTCTTTGAGTTTGACGATCTGACCGCCGGTGAGATCTCTACCCACCGGACCGAGGTGGCCATGCTGTGGACGGATGAGCCGATGGAGGAGTGGAACCGCATTATCCACGAGACGCGCCACGCCATTTATCCCGTGTGCCATGAGTCGGTAGACGATATCGTAGGCGTTTTGAACGCGAAGGATTATTTCCGCCTGGAGAACCGTGACCGTGAGACGGTCATGGCCGAGGCGGTGCGCCCGGCATACTTTATCCCCGAGGGGGTAAAGGCGGACCTTCTGTTCCGCAATATGAAAAAGTCGCATAACAAGTTCGCCATCGTGCTGGATGAATACGGCGGCATGGTGGGCATTGTGACCATCAATGACCTCGTTGAACGGCTTGTTGGTAGCTTTACCGATGACGAGACCGAGGTCAAGGAAGAAGAAAAACTGATCGAGCAGCAGGAGGATGGCACCTGGTGCATCCGCGGTACCGCCCCGCTTGCCGAGGTTGCCGAGGCACTTGGCATCGACCTGCCGGTCGATGATCACGAGACCTTTGGTGGCTACGTATTTGCCGAGCTTGGCTCCATCCCCGAGGATGGAACGACCTGCGCAGTAGAGACCGAGAGCCTGGCCATCCAGGTAACGAACGTGCTGGATCACCAGATGGATACCGCCATCGTGACCGTCACCGCCCCCGTCGAGACCGACGAGGAAGAGGAAAAGGAAGAAGAATAAATCAAGCCCGACGTGCAAGAGACACCGTCTCTTGCACGGCTTTTTTGTGCCGCCGCGTTCACATGATTCGGCATTTTTGTTTACAAAATGCCCATAAATTCGCCAGGGATTTTGTGCATATCGCCCAATTCCGCTTGGTAAATTTCGGTAAATTGCCATATTGACAAGCAAGGGGACGGTATGGTATTCTATTATTAGAAGATCTGTTTGTATGATGCGTGATATGACGTGCATCTTGCTTGTCGGCAGAATGGCTGCTGTCCTTTGGCGTTCAGCCCTT
>JAZQLY010000045.1:0-51539 GCA_045543015.1 Eubacteriales bacterium
TTCCCCTGAAAACAATCCCTCAGTCACAGCAAGCCGTGACAGCTCCCTTTACACAAGGGAGCCTGCCGCTGCGGCGGATTTGTTCACCGCTTAAGCGCTTTTGAACCACGCGACTATCGCGTGGTTTTCGTTTTACAAAAAAAGAACGGGCGTGAAGCACGCTCGTTCTTTTTGTAACCGTTTTTTGCCGCCGTTACATCAGCCGCCGGCAGCCGTCCACCAGGTATTCCTGGCCGGAGACGTAGCTTGCCTCGTCGCTGGCAAGGAACAGCACCACGCTTGCGCACTCCTCCGGCGTGCCCTCGCGGCCGGTGAAGGAATGCTGGGTATTTTTTTTGATGCCGTTGACGTCAATGCTGCCGGGCGAGACGCAGTTGACCGTGATGCCATTGGGCGTAACGGCCTTGGCCAGCGCACGGGTAAAGGCGATGACGGCGCCCTTGGTCATCGAATAATCAACAAAGTAGCTCAGGCCGTAATGCCCGGCCACCGAGCCGATGTTGACGATGCGGCCGTAGCCGTTTTCCAGCATGCCCGGCAGCACGGCGTGGGCGGCGTACATGGTGCCGAGAATGTTGATATCGATCAGTTTTTTCCAATCCTCCGATCTGCTGGTGACAAAATCGCTGACCGGATAGATGCCGGCGTTGTTAATGAGAATATGCACCTGCCCGAAGGTGGCGATCGCCTCTGCCACGGCGGCACGCACCTCGTCCTCCCGGGCTACGTCCACGCGAATGGCCTTGACGCGCGCGCCATAGCTCTCTGCCTCGGCTGCGGTGGTCGCAAGATTCTCCTCGCTGATGTCCAGCAGCACGAGATCAGCACCTCCCTTGGCCAGGCCAATGGCAACGGCATGGCCAATGCCCTTTCCTGCACCGGTCAGAATGGCGGTCTTTCCTGAAAAATCAAACATGATGAGCTTCCTCCCTGCTCTTTTTGTGCCTATTATACCGCCACACGGCCGGGAATGCAATGCTTGAAACAGAACAAAATTTAGCCAAAAATGAACAAATCTCTTGCCTTTTAATGAGAAAGCGGGTATAATAAAGAAAAAGGAGGATGCCATGAAACACCCTTTCCCTATCATTTTGCAATTTCTTTACGCCATTCGCGTACAGAACCAAACGGGCTTTCGCCTGCGCCAGACCGGGCGGGAAAGCACGGTTTTGATCATTCCCCTACGGGGAAGGATCGCCTTTACACAGGACGGGCGGACGGTGATGGCAGATGCCAAAACGCCGGTCTACATCCCGCGTGGGGCAGCCTACCTCAACGAATGCATCGAGGAGGCAGACAGTCTGCTTTTTAACATTTGCGATACACCGCACAGCACGCAGATCATTCCTCTTTCGACCGTGGAGGGAGAGCGCGCCCGCGCGATCTTTGCGCGGGTCTGCGCCCTGCAGGCGCAAAAGAACAACCAGAGCGCGGCCGAGACGCTTTCCCTGCTCTACCGCCTGATACGCGACCTGTACCGGGAGGAGGCCGAGAGCGGGAGCGCCACGCTGCTTGCCCCGGCCCTGGAGCTGGCAGAGCTGCGCTTTGCCGACCCGGCGCTTTCTATCCGCGCGATGGCAGAGGCCTGCCACGTCAGCGAGGCCTATCTGACGCGCCTGTTCAAGCGGGAGCGGGGCGTAACGCCCTTTGCCTATCTGACGCGCCTGCGGATGGAGCGCGCCAAGGAGCTGCTTGCCGAGCATTACCCGATCGGCGAGGTGGCGCGACTGGTGGGATACGGCGATATCTACCAGTTCAGCCGCGCCTTTAAAAGGGTCTGTGGCTGCTCACCGCGGGCGCATGCCACGGTCAATCGTCAAACTGCTTCAGATACGCCTTGACCGAGCGCGTCATCTCGACCGAGAAATCAGAATTGTACTTCCGCGTGCAGAAGGCGTTCATATAGTCCTTGTAGGGCTTGTTCTCCGCACGGATAGAAAAGAGGTCGTAAAGCTCCCCCTCGTCCATCTCGCGGTAGGCGTTTTCATGGACGATGTGCGAAAGATCCGCCCGGCGGGGCTTCGGCCTTCCCTTTTGCTGCTCGGTGGGGTAGCCAAAGACGAGCATGGCCGCGGGGAACACGTACGGCGGCAGGTGCAGCAGCTCCCGCTGCTCCTCGCAGTTTTCCATGATATCCCCAATGTAGCAGGAGCCGATGCCCAGGCTCTCGGCAGCGGTGACGGCGTTCTGCGCGGCGATGTTGGCATCGCTCAATGCAAGAAACAGGTCGCCGGCGCCCGGCAGGCGCGGCTTGCAGCCCGCAAAGCGAAAGGCATCATACCATTTTTTGCAATCCGCACAGAAGATCAGCACCATTCTGGCGCTGGCAATAAAGGGCTGGTGGTCACAGGTCTCCACCAGGCGTGCCTTGATCGCCGGGTCGGTAACGTCAATGATCGTATACAGCTGCTGGTTGCCGGCCGTTGGTGCCTGGCAGGCAGCGTTCAGAATAGCCTCCTTCGCCTCTTGCGGGATCTCCCGGTCCAAAAAGGCGCGCACGGATCTCCGCGCATGCAGTTGCCGAATCGTTTCGTTCATCATAGCCCTCCAACAAGATGTGTTTGATGTCTCCATTATAGCGCAGACACCGCTGCTTGTCAAGAGGCGGGCAACGCGCAGCGGAACGTGCGTTTTTTCAGAATTTCTCTTTACTTTTCCGTTCCCGCATGTTATAATCAAGCCGATATCACGCTTCACCAAAGGAGAATGCTATGCTGCCCGAGATCAGAGACGTTACCCCGCTCCCCTACTTTACTCCGCAAAAATGGCAGACCGTGCTGCTGCGCAACTACGGCCTGGTAGAGACGGCACGCCTGGCGGCGGCCCTTGAAGCAGACGAGGCCACGCTGACGCGTGAGGCAGCCCGCCTGGGCCTTGAAAGGATCCCATACGATCCTGACTGGAAAAGGCTGGGCTATATCAACATTATCAAGGCGAACTGGCAGATTCTGCCCTACGGGCAGCTGCTGCAGCTGCTGGATATGGACGAGGCCACGCTGGATTACTGCCTCAAGGAAGACGATTTTCTTGGCGTTAAGCTTGGCAGCTTCAAGCCGAAGGCCGAGCGCGTGACCTACTGCCCGCTGACCGGCGGAGAGATCGCCGAGACCGAGCGGCTGGCCAGCATCATCCGCGCGGGCTATATCGACAGCTACGCCAAGCCCTTTGATCTTTACAGCGGCGCGCCCGTCCGTGCCGATGCTGCGCCTGTCCGTTCCGGCAGCTTTGATAAGATCGTCTACAGCTATTCGATGCTGTACGGCGACACGTTTCTTGACGGTGAGGACGTTCTGCCGGACGAGCTGCTTGTCCGCCTGCAGGCGGTAGGCGTTAACGGCCTATGGATGCAGGGCGTGCTATCCAAGCTCTCGCCCTATCCGTTCGTCAAGGGGCTGGACGAGGGGTACGAGATCCGCCGCAGGAATCTGAACAAGATCATTGCCAAGTGCAAAAAATACGGCATTGGCGTGTACCTGTATTTCAACGAGCCGCGCGGCCTGGCACCCGATCAGCTGACCGAGCAGACCGAGCCGATGAAGGGCAATCTGCACGACAACACGTGGAGCCTTTGCACCACGCTCAAGCCGGTGCAGGACTACCTCTACGGGGCGGTGAAGAGCCTGGTGACCGCCACGCCGGAGCTGGCGGGGATCATTACCATCACCATGTCCGAGAACATGACCAACTGCCACTCCCGCCCCCGCAACAGCTGCCCACATTGCAGCCATCTGCGCCACCCTGACGTGGTGCCGGAGGTCAACAACATCATCCAGCGTGCCATTACCGATGCCGGCGTAAAGACCCGCGTGCTGGCCAACCTGTGGGCCTGGACCGCGCCCTACGGCTGGTCGGAGGCGGATATTTTAGAGGGCATTGCCCGCATGGACCAGAAGATCGATATCCTCTCGGTCAGCGAGATGGGCGGCGTGATGATGGACGGCAAGCGTGTGGAGGTGGAGGAATACGCCATCAGCAAGATCGGCCCGTGCGAGGAAACGAAAAAGGCGCTCTCCTACGCGCGCGAGCTTGGCCACAAGGTGATGGCCAAGGTGCAGGTCAACAGCAGCTGGGAGATGGCTGTTGTTCCCTACGTTCCCGTCTTTGACCTGATCATGGAGCATATGGGCAACCTGAAGGCGCTTGGCGTCTCGGGACTGATGCTCTCCTGGACGGTGGGCGGCTACCCGACCGTCTCGCTGGATCTTGTCAACCGCTTCTTTGCAGACGGCTTTTCCTATGACGAATTTCTTGCCTCGCATTTTGGCGAGCAGGCCAGCCTCGTGAAGCAGGCCGTGCGGCATTTTTCAGACGGCTTCCGCCATTATCCGCACACCATTCCCATGCTCTATGACGGGCCGCAGGAGCTTGGCCCCTCCAACCTGCTTTACCCGGCCGCAACCGGCTACACCGCCACGATGGTGACCTACGCCTATGACGATTACAACACCTGGCGCGGCAGATACGAGCTGCCCGCATGGCTTGCGCTGCTCGAGAGCCTGCTCTGCGAATGGGAAAAGGGCCTTGCGCTGCTGGCAGACGTCAAGGGGAACGCGGCGTTCGACGAGCTTTGCCGCTTTGCCGAGGTGGTCTACGTGAACCTGCGCAGCACGGTGGTGCAGGCGCGCTACAACGCCGCGCGGGACGCGGGACGGCGCGAGGAGCTGCCCGCCCTGCTTGCCGAGGAAAAGCAGCTGACCGAGCGGCTCTACCGCCTGGCGGCGGCCGACGCCCGCATCGGCTACGAGGCCAGCAACCACTACTACTTCACGCAAAACAGCTTCCTTGAAAAGCTGATCAACTTGGATGCGCTGATGAAATAAGCACAAGCCGTGCAAGAGACGCCTGTCTCTTGCACGGCTTTTTTGAGCCCGCCGCGTTCGTAAAATTTGATATTTTTGTTTACAAAACACCCATGAATCCGTTATGGATTTTGTGCATGTTGCCTGATTCTGCTTGGCGAATTTTGGTAAATTGTCATATTGACAAGCAAGGGGACGATATGGTATCCTATAGATAGCAGAGCTTTCGCAAAAAGGAGGGAGCGTATGAAAAGGACGTTGCTGCTTCTTCTCTGTATTCTTGTTGCAGGGGCAGGCGTAAGACCCGTATATGCAGAGTCGGTGGAGGATTATTTTACGATCGCGGATATCGATCTTTTTGCTGCTGCGGCAGGAGACCAAGAGATCGTAGACTACTATGAACAATGTCTGAAGATCATGAACGAGGAATACAACTGGGATGTTTTTGACGAAACGCCCCCGTTTGCCGAACGCTACGCGCCGCTTTTAGAGCGGGCATCGTGGTTGCTGCTATATGATTGGAGCAAGCATCTGTCCTCTGTCGGCTATCTCCCCGTTCCGCAGCTGGGAGAACACGCGCCGGAGCTTGCGGTGGATGCCCAATCGCGGCTCAAGTATACGAGCACGACCGCGCTGGGGGATGTGGTGATCACGTTTTCACTTCGCCAAAGCCCCACCGATATGCAAAAGCTCTATGAGCAATGTGTCATGAACGAGGATCGTTTTCACGTTTCCTACGTTTCTATGCAGCATCATGAGGAGGGCGTGTTTTACATGCTGGCAAGTGAGGAGCCGTTTTTCTCGCGTTCCTGCCAGGGCAATACACCTACGCGCGGAAGGGCGAGATTGGAAGCAAACTACGATCGTTTTCATATGAAGATCACCTTTTTGTCTGAAACAACGCCTGAAGATGCCCGCGCATTTGTCGAGGCATTAAAGATCGAAAACAAGGCGCTGGGTGCGGCTTTTATAGAATAGAGAGGAGGAAAAAGCATGAAACAGACAGCTTTTCGTCTTGTATGCACCGCCTTGCTCCTATGTACGGTGCTGCTCGCTCTGCCGGCGTGCGCATCGGTTGATTTTGAGGAGGCCTATTTGCCGATAACCGAAATCAGCGAAGAAGACTTTTATGTGGGAATGCTGCATGATGATTTTGTTCTGCTGCTTCAGGGATTAGAGAACAATCAAGATTATGTCAAATGTGGCCGACTCGGTGATGTGTATTTTCGCACAAAGGATGGAATGTCTTGCGTGGTGTGCTTTGGTGAAGAACCGTATCAGATTACAAGAATCGAAAGGGCATCTATCACTCGCCTTGCAACCAGAGAGGATTTTAGAAACTTGCCACCTGTAGAAAACTACCGGTTTGACTATGCGGACATCCTTCCGTATGTAGGGTTGCCGGGGCATTGGGAGCTTGCAAGTATGATGCGGTTGTATTATCCTTTATCGGACGGTACATGGTGCCGTCTGTTTTGGAACGGGAGCTATGATTTTCTAACTGCCGAAGAGGTGTTCGGCGGTATGTAGTAACAAAAACCCCGCCTGACAAAAACTCCGTTGCCCCCTCCGCCCGCGGCGCGGGGGGACAACAAAAGAGCCGATACGGTTTTTTCCGTATCGGCTCTTTTCTATGCTCGGCTTTTTTACAGCGTGTTCATAAAGGTGAACGGGATGAAGATGCGCGAGGGGTTGCCCTCCTGGCGGATCTCCAGCGTGACGTAATGGCAGCCGGCCTTCAGCTCATGCGGGACGATGCCGGTCTGAAACCTCTGCTCGTGCTGCCAATAGGCGCGCATGGTAACGGCCGATTCACGTCCGCCGACGGCCTCCCACTCGGGCGGCAGGTGCCAGACGAGCGTCAGCCAATCTCCATGCTGATAGCAGGGGAACTTGTGCTCGATGACCAGATCGATCGGCAGCAGCGTATCATTTTCGACGCGGGCGGTATCAAACAGCGCGTCAACAGCCAGCATAGGGCTTTCGGCGTGCAGGCAGAAGCGGTCTGCCTCGATCCTCGCCAGCCGCTCATCCGGCCAGCCGTGATAGCCGCCGTAGAACAGCTCCTCTCCCTCGCAGACCTGCAAAAAGATCCTTCCCTCCTCGTCAAAGGTGACGCTCTCATCCATAAAGGTGGGCATCAGACGGGCAACGCGGGCGGTCAGGGCGGTTACTGTCTCGGGCTCGCCGTGCTTGGTCTTATCAAGCGAGACGGTCTTGATCTCATCGCCGATGGGATCCAGCCACTTCTGCGGGATGCAGGCGGTACCGCCGCGAATGCCGTACAGGGCGGCAATGGTACCGGCGGTACAGTCTGCATCCTCACAGCAGCCGGCGGCAATGCAGACCGCGCGGGAGAAATCGCCCTTGCTGTAATAGTGCGCCAGCACCACGATGGCAACGTTGGAGGGCGCATCAAAGCCGCGGATCGGCTCCGGGATCTCGGGGTCCATCTCGCAGCCGGGAAGCGGACGCATACCAAACGAGCTGGTGTATTTTTGCAGCAGCTTCTTGCGGGCGGCCTTCCAGTCAAGCGTGGGGTCCTTGACAAGCTCCTGCACGTAACGGATCGCCCCGGCCAGCGCACAGTCCTTGGGGACGTAGGAGAGGCCGATCTCGATCAGCTTTTCCATATCCGATTCCACAAACGCAGCACTCTGTACGGCGGCACAGAACATCTCGGCATAGACCCCCTCTCCCCAGTGGTCAACGGCGGCATCCTCCCGCGCGTAGCGCACGGCGATATCCGGGCGGCCGGGGGCCAGGCAGGCCCAGATCTCACTACGGATCCACGCGCCGTTGCTCTCGCGGAAGTCATTCTCATACCCACCGCTGACGGAGGGGAGGATGCCCGCGCGCAGGTTGCGCTTACCAAAGCCGTATTCTGACCAGTCCGGCACGATGAAGGTGAGCCAATAGCTGGCAAGGATCTCGGCATTGACCTTCTTCCCTGCCTGCTCTGCCGCGATCAGCCACACCAGCTGCAGGTCCAGGTCATCGTTCGGCAGCACGCCCTCGGCCAGATCGTGCGTATAGAAATCCAGGTCGATGGCGCCCTGCTTGCATTCAAACGGTGCGCCAAGCGTACCGCCGATGTTTTTGCCCAGCCAGCAGGCACGCACCTTGTCCAAATAGGTTTTATAATCCAAGTTTTGCATAAAAAGCCCTCCTGTTTTTTTCTTCATTATAGCGTGTTTCTTTTCGCCTGACAATAACAAAAGCGCACGGCGTGTATCATTTTTATACTTTTATTGACAATTTCCTGTTTTTCTGATACAATGAAAAAAAGCGTATGCGAGGTGTTTTCTGATGCGGGTCTATAATTTTGATAAAAAGCACGGCGTGCTGGTGCAGGAAAGCCGCTGCACGAGCAACAGGCCGGAGCCGCCGCACCGCCATGAATTTGTAGAGCTGGTGTATACCTATGCCGGCAGCGGCACGCACGAGATAGACGGGCAGCCGTACCCCGTGCGGCGGGGAGATCTGCTGTTCATCAACAACGGCGAGGTGCATGCCATCCGCACGGAGGGGGAGCTTTGCTTTTACAACCTGCTGGTCAAGCCGGAATTTCTTTGTGAGAACCTGATCGACCGCGGCAGCGTGGACGACGTTTTTCGCCTGTTTTTCTACGAGGGGGGCGAAATGCAGCCAAAGCCGCCGCGCTGCGTGCATCTTTCCGGGCTTGACCGTACCGAGACCGAGCAGCTGATCGAGCGGATGCACCAGGAATCGACCGACAACCGGATCGGCCGCCGCTTTGTCCTGAACGGCTACATGCGCCTGGTATTTGCCAAGCTGATACGCGCCCTGCATAAGGAAAGCAGCGCGCCTGCGCGGAAAAAGCTCTCGCAAAAGGCCATGCTTTCGTATCTTGACAGCCATTTTACCAAGCCGGTGACCATCACCTCGATGGCCGAGGCGCTCTGCTACCACCCCACCTACCTTGGCCGTGCCTTTCGCACCCTGTACGGCATGGGGATGAAGGAATACCTGCGCGGGCGGCGCATGGAATATGCAGCGGGCCTGCTGCGCGAGGGGGATATGACCGTGGGCGAGGTCATTTCTGCCTGCGGCTACACCAACCGCACGCAGTTTTACCGTGATTTTGAGGAAAAATACGCCCTCTCCCCTGCCGCCTACCGGGAAAAGGAAAAAAATTAGTTGTATTTGGTGACCGGGCCGGCCTGTTTTACGATCAGTAGGGTGAAGGATAGGAGGTGAGCTTTTTGGAGGACGAAAGGATCATAGACCTGTATTGGCAGCGAGACGAGCGTGCCATTGCCGAAACGAAGAAGGCATACGGGCGTTATTGCTATGCCATTGCCTACCGCATTCTCTCCTCACACGAGGAGGCGGAGGAATGTGAGAATGACACCTATCTTGACGCCTGGAACGGGATCCCGCCGGCGCGGCCGCAGCCGCTTTCTGCCTTTCTTGGCATGCTTTCCCGCCGCATCGCATTAGACAGATGGCGAAAGGCCCAGGCAAAGAAGCGCGGGGGTGACCGGGTGCTGCTTTCGCTTGACGAGCTGGCAGAATGTCTGCCGGGCGAGGAGGAGCCGGATGCCGGCCTTGAGGTGCAAGAGCTGGCAGCCCACATTTCTGCCTTTTTAAGAAGCAGGCCACGGATAGAGAGCGACGTTTTTTTGCGCCGCTATTGGTTCTTTGATTCGATCCAAGAGATCGCCACGCGCTACCGCATGGGGCAAAGCCGCGTAAAAATGCTGCTCAAGCGCACGCGCGAAAGGCTCATGGCCTATCTGAAAGAACGGGAGGTTATGATATGAAAAGAGACAAATTACAGGATGCCATCGGCATGGTGGACGGGGATCTGGTCGCCCGTGCCGGGGAGATGCCGGCCAGGCGGCAGCTGCCGCGCTGGTGGCGATCTGCCGTGGCGGCCATGCTGGCAGTGGCCGTTCTGATCGGCGCACTATGGAACATCTCGCCCCTGCAGGGCGGCTATATGATCGCAGAGGCCAGCTACCCGATCATGGCACCCTATCCGGACGAGGAAGGCTCGCGCGAGGACTACGATGCCTGGTACGCCTCGGTACAGGAGCGGCGGCAATACTACGGCGCGGGCGCGGGGCTTGGTGACTTTCTTTCTTCGACCGTTTCTACGTTTCTTGCCGGAGACGAGCCAAAAAACCGCGTGTTTTCCCCGCTCAACGTCTATATGGCGCTGGCCATGCTGGCAGAGGTGACAGACGGCGAGAGCCGTGCCGAGATCCTTACCCTGTTGGGCAGCGAAAGCATAGAGGCGCTGCGCACGCAGGCCAACGCGGTCTGGAACGCCAACTACTGTGATGACGGCACCGTGACCAGCCTGCTTGGCAGCTCGATATGGTTAGACGAGGACGTTGCCTACGAGGCAGACACCTTAAAACGGCTGGCAGAGATCTACTACGCCTCCTCTTTCCAAGGGGAGATGGGCACAGACGGCTATAACAAGGCACTTGCCGCATGGCTGAACGAGCATACAGGCGGCCTGCTTTCTGCCTATGCCGACAGCATAGAGCTGCCGCCGGAGACGGTGATGGCGTTGGCTACCACCATGTATTACCGCGCCAAGTGGAATCAAAAGTTTTTAAGCGCCTCGAACAAGAAGGACCGTTTTTATGCCCCGCAGGGAGAGCTGCTGTGTGATTTTATGAACCAGACCCTGTATCACGGCGAGTATTACTGGGGCGAGCACTTTTCCGCCACCAGAAAGGCACTGGAAAACAGCGGCTATATGTACCTGATCCTGCCGGACGAGGGCGTAAGCCCGGCTGCGCTGCTGTCAGACAGTGAGGCACTTGCCTTTATGACGGCAAACGGCGATTGGGAAAATTCTTCCGCAGTCAAGCTGAATCTCTCTATGCCGAAATTTGACGTGGACGCAAGCACAGACCTGCTGGCCGGCCTGCGCCGCCTGGGGATCGAGGCCTGCCTTGACCCGGCCACCGCGGATTTCAGTCCGCTCTCGGAAAACAACGGCCAGCCGATATGGCTGGCCGGGGCAGACCACGCCGCGCGCGTGATCGTTGATGAGGATGGCATTGAGGCGGCAGCGTACACGGTGATGCACGCCGACAGCGCACCGGCCGCGCCGGGAGAGGAGATCGACTTCATCCTTAACCGCCCGTTTGTCTTTGTGATCACCGGGGCAGACGGCCTGCCGCTCTTTGTTGGTACGGTATATACGCCGTAAGCCACGGGACGCGGCAAAGAAACCGGCACTTGCGAGAGGTCTCTCACAAGTGCCGGTTTTCTATTTTTCAGTTACGCAAAGTGGGCTGCGATAAATTCCGGCGAAAAGACGGAAACACATACCAAGGCAAGGCACATGAGCGCACACCCAAGCCAGTTCAGGCGGGTGAGCTTTTCGCGGAAGAAGAAGTGCGAGATCAGCACGCTGACCAGCAGCACGCCCGAATTATCAAAGGTGTAGAGGACGGTGGCATTGATCAGCGGCAGAATGAAGACCAGCAGATTCATAGCCAGGGAAATAACGACCGAGCAGGAAAGCAGATAGAAAAGCGACCTTTTCGTTTGCCGCAGGGCGCGTACAAAGGTCTTGCCCCGGGTTGCCAGCAGGTAGATCGTAGAGATGAGCATGCAGCCAAAATAGGAGAGCATGATCATTTCTTCCTTTTCGGCCGAGCCGGTGATCTCCTGCTGCGCGTTCAGCAAGGCACCGTAGGCACCGTTGAAGAGGAACAGACCCACGCAGGCCAGATAGAAGCCAAGGCTGCCCTTGCCCTCCCCCTCTTTATAGCTGACGATGTAGATGGCGGCAAAGATCACCACGATCGAGATGATCTGGATGATGGAAAGCAGGGTGCCGAAGGCAAAGAAGTTGACCACGGCAGGCACGATGATGCCGCCGGCCAGCATACAGGTCATCAGCACGGAGTAGGGGCCGCTGTTGGATGCCTTGATCATGCAGGTGTTATACAAAAAAAGCGTTACGGCGTTTGCAATACCCAGCACCAGCGTAGGCCACTGAACGGAGAAGGAAAAGCCGGCAAAGGCGAAGGTGACCACCGCTACGATCAAGCCGCTGATGACCGAAAAGACCGGCGAGGACATAGCCTCCTCACCCGGATAATGCTCGCTGTATTTACGGCAAAGCAGGGATTGAAAGGTGGAAAGCGTGATCAAAAACGCAATCAAAACCGCACTCATAAGTACCTCCCACGTGTCCTGGACACCTCTGAAATAACATACAGCTTATTATAGCACATCGGGGCACGTAATGCAAGTGCTTTCGCTAAATTCTGCAGGCGGAGAAAAGGAAAAAGACCGTGCTGCAAGAGCACGGTCCTTTTCCGTCTATACGGTGAAAAGACACCTTACCTATGGTGCAATTATAAGATATCCCTACCGTTGACCGGGTGTATTTCTACTTATTTCTCGATGGTGCAGCCCATGAAGTACTTGTAGCCAAGCGGGTTGGAGTAGAAGCCCTTTACGCTATCATCAACCATGTACAGGTCGGTGTAGTAGTAGAGAGGAACGATACAACCGGTCTCCATCAGCATATCCTCAGCCAGGTGCATGAGCTGATAACGGGTCTCGTTGTTGGTGCAGGACTTGATGGTGCTGATCAGCACGTCATAGGTCTCTGCCCAAGTGCCGTTCTCAACCTTGGTCTCGTAACCGTAGGAGGTCAGATCCAGGTTGTACATAGCGAGATCCTTGTGGTCGCCCTTGCCGTACTGAACGTCGTTGTTACCGGAGATGGAAGTCCACATATCCAGGAAGCAGATCGGATCGTTGTAGTCAGCCAGCCAACCGTTACGAGCGATAGAGTACTCACCGTTCTTACGGGTCTCCAGGAATACATTCCACTCCTGGTTCTCCAGCTGCATGTTGATACCAACGCTGGCCAGAACGCCCTGCAGGTACTCACCGATAGCCTTGTGGCCATCATCGGTGTTGTACAGGTAGGTCATGGCGGGGAAGTTGGTGAACTTCTTCTCGGCCTCATCGTAGGTGTAGTACTTCTTCAGTACCTCGATAGCAGCCTTGAAGTTGCCCTCCTGAGCAGCCTCGCTTACGTCATAGTAGCCATAGTAATCATCGGAATCACCAGCGGTCTGATAGAACTCAGAGCCGTCGGGGTTGGTCATACCCATAGCAACGAAGGAGGAAGCAGGAAGCTGACCGCCCTGTGCAATGGCATCAACCAGGTAGTTACGGTCGAACAGCAGGCCGATCGCGTTACGGATCTCAGCCTTTGCAGCCTCAGCCTCTGCACCGGCAAGGGTGTTACCCTCGGGCAGGATGTCCTCGTTTACGTTCCAGCAAACGTAGTAGGTACCGATCTGACCGGCGATAACGAACTCATCCGGATAATCCTTCTCCAGGGTCTTGATCTCGTCAACGGGAACGTCGCCGATCACAACCCAGTCACCGTTCTTGAAGTTAGCCAGCATGTTGTTGGCATCATCAGACAGGTAGAAGTTGATAACGTCCATCTTTACGGTATCAGCTGCATGGTAGCTGGTGTTCTTCTTCAGCGTGATCACGCTGTTGTGAGACCAGCTGTCGATAACGTAAGGACCGTTGTTGATGTAGGTAGAGGGATCGGTAGCCCACTCCTCGTTCTCGAAAGCAGAGCTGTGAACGGGGTAGTAGGTCGGGAATGCCAGCAGCTCATCCCAGTAAGCAACTGCGTTAGCCAGAACGACCTCAATGGTCTTGTCGTCCTTTGCGGTTACGTTGAGCTTGTCGGTGCCGTAGCCGTCAACGACCTCAAACATGTAGCCGTAGTCAGCACCCAGCTCAGCGGATGCAGCGCGGTTCCAGGAGTTTACGATGTCGGAAGCAACCAGGTCATCACCGTTGCTCCACTTCAGACCGTCCTTCAGGATGTAGGTGTAGGTAACCTTACCATCCTCGCCAACAACGCCCTCAGAGAGAGCAACTGCCAGGTCAGGAACGATCACCAGCTTGCCCTCCTCATCCTGCGACCACTTTGCAAGGCCGGAGAAGAGGTGTGCGCACATGGTAGCGCCGTCAACGGCGGAGTTCAGCGCGGGGTCAAGCGTCTGGGGTTCCGATGCCAGACAAACATTCATGGAGGTCGCATCGGGATCCGTGGTGTTGCCGCCGCCACATGCTGCTACGCACAGAACGGTGGACAGAACCAGGAGAATAGCCAAAAGCTTTTTCATGATACGTTTTCCTTTCATTTTCTGTTTTGGATTTTGTGTATTTCACACCGCTGCAGACGTATTGCACACCGCCCGCAGCAAATGATGAACGAATAGGAAGATCAGTTGATCTTTTCGAGGTTGTGGCAGGCAACGTAGTGCCCCTTGGAAACCTCGCGGAATTCCGGCATGGCTGCGGCGCACGCCTCGGTCGCGTAGGGGCAGCGGGTGCGGAAGGGGCAGCCGGAGGGGGCATTCAGCGGGCTGGGGATATCCCCACCCAGCGGAATACGCTGGTTGGCACGCGCAATGTTGGGGTCCGGGATCGGCACAGCCGAGATCAGCGCCTTGGAATACGGGTGCAGCGGGTGATTGTAGATCTCATCTGCATCTGCCAGCTCTACCATCTTGCCAAGGTACATCACGGCAATGCGGTCACTGATATGGCGAACCACCAGCAGGTCATGCGCGATAAAGAGATAGGTCAGACCCATCTTATCCTGCAGCTCGTCAAACATATTGATGACCTGCGCCTGGATCGATACGTCAAGCGCGGAGACAGGCTCGTCACACACGATGAAGTCCGGCTTCATCGCCAGGGCGCGGGCAATACCGATCCTCTGCCGCTGGCCGCCCGAGAACTCGTGCGCGTAGCGGGAGGCATGCTCACTGTTCAGGCCGACCTGGCCCATCAGCTCCAGGATGCGGTCCTGCCGCTCTTCCTTCGTTTCGTACATCTTATGCACGTCAAGCGGCTCACCGATGATATCCGAAACGGTCATACGCGGGTTCAGGGAGGAATACGGATCCTGGAACACCATGGTCGCCTTTTTACGGAACTCACGGATATCTGCCTTCGTAACAACGGGCTTGCCGTTGTACAGGATCTCACCGGCGGTGGGCTTATACAGGTGCAGCAGCGTGCGACCAACGGTGGTCTTACCACAGCCGGACTCGCCTACCAGGCCAAGCGTTTCACCCTTGTTGATAAAGAAGGAAACGTCATCGACCGCCTTCAGCGGCTTGGTCTGGAACATGCCCATGCTGATATCGAAGTACTCCTTCAGGTTTCGTACTTCAATTAAGGGGGTGTTCTTCATTTCATCAGCCATTGCTCTCTTCCCCCTTTTCTACAGGTTTTTCGTCTTCCACAAGGCCAAGCGCGCGCTCCTCCTTGACGTTCATCCAGCAGGATGCGTGGTGATCGTCATTGATGATCATTTTGACAGGACACTGACGCAGGCAGATCTTCATGGCCGCCTCACAACGCGGGGCGAAGGGACAGCCCTCCGGCATGTTCAGCAGGTCGATCGGCGTACCGGTGATCGGCTGCAGCTTCTCACCGACCTTGCTCACGCTGGGGATCGAGCGCAAAAGGCCCTTGGTATACTCGTGACTGGGGTTATAGAAGATCTCGTCTGCCGTGCCCTGCTCACAGATCGAGCCGGCGTACATAACGATGACCTCATCACACATCTGTGCCACAACGCCCAGGTCATGCGTGATCATGATGATGGCCATGCCCAGCTCCTTCTGCAGCGAGCCCATCAGCTCTAAGATCTGCGCCTGGATGGTCACGTCCAACGCGGTGGTCGGCTCGTCAGCGATCAGGATGTCCGGCTCACAGGCCAGCGCCATGGCGATAACGATCCTCTGCCGCATACCGCCCGAAAACTCGTGCGGGTATTGCTTCATTCTCTTTTCAGGCTCATTGATATTGACGAGGCGCAGCATTTCTACCGCACGGTCATAGGCCTGCTTTTTATCACGGTCAGTGTGCAGGAGGATCGCCTCCATCAGCTGGTGACCGATGGTATAGGTGGGGTTGAGCGAGGTCATGGGGTCCTGGAAGATGATGGAGATGCGGTTACCGCGAACGGTACGCATGACCTTTTCACCGGAATTGACCAGCTCCTGCCCATCCAGCTTGACAGAGCCGGATACGATCTTACCCGTGCCTGCCAGAATTTGCATGATCGAATACGCGGTTACCGACTTGCCGGAACCGGACTCACCCACGATGCCGAGAACGCGGCCGTGGTCTAAGTTAAAGGAAACGCCGTTAACGGCCTTTACCTCGCCTGCATCCGTAAAGAAAGAGGTGTGCAGGTCTTTTACTTCCAACAAAGCCATTGGTCTGCCTCTCTTTCTTAATTATTCAGCTTGGGGTCAAACGCGTCACGCAGGCCGTCGCCAAACAGGTTCAGCGACAGAACGATCAGCGAAATGACGATGGCGGGGATGACCAGACGGTAGGAATACGAGGTGATACCGCTGAGCGCGTCAGAGGCCAGCGAGCCAAGCGACGGCATAGGTGCGTTTACACCAAGGCCGAGGAAGGAGAGAAAGCTCTCGGTAAAGATGGCACTGGGGATCTGCAGCGCGGTGGAGATGATGATCACGCTGATGCAGTTGGGCACCAGGTGCTTTCGGATGATCCAGCCGGCAGAGGCACCCGTTGCCTGTGCGGAAAGCACGTACTCCTGCTCGCGCAGCGAGAGGATCTGACCACGGATCAGACGGGCCATGGACACCCAATACAGAACGGCGAACACGATAAACAGGCTGATGATGTTGGTACCGATAGACTGTAGGAACGTGCCCTCTATCGCCTCACCCAGCGTTTGCTTGAGCACCGTACCGATCAGAATTACCATCAGCATATCGGGCAGCGAATAGATCACGTCTACGATACGCATGATGATCATATCCACCTTGCCGCCGAGATAGCCGGCAAGTGAGCCGATGGTCATACCGATGACCAGCACGATGATGCTGGCAAAGAAGCCAACGACAAGCGAGATGCGCGTGCCGTAGACCACGCGGATGAAGTAGTCACGCCCTTGCGAGTCGGTGCCGAAGACGTGCGGGAAAACTTTTTCGCCGTTTTCAATACGCTCCAGCTCTGTTTCGCCGTATTCAAAGGGCTTGAGGTTGTTGTAGGACTTATCCGTCTTGCCGTATTCACCAAGGCCAAGGATCTGGTCATAGGAATAGGGCCAGAAGATGGGCAGCACGATGCAGGCAAGCACGATAGCAACGATCAGGAAGAAGCAAACGGTCGCTACCTTATTCTTCAACAGGCGCTTCACACCGTCACGGAAGAAGGTGGAGGAGGGGCGCATCTGCACCATGTAGGCTTTTTCCTCGCCCGTTGCGGGGATAAATGCATCCAGGTCTACCTGCATGCTAAAGGGATTCTTTTTCACGATGCTTGGCCTCCTTTACTCCAGATTGATGCGCGGATCAACGACCTTATACATAATGTCGCCGATCAGGTTCATAATGACGATCAGGCTGGCAAGCACGATGGTGGTACCCATTACCAACGGATAGTCACGGTTGATGATACTGTTGACGAAATCACGGCCGATGCCGGGAACGGCAAATACCTTCTCTACCACGATAGAGCCGGTCACGATGTAGGCCAGCATAGGGCCAAAATACGTAATAACGGGAATGAGCGAATTCTTCAGCGCATGGCCGAAAATGATCTTGGGACCGGAAACGCCCTTGGCGCGTGCGGTGCGGATATAATCCTGGCCCAGCACGTCCAGCATGGCAGAGCGGGTCAGACGGGTGATATGCGCGGTGGGATACAGTGCCAGGGTGATGATGGGAAGCACCAGGCCGGCGGCCGTGGTGCCGTTGGCAGGAAAGACCTTGAAGTTCACCGCAAAGATCAATAGTAGTAGCGTACCCATGATAAACGAGGGCATGGAGATAAAGGCGGTGGTGATGACCATGATAACGCGGTCAATGATCTTATTGCGGCGCAGAGCGGCAACGGCACCCAGCACAACGCCGGATACCAGCGCGATGCCGGCAGCGATCAGACCCAGCTTGGCAGAGGTCTTCATACCGTCTGCAATGATGTCCACGACCTGCCGGCCGCGCAGCTTGATGGACGGGCCGAAATCAAATTTGGTGATAATATCGGTCAGATAGGTGATGTACTGCTGCCAGAGCGGCTTATCCAGACCGTATTTCGCCTCCAGCGCAGCCTGTGCCTCCGGGCTGAGCGCCTTTTCCCCGTTGAACGGGCCGCCGGGAACGGCATGCACAACGAAGAAGGTGACCGTGATGACGACCCAGATGGTCAGCAAGCACAGCAGCACACGCTTCAAAATGTAAAGCAGATTTTTGGTGTTCATGTTTTCTCTTGTTTCCTTTCTGGCTTCTCCGGCGCGTGCAGAGAAAAGACCGACGCAAAGGTGCAAAAAAACGCGCAAAAAGGCAGTACAAGCCCTTTTTTTCATACAAAAAGACTCGTCCTGCGTCCCGCACCGGTCAGCCGGCGTGGGTCAAAAATGAAAATTGATCATACCTTGTGCTTGTAGATTATATCACAAACTTTCGTCAATGTCAATCAATATTCGGATTTTTTATCAGAGAATTGCAATTTTTCTTTTCCGCCGCTGCATTTTTTATACATTTAATTATAAAAACAGCCCCGGCATGCATCCGTGGAAGCATGCCGGGGCAAATCTGTCTATAGCGGCTACGGCTTTTTATGCTCCTTGCCGGGCAGCTCGCTGACCAGGGCGGCGCCCAGGATCAGCACGGCGCCGATCACACCGTAAAGCGTCATTCCCTCCTGCAGGACGAAGACCGAGAGCAGGAGCGCCACGGCGGGGTCGATGTAGCTGAGCAGCGCCGTTGTCTGCGCCGGCAGACGGCCCATCGCACCAAAATACAAAAAATAGGCAACGCCGGTGTGAATAACGCCCACCAGCAGCAAAAGCAGCACCTGCTGCCACTGCAGAGAAAGAAAGGCGGAGCCCCCCTCTACCAGCAGGCTGTAGGGCAGGATGACCACGGCAGCCGCACCGAGCTGCACGACCGTCTTGTCGTACGCATCGATCTCGCGGATGCGCTTGTTCAGCAGCATAACGCCGGCATACAGCAATGCCGCCCCCAGGCCAAACAGGATGCCCATGGCATCCTTTGCGCCGGGCAGGCCGTTATCCAGCAGGCCGGAAACGCCCAGCATGCCGAGCAGCGCAGCCGCCACGCAGGCAAGGCGGCGGGCCGTCATCCGCTCCCGCAGCAGCAGCGGGGCGGCGATCACCACGAAAATGGGAGCCATGTAATAGCACATGGTGGCCACCGAGACCGTGGTGTACCGGTAGGCCTCAAACAGCAGGATCCAGTTGAAGCCCACAAAGGCGCCCGAGAGCAAAAGCCAAGGAAGATTGCGCCGCACGGCGGCAAGCGAGGGACGCTTGTGCAAAAGCGCCATGATCAAGAGGAGGACGAGTGAGCCGACCACCCCACGCACCATCGCAACCATGCCGGAGGGCAAGTCTAAAAACCGGACGAAGAGGCCGATCGTGCCAAAGATCACCATGGCAGCCACCAAGCGCAGCTTGGCAAACGTATCCTTCATAGCTCTTCCCACTTATTCCACGGTCAGCACTTCGCCGGGCTTGGCAACATACTGCTTACCGTTTGCATAGAAGTACACGGGAATGACCGAGGGATTATAGCAGCAGCGGCCGTCCACCGAGATTTCCAGACGCTCGATGGCCTTGACGTAATCGTAGATCTCGCCGTTCGTCGCGTACCAGATATCGTCATGGCCTGCCATCTTGGCGGCAAAATCCTCGATGATCTGCCAGTTATCGTTATCGTCAAACTCGTAGCTGTGGCCCCAGACGTAGAACATCGAAAGGCGGGCCCAGTCACGCCGCTTTTCGTTATCGGCCAGGGCAAGAAATTTGTCGGCAAGCTCCATCAGACGCGGGTTATTATGGTGGCAGGTAGCCGGCAGGCGCAGCCAATCCCCCGGCATATCAAACCGCTCGGTGGATACGGTGGTGCGCGCATACTTGATGCCCGCCCCGCGCAGCACGTCCACAACGTGGGGCGCGTGCGTACCGAAGGGATAGGCCATGCCGGTCACGGGGCGGCCAAACAGCTCCTCCAGCGCACGGCGGTCCTCCACCACCTCGCGCATCACGGTGGCAGAGGGCTGCCACTCCAAGTGCGGGTGGGTATAGGTATGCACGGCGACCTCAATGCCGGGGGTGTTATACACCTTTTGCGCCGTGTGGCGCGAAAGGCAGCCGTGCGGCGCAGCCAGGTTATCCTCCTCCCCGAGGGTACTGCTGTTGAGGTTAAAGGTGCCGGACAGGCCGTTTTTATGCAGGATCTCCACCAGGCGGCGGTCCTGCTTCACGCCATCGTCATAGCTGAAGGTCAGCGTTTTTACGCGAAAGCCGGGAAAACGGTAATGGTACTGCATATCTCTCTCACTTTCTCGCGCTCAGGTGCAGCGCGTAGCCCATGATCTCGTCACGGAAGTAGATCACGGTCAGGTTACCCTTCTCGTCATAGCCGGCGCTCTCTTCGATAAAGTCAAAGCCGCGGCGCTTGAAATAGGCAACGGCACGGTCGATGCAAGCGGTCTCAATGCCAATGTGGCCGACCTTGCCACGCCCACAACCGCGAATAACCTCAAACCAATTTCCATAGAAATAAGCACCGGGGAACTCGCGAACCGGCTGACCAAACATCTCGGAAAGCAGGCGCACGCCGGCATCTGCTTCGTCGCCGGCATTGATGCCGAGATGATAAAGCTTAAAGCCAAAGATGGCCTGCACCGCCTCGCGCACGGCAACGCGGATCTCGTCAAAGCGTCCCTCCTCCAGCAGCTCGCTCTTCATCATAAAGCTACCGCCGCAGGCAAGCACCTTGGGGCAGGAAAGATAGTCCGTCACGTTCTCGGCCGAGATGCCGCCCGTGGGCACGAATTTCATCATGTGATAGGGTGCTGCGATCGCCTTGATGGCGGCAAGGCCGCCGATCGCCTCTGCCGGGAAGATCTTGACGGTGGTCAGACCGAGCGCACGCGCTGCCTCTACGTCCGAGGGGGTGGCGCAGCCGGGCATGATGGGCACCTGCTTTTCCAGGCAATATTTCACAATGTCAGCCGAGAAGGCGGGGGTCACGATAAAGCGGGCACCGGCAGCGATCGCCTCGTCTGCCTGCTCACGCGTCAGCACCGTTCCGGCGCCGACCAGCATATCCGGTTCTGCCTCCAGCATGCGGCGAATGACCTCACCGGCGCCCGGCACGCGGAAGGTGACCTCGGCAGCCGGCAGGCCGCCCTCGCACAGGGCGTGCGCCACGCCGGCGGCGTTTTCAATATTTTTCAGGGTGATGACGGGAAAAAGCCCGACCTCATACAATTTCTGTTCCAGCTGTGTCATGTTTTTTCTCCTTTTACCGTTCAATTCTGCTATTTTCTTGCTCGCAGAGGCGCTCTACCTCCGCGCGGCTGATGATCTGGAAATCGCCCTCTACCGAATGCTTGAGCGCACAGGAGGCGGCGGCAAAGCGGTTTGCCCTTTCTGCCGTCATCCCGGCCGAAAGCGCGTAAAGCAGGCCGCCCGTATAGGCATCGCCGCTGCCAACGCGGTCGACCGCGCGCATGCGGTAATCGGGCGAGTGGTAGGCGTTTTGGCCATCGTAATAGACCGCCCCGGTCATGGTCTCCTCGGCCGAGAGGGTGGTGCGCAGCGTCATGGCTACGGCAGCAAGGCCAAAGGTCTTCATCAGCTGCCCCGCCATGATCTCCGATGCCTTGCGGCGGGCGGGCAGCTCGATCTCCACCGGCTTACCCTTTGCAGCAGGATCCAGCGCGGAGGGGATGCCCAGCACCTTTTCGGCATGCTCCTCATTGACGATGAGAAGGTCTACGCCGTGGCAGAGCTCACGCATCACGCGACCGGCCTCCTCATAAGACCAGAGCTTGGCGCGGTAATTGATATCGCAGGCCACGCGCACGCCAAGGCGATGCGCAGCGGCAATGGCATCCCGGCAGGCCTGGCAGCAGGCGGGGCTGAGCGCGGGCGTGATGCCGGTAAAGAAGAACCAGTCTGCCCCCGCCAGCAGCGCATCCCAATCGTAGGTAGCAGGGTCGGCAAGCGAAACGGAGGAGCCCGCACGGTCATAGACCACGACCGACGGTCGCTGTGCCGCGCCGCGCTCGACGTAATAGGTGCCAATGCGGGGGCCACCGCGGTTGATCGCACCGGTATCGACCCCCTCCGCACGCAGGGCGCGGATGGCGGCATTGCCAAGCGGATTGTCCGGCAGGGTGGTGACGTACGCCGCCTCTCCCCCGAAGCGGGAGTAAGCGACCGCCACGTTAGCCTCTGCCCCGCCAAAGCGGGCATCAAGCGAGCTCATTTGCTCCAAGCGGGCATAGCCGGGGGGCATGAGACGAAGCATGATCTCACCAAAAGCAACCAGTTTCATATGTTTTCTTCCTTTTCTTGGTTTGATAGCCCTATTATAGCACACGTGGGGAGAAAATGCAAGCAAAACAGGGCTTGAATTCATAACATTTTTGCGAAAAAAGCGTGCACTTGCTTTTTTTCGTTTCCCGTGGTATAATAACAAAAAACGACGGAGGTGCCTATGACGAAAAGAAGAAAGACTGCCCTTGCGCTGGCGATCGTGGGCGTGATTGCCGTGGCAGCAGCCCTTGCCGGCATCATACCCGGCATTCTTAACACACAAAGCCCTCCTGCCGGCAGCGTGGGCATCATTGGCGGCGCAGACGGGCCAAGCGCCACGATGCTGACGGGTCTTTTGATGCTTTCCTCACCTTTTGGCTATCTGCTGCTTGGTGGGATCGCCTTTCTGATCGCTGCTCCTATCCTTGCATTTTCAAAAAGAAAGTAAAACCAAAGCAGGCCTGCCGGAACCGGCAGACCTGCTTTTCTTTATTTGTTGAACAATTTTTTAAAGAAGCTGGTGCTCTTTTCGTTATTGCCCTCACCGCAGGAATCCGCAAAGGCGCGCAGCGCCTCCTTCTGCTTGGCGTTGAGGCCGCGCGGGATCTCCACGTTGACGGTGAGATACAGGTTACCCTTGGCACGCGGCTGGTTGACGTTGGGAATGCCGCGACCGCGCAGGGTAAAGGTGGTGCCTGTCTGCGTTCCCTCGCCGATGGTATACTTTTCCGTCCCCTCCAGCGTGGGAATATCGATCTCGGCACCGAGGGCAGCCTGGGCGAAGGTGATGGGCACCTCGCAATAGATATCCATCCCGTCCCGCTCAAAGATGGCATGCTTACGCACGCGCACCTCAATGATCAGATCGCCTGCCGTGCCGCCGTTGCGGCCCGCGTTCCCCTCCCCGCGCAGCGCAATGCGCTGCTCATCGTCAATGCCGGCGGGGATGGTGACCGAGAGCTTTTTGGTCACCTTTACGTAGCCCTTGCCGCGGCAATTGCTACACGGCGTTTTGATGATCTTGCCCGAGCCGTTACAGGCCGAGCAGGGGCGCGAGGACTGAAAGATACCGAGCGGCGAGTTTTGCTGCACGGTGACCTGGCCGCTGCCGCGGCAGACCGAGCAGGTCTCCACTGCCGAGCCGGATGCCGCACCGGAGCCGTGACAATCCGAGCAGGCCTCTACGTGGTCAAAGCTCACGTCCTTCTTGCAGCCGTTTACCGCCTCCTCAAAGCTGATGGTCAGATGCGTCAGCACGTCGCTGCCACGCATCGGCCCACGCCGGCGCGAGGAGGACGAGCCGCCACCGCCGCCAAAGAAGGAGGAGAAGATATCGCCAAAGTCAAAGCCGCCGCCAAAATCGCCAAAGCCGCCGAAGCCGCTGCCGCCGCCTGCGGCGGGGTCAAAGGCGGCGTGACCAAACTGATCGTACTTTTGCCGCTTTTCAGGGTCGGAAAGCACGTCATAGGCCTCGTTGACCTCTTTGAACTTCTGTTCTGCCTCTTTATCGCCGGGGTTCATATCGGGGTGATATTTTTTGGCCAGGCTGCGGTAGGCCTTTTTGATCTCATTATCCCCTGCAGTCTTTTCAACCCCCAGCACCTGATAATAATCTTGTTTTTCTGCCATAGTATCTCCCTGACCGGGTAAAGGCTGCCGGCATGGCCGACAGCCTTTGATCGGCTAATTCGCTTATTTCGTGGTCTTATCCTCGTAGTCGGCGTTGTAGTAGGTGTTATCGCCGCCGGCGGATGCGTTCGGGTCTGCACCGGGGTTGGCACCTGCCTCTGCCTGCTGCTGCTTGTAAAGCTGCTCGGAGATGGCATAGAATGCCTTTTCCAGCGCCTCGGTATCTGCCTTGATGGCCTCGGTATCGTTGCCCTTGACCGTCTCCTTCAGCTTTTCAATAGCGGCCGTCACGGGGGCCTTATCGCTCTCGCTGACCTTATCGCCCAGCTCGGAGAGCGTCTTCTCCGACTGGAAGATCATGCTCTCGGCGCGGTTCTTGGTATCCACCGCGTCCTTCTGCTTCTTGTCTTCCTCAGCAAACTGCTCTGCCTCGCGCACGGCACGGTCGATATCCTCCTGGCTCATGTTGGTGGAGGAGGTGATGGTGATGTGCTGCTCCTTGCCCGTGCCCTTATCGGTAGCGGTCACGTTAACGATACCGTTGGCATCGATATCAAAGGTGACCTCGATCTGCGGTACGCCACGGGGTGCGGCGGGAATGCCGTCCAGATTGAAGCGGCCGAGGGTGGTGTTGCCGGCTGCCATCTCACGCTCACCCTGCAGCACGTGGATCTCTACCGAGGTCTGACCGTCTGCGGCGGTGGAGTAGATCTGGCTCTTCTTGACCGGGATGGTGGTATTTCTTTCAATGATCTTGTTGAACACGCCGCCCAGCGTCTCGATGCCGAGAGACAGGGGGGTAACGTCCAGCAGCAGAAGATCCTTGACGTCGCCGCCGAGAACGCCGCCCTGGATAGCGGCACCAAGGGCTACGCACTCATCGGGGTTGATGCCCTTGAAGGGGTCCTTGCCGATGAACTTGCGAACGGCCTCCTGCACGGCGGGGATACGGGTGGAGCCGCCAACCAGCAGAACCTTATCGATCTCACCGATCGAGAGACCGGCGTCAGCGAGTGCCTTCTTGGTGGGAACCATGGCACGCTCCACGAGGTCGGCCGTCAGCTTATCAAACTCGGCACGCGTCAGGGTCACGTCAAAGTGCAGGGGCCCCTCTGCCGTAGCGGTGATAAAGGGCAGGTTGATGTTGGTGCTGGTCATGCCGGAAAGCTCGATCTTTGCCTTCTCTGCCGCATCCTTCAGACGCTGCAGCACCATCTTATCCTTGCGCAGGTCAATACCGTGCTCGGCCTGGAACTTGCCTGCCATCCAGTCGATCAGGCGCTGGTCAAAATCGTCACCGCCGAGCCGGGTGTCACCGTTGGTGGCAAGCACCTCAAACACGCCGTCCGAGATCTCCAGCAGGGATACGTCAAACGTACCGCCGCCCAGGTCAAAGACCATGATCTTCTGGTCCTTTTTGTCATCCTTATCCACGCCGTAGGCAAGAGCTGCGGCCGTCGGCTCGTTGATGATACGCTTGACCTCCAGGCCGGCGATCTTGCCGGCATCCTTGGTGGCCTGGCGCTGTGCATCCGAGAAGTAGGCGGGAACGGTGATGACCGCCTCGGTCACGGTGGTGCCGAGATAAGCCTCGGCATCTGCCTTCAGCTTTTGCAGGATCATGGCCGAGATCTCCTGCGGGGTGTACTTCTTGCCGTCGATATCCACACGGTAGTCGCTACCCATGTGGCGCTTGATGCTCATGATGGTCTTGTCAGGGTTGGTGATGGCCTGGCGCTTTGCCACCTGGCCGACCATACGCTCACCGGTCTTGGAGAAGCCAACGACGGATGCAGTGGTTCTTGCCCCCTCGGGGTTCGGAATAACGATAGGCTCGCCGCCCTCAAATACGGCGACGCAAGAGTTTGTCGTACCAAGGTCGATACCAATGATTTTTCCCATAATTCTTTTCTCCTTTTTATATGAAAGCTTGATTTAACGATGTTAGTTGGCTACCTTGACCATGGCATCACGCACGGTCTTATCGCCGCGGCGGTAGCCACGCTGCAGCACCTCAACGATCTCGCTCTCGCCGTAGCTCTCGTCCTCGATGTGCATCACGGCGTTGTGCAGGTTCGGGTCAAAGGTCTCTCCGACCTTGGCCGTTTCCTCGATCTTCAATTTAGCAAAGGCGGCCTCGGTCTGCTTAAGCGTCAGGGAAAGGCCCTCTGCGATCTTGGTGGGATCACCCACCGCGCTTGCGCGCTCCAGGTTGTCAATGATGGGGAGCAGCTCCTTGACCGCATCCACCAGCGCATCGGCATACACGCCCTCGCGCTCCTTTTGCGTGCGCTTGCGGTAATTATCATATTCGGCCAGCATGCGCAGATATTTATCCTTGCTCTCGGCCAGCTCCTTTTTGCAGGCATCCAGCTCTGCCAGGGCCGCCGCCAGAGCCGCCTTTTCGGCACTCTCCGCGCCCGTCTGCTTTTCCGTTTTCACGGTCTCTTCTACCGTCTCCGCCGTATCCTGCTCTTTTTTCTTTGCCATTCTGCCTTACCTCTACTTTTTTGTATTGCCATCCTCACCGATGGCGCTGCCGATCCCCTCTGCCAATTGGTTGAGGGTCTCGATCACCTTGGAATAATTCATGCGGCAGGGACCGATGATGCCAATGGCACCGACCACGTGCCCATCCCGCTTGACGGGGCGGTATACCAGGGTGGAATTGCTCATCACATCCACAGTATTCTCGCGTCCGATATAAATATGCACGCCGTCGTCATCTGCCCCGGTGGCGATCAGATCAAGCAGATCGTCCTTCTTTTCAAACATGGCAAGCATATCCTTCATACGGCCAACGTCAGCATACTCCGGATATTCCAGCAGGTGGTTGACCCCCTGCACGCGCACGTCTCCGCCGTCCATCTCGCTCATCGTCTCGTACACGGCGCGCACGAGCGGTGAGATCACGGGGGCGGCCACGCCTGCCTGCTTTTCCAGTGCGCAGATCACCGAAATGGTGATCTCCTCCGACGTCAGGCCCACCAGGCCCGTATTCAGCAGGCGGATGAGGGCGGTCTGCTGCTCCTCTGACAGGTCACAGTCCAGATGAATGTATTTCGTCTTGACCGCGCCGCCGTAAAACAGCATGACCAGAACGAAGTTGCGCGTATCCACGTACATGCTCTCATACCGCTCTACCCGCACGGTAGCCGGGCGGGGCTTGATGGCGATGGAGGCATAGTTGGTCAGCGAGGAGGCCAGGCGCGAGGCGCTTGAAAGGATCTCATCCAGCTCGTGCAGCTTATCGCTGAGCGCGCGGTTGATGGCCTCGATCTCGTGATTGGTCATCCGGTAGCGCTCCAGCAAGCTATCTACATAAAAGCGGTAGCCAAGCTCCGACGGGACACGGCCGGCCGAGGTGTGCGGCTGCTCTAAATACCCAAGCGCCTCCAGCTCTGCCATCTCGTTCCGAATGGTAGCAGACGAGCAGGACAACTGCTTATCCTGCGCCAGGTACTTGGAGCCTACCGGCTCACCGTCGGCAATATGCGCTTCAATAATTGCCTGCAGGATCTTGATCTTACGGTCGCTTAAGCCACGCTCCATCCCTATCTGCCCCCTTTTGTAGATTTTTTGCCTTGGATTTTAGCACTTGAGGTGGTCGAGTGCTAATCTCTGTTAATAGAGTACCACCTTCCGGGCAAAATGTCAAGGGGTATTGCAAAAAATCTTATGAATTTTTCGTGAACACGCCGTATTTTTTGCGTGAAAAGGCCGTCTGCCGTAAAAAAACACTTGACATTTCACAAGTTTTCATATATAATAAAATCGTATAAGTATTAAATTATCCGTGCGCCTGCACGGTTATCCGTTTTAATATTTGTATTCATGATCAAAAAATTCGAAAAGAGAACAGAACAAGGAGGTGTACACATGGAATTTCTTTATGCAGGCATCGGCGCCGCGGTCGGCTTGCTGATCGGTCTTTTGATTGGCAATATTCTCCGTAAGAAGGTTGCCGAGAAGGCGATCGGCTCTGCAGAGGAGCAGGCCAAGAAGATCGTCAACGACGCGATGCACGAAGCCGAAGCAAAAAAGAAGGAAGCTCTGCTCGAGGCGAAGGAAGAGATCCTGACCGCAAAGAACGAGACAGAGAACGAATTGAAGGAGCGACGCAAGGAGGTTTCCCGCCAGGAGCGCCGCATTGCACAAAAGGAAGAGAACATTGACGCAAAGACCGCAGCCCTTGACCAGAAGGAGGCTGCCTTGGTCGAGCGGCAGAAGCAGATGGACGATCTGAAGGCCGAGATCGAGGAGACCCTGCGCAAGGAGATCCTGGCGCTGGAGAAGATCTCCGGCATCACGTCGGAGGAAGCAAAGGAAATGCTGCTGGCCCGCGCCGAGAGTGAGATCGCGCACGAGACCGCGCTCAAGCTCTCCGAGTACGAGGCACGCTTTAAGGAGGAGGCAGACAACAAGGCAAAGGATATTCTCTCTCTTGCCATTCAGCGTTGTGCGGCTGACCACGTAAGCGAGGTAGCCATTTCGGTCGTTTCTCTCCCCAATGAGGAGATGAAGGGCCGCATCATCGGCCGTGAGGGCCGTAACATCCGCACCATTGAGACCATGACCGGTGTGGAGCTGATCATTGACGATACGCCCGAGGTCATTACGATCTCCGGCTTTGACCCCATCCGCCGTGAGGTAGCACGCCTGGCGCTGGAGAAGCTGATCTCCGACGGCCGTATTCACCCCGCCCGCATTGAGGAGATGGTGGAGAAGGCACAGCGCGACGTGGAGAACTCGATCAAGCAGGCCGGTGAAAAGGCCATCTTTGAGACCGGCGTACACGGCATCAATCCCGAGGTCATCAAGCTGCTGGGCCGCCTGAAGTACCGTACCAGCTACGGTCAGAACGTGCTGCGCCACTCGATCGAGGTCTCGCTGCTCAGCGGCATGCTGGCAGACGAGCTGGGCGTTGACAGCACGCTGGCAAAGCGCGCAGGTCTTCTGCACGATATCGGTAAGGCGCTGACGCAGGAGGCAGAGGGCTCGCACGTTCAGCTTGGCGTAGAGGTGGCACAGAAGTACCACGAGAACAAGGACGTCATTCACGCGATCGAGGCGCACCACGGCGACGTGGAGGCGCGCAGCGTGGTTGCCTTTATCGTGCAGGCGGCAGACGCGATCTCCGCAGCACGCCCGGGCGCACGGCGTGAGAACGTGGAAAATTACATCAAGCGCTTGCAGAAGCTGGAGGAGCTTGCCAACGAGTTTAACGGCGTAGACAAGTCCTTTGCCATCCAGGCCGGCCGCGAGATCCGCATTATGGTCAAGCCTGAGGTGATCAGCGACGATCAGATGAAGCTGCTGGCACACGATATTGCCAAGAAGATCGAAGGGGAGCTGGAGTACCCCGGTCAGATCAAGGTCAATCTCATTCGCGAGAGCCGCATGATCGACTACGCAAAGTAAGCACGCAAAAAGCCGGGAGAGACGGCAAGCCGTCTCTCCCTTATTATATGTAGAAAGCCGAGAATATTCGGATAGAAAATGGAACCCGACTATGAGAATTTTAACACTTGGCGACGTAACAGACCCGCGCGCCGTAGACTACCTTGCATCGCACCTGTGGCACTTCCGCAAGGAGAGACGGATCGATTTTACCGTGCTGAACGCGGAGAATGCCGGCTTCATCGTCGGCCCCTCGCCGGAGGAGGCCTGCCGCCTTCTGGATGCGGGGGCAGACGTGCTGACGGGCGGCAACCACACGCTGCAAAAAAAATCGCTGCACGCGCTGCTGGATAGTGACGCCCGCCTCCTGCGCCCGGCCAATTACCCGGCAGAGGTGCCCGGCGTTGGCTACACCATTCTGCCGGCAAACGGCTACCGCATGCTGGTGATGAACGCGATCGGCCGCGTGGAGATGGAGCCGATGGACTGCCCCTTCCGCGCCGTGGACCGCATCCTGGCACGGGAGGAGGGGAATTACGATTTCTCGATTTTGGATTTCCATGCCGAGGCAAGCGGTGAAAAGGTAGGCATGGGCCGGTACCTGGACGGGCGCGTGAGCATCGTGTTTGGCACGCATACGCACGTGCCGACCGCTGACGAGCAGATCCTGCCGCACGGCACCGGCTACATCACCGACGTGGGCATGTGCGGCATCCGCGAGGGGGTGCTGGGCATCCAGACCGAGACCATTTTGCAGCGCTTTCTCACCCGCCTGCCCGAGCGGCACCAGCCGGCTGACGGCGAGGTACGCGCCCAGGGTGCGATCTTTACGCTGGACGAGGGCAGCGGCCGCGTAACGGCCGTGGAGCGCGTGACCTTCTGACGCGGGGGATCTGCGAGAGCGCTTGAAAAAGCTCCCACCCCCTCAAAATCTTTATGTAAACAAAGCAAGGCATGCAAAGGATACCCTTTGCATGCCTTGCTTTTTGTTTCGCCGGGCGGGGTGTCACGGCCTGCCGTGACGGAGAGGACTCTCTCCCCTTTATTTGCTGCCGGTAGAGCCAAAGCCGCCCTCACCGCGCACCGTGTCAGAAAGCTGCTCGCTTTCTTCAAAGGTGGCCTGCAGGAAGGGGGCGATCACCAGCTGGGCGATCCGTTCACCGCTCTCCACCGTCTGCGGCACGCCCGATTGATTATAAAGAGCCACCATGATCTCCCCACGGTAGTCAGCATCGATCACGCCAACCTTGTTGGCGGGGGCCAGGCCGCGCTTGGTGGCCAGGCCACTGCGGGCGTAGATCAGCCCCACGAACCCAACGGGGATCTCCAGCGCGATGCCGGTATGCACCAGCACGGTCTGCCCGGGGGCGATCACCACGGGTGCCTCGCAAAGGGCGTAAAGATCGGCCCCGGCGGCCCAGGCGGTACCGTAGGCAGGCAGGGTGGCGCGGGGGTCTAATTTTTTGCAGCGAACAGTATTCATAAAACGGCTCCTCTGTGTTTTTTTTCATTATACCGCAAAAGCGAAAAAAAGGGAAGTCTTTTTTGCGAAAAACCGAAATTCTCTTGACAGTAACACGGCAAAATAGTATAATAATAGCACAGAAAAAAGAATATACGGGAGGAATTTCATGTTAGAAAAGATTTCACTTGCCGGTGACCTTGGCAGCGGAAAAAGCACCGTGGCCAAGATCGTCATTCCCCGCCTGGGTATGGAGTATTTTTCCACCGGCGTGATCTGCCGTGCCATTGCCGTTGAGCGCGGGATCGACGTAGAAAATATGAATATCTATATGGAGCAGCACCCCGAGATCGACTTGGAGATCGACAATCGGCTCAAGCCCCTTTCGGATGACCCCCGCCCGCTGCTGATCGACTCCCGCATGGCCTGGCACTTCGTGCGTGACACCTTTCGCGTCTATATGTCCACCGAGCCGATCGTGAGCGCCCAGCGCATTTTTGGCGCCGGCCGCGCCGAGGAGAGGTTTTCCTCGGTGGAGGAGGCGGATATCAGCATCCGCTCCCGCCGCGCAAGCGAAAGCAAGCGGTATATGCAGTTTTACGGCGTAGACAACCGCGACCTTGGCAACTACGATCTGATCTTGGACTCGACCTATGCGACCCCGGAGGAGATCGCCGATTATATGATCGACGCCTACGAGGCATGGCGCAAGAACAAAGAGACCCGCGCCTGCTACATCTCTCCCCTGCGGCTCTACTACCCGGACGAGCGGGAGGAGGGCGAGAGCCGCCCCGACCTGCTGGCCGAGCGAATCGAGGCCGGTGAGCGGCCGCTTGTAGACGTGCAGTTTGACGGTGAGCGCTTTTGCGTGGTCAGCGACCCAGACGTGGCGCTTGGCTACTCGCTCTCCTCTCTCCCCTTCGTGCCCTGCCGCCTGCTGCCCGGCAAGCCCGCGGGCAATTTCGTCCGCATGAGCGACACCCTGTAAGTTACCTGTCCCCCGCCCCCTTAAGAAGGAGGTACTGCTATGAAAAAGAAGCTTCTCATTCCCCTGCTTGTGCTGCTTGCCCTGCTGCTGGTGGCGGGCGGCCTGCTGGCCTTTTGGCTACTTTCCCCCAAGAGGATCACCAAGGCGATCCTGATACAGACGGTCAATCAATCGGTCGCCCTGCTGCGCGAGGGCATTCCCCCCGAGCAAGGGAGCCCTTACGAGCGGTTAGAAGAATGGCTTTCCGACCGGGAAACGGAGCTTTCTATCCGTATTGACCAAAACGACTACGTGTTTTCCGCATCGGACGGCAACCTGTACGTCCGTCAACCCTCTTTCCCGCAAAACCAGATCTACACGCTGCATGACGGTCTGCTGACCACCGTTCGGATAGAACAGGGTGGGTACGGCGATTACCACGCAAGCATCGTAGAATTAGAAGAGCCCGAGACGCCCGACCGCCTGCAGCTTGACCTGCCCGAAATGACCGAGGCAGACGTCACGGAGGCAGGAGACGAGCTGATCATCAGCCGCGACTATCTCAGCCGGCTTCTGGTGGCTGTCCTTAACGGTATGCCGCCGAGCGAGCAGCTTGACCCGGCTATGCTGGCCACCGTCAAGACCGCCATCCCCGGCGTGATCGAGAACCTTGGCCTGCGCCTGGCCATTCAAACGAGGGGCGACTTTCTTTACGCCGTCTCCCTTTCCTTTTTCGCAAACGAGGAGCTGCTGACCATGCTGCAGCTGCCGGCCGACACCATGCTGGACGGCGAGCTGCTGTACGCCGTCAGGAGCAAGGAGGAGAGCGCGCTCTCGCTCCGCATCACCGACCGGCTGACGGCAGAGGCAACGGTAAGGACCGACTATTTGCGCGGTGAGCCGTCTGCCTGCCACGCTACGATGGACATGACGGTCAAGGAAGGCTTTGCCAGCACCACGATGCACACGCTGAGCGGCGTGCGGCAGCTGATGACGCTTTGGGCCGACCAAAGGATACACGCCGACGTGACGGTCGATCTTTCCGACCGGGAGCGGGAGGGCTGCCTGCCGCCGATCGAAGCCACGCTTACGATCACGCGGGAGCTGAGCCGCATTACCCTGGACGGAGAAGAGACGGCCTATGACGATCTGCACGAAAGCATGCAGCGCAAGATCGACAACGCGCTGGAGGAACAGGAAAAAGCCACCCTCTCTGTCTCGCACGAGCAGGAGGATTGCGACACCCTGACGTGGAAGTCCAGCATAAGGATCATTCCCTTAGCAAGCGTCCAGGCAAAATTCTACCCGGAAAAAGCCCCCTCCTACCCCCTGGGGCCGGTAGACGAGCTGAACGGGCTGCTGCAAGACCCGCACCGGTACCTGGCGCGGGCGCAAGAGATCCGTGACTTTCTTGCCGTCTGTGCCAGAGAGGATTTGGAAAAGGATCCCCACAATGGTGCCTGGTATGACATCTATCACCATATCGATGATGTTACGATCGCCGTGAGCTATGATCAGGACAGAAATATAAGCCTTCCTCCCAAATTTTCCTTCTATATCGAGGAGCATCAGGAGACTTGGCCCAATTACTACCACGAGATCGTGTTGGAAAACGGCGTTTTCCGCATGCTCCCGCTTCCCCCATATCCGTAATCATTTTTAAAAGGAGATATACCCATGAAAAAACTGCTTTGTATGCTACTTGTACTGGTTCTGTGCTTTGCATGCCTTGCCGGCTGCTTTGAGCAGACTCCCGGTGGCGATACCCCCGGTGGCGAAACACCCGGTGGCGATACCCCTGGTGGCGAAACGCCCGGTGGTGACACCCCTGGTGGTGATACTCCCGGCGGTGAAGAAAAGAAGGATCTGACCGCAGCCGACATCGTAGCCGGCGCAAACGAGGCCATCAAGGAGCTCAACGAAACGAATCTCTCGGACATCGAGCCCGATGATTTTGTCGGTGAGCTGGACGTTGACGAGCTGCTGCAGGAGCTGAAAAAGCTCGAGGGCCAGATCCGCGTAAAGACCGAGGGCGGTGGCGAATCGACCGACGCATTTTTCGCTTTGAAGGACGGCGTTATCTTTTCGGATAACCAGGGCACCTACGGCAACGATATGTACATTACGGTGATCGGCGAAACGCTGGTAGCCGCCTTCTACCGTAACGGCGAGGAGTTTGTCCCCTACGCCAGTTATATGATGCTCTCTGCCATGCTGGAAAGCATGGGGATGGGCACGCAGCTTGCACCCGTGATGGAGGAATACGAGGAGCAGAGCCCGGCCGACATTCTTGCCTCTCTTGACATTGAGCTGCCGCTGATGACGGAGGAGGATATTGCCGTAGACGGCACGACCTTTACCATCAAGAACAGCTACATCACCAACGTGATCAAGGCGCTGCTTGACAGCCTGCCGGAGGGTAGCCTTGGCGACGAGAGCGGCCTTGCCTCTCTCAAGACCATGCTGCCCGGCATGATCGACAACCTCGGTCTGAAGATCGAGATGGAGGCCAAGGGTGCCGAGATCATCGGCTTCTCCTTCTCCTTTGATGCCAACAGCGATTTCAAGGCTATGTTCGATATCCCCGCTGATGTGGTGATCAAGGGCAGCTTTGCTGCTACCGCCACCGATGACGGTGAAGACCTCAGCAGCCTGGCCCTTGACCTGGAGCTTGCCGGCCAGATCGACCTCGGCTTCGTTGTCAGCGCCACCTATGCGGATGACGAGCTGGACACCATCACGCTGGACCTGGATCTTGACCTGAATGACGTGCAGCTTGCCTCTTACTATGACTGGCGCTTTGATGAAGCAGCCGGCAGCATAGCGGAGCTTGACTATTCTCTCATGGGCAATATCAGCCTCCGTCTGGACCTTTCCCTCACCCCGAAGGCAATTCTGAAGGGCGCTGCCCCCAACCTGCGCTTGGTGACCGGCAGCTTCTCCATTACCATGGATCCCGAGGCGCTGTACGTCAACGGTGAGCCGATGGAGGAGCCGGACGAGATCGGCAGCACCATGATCGAAAACAACCAGGGCACCGGCGCTGTATCGATCTCCTCGGACAAGAGCGGCGTGGATGAAACGACCATCTGGGTAGAGATCGAATCTCCGAACGGCGATAAGAGCAATATCGAGATCGCCTTCACCCTTGGCTCCGCCCCCGATTTCAAGGAGATGCCTGACGAGATCAAGGGCCTGCTGCAGGAAGACTACAGCGAGCTGTACACCAACCTGCACGTCCTGGCAGAAAGAAGCGGCCTGGAGGGCACCTTTGCCTATCTCACGGAGGAAGGCAACACCATGGTCTTCTCCTATTACAGCGGCGGAAGTGACGCAGCCTTTACCCTTTATGCCGGCGAAATGGAAAACGAGTACCAGCACCGCATCGTCTACGAGAATGGCGAATACGTCATCTACAAGGGAAGCTCCGGCAGCACCAGCGGCGGTGACAACCCGGGCGGGGATTTTTCTGAGGAATGGAAGATCGATTTCCCTGGCGAGGCAGAGTGGGTCCTCTACAACGTCATTTCCTATGACGAGGAGGAATACAACTGGACGGTTGCCGACGATTACCGCACGCTGGACGAGGGACAGCTGACCAAGCTGATCGTACTGCTGGAGGAGTGCGTATGGGAGGAAAGCGAGCTTTCCGTCTATGCCGATTCCGACTACGTGTTCTTTATCGACGGCTGGGAGACCGATCCTTACGAGGTCGCCTATGACGCAGATACCGGCACCCTCATGCTCTGGATGTATGACGTAGAGGCACAGGTGAAGGATGCCGCGCAGCTTGAAGATCTGATTGCTTCCATCCTTGCATAAGGCTTGCATAAAAAAAGGAGAACCGCTCGTTTTGAGCGGTTCTTCTTTTTTTATGCGCTCTTCTTGCCGATCCGCTGAAAGAGCGGGAAGGTCAACGGCCAGACGATGCCGGCAAACACCACGAGAAGGAAATAGCGCACGGTGTTTTGCAGGTCGATTCCGAGCAGCGCGGTGAGGGGTGCCTTCAGCCCGGCCTTCAGCGCAAAGGCCAGGGCGGCCCCGATCACCAGCTTGATGATCTGCCCGGGCAGCGGTGCGCGGGTATCAAAGTGGAGATACCGCTCGTCTACAAAATAGACCAGCGCAATGCCAAGCAGAGAGCCAAGCAGGGTAAAGGCGTTTTTTCGGCCGGAGGCCAGGTTGGCCGCATCAATATCCGCAGGGAACGGGAACAGCAGCACGAACAGCAGGTACGCAACGGCAAGCAAGACCGTAGCCCCTAACAGCAGGGCCATGCGGCGATGGTTGCCCCAGGCCTTTTCCATGACCAGGTGAAAGACAAGGACAAGCAGCAGGGCAAGGCCAAGAGAGAACAGCACATCTGCCGGCGTATGCACGCCAAGGTACATGCGGGAAAAGGGAACGAGAACGATGGGCACAAGGCACAGCACGCGCAGCAGGCGGCGGCGCAGGACCATGCACATAGCGCCAAACAGGCCGACCGAGGCCTGCGTGTGGCCGCTGGGGAAGGAATAGCCGCCTGCATCCCCCACGGCAGAGGAGATCGGCTCAAAGCTTGGGTCTAACACCCATGGCCGTGGCACGCGGAACAGCAGCTTGAAGAACTGGTTGAAGATGGTGCCGGTAAAGCCAACGAACAGAATATAGTAGCCCTGCTTTTTCCCAACACACCAGAAAAAGAGCAGCCCGACCGCGATCAGCCCGATCTCGCTGCCGAGGTAGGTGACCACGCTGAAAAACGCATCCAGAACCGGGTGGCGGATGGCCGCCAGCCAATGCAAAAATTCCATATATTTCTCCCTTTTTAAAAAATTTCTACGTTATCCCGCATCGATCTCTGCCAGCGCGGCGCGGTAGGCATCGTAATCGTAGAGCAGATTGATCGCCTCCAGCAGCGCGTTGGCCGACATGCCGCGCGGCAGCGAAAAATGGGCGGCAAGCCGCTCTCGCTTTTCGGCAGCACCTGCGCCGCCCGAAAGCCCGTCGGCATAGAAATCACGCTTTTCTACCGCCCTGCCCCGCTTTTTTTGCCCCTCGCCGCCGGCGGCAAAGGGGGCAAACAGCGCACGCAGGCGATCTGCCTCCATCCCCTCTACGCCAAGCAAGCCCTCCTTGGAGGGGGCTTTTTTTCTGCTCTCCTTGCCGGCAATGGCCGGTGTATAGAGGTGAATGATCTTTTCCTTTGGCAGGGCGGAGGAAAGATGCGCACGGATCAGCTTGCCGGCGCCGTCGCTATCGGTCAGCACGATCACGCCGCGCTCCTCGCCCAGGCGGCGGATGAGGGCCAGCTTCTCCTTCTGGTTAAAGATGGAAAAGCCGCCCGTGGGGATGATATGCGCATCCAGCACGGCAGACAGGGTGATCTTATCATACTTCCCCTCTACGATCACGGGGCGGTCTATTTTCAGCTTTTCGGTCATTTCGTCTCCTTTTTTGCCTCGGCATGACGGCAAAGATCGGCAAGCGGGCAATCCCCGCAGGCGGGGGATCGTGCCGTGCAGACCTCCCGCCCGAAATGCACGATGCGGTGGCAAAAATCCGACTGCTCTGCCGGCTCGATGATCCCTGACAGGATCTTTTCAATCCTTTTCGGGTTCTTTTCGCTCTCCGGGTACATGCCCAAGCGGCCGCAGATGCGGATGCAATGCGTGTCGGTCACCACGGCAGCGTGGTGATAGATGTCCCCCAGCAGCAGGTTGGCCACCTTGCGCCCCACACCGGGAAAGCGCAAAAGCTCCTCCATGCTGTCAGGCAGCACGCCCCCGTATTCCGTGACCAGCATGCGCGAGGCATCTATGATGTTCTGCGCCTTGACGTGGTACAGCCCGCAGGAGCGGATGTCGGCCTCTACCGCCTCCAGCGGGGCGGCGGCAAGTGCCTCGGCCGTTTCAAAATGGGCAAAGAGGTCACGGCAGGCGATGTTCACACGGGCATCGGTGCATTGGGCAGAGAGCCGCCCCATGACCAGCAGCCGCCACGGGTCAGCCCCGTATTCCAGGGCGCAGGTCGCCTCCGGGTAGCGCACCTTCAGCCGCTCAACGATGGCGGCCATGCGCTGCTTTTTTTCGGTTTTTGTCAAGGCCTTCATCGGTCTTCCTCCATCAGGCGGCAAAGCAGATCGTCCGAGAGGCGCGTGGGCAGTCCGACCACGGTATCGTAATTCCCCTCTATGCGATCGACCAGGCGGCCGCCAAGGCCCTGGATGCCGTAGGCACCGGCCTTATCCATCGGCTCACCCGTCTGGACGTAGGCGCGCGCCTCACCCTCGTCAAAGGGGCGCATGAACACGCGCGTGGTATCCCTTTCCGCCAGCACGCGGCCGCGGTAGATGACCGCCACGCCGGTATGCACGCGATGCTCGCAGCCCGAAAGGCGCATGAGCGTAGCGACTGCCTCCTCTTCATCCTGCGGCTTGCCAAGCGGCAGGGCATCGATCTCCACCAGCGTGTCGGAGGCGAGGATAACGGCCTCCGGGTGCCGGGCGGCAACCGCCTCTGCCTTGCGGCGGGCAAGCAGCACCACCGCCTCACGCGGGTGCATGCCGGGCGTCACGCTCTCATCCACGTCGCAGGGGCATACGGTAAAGGTCAACCCCATGCCGGCAAGCAGCTCTCGCCGCCGCGGCGAGGCCGAGGCCAGGATCAGTGCCACTCCCTGTGGCAGACGGAATTGGTAGCTACACATGCTTTTCTCCTTTAGCGGGCGAGGCGGCAATGCGCCGCACGTCCCCCGTAAGAGGCTGCCCCGCGCGGTAGGCTTGCAGCACGCGCACGGCCTCTTTTTCTGTCTCTATCGTAAAAATGAAATGCTCACCGATCGGTGAAATGGCCGCAAGGGCGGCCTTTTTATCCCCCATGTAGGTGGGCAGGCTGTTGCAGATGAGGTTGCGGTGCGGGTACTCCCGCAGCATGGGAAAGCGCATGGCACGGCGGTCGGTCAGCGCGGCGTTACCGCAATGCTCACAGCCAAAGGTCTCCTTCATAAAGCAGCGCTCGGTCAGCATCAGCGGGATGCGGCCGTACACGATCGCACTCCCCCAGCCGATATCGCGCAGCTGCGGCAGCGCCAGCTCCGGTGACAGAACGCAGGAAAGCAGACCGGCCTCCCGCCAGGCGGCGGCACTCTCACGGTTGGTGATATTGAGGCGGAAGTCGCCTATCACCGCAAAGCCGATCTCCTGCAGCGCGGCCACCATGCCCGCGTTGCCGCACAGGGCGTAGCGGATGCCGGCGGCATAGGCCTTATGCAGCAGGGCAAGCACCCCTGCCCGCTCCCGGTCGTGTACCACCGGCGGAACGTAAATGCCGGGGGGCGGCACGGCCGCCCTCTCCCATTCGTCAAGCGGGAGAAAATACAGGTCAAGCTCCGAAAGCAGCGCCCCCAGCGCATCGGGCAAGCGGTGTGAATAAAAGAGGGCCGTGCGCCATGCCTTTTCTGCCGGCTTGGCGCGGGCGGGCCTCCCTGCCCCTGCCGGCAGCGTGACGGGGGTGCGCCCCTCTGCCGGTGTACAAAGCGCCGAGACGGCGGCGCGGCGCAGCGCGTTGATCGCGCCGGGCGAGAGATTCAGCCCGGGGGCAAGATCGACGCGCAGGTCAGCCGGGTCAAGCGAAAAGGGCGTGCCGCCCATGCGGCAAAGCCGGTCGCGAAGCCCCTCCTCAGTCAAGGGGGCGCTTTTGGCGGCGGCGGGCAGGTCGCCCGTTACGGTAACGCAGCGGCCGTCCTGCGTAGAAAGCGAAAGGGTGGCCGGCCGACCCGGGGCGAGGCAGACCTCCCCCTGCAAGGGGAGCTTGCGCGCGGGAATAGAGAGATCCGCAAGGGCGCGGCTGTCTGCCTTGTCCTGCGCAGAGCGGATGCCGGTCATCGGCTTATCCGGGCTTCCGGTAAAATAGCGGTCGGTAAAGCCGCCGCGGGAAAACAGCTCCCGCAGGCGGGTGTTCTCTGCCGCCGTGGCGGCACGCCCCTCGTCCAGCAGGCGGCGGTAGATCCCGGTCACGCCGTAGACGTAGGCGGCGCTCTTCATGCGCCCCTCGATCTTCAGCGAGGCTACGCCACTGTCGATCAGGGCGGGAATATGGTCGGCAAGGGAGAGGTCCTTCAGGCTGATGGGATAGGCCCCGTTATAGGGCAGGCGGCAGGGCTGCGCACATTCCCCACGGTTGCCGCTGCGGCCACCGACCAGTGAGGAAAACAGGCATTGCCCGGAATAGGAAACGCACAGCGCACCGTGCAAAAAGACCTCAATTTCCGCCCGGGATCTCTCCACCGCCGTGCGGATATCGGACAGGGACAGCTCCCGCGCCGGCACCACGCGGGTGGCACCGAGCGAGACGAGATCATCGATCCCCGCGACCGAGTGGGCTGAGGCCTGCGTGCTGGCATGCACGGGCAGGGCGGGCAGGTAGGCAGACAGCAGGCGCATGGCGCCGCGGTCAGCCACGATCACCGCGTCTACCCCCATGCGGTACAGGGTGGCGGCATAGGCAAGAAAGCCCTCTAACTCCCGGTCGTAGAGCAGCGTATTGAGCGTGACGTAGACCTTGACCCCGTAGGCGTGGCAATGGGCAATGGCCTTTTCCATTTCCTCACCGTCAAAATTCACGGCGTTGGCCCGTGCGTTAAAGCCGCTGCCGCCTAAATATACGGCATCAGCCCCTGCGGCCACCGCGGCGCGCAGCGCCTCGGGCGAGCCGGCAGGGGCAAGCAGCTCGGGTAAGCGGGATAAGCGTTTCATCGTGTTCCTCTCAGAGCGGTTTTTTCAGCATACGGGCATAGGGGCGCGGATAGGCCTCCGGCGTTGGCTTGTTCTTTGTAAACAGCAGCGCGGTGCGGGTCAGGCTCTCCCCGCCGCCGCAAAGCGTGATATTCTCTTTTTTCGTCAGGCGGCAGCCAAGCGTACCAATGCCGGGCGCAGCAGCGGCCAGCTCCTCCTCGGCATTTTTAGCCTTCATGGCCAGAAACAGGCCGCCCTGCCGCACGCAGGGAATGCACAGCTCGGCCAGGGTGCGCAGCTCGGCCACGGCACGGGCGGTCACGCAGTCAAAGCTCTCGCGGGCCGGCCCCTTGGCATACTCCTCTGCGCGGGCGGTGACCGTCTCTACGTTGGAAAGGCCCAGCAGCGTTGCGCACCCGGCTACGTAGCGCACGCGCTTTTCGGTAGCATCCAGCGCCGTGATGTGAAGATCGGGGCGGCAGATGGCCAGCGGCAGCGTGGGAAAGCCTGCGCCGCAGCCAACGTCCAGAAGGCGTGTGCCGGGGGCAAGATACCGGGCGCAAAGCAGGCTGTCGGCATAGTGGCGCAGGATGATGCCGGCGCGATCCTTGATCGCGGTCAGATTATAATGCTCGTTTTCTGCCAACATATGCGCCGTCAGACGGTAAAACCGGTCGCAGGCCTCCTCGGTAAGCAGATCACGCAGGCCGTTTTCGGCAAAAACGGCGGAAAGCTCCTCCAAAAAGGCTGTATATTCCTCGCGTTCCATCCTGTCTCCTCCACGTTTTTTCTACCTCTCATTATAGCAAATCCCTGCGTGGCAAATGTGAACAAAGTGTTAAATGCCGCCGGTCGTCCCGCGCAGGAAAATTTTTGCGTTTTTGACATAATTTTAACGCATGGTCTTGACTGGCGCGTAAAAATGTGGTATATTATATACGTTAAAATAAATTTTTTGTGAGGTATATGCTTTATGTCGATGTACAACAAGAAGACCATTGAAGACATTGAATGCCTGGCCGGCAAGCGCGTGCTTGTTCGCTGCGACTTCAACGTTCCGCTCAAGGACGGCGTGATCACCAGTGAAAAGAGAATCGTAGAGGCACTGCCTACCATCCGTTTCCTGCTGGAGAAGGGTGCGCGCGTGATCCTTTGCTCTCACATGGGCAAGCCGCACAACGTGCTGACCCCCGGCTTTGGCCTGACCAAGAAGGAAAAGAAGGCTGTTGAAAAGCTGCCCGAGGCCGAGCAGGCTGCTGCAAAGGCAGAATATCTGGAGAAGGCAAAGGGCGACGTGAAGAAGCTCTCCCTGCAGCCGGTTGCCGACAAGCTGAACGAGCTGCTGGGCGCAGGCAAGGTCACCTTCGCTGCTGACATTACGGGTGAGGATGCCAAGGCAAAGATCGCCGCTATGAAGGACGGCGAGGCTGTTCTCTTGCAGAACGTACGCTTTGACGCACGCGAGGAAAAGAACGATCCCACCTTTGCCAAGGAGCTGGCCGACCTGGCTGAGATCTACGTCAACGACGCATTCGGCACTGCACACCGCGCACACGCTACCACCGCCGGTGTTGCCGACTATCTGCCCGCCTACTGCGGCTACCTGATCAAGAAGGAGATCTCCGTTATGGGCAAGGCCCTGGAGAACCCGAGCCGCCCCTTCGTTGCCATTCTCGGCGGCGCAAAGGTATCGGACAAGCTGAACGTTATTAACAACCTGCTGACCAAGGTCGATACCCTGATCATCGGCGGCGGTATGGCTTACACCTTCCTGGCTGCCAAGGGCTATTCCATCGGTACCTCCCTGTTTGATTCCGAGAAGGTAGATTACTGCCGCGACATGATGGCAAAGGCAGAGGAAAAGGGCGTTCGCCTGCTGCTGCCGATCGACACCGTGATCACCGCAGAATTCCCGAACCCGATCGATGCCGCCATTGAGGTCACGACCGTTCCCTCCAGCGAGATCCCGGCTGACAAGATGGGCCTGGATATCGGTGAAAAGACCCGTGAGCTGTTTGCCGATGCCGTAAAGAACGCACAGACCGTTGTTTGGAACGGCCCGATGGGCGTATTTGAGAACCCCACGCTGGCTGCCGGCACCATTGCCGTTGCCAAGGCGCTGGCTGAGTCTTCTGCTACCACCATCGTAGGTGGCGGTGACTCTGCTGCTGCATGCGAGCAGCTCGGCTTTGCAGATCGCATTACCCACATCTCCACCGGCGGCGGTGCTTCGCTTGAGTTCCTTGAGGGCCTTGAGCTGCCCGGCATTGCTTGCCTGCAGAACAAATAAGCGAGGTGCGAAAGATGAGAAAGACTGTTATCGCCGGCAACTGGAAGATGAACATGACCCCTTCCGCTGCCCGCACCTTTATCAAGGAGCTTGCCCCCATGGTGGCAGGCAAGGACAAGTGCGACATCGTGCTTTGCGTACCGTTTGTTGACATTGCCGCTGCCGTTGAGGCAGCAAAGGGCACCAACATCAAGATCGGTGCCGAGAACGTACACTTCAAGGCCTCCGGCGCTTACACCGGTGAAATCTCTGCTGACATGCTGGTAGAGACCGGCGTGGAGTACGTTGTGATCGGCCACAGCGAGAGAAGACAGTACTTCGGCGAGACCGATCAGACGGTCAACCTGCGCACCCTGGCAGCCCTGAACGCAGGCCTCAAGGCCATTGTTTGCGTGGGCGAGACGCTGGAGCAGAGAGAGCTGGGCTACACCGAGACGCTGCTGAAGTACCAGACCAAGATCGCGCTGACCAACGTAACGGCAGAGCAGATGAAGAACGTGATCATCGCTTACGAGCCTGTTTGGGCCATTGGCACCGGCGTGACCGCTACCGCTGACCAGGCAGACGAGGGGAACGGCTTTGTTCGCGCAGCCGTTGCCGAGATGTTTGGCGAGGCCGTTGCGGCCGAGACCACCGTTCAGTACGGCGGCTCGATGAACGATAAGAACGCTGCCGAGCTCCTTTCCAAGGAGAACGTTGACGGCGGTCTGATCGGCGGTGCTTCTATGGTTACCGAGAAGTTTACTGCCATCGTTGATGCGGCAAACTAAATGATAAAAACAAAAAAAAGGCTGTTTGATACAGCCTTTTTTGTTTTTTGCCTGCAGGGCAGCCCGCTTTTACCGTTTTCTGCAAGGAACCGGCCACGGCCCGTGCGCCGGGTGGCGCACACATCAAACCGGCCGGCATAGGATAATAGCGTAGGCACTGCCTACCATCAATTAGGAGGAAAACGGTTTTATGAATAACAACAACTGTCTTTGCCACATCTTTGACGATTGCAGCACCTGGGTGATCATTCTGGCCCTGATCCTGCTTTTTTGCTGCTGCTGCAACAACTGACCGAACATACCAAGGAAAAAATGCGGAAAGCGCCAAGCGCCTTCCGCATTTTTTATCAGCCGAGCGAATTTGGCGTGGCGTAGGTCGCATAGGAGCGCCAGCTGAACATATCGTCAAAGCGGCCGGCCGTTTCCGGCTTGCCGTCGATACGCAGGCGGGCAGCCTCCAGCTCCTCGATCGCCGTAAGCTCACCGGCCAGGTAGGCAAGAATACGTTCCTTCACCGTTTGGAAGCGGGCAGCAAGGCCGCCGTAACGGATATCATGCACCTCCCAACCAAAGGGCTTGTTATAGGCCATCCACGCTTCCTTGTGGCTGCGCTTCAACGCATCCAGCTTTGCAAGGATCACGTCACACTCGGCAGCCAGGGCAGCCAGGGCCGCTTGATCCTGCTTATCATAGGCCGCCTTCAGGCGGATGCCGAAATCGGCCTTGTTCTCCAAGAGGGAGGAGAGCTTGCGAATGGTGTCATAGGCGGGGGCAAAGACGTCCAGCTCGCCGGAGAGGCGATCCATCTCGGCCGATACGCCGCGGTAATAGCCGGAAAGATCCATGCCCTCGTAATGCCGGTCAACCAGTCCAAGCAGCGGATCGTTATACAGCAGGGCGCGCGTGTGGGGCAGCAGGCTGCCGTCCGGATGCTCGACCAGCTCACACTTCATCAGATCGTCATACTGCACGCCTACGCAGCTGCGTGCAAAGCAGGCCTTGACGCTTTCCTCTTCGTAGCCGCCCTCGTAATCGTAATCGGCATACCAGGCAAGGCCGGCAAGTGAGAGCAGCAGGCTGCCCTCCGACCCGTTGTGCCACACGGTGGCAATGACCTCCTGCACGCCCTTTTTGCGGCAGGCCTCCAGCGCGGGGACGGTGTAGCGCAGCGAACGGGAGAAGAGCGGGCCATGCCCGCTCCAAAGCCACACGCCGCCGGCAAACAGGGTATCCTCTCCGAATACGGCGTGGTGCTTATCCAGGTTCTCGGCATAAAAGCTCTCGTTATCGCGGTAATAATCCCAAAAGACCTGCTGAATGCCCTTCGGCACCTTTTCGATCACCTCGTCGGTGAACTGCACGCGCGGGTCATAATCGTAATAGCCGGGCAGATGGCCGCCAACCAGGCGGAAGAAGAAGTCGCTCCACATCATTGGCTCAAAGCCGTGCTCACGCACCAGCGCGATGACCTTGGTCAGATGCTCAAAATAGACCTCCTGCTGGTTGCGGTAGCCGTTTTTCTTCAGGTATGCACCAAGGCCAAGGCCGTTTGTCTCATCCATACCAACGTACAGGCGGCGGGTGGTGAAGCATTCCTTGATCGTTTCCAGCATATCCTCGATCAGCTGATAGGTCTCGTCTGCGCCGACAAGCAGCACGTTTTCGGTATCCCTATACGGTGCGGCGGCCGGCCATTTGAGGTGGGTGGCCAGGTGGCCGAGCATCTGAATACAGGGGATCAGCTCAATGCCCAGCATGATCGCATAGGCATCCAGCTCGCGCAGCTCGGCCTTGGTATAGGCACCGCGCATATAGCCAAAATAGGGGTGCTTCCCGATCTCATAGGTATCCTCGGTGTACAGCATGTACATGTTCAGCCCCATGAGCGCCATTTTGCGCAGCATGGTCTTGACCGTTTCCACGCGCATCACGCCGTTTCGCGACATATCGACCATGGCGCCGTTGGTCTTGAAGAGCGGCTTGGCCGTATAGCTGCCCTGCAGCCGGCCGTTCCGCGCCCATGCGGCAAGCACGGCAAGCCCGCGGAAGAAGCGTGCCTTCCCTTCCCCGTAAGAGATGACGGCCTCCTTGCCGTCACGCAGGACGATGACCGTCCGCTCCGAGATCTGCTTCACGGTGACCGAAAGGTCGGCCTCCTCCTCTTTTTCCGCTACCGTGATGTGCAGGTCCGGGGCAAGCAGCGCAATACCGGCGGCAAGCTCCTCTGCCTGCTTAAAAAACATCTTGATCATATGACTACCCTCTCTTTGTGAAATACGGAAAGTGCATAGCACTTTCCGTATCTTCATATTTACTTGTTAAACAGCTCGATCATGCTGTTTACAGTGTCCTTGAAATCGGTGTTCAGCACCAAGGGGATCAGCAGGCAGTTGCCGTTGATCAGCTTGGTCGTATCCAGCTCCTCCAAAATGCTGGAAAGCTCCCCGTCCAGATAATCGTCCATGGCTGCGGCGGCATCGGCATCTGCCCCGTATTCGGCAATGATGGCGTATGCCAGGGTATTCTTCAGCAGCGAGCCGGTCTTCAAGACGTGGATGGTGCAGGAGATCTCGCCCTCCTTCAGGGATGCGGTGATATCCAGAACGTTGCTGCCGTCCTCACCGCTGGTATCAACGGCCGTATAGCCGGCACCAAGAAAATTCTTTTCAATTGCCGGATAAGAGGAGCCGCCACAGGCAACCAGCGAAAGGGCGACGGAAAGCAGCAATACGAACGCAAGCGAAAGTGAAAGGATCTTTTTCATATGTATCTACTCCTTCTTTGATGACTCCCTGTTCGGGGTACTTTTATTATAGCAGTATTCAAAAAAATTGTCAACGCCCTGCGGGCAAAAAGAATTTGGAAATTATCGCTCCTGCTCTTCCCTTTTGTGGGTAAAGGATCCGCCAAGCTCGGTGACGAGGACGGAGACGAACAGCAAAACGCAGCCAATGATCTCGTTTGGCTTTTCAAGCCGCTCACCAAAGAACAGCGCACCGCCCAAAAGGCCAAAGACCGACTCAAGCGAGAGGACCACGCTGGCCACGGCAGGGTGCGTGCGCTTTTGGCCAATGATCTGCAGGGTGTAGGCCACGCCGCTGGACATCACGCCGAGGTAGAGAAGGGGCAGCCCGCCTTGCAAGAAGGCAGCAGCCGTCAGCCCGCCCCCCTCAAAGAGCAGCATAAAGGGCAGCGTGATCACCGCGCCCGTAAGAAACTGCACAAGCGACATGCGAATACCGTCGCACCGTGGGGAAAAGCGATCGATCACCAGGATCTGCACCGCAAAGACCGCAGCGCAGCAAAGCACCAAAAGGTCGCCAAGGGCCAGGCTGATCTGCTCGCCGCCCGCAAGGTCAAAGGCGAGCAGGAACGCGCCGCCTACCGAGCCAAGCACGCCAAGCCAGACAAAGAGGCCTGTCCTTCTGCCAAGAAACGCGCCAAAAAGCGGCACAAGGGCGACGTAAAGCGCGGTGATAAAGGCGGTCTTGCCCGAGCTTTGGTTATACTGCATGCCAAGCTGCTGCAAAAGCGAGGCAACGCCCAGCGCCAGGCCGCACAGGATGCCGCCTGTCCACTCGGTGCGCGTCACGTCCAGAGCCAGGCGGCCGGCACGGAGAGAAAACAGCCGCCGCCCGTTGCCGCTCAGACGGTCAAAGACCATGACCACGGGGATCAGCACCAAAAAGGCGACCACCGAGCGCAGGCAGATGATCGAAAATGCGCCAAAGGCCTCACCCGCTGCACGCTGCGCCGCAAAGGCAAAGCCCCAGATCATGGCGGTTACAAACAAAAGGCCGGTCGCGCCGATGGGGGAAAGCTCTTTTTTCATGCCGTTTTCTCCTTTGCTGTTACAAAATACCAAAATACCCCTTGCGCAAAAGCCAAAAAAGTGGTATACTGGTAACAAGAATAGAAGGAAGCCCCAAGAACGAACGTCCTTGGGGCTTTGGTGGAGACAACTGGACTCGAACCAGTGACCCCTTGCATGTCAAGCAAGTACTCTAACCAACTGAGCTATGCCTCCGGGTCGAGAGATAGTATACCACATCTTTTCCGATTTGGCAAGGGGTTTTTGAAAAATTTTCTGAAAAAAGAGGTGAAACGTGTGCGCTATGATGAAAAAAGCAAGCAGATCCTGCTGCCGCTTGGCGAGCTGATCAGCATTTCGCTGCACCGTTTTGCAAGCGAGGTGGCAAACGAGCGGGAGAGCGACGTGCTGACCGTGCTGCCGCAGGCCTGCCGCCCGGCGTGTGCCGGCGCAGAGGAGGGGCGCACGCTTTCCTTCCCGTTCAGCGAGGGGGGCTACCGCTTTTTGTTAGAGGGCGAGGCGGAGGGGCTCTACGAGCCGGCCGACACGAGCGCGGGGGAGATGCCCCGCTTGACGGTCTACCGCCGGACGGGGGGCAACCCGCAAAGCCCGGACGGCCACACCACACGCCGCCTGCGCGGCGAGGCGTTTGGCCTTGCCTTTTTATACTTCATGCAGCGGGAGGGCTGCCACGCCGTTCGCACGGCCGTCTACCTCTGCAACCCCGACCGCGGCAGCGAGGCCGTGCACGAGGAGACCGTGCAAAAGAAGGCCGCCCTTGCCTTTTTTGCCCGCCTGCGCACGGCACTTGGCAAGCAGGCCGCCGAGGAGATCGACCGTGTTAGCCGCCGGCTGCCCAGCCTGCAAAGGCTGCCCTTCCCCTACCCTGCACGCCGCGCGGCGCAGGAGGAGCTGATACAAACGGCCTACCGCGCCATCAAGCACGGGCGGCGGCTGTACGCCTGCGCCCCCACCGGCACGGGAAAGACGGCCGCCACCCTGTACCCCGCGCTACGCGCGCTGGGGGCGGGGCTTTGCGACCGCGTGTTTTACCTAACACCCAAGACCACCACCGCACAGGCGGCAGCCGATACGCTTGCCCGCTTTGTGCGGGCGGGGGGGCGCTTGCGCGCCGTTTGCCTTTCGGCCAAGGAGCGGATGTGTACCGAGCGTATGGCCTGCCGCGAGGCAGACATCCCCTGCCGCTTTGCCCGCGCGGGCGGTGAGCGGGAGGAGCAAGCGGCAGAGGCGCTGCTTGCCAGACGGGAGGTGCCGATCACCGAGCGCGAGATCGGTGAGGTGGCGGCGCAGTACGGCGTTTGCCCCTACGAGCTTTCGCTGCGGTACAGCCTGTTTTGTGACGTGATCATTGGGGACTACAATTACCTGTTTGATACGCGCGTCTACCTGCGCCGCTATTTTGATTCCCCCGGCCGCTACACGGTGCTGGTGGACGAGGCGCACGACCTGGTAGAGCGGGCGCGGGAGATGTATTCGGGCAGCCTGTCCCTTTCTGCCCTGACGGCGCTTGCCTCCCTCTGCAAGGAGGAAGCCGATCTTTCTGACCTGGCAGCCGAGGCGGCCGAGGTGCGCACGCTGTTTATCCGCCGGCTGAAGGGCCGGCTGCACGGGGAGCGGCAGTATGAGGATGCCAACGGGCAAACGCACGCCTTTGCCGCCGCACACGCGACGGAGGAGCTGCTCTTTGAGCGCGTGCGCGCCTTGTCTGAGGCGGGGCTGCGCACGGCAAGCGACCGCCGCCGGTCTCTCTTCTTCCGCCGCCGGCTGCGCACCGCCTGCTACCCGCTGCGCGACTTTACCGACCGCGCCGCCCTATACGGCAGCGGCTTTGAGACCTTTTACCGGAAGGACGGCGAGGAATACACGCTGCAGACCGTTTGCTTGGACCCCGCCGCCATGATCGAGCGCCGCCTTTCGCTTTGCGAGAGTGCCGTTCTCTTTTCGGCTACGCTGACACCGCTTGACTACTACCGCACGGTGCTGGGCGGCCGGGAGGGAGAGGAGCTTTTGCTGGACTCCCCCTTTGAGGAGCGGAATCTTTGCGTGGCGGTGATGGACAAGATCAGCACCCGCTTTGCCACCCGCGCGGAAAGTGCGCCGGCCATTGCTGCGGCCATCCACGCGATGGTGGAGGCAAGACAGGGCAATTATTTCGTTTTCTGCCCCTCGTTTGCCTATATGGAGGATCTGGCGCGTGCCTACCACGCGGCCTACCCAAGCGTGCGCATCCTGCTACAAAAGCGGGGGGGCAGCCTGCGGGAGCGGGAGGCCTTTCTTTCCCAATTTACAAGCACCCCGCAGGGCACCCTGGTCGGCTTTTGCGTAACGGGCGGTGTCTTTGCCGAGGGGATAGACCTGGCCGGCAGCCGTCTGATCGGCGCGGCGGTGGTGGGCGTTGGTATTCCCCAGCCCACGCCGGAGCGGGAGGCGATGTGCGCCTATTACCAGGAGCAATACGAGCAGGGCAAGCAATATGCCTATTTTTACCCGGGCATGAACCGCGTGCTGCAGGCGGCCGGGCGCGTGATCCGCACCGAGGATGACCACGGCACGCTGCTGCTGATCGACGATCGGTTTGGCGACCCGCTTTACCGCACGCTGATCCCGCGCCACTGGCGGCACCTGAAGCTGGTGGGGGATGCCTATACAGCCGGCCGCCTGTTCCGCCATTTCTGGAGCCGGGTGGACAGTGAACGGTATGAAGAAGAAAAGGAGAACGCACATGAAGAATGAACAGGAACGCCCCACCCCGCTTGGCGGGCGGGTATGGCTCTCGGCCCTCTTTTTCGGGCTGGTGGGCCAGATCGCCTGGGTGGTGGAGAACATGTATTTTGCCACCCTCTCACAGGATATTTTCGCCGCCTCCGGCCGGCACGATCTTTCCTACATCGTGACCACGCTGATGGTGATCTTCTCTGCCCTGACGGCCACCGCCACCACCGTGTGGGCAGGCGGGCTTTGCGACCGCGTGGGGAGACGCAAGCCCTTTGTGGCCTACGGCTATCTTTGCTGGGGCGTGACCATTATGCTGTTTGCCGCCCTGCCCATGCGGGCAGAGGCAAGCATGCTGGCGGTGATCGCCGCCGCCCTGGTGGTCTTTGACTGCCTGATGACCTTTGCCGGCTCTACGGCCAACGATGCGGCCTTTAACGCCTGGGTGGCCGACAATACGGACAAAAGCAACCGCGGCAAGCTGAACGCCATTCTCTCTACCCTGCCGGTGCTGGCGGTGGTGCTGGTCTTTTTGCTGATCGGCCCGCTTTACAGCACGGAAAATAAAAGCAACGCCGCCTTTTTCATCACGCTTGGCATCATTCCCATGGTGGCGGGGCTGCTGGCGCTCCTCTTCTTCCGTGATGCGCCGCAGATCGAGAAAAGCGCCTCTCCGGCACGGGACACCTTTTACGGCTTCCGCCCCTCGGTGGTGCGGCAAAACCGCACCATGTACGTCTGCCTGCTGGGCGCTTGCCTGGTCGGTATTTCCCAGCAGACCTTTTTCTCCTACCTGATGAATTTCGTTATCAAAACGCTGGGGTTTGGAGACGGCTTTGTGCTGCCGATGGCGGTGATCATTCCCGGGGCGGCGGTCATGACCGGGGTGATGGGCGTGCTGTTTGACCGTTTTGGCCGCGCACGCTTCTACCTGCCGCTGCTGCTTGCTGCCACGCTTGGCATTCTTTCCTTCTATTCGCTGCAATTCGTGGAGGGATTTCTCTTTTCACTCCTGCTCTTTGGCGGCGGTGTGCTGATGATGGGCGGCCTGCTTTCGCTCACCGGGGCGCTGACAGCAGCCTTCCAGGACTACATTCCCACCGGCTACACCGGCCGCTTTCAGGGCGTGCGCATGTGCTTTACCGTGCTGCTGCCCATGATCGTAGGGCCGATCATTTCGCTGTGCATCGGGCTGGATGCGATGGGGATAAACGGGGCAGACTTCATGCCCACCTACAACATCTTTCTGGCAGCGGCCGTGGTGGCCGTGCCGGCCGCCATCCCCCTGCTGCTGCTGACGAAAAAAGAAAAGCGATAAATCATTGCATAAAGAAAACAGGGGACTGTCGCATAAAAATACAGCATGCCTATGCGTTTTGCGCAGCAAAACGGGCGAGAAAGCCATTTCTCGCCCGTATTTTTATGCTGCTGCAAGGGGCTCGTCGGATTTTGAGCAGAAATCTTCGTTTTCCACCCCGTGAGGCGAAGCCATAAGAGAGCCGAACACATAAGCCCTATGGCGGAAAATTTCTGCGTCTTTCGCCGAAACTCGGCTTGAAAAGTCTTACTTTTC